>NZ_JBFRFJ010000012.1:0-172171 GCF_052114765.1 Terriglobus sp. 2YAB30_2
CTCTTCGACCATGCACCGTCAATCGGGCATGATAGTGATAGTCCATCCGTTCCTCCGGAAACTTCTATTTGCTCGTCACAAACAGAATCTCCAGATACAAACGGATGGACAACAACCTCTTGAAACATCACAGGTGCCCCACCCATCGCGATGCGATGGATTTGGCACCCAGAATTTGGGTTATTCCGAAATCAACTTGCACGATTTTTCCAGAAGTGCATAATAGACAACTAAGCAGTACAACGGAGCAGGCGTTTTGAAGACCTATCTTCACAACAACGCGATGAGTGCAGGCCGGAACGCGATGTTCGCGGCGACAGCGCGCGTTCTCTCTGTTGCGGCCACGCTCTGTGGTTGTTGCCGCTCACGATAGCTTTCCTGATCAATCCGAGTATGAGTGTGTGCGGGCATTGCTTCGTACTTTCTACCGTTGATCATCCTCTGACAATCTGAAGCGATTTGTTGCGGAACTTGTATTCCGCAGTGTCGCGTCGTCTTCCGGTGTTGTGTGCGTCTTGTCGCGTGCAGCCCAGGAAAGGTCTTGGACCATGAAGGTCGTGGAGTTGGCACGTCTGCGTCTGCCTGTTGTGGTGTCGTTGTTGTCGGCTGCGTTATTCGCCGTAAGTGTTGGAGCGTGGAGCGCTCGCGGCCAGATTGCTGTAAAGCGTCAGGGATATATTCCTTACACGGATGCGCCGATCCGCTACCTGCAGGATGAACTGCACGATCCCGTGGCCGAGCTCGAGAACAAGCTTGAAGCGGGAACGGTGAAACTGACGTATGACGATCGTCTGGGCTATCTGCCCTCGGTGCTGAAGGCGCTGCACATTCCCGAGGACTCGCAGACGCTGGTTTTCTCCAAGACCAGCTTCCAGTACAAGAAGATCTCGCCCGAACATCCGCGTGCGCTCTATTTCAACGACGACGTGTATGTCGGCTTTGTGCACGAAGGCAAGGCTCTGGAGATCGTCTCGTTCGATCCGAACCAGGGGGCTGCCTTCTATCTGCTCGATGCCAACAAGGCCGAGCATCCGAAGTTTGAGCGTGCCGAGCTGGACTGCACGCAGTGCCATATCGCGCCTGGCACACGCAATGTTCCCGGTGTGTTGGTGCGTTCGATCTATCCCTCACCGACAGGCACGTTGGCGAACTCGACGGAGTCGTTTGTCACCGGTCAGGAGACGCCGATCGCGAAGCGCTGGGGTGGATGGTATGTCACCGGCTCAGCCGGCAGCGAACGAACGATGGGTAACTCCATCATGCCTGCGGGATATGGCATTGCCAATGGACCGCGCGGCGATCCCGATCAAAGCCTGCAGCCGCTGGAACAGAAATTTCTCAATGCGGATTACCTGAATCCGCAGAGCGACATTGTGGCGCATCTGGTGCTGGCGCATCAGACGCAGATGCACAACCTCATCACACTGACGAACTACAAGACTCGCATCGCTTTCTTCGAGCACGCGAAGAAGAACAACGGCGTCGAAGGTCCGCTCACGCCTGAAGAGCGCACTACGTTTGAGAAGCCCGCGGAAGAGCTGGTGGGGTATCTGCTGTTTGCCAACGAAGCTCCTCTACCCGGGGCCGTGGCAGGAAACAACAGCTTTGCGCGGACCTTTGCCGCGGCAGGATTGCGCGATCGCAAAGGGCGATCTCTGCGCGACTTCGATCTGAAGAGGCGGATCTTCCGCTATCCCGTTAGCTATCTCATCTACTCAGACCAGTTTGATCAGTTGCCACAGGAGGCGAAGACCTATGTCTATCACCGCCTCTATGAGGTGCTGAGCGGAGCAGACCAAACGCCCGCATTCCAGAAGATCTCCGCGGCCGATCGCACAGCCGCGTACCAGATTCTGCTCGCGACCAAGCCACATCTACCGGAGGAGTGGCGACAGTCGGCTGCTGCAGCAGCACGGGCAGAAAGGCTATCCCGCCGAAGGGCGGGATAGCCAAATACATAGCAACCGCCCGTATCGCTGCAGTTCACCGACAACCTTTCGCAACAGAACTTCCTTCGCAACTGAAATTCAGGAGAAGCCTGTCATGACAATTCGCAATCGCACCATCGCATTTGCTGCCGTGGTCCTCAGCAGCTCGGCCGTCTTCGCACAAAACTCACTCGCAGGGCGCTGGGACGCGGCCTTCACTCTCAATGGAACGGAGATTCCGTTTCGTCTTGACATCTCCGAAGACGGCCAGCAGATCAAAGGCACACTCTTCAACGGAGACAAAGAGACCGAGAGCACAACCAGCGCGAAGCGCAATAACAATGAGGTCGTACTCGACTTCGAGCATTACCTGACGACGATTTCGGCGAACGCCGACGGGGAAACGCTCACAGGCAAACTGCGTGGACGCTTTGAACGCGAGAAGTACATCGCCGATTATCCCTTCCATGCAACCCGCCATATCGATGCCACGGCAGCAGCATCTGCGCAGGCGCCAAACATCGCGGGTAACTGGGAGATTCCGCATGAGACCGCGAAGGGTGAGAAAGCATGGCGCTTGATCGTGAAGCAGAACGGCGCGGAAGCACAAGCGTCGATTCTGCGTATCGATGGCGACACCGGGGCGTTGACCGGAACTTATAAGAACGGAAGCTGGCTGCTGAGCCACTTCGATGGAGCTCGTCCTCTGCTGGTGCGGGTAACACCAAAAGAGGACGGTACGCTGGAGGTGAAGACCGAAGGCGCCTATACTCCGACGGAAGCGCTGACTGCGTATCGCCCCGAGGTGGCGCGCAGCAAGGGCTTCGCGGAGCCTGAGAACTACAGCAAGCACACCACAGTACGGGATGCGAATGAGCGGTTCAGCTTCAAGTTCCCGGATGTAAACGGCAAGCTGGTCTCCAGCGACGATGCCCGCTTCAAGAACAAAGTGGTTCTCGCAATCGTGACTGGAACCTGGTGCCCGAACTGCCATGACGAGGCGCGTTACCTGGTCGAACTCGACAAGAAGTATCGCGATAAGGGACTGGAGATCGTTGCCCTGAACTTCGAAGAGCCAGAGCAGCAGGACTCGCTCGCTCGCGAGAAGGCATTCATCAACCACTATGGCGTGAAGTACACCTATCTGCTCGCCGGCGCCCCGGCAGAGATGTGGGAGAAGGTGCCTCAAGCGGTGAATCTGAACACCTGGCCAGCGACGTTGTTTGTAGGTAAGGATGGCCGCGTGCGGCTGGTTCACTCGGGCTTCGCCTCGCCTTCGAGCGGAGCCTTCAACGATCAGCTCAAACAGGAATTCACTGCGGAGATAGAAGCGCTCCTCGCAGAGAAGGACGTCAAGAACCTCGCGGACAACGGGACTGCACCGTTGACTTCGCACACGACGGCGTCGACAAACCATAACGCTTCTTACTAAACCCCTCACGCCGGCAGCGGAGGCCGCGACACCTCTGCTGCCGATTTTTATGAGGAATTGAATGATTGAAGGATGGAATTAGAAAGGCACCGACGCTCCGCTGGTCAGAGCTTTTGTATTTGCCCCATAGGTGTCGTGTAGAGCTTGTGCATCTATGGGCGTTTTCCGCAATGAAAACGCCACTGCACGCTCCTTCCGGGATACCCAGCAACAGAAAAAATGCTCTAGGATGAGGTTCGTGCAGAAGTCGGTGCTGGTGATTGGAAGTCTCAACCTGGATCTTGTCGTGCATGCGGAGCGCATTCCGCTTGCCGGTGAGACGGTTCGTGGCAGCGGATACGAGTCCCTGCTGGGTGGTAAAGGCGCAAACCAGGCTGTTGCGGCAGCCAGGCTGGGAGCTTGGGTGCGTATGGTGGGCCGCGTCGGTAGCGACAACTATGGGGGTGCGCTGCTGGACGGACTGGATGAAGCCGAGGTGGATGTGACCGGTGTCCAGGTGAGTGAAGGGCCTTCGGGTCTGGCAGTAATTACTCACTCCTCCGATGGACAGAATGCGATTGTCGTACAACCAGGCGCGAATGGTTTAGTAACAGCAGCGGATATCAGAGCGCAGGAGTTTGCAGAGGCAGGTGTCGTCCTGCTGCAACTCGAGATCCCGATGGATGCGGTGGTTGCTGCGGCGCAGGCTGCACACAAGGCCGGCATTGCAGTCATCCTTGATCCCGCTCCTGTTGCTGCATTGCCGACGGAGTTGTTGCGTGTGGTGACATGGTTGACTCCGAATGAGACTGAGGCGACGCAGCTGGTTGCAGGCTCGATGGAGCCACAGCAAACGGCTGAGCGATTGTTGGCGATGGGATGCCGCAATGTGGCGCTGAAGCTGGGCGAGCGCGGAGCGTTTCTGATGGGCGCTGATTGTGAGGCGACGCTGGTGCCTGCGTTTGCAGTAAAGGCTGTAGACACCACGGCTGCAGGGGATTGCTTCAATGGGGCGTTTGCGGTGCGATTGCTGGAGGGGGATTCGCCACAGGCGGCGGCGCGGTATGCGAATGCAGCTGCTGCGATCTCAGTGACGCGTTTAGGTGCGCAGGTGTCAATGCCTTCCAGGGATGAGGTAGAGGATTTGTTGGGGCGTAGTAGTTAGATAGCCCGTACAGTGGGTGCCCCATCCATTGCGAAGCAATGGGTGGGGGTGTTCGAGCGAAGCTCGAATCGTCTTTTGTTATTTCATAGCGAAGTCGCGAATATCCCACCCATCGCGCTATCACCCCAACGAACAAGTTCGTCGGGGACCCCGATATGCGATGGATGGGGCACCCAGTGTATGGGCTTAGATAGACAACATAAAACCCGCCCTACAAAGGGCGGGTTTTATGTTGTTTCCTTTGACCTTACCTAGCTGCGCACCGTAGGCCGCAGGTGAAGCTCCTTCAACTGCATGTCGGTGGCGTGGCTGGGAGCGTCGACCATCAGGTCGATGGCCTTTGCTGTCTTGGGGAAGGCGATGACCTCGCGCAGGCTTTGTGCGCCGGCCAGCAGCATGACGATGCGATCGATGCCGAGGGCGATGCCGCCGTGCGGAGGCGTGCCGTACTCCAGCGCATCGAGGAAGAAACCGAAGCGCTCCTTGGCCTCTTCATCGCTCATGCCCAGCGAACGGAAGATCTCAGCCTGTACGTCCTTGCGATGGATACGGATAGAGCCCGAACCCAGCTCCAGACCGTTGAGCACTACGTCGTACGCCGAGGCCCGTACGGCTCCCTTGTCATTAAAGAGAGCTCCGGAGATGATGTCCTCTTCGTGCGGTGAGGTGAACGGGTGATGCGCAGCGTCCCAGATCTTCTTCTCCTCGTTCCACTCGTACATGGGGAAGTCGGTGACCCAGAGGAATTTGTAGTCGTCGGGCGTGCCCTTCTTCTCGAAAAGACCGTGCTTGTCGGCGTATTTCTTCGCCAGTTCCAGGCGAAGCTGGCCAACACGCTTCCAGATCCACTGGCGATCGAAGTTCCACATCTCCGGCGTTTCCAGCTTGGGTGTGACGACCACTGCCAGATCATTGGGCGTGAGGCTCGATCCGTTGAAGGCAACGAGCTCGGCGTTCAGCTTCTCAGAGATAGCATCGGCCAGCGGAACGAACTGCTCGGCGGTACGCAGGCGGACGAGGTCGAGCAGGTCAAGACCGCTATCGCCGAACGAGGCGCGAACCTCGCTGAGCAGCGACTTGCGGGCAGTGCTGGAGAGCTCGCCGACCGAAGGAATCACAAAGCCGAGCACGGGCAGCTTCTGCTCGATCTTGAGGGTGGTGCGCAGCTCGGGCGTCAGCACGTCGGTCAGATCGGCCATCGCCGGCAGGCGCATGTCGGGCTTGTCGATACCGTACTTGCGGATGGCCTCGTCGTAGCTCATACGCAGGAAGGGGGTATTGATGGTCTCGCCCACGGCCGAGAAGGAGGCGGTGAGGAAGCGCTCGACGACAGCAAAGACCTGATCCTGCGTGGGGAAGGTCATCTCCAGGTCGATCTGGGTGAACTCCGGCTGGCGGTCGGCGCGGAGATCTTCGTCGCGGAAGCAGCGGGCGATCTGGAAGTAGCGGTCGAAGCCCGAGATCATCAGGATCTGCTTGAAGATCTGCGGCGACTGCGGCAGCGCATAGAAGGTGCCGGGATGGACGCGAGAGGGAACCAGGTAATCACGTGCGCCTTCCGGGGTGGAGCGCGTCATGAACGGAGTCTCGATCTCGAGGAAGCCTTCGTCGGAGAGCGTCTGGCGGATGGCCTGGTTGACCTTGTGGCGCACGAGGAAGTTCTGCTGCATCTCGGCGCGGCGCAGGTCGATGTAGCGGTACTTCAACCGCATCTCTTCATTCTGAATGGCGTCATCGGCCGGCGAGAAGGGCGGCGTCTTGGCGTCGTTCAGAATCAGCAGCTCGGTAGCCAGCACCTCGATCTCGCCGGTCGGCATCTTAGGGTTGACCAGCGATTCCTCGCGCAGGCGAACCTTGCCGAGGGCGGCGATGACGTACTCAGGACGCGCGGCCTCGGCTTTGGCCAGCGCGTCATGGCCGGAGAGCGACTTGTCGAGCACCACCTGGGTGATGCCGGTACGGTCGCGCAGGTCCAGAAAGATCAGGTCGCCGTGGTCACGGCGGCGGTTGATCCAGCCCATCAGGACTACGGGTTTGCCGGCATCTGCGGCGCGAAGCTCTCCGCACCGGTGTGTGCGGGTAGTGGAACCTAGAAAATCCAGTGTCACGATAGTGTCTATTGTACGAATTCGCGGCTGTTAAATCGAAATGGCCCGCAGGTTCGCGGGCCATTTTGGGGTAATAGACAGAATTACTTCGGTTCTTTGTCGAACTCCAGCGATGCGGAATTGATGCAGTAGCGAAGACCAGTGGGGCGAGGACCGTCGGGGAAGACGTGGCCAAGGTGGCCGCCACAGCGCGCGCAGGTCACCTCGATCCGGCGCATGCCGTAGCTGCTGTCCTCATGCGCCTCAATTACATCAGCCGAGATAGGCTGCCAGAAGCTGGGCCAGCCGGAACCTGAGTCGAACTTCTTGTCTGAGGTAAACAGCTCGGCGCCGCACCCTGCACAACAATAGGTTCCATCTTGGTGATTCTGGTGCAGAGCACCGGTAAATGCCGGTTCTGTACCTTTCCGGCGCAGGATATGGAACTGCTCCGGTGTGAGTTGCTGACGCCACTCCTCTTCGGTCTTGTGGATCTTGCCGCTGGTCGTCGTCTGCTCATCGAGCATAGGTGTTTCGGCCATTGGAATCTCCTTTTGCTTGTTAGACGCCTGGAGGGCTTAAGCGGATTCCTTGGCGATGACCTCGATCTCAACCAAAGCATCCTTGGGCAGCGCTGCTACCTGGATCGTGGTGCGCGCCGGAGCCACGGTGCCCGCCGGGGCAAGATACCTGGCGTAAATCTCGTTCATTGCGGCGAAATCCTTCATGTCCTTGAGGAAGACAGTGGTCTTGACCACATGCACCATATCCAGGCCGGCGGCGGCGAGAACAGCTTTCAGGTTTTCCAGTACGCGGACGGTCTGCTCTTTAATGCCACCTTCGATCAGGTTGCCGGTAACGGGGTCGAGGGCGACCTGGCCGGAGGTGAAGAGTGTGTCACCTACGCGGATAGCCTGCGAATAGGGGCCGATGGCGGCCGGTGCTTCCTTGGTGGAGACGGCGGTCTTGTTGGTGTCGCTCATGAGGGCAGTTTACGCCAGCCGGGTTTACGGGACAGAGTTGAGCGCGGGGAACAGATTGCGGAGCATTGCTGGTTGAACATCCCCCATCACACTGATCTGGCCCCAACCTCTAGACTGCAGATAGCCGCTTTGATGGGCAATGTGATACCCGGCCTGATAACAGGATTCAGCGATGCCCGTGGGAAGAGCGAAGGTCGCGATGACAGGTGAGGCTTCGTGGTCCTGAGTCAACGGTGGAAGCTCTGCAGTGAGCAGGTTTTCGCGGACAAGAGCGGCAACTTCGGCATAGCGGCGGAAGCGTGCCTGGGTTCTGGAAGCTGAACCGTAGTAGTGGCGTAGAGCAGCATGCAGGGCTACAACCTGAGGCGAAGCAAGAGTGAACCTGGGAGCTTCGGCGTGGATGGCGGCATGAATATCGAAGACGGATGGAAGATGCCGTGGCTGCATCCGATCAAGCGCATCTTCATTCGCGAAGATAAGAGCGAGGCCCGCATATGAACCCAGAGCCTTTCCACTGACTGCGGATGCGAGAAAGAGAGCGAGGCCCTCGAGCGGCACAGCACCGAGACTGCTGACGCAGTCTGCCATGAGGGGAATGCCGTGTTCGCGGCAGAGCCGGTCGAGCCGATGCAATGGATTCAGACGGCCAGTACTGGTTTCAAGATGAACGGCCCATACCCATGCAGGGCGCCGTTGTATGGCATCTGCGATCTGCTGGAAGTTCCATGCTTCGTTCCACTTCCACTCGAGCACTTCATGGCGAAGGCCGGCACGAAGAGCTTGCCCAAGGAGGCGGCCGCCAAACTCTCCGTTTGCCACCATCGCCGGAAGAGGGACTCGTGGACGCCGGCCGGGAGTTTTTCCAGGGAGAGGGCCATGGGAACGAAGCTGGCGTCGCCATCGGGAACGGGCGGACCCAATGCTTCAAAACCAACGGAGCGATACATATCGAGGCGTTCGACTACGCCGGAGATGAGGAGATGGGTGCAACCATCGCGCCTGGCGAAGTCATAGACCTTCCAGAAGAGTCCGGCCAGCACCATGCCTCCGCGCGACTGCGGAGTGACTGCAAGCATCCGCACTTCGCACGGTTTTGTGCCGAAGGCGTAGATCGCGGCTTTTGCAGGCAGACGCTTTTCGGTTGAGAAGGGAGGCGTGGTGTTAGCGGAGATCATGCCCTGCAGCTTGCCGTCGCGCAGAGCGATGAAATAACGGTTTGTCGCGTGGAAGCGGTCTGGCAGTCTGCCGTTTTCTCGCGGAGCGTGCTGCTGGATTTCTTCCGCGAATGTCTGGTGATTTAGCCGCTCGATCTGGTCGATCTCTTCGGCGGAAGACGCTTCCTTGAAAACCAGCCCTCGCATCTCCCGGCAATGTTACAGGAATGTTTCAGCGCCGGGGAGGGTTTACTGTGCCCCGGCTGGTCCGGCCCAGTAGCTCTGGCGGGCGCGGAGTTTCGCGTCGGGATAGTCGGGGATGGAGATGGTGATGCGATGCAGCCCCGGTTCGACGGTGGCCGGCGGCTGGAAGCTGAGCAGGTAATAGTCGTGGATGTGGTTCGACAGCCGCAACATACCGTTATCGAAGCCTTTCTGGGTGGTGAAGTTGATGTACTCGCCGCCTGAGAGCTCTGACAGGGTTTTGGGGACGTTCTTCTTCAGGGCGTTGACTGCCATGACGAGGAGACCGAGGGGCCCGGAGCCCATCTGGCCGTGGAAGAGGCTATTCACAATCTCGGTTTTGCCGGGGTTAAAGCTTACGGAATCAACGACGACATTCGAGCGGCCGAGTTCTTCAACGACGGCTTCGGGTTTGACCTTGCTGCCGTGGTCCCGGGTCTCCCCGACGAGCAGGATGGCGCGCCGGTAGCGGCTGGGACGCTGGGACAGAGCTTCGGCGGCATATTTCACGGCGTCGAGCGTGTTGGCCCCGCCATCTTCGCAGGGCTTGAGGGCGTTCAGCGTCATTGTGGTCTTCTCCATGTTGCCGGTGAAGTCCTGCAACAGCTCCGGGCCGGAGGCGTAACGGGCCACAGCGATGAGCTTGGGTGCACCGCCGACGATGCTTTCTACCATCGTTGCCAGGCCGCTGATGTTACCGAACTGCATCATGGACTCGCGGCCGCACTCCACCATGACGAAGAGCGCGATGCCCTGCTGATCGGCGTCTTCATCGAGACGGATCTTCTGCTCGACCCCGTTATCCTGCACCACAAATTGTTCAGGTTTAAGGCCATAGAGCCGCTCGCCCTTGTAATCGACTGAAACCGGTACCTGCACCAGGTTGGTGTTGACGCGGATGGTCGGGGTTTCCTGCGCGAAGGAGATGCTGGAGACGAGGAGGAGAAGCGCGGCGAAGAGGCTCTTCTTCATGGATGTTCAGGATAACCTGTATAACATTTTGCCGTTATTTTTGTGGCATAATGTTGGTATGAATACCGCAATGGTCCAAATCGGTGATTGGCTCGGTCTCGGTGCTCCGGTGACCGAGGCGGCGGTGCTGAAGATCGTTGAAGCGCGGCTCGCGCCCTCGGTCGTTGGGCGCCTCTCGGAGCTTGGGCTGGAGCGGGCGGAGATCGACGCAGTTGTGATTCCGTCGCGCACCCTGCAGCATCGCAAGGCGAAGCGAGAGAAGCTGACGCTGGAGGAGTCTGACCGGGTACTGCGGGTGATCCGTGTGCTCTCGGCGGCAGAAGCAACGTACGGCTCGCGCGAGCGTGCACTGGCGTGGCTTCGCCGGCCGCATGTGAGGTTGGACGAGCGGACCCCATTGTCGCTGCTGAAGACGGACACCGGCAGCCGCATTGTCGAAGAGATGCTGGTACAGATCGACGAAGGCTTCTTCGTCTAGTGATTCTCTGGCGCATCAGCCGTTTCAAGGATCTGAAGGGCGTTGGCGGACAGCGTGCGCCCGGGCGCTGGCACTTTGCCGGTCAGCCGGTTGTCTATCTGGCAGATCATCCCGCGGCTGCATTGCTCGAAGTCTGTGCGCATACAGCGGCTAATGATGTGCCACCGGCATTCACGTTGCTGCGCATTGTGGGCCCGACGGTGAAGCTGGATGAGATTCGCGCATCACAGCTTGGCGCGGGATGGCAGCACGATCTCGAACGGACACAGCATCTCGGAACAGAGTGGCTGCGTGAGGCTGAAACAGTGCTGCTGAAGATACCGAGCGCGATTGTTCCGGAGACGGCGAATTATCTCTTTAATCCCTTGCATCGCTCGGCAAAGCGATTCCGGATCGCGGAGAGTTATGCGTATCCGTTTGATGCGCGGTTGAAGCGGTAATTTCGGTCTGTAACTTTGTCATCCTGAGCAATGCGAAGGATCTGCTTTCTAATTCCTGCCCGTTAGGGTGGATAGGGAAGCCACAAAAACTAAAGCGGATCGAGCAGAGCTCGATACTCCACATCTCGGCCGTGCCGAGATGTGGGGCACCCCGATGTATGGGCAGCATAAAGCAGGTCCTTCGCTTTGCTCAGGATGACAAAACAAGAAGATGGGTCGCTTTTAGATCTTATTCACGCGCTGGACGTCGCGGACGCCTTGGACGCGGCGGAGGTCGTTGACCAGTTTGTTCAGGTGTTTCAGGTCGACGGTCTCGACGACAAACTCGACGGTGGCGGTGCCGTCGTCGTTCGAGCGTGATTCCACGCTGCGGATGTTGGTGTCGTCGTCGGAGATGATGGCGGTGAACTCCTTCAGCATACCGGTGCGGTCGTCGCAGGTGAGGATGAGTTTCACGGGATAGGTGGTCTGGCGGGCGTTCGCCGATGGTGTAGCCGACCACTCCACATTGATGCGGCGGTCGCTCTCGTAGAGCAGATTCTGTACGTTTGGACAGCTTCGTGCGTGCACAGCCACGCCTTTACCGCGGGTGACATAGCCCACGATCTCTTCGCCCCGGATGGGATTACAACATCGCGCGCGGTAGACAAGCAGGTCGTCCTGGCCTTCCACCTGCAGCGAGTCTGATCCTTTGCCGAAGAAGACGCGCTTGACCGCCTCGGACATCTGTCCGGGCGTGGGAAGGGTCGGCTCCGTGTCGGTTTCAATCGGCATAGTGCTGCCGGGTTCCAGTTTGTTGAGCACCTGGCGTGATGACAGCTTGCCGAAGCCGAGGCCGGCGAAGAGATCCTCTCCATTGCCGAGACCGTACTCATTGGCAACGCGGGTGAAATCGGCTTCGGTCAGTTTGGTGATGGCGACCTTGAACTTGCGGCCCTCGCGGTCGAGGAGCTTGCGGCCGATCTCGATGGCGCGTTCGCGCTGGTGCACGTTGATCCAGTGCTTGATCTTGTTGCGGGCGCGGGAGCTCTTGACGAAGCTGAGCCAGTCGCGGCTCGGAGTATGACCGGTCTGGGTGGAGATCTCGACGATGTCGCCGTTGTGCAGCTTGGTGCGGAGAGGAACGATGCGTCCGTTCACACGGGCGGCGACGGTCGTGTTACCGACGTCGGTGTGAATGGTATACGCGAAGTCGATCGGTGTGGCGTCCTTCGGTAGCACCACCACCTTGCCCTTGGGGGTGAAGGTGTAGACCTCCTCCGGGTACAAGTCGATCTTGAGCGTCGACATGAACTCGTTGGGGTCGGTCATCTCGCGCTGCCATTCCATGATCTGGCGTACCCAGGCGAGGCGCTGTTCGTCCTTGTCGGTGACAGATTCGTTAGCCTTGTACTTCCAGTGCGCTGCGATACCTTCTTCGGCGATGCGGTGCATCTCCTCGGTCCGGATCTGCACCTCGAACTGGTGGCCGCCATCGGCGATGAGGGTGGTATGCAGCGACTGGTACATGTTCGGCCGCGGCATGGCGATGAAGTCCTTGATACGGCCGGGGACAGGACGCCAGGTGGAGTGCAGCAGGCCAAGCATGGCGTAGCATTCGCCGACGGTCTGGGTGATGACGCGAACGGCCAGAAGGTCGTAGACCTGGTTCAGTGGAAGCGACCCATCCTGCAGCTTCTGCTGGATGGAGTAGAGACGCTTGATGCGGTACTCGACGCGGCCATGGATGTGGTGTGAGGCGAGTTTCTCCTCCAGGACCTTGGCGATGCCCTGCAGGAAGCGTTCGCCCGCGTCACGGACCTGGTCGACCTCTTTCTCGACCTGCTGGTAGGCGACGGGATCGACGTAGCGGAAGGCAAGGTCTTCGAGTTCGCCGCGAAGCTTACCCATACCCAGGCGATGGGCGAGAGGGGCGTAGACGTCGAGGGTCTCTCTGGCGATCTTCTGCTGCTTCTCGGGTCTCAGGTGCTCCAGCGTCCGCATGTTGTGCAGGCGGTCGGCCAGCTTGATGAGCACAACGCGGACATCGGTGACCATGGCGAGAAGCATCTTGCGGATGTTTTCCGCCTGGTGGTCTTCGCGGTTGGCGAACTTGATCTTGTCGAGCTTGGTGACGCCCTCGACAATGTGGGCGACCTGATCGCTGAAGCGGGTCGAAATCTCGTCGGCGGTGACGTCGGTATCTTCCACCGCGTCATGAAGCAGGCCGGCGGCGATGGCGGTGGCGTCCAGCTTCATCTCCGCGAGCAACTGGGCGACCTCGAGCGGATGGATGACGTAGGGTTCGCCGGAGGCACGTTTTTGGTCGGCGTGGTTCTCCAGGCAGAAGATCCAGGCTTTGCGGATGACCTCCATGTCGTCGCCGGGGCGGAAGGTCCGGACGGTCTCGAGCAGGTGCGCGAACTTTACGTCAATGCGCTGAGCCGAGGCGCTATCCAACCAGGTCAGGTAGGGTGTGACGGAGGTCGGTTTGGCGAGGGGAGCTAAGGGCTTTTCCGCCAGAATGCCGCTGGGAGAGGCCAACGAATCGTGGACCGAGGCATCTTCCAGAGCTTTGGGCACAGAAATCGGCTGCTCCAGATCAACGCCGTTGGCGGCGGAGACGGCGCTGGAGGTGATCTCGGGAGGCGTCAATCCGGACCCAGCCTGCGTGGTCGCAGGCCGTGCGATGGCCATAACTGATTCTAGAGCGTTTTTCCTGTTGCTGGGTATCCCGGAATGGACGTGCGGTGGCGTTTTCATCGCGGAAAACGCCCATCGATGCGGAAACCCTGCTCTACACCCGCAGGAAAAACGCTTTATCCCCTTAAAGAAAAGAACGGAGAGCCGTTTCCGGCCCTCCGCAAGGTTGGTTACTCGTGCTTCGGTTACTGTCGCCGGGACAGACCGATGGTGAAGGAGAGCATAAAGCTGCGTCCGGGCAGGAGGCCCACGGTGTCTCCTGAGGCTGGCGTGAAGACGTAGTTGGTGCGGGTGAGCGGTACCGAACCAGTCGGATTCACGCTGGTGATGTTGTGCTGGTCGAAGAGGTTGTTGACGCTGAAGCGGATCTTGGTCTGGTCGAAGATGGATCCGCGGCGCATCGTGAAGTTCACGTACATGTTGGTGACGTTGAACGTATCGATCGGCACCGCCTGGTTGGCATTGGTTCCAAGGACCGGGTTCAATTGCACAGGGTCGGTCGAGAGCGGCGCAGCGTACTTGCCGTCGTTCCACATCGGGCCGATACGCTTGTTGAAGATGCCAAGGTTGAGGTATTTGTCCTGGAAGGTCATGCCCAGGCTCTCGGTGTTGGAGGGCGTGCTGGCGACCCAGAGGTTGTAGTTCGGATTCGCCTTGCCGCCGACCGTATCACTGACGTATTTGGCGGTGCCGGCGGTTCCGTTGGCGAAGAGGCTGAGGCCCTTGCCAAAGTAGACATTGGTCTCGCCTTCAAAACCCTTGGTGACCGAGTCGCCTTGCGAGGTGTAGTTCACAAAGTTCGGGTCGCTGGGCGCAGAGTAGGCGTTGCCGAAACGGACATAGTAGACATCGGCGTTGAGGGTAACGCGGTGCAGTTTGAGGACCGAACCGGTCTGGTAGCTCTTGGCATAGCTGGGATCGGGCAACGTCTTGAGGACAGCGGCCTGGCTGGAGCCGGTCGAAGTCTGATTGATATCGAAGACGTTGCTGGGAGGAATCACGCTGCCAGTGGCAAACTGCCCATAGACCGACCAGTTGGGACGGATGCGGTAGTTGGCGTCGACGGACGGAAGTACTGAGTTGTAGCTGGCGTTGTTCCGAACATACGGAGCGCCGTTCAGGCTGCCGACCGTGGATCCGTTATCGGCATACTGCTTCAGGTCCATGGTGTAGTGTGCGAACTTCAGGCCGCCTGTGAGCGTGAGCTTGCTGGTGGCGTGGTACTCGTACTCGGCGTAAGGCTGGTAGGAGTTGGTCCAGAACTGCTCATGGAAGTTGGGCAGTGCGCTGTCGACCTGGGTGATGGGATCCTGAGGGATCTGGAAACGGTCGGTTGCAGCCCACTCGTACCACATGCCCACGCGGAAGATCCCGAAGCGGGAAACCTGGCTCAGGCTGGTGATCTCACCGTATTTGCGATAGCTGTTCAGCTTGTCAGTACCGCAGGGCAGAGCTCCGCTGACGGGCGTGGAACAGTTGGGTTCGCTGACCGTGCCCTTCTTCGGTGTAGCTGCGTAGTTCTGCTTGTTGTTGTAGCTGTAGGTGTAAGGCTTGGTATCGAGCGACCAGCCGTGGCCGAGCTGCTGCTTATAGCCGATGTACTCGAAGTCCGTAGGCACATGGTAGAAGTTGTACTTGTAGTAGTTCGCCTGCGTTGAATCAGTATTCTGCAGCAGGTAGTTATCGCCGTACTGGGCTACCTGGGCGCGTGTGGGTCCCTTGATATTGGGCGTGTTGGAGTCAAGCCAGAGCACGCTGGCGAAGCCCGTCAGGATTTTGTTCTCAGAGAACTTGAACTGGTACTTCAGCGCGCCGGCGTTGCGGGTCTGGTAGTTGAAGGTCTGGTAACCATCGGAGTCCATGTGATGGACATCGATGAAGACGTTATTCCGTTTGGACGCGCCGCCGAAGTTTCCCGAGTCGTAGTTCACATCGATCAGCTTGGTGTTGAAGGAACCGTAGCTGATGCCACCGCGGATGTTCTGGACGTCGGGCATCTCCTTCGAGAGCAGATTGATAGAGCCGCCGAAGGGCGTCGGCCCGACGGTTGAGGCAGAGCCGGGTGAGCGGTCAAAGTCGACGCCGCCGAGGAACTGCGACGGGAAGAAGGCCCAGGAGTGGTGCGAGGGCGAGTTGGTGTCGTTCCACGGAATACCGTCGAAGGTGATGTCGTAGTTGCCGTCGGAGAAACCGCGGAAGAACATCTTCGCGTCACCCAGACCTACGCCGTTCGCATTCAGGCTGTACGTTCCGGGTGCGTTCTGCAGAACTTCGGTGTAGTCCGCGGTCGGCGCAACGTAATTCTGGATATAAGTGGAATTGATCTCGGTGCGGGCGCTGCGGGCGTCAAGCACGCCATCCATCACCGCATAGGCGGCAGCGATGGAATTGGCGTTAGCAGCGTCAACGGTGATCTGCTCGTTGGCGCCGCCGACCTTCAGGGTCAGTGTGACGTCCTGCGTGTTGCTGGCAGCCAGCTGTACACCCTGGCGTGTCGTGAGGGCGAAGCCGGGCGCGGAGGCCTCGACGGTGTACGTTCCCGCGGGCAGGCCGCTGGCGTTGAAGTGACCCTCGGCGTCGCCGCGTACGTTGCGGACAACCTTGGTCTCTTCATTCCGCAGAACGACGGTCGCGTTGGGAATGGACGCGCCGATGGCGTCTTTCAAGGTTCCAGAGAGAGTTCCGGTCTGCTGTGCGATTGCAGGCAAACCAAGGGAAACAGCAACAAGCGCCACAGCAAAGGCAGCGCGCGTTCTGGCTAAGAGAGAAGATCGAAGCACGAGAGTATCTCCTGATTTTTTTCGTTACGACTTGGGCCGGAAGGTGCAAGGTGCAGCGTTAGTGCGTATTGCCCGAGACGGTGCGTAGCTCCTCGCGTGCGGCAGCGAGGTCTGTCTGAAACTTCGGATTGGCAAGCATGTTGCCGAAGGCGGCATAGGCGATGCGCCGGCTGGCTTCGGTATCGGCGCGATAGTGAACGCCGCATACCACGCGGTTGTGCGCATACTCATCGGCGCGCGCCAGAATGGCATCGCGCTTTTCAGGAGCCAGCTCCGCGAGGGTGAGCGCCAGCATGTAGCCGGAGAGCGAGTGGCCGCTCGGATAGGAGTTATGCACGTCGGTCAGTTTGCAGACCGGATGCAGCGTCTTATCCGATTGGTAAGGGCGCGGACGCTGGAATAGCGCTTTCAGCTCTCCGCCAAGAACGGACTGGTCGCCTTTGACATGGTTCGAAAGCTCCGCGATCAGCGGCAGTTTTGCCGCCGTAAACGACGGACCCATAACGGTGCGGAAGACGAAGATATCCTCTTCCTCATCATCCGCTTTGGCGGCTGCAGCCTGCGCCGGCGTACGTGATGTTTCGACGCGATGGACTTCAGCGAGTTCGGTGCGGGTCTGCGGATCGTTGTCCGACGGCGGCGCCGGAATCAGATCGGCGATATGCAGCACCTGCGTGTTGACGTAATAGGCGGTATGCTTCGCTGGCGCGGGTGCCGATTGCGCACCTCCACCTGCCTCCAAAGACAGCAAAATTGCCAGAGACGAGACAACTATTCTGTTGTTCACAATGGGCTGAAAGTAGCCCAGAAATGTGAATAGAAGGTGTGGCGTCTATGAATGGAAGGTTGATTTGCCCTGTTTTGGCGTGATTTCTGTGGAACTTAAGTCTGGCTTAAGTTTGGTTGACCGAATTGGATGACAAATCTTGGAGCGTTTTCCCTGTTGCTGGGTATCCCGGAAGGGGTGTGCAGCGGCGTTTTCATTGCGGAAAACGCCCATAGATACGGGAGCCCTACACGACACCTGCGGTGAAAAGCTCTAACGCAGCAGGCCCGCCTGGGGGACCTTTTTCTGATGGACCCACAGCAATAACTGATCGAAGGCGCGGCCGACTTCGTCGGCATTCATAGTGCAGTGACCTTCGCGATGAACGTAGGTTTGCACGTAGTTGTTGCCGAAGCCCGCCTCTTCCACCATGCGGCCATACAGTGTCATGGAAGTTGCCGGGACGAGGGGGTCAAAGACCGTGTGCAGTGCCAGCATAGGACGGGTGAGCTTTCCCGTTGGGGTGTACCAGGTCGCGACCCATTTGCGCGCCTTGTCGTCGGCGGCGTAGCGGCGCACACCGTCGTTGAGGGCGTAGTCGGTATGCGGGTCTTCGCTGGAGCGGGTATAGATGTAATTCCGGTTCTCGAAAGGATTGCCGCCTGCCTTCCTCTGAAAGTCAGCCATCTGCCAGGTGATGTACATCATCAGGTTGGCCACCTGCAGATCCGTGTGTTCGTAGGTGATATCCCGCATACTCGCCGCGGCGGCGGGCTTTGCCTTCAGGGCAGTGAGGATCTTCTGGCGCAGGCCGTCATTCTCGATGAAGTCCTGCGGTGTCGGCACCAGCGGAGGAAAGATGCCGGGGAAGAAGTAGTCAAAGGCAGCGCGCCAGGCAAATCGCCGCGAGGCCCACTCGTAGGTTGGTTCCACGGCTCCGCAGAGATCGAGACCGGCGACATACTGCTTGGGATTCAGCTCCAGCGTCATCATGGTCAGAGCTCCCCCCATGGAGCCGCCGGCGACGTAGGTCTCTTTCGGCTGACCGTACTTTTTGGTGAAGTACTTCCGTAGGTGTTCGGTCTCAGGATAGGCGGCCTGCAGGGCCCACCCGGTCTGGGAGTAGCCGCTCTGGATCACGGCGAAGCCGCGTTGGAACATTGGCCGGGCCTGATCATGCAGTTGCGCGTCGGAGCGGTAGTGAAACGACTGCTCGCTGTAGCCGTGGTAGAAGACGACCAGGGAGTGGTTCCAGTTTGCCGGAACATCGATGCGGTAGGCTGCATTGCCCATGGAACCGGTCTCAACGGTGCCGGACTGGGTCTTCAGGATATTCGGCGGCGTGCTCGGACTCTCGTCGATCTCAGCATTGCGCTGGGCAAATCCTGTGGTTGCCAGCCAGAGGCTGGAAATGAGGAGCAAAGCAACTGGGCGCATGGGTGAAGCCATTGTAAGTCGAAGGTATGTCGAGCCTGCGATCAGGTTAGAGCATTTTTCCTGTTGTTGCGTATCCCGGAAGGAGGGTGTAGCGGCGTTTTCATTGCGGAAAACGCCCATAGATGCGAACCCTCACGCTACACCCGCAGGGAAAATGCTCTATCCCTTTTCCTGATGATCCAGCAGGAACCCGGTCAGTTCCGGCAGAAACATGGGCCGGGCCAGCAAAAAGCCCTGGGCGGCATCGCAACGCAGATGGCGCAGCAGGTCGAGCTGCTCGGGTAGTTCGACCCCTTCCGCCACGACCTTCAGACCGAGTTGATGGGCCATGCGCAGGATGGACTCTGCCAGGGCGGCGCTGTCTTTATCCACCTGGATATCGGTGACGAAGGCGCGATCCATCTTGAGCTTGTCGATAGGGAAGCGCCGCAGATAGCTGAGGGAAGAGTACCCTGTGCCGAAGTCGTCGATGGCGGTGGCGATACCGTGCTGGCGCAGCCGCTGGAGGGAGAACGCTGCTTTCTCCGGATCATCCATCAGGGAGCCTTCCGTGATCTCCAGTTCCAGGTTGCCGGGAGCGACCTGGTATTTCTCCAGGGTCGAGATGATCATCTCCACGAGATTGTCCTGCTGAAACTGGCGCGGAGAGAGATTGACGGCGAAGCGAGGGCTGTACTCGAGGGAGGAGCGCAGGGCGTTGAGCTCGCGACAGGCAGTTTCAAGAACCCACTGGCTGAGGGGGACAATAACGCCCGTTTCCTCGGCGACGGGAATGAACTTAGCCGGAGAGATAAACTCACCCGTCGGCCTACGCCAGCGCAGAAGAGCTTCCATGCTGACGACTTCGCCTGTCTGCAGGTCGAACTCCGGCTGATAGGCCAGCAGGAACTCGTTGCGTCCGAGCGCATGGCGCAGATCGTTTTCAAGTGCCAGCCGCTCCAGCAGGGCTTTGTCGACTTCCGGATTGAAGATGCGGAAGTCTCCTCGTCCCGCGGCTTTGGCGCGGTCGAGTGCGGTGTCGACCTTGCGAAGCAGGGTTGATACATCGGCGCCGTCATCCGGATAGACGGCTACACCGATGCTGGAGGTGATATGAAGCTTGTGGCTGCCGACGGTCAGCGGCTCCGAGACGGCATGAAGGATCTTTCGGCAGATCGTGGAAAGAGCGCCTTCCTGTTCGATCTTTGGCAATACGGCGAGGAACTCATCGCTGCTGATGCGGGCCAGGGTCTCGCGTGGACCGACGACAGTACGCAGACGCTGCGCTGTCTGCCGCAGGATCAGATCGCCTACTTCATGTCCGAGCGTGTCGTTGACGCCTTTGAAACGATCCAGATCGACCAGGGCTACGGCAAACCTTCCTTCCGGGCCGCAGCGACGGATGCTGTTGCGGATACTGATCTCCAGTTGCGACCGTGTCTGCAGACCGGTCAGGGCATCGATCCCGTTGGAAGCCTTACTGCTGGCCTGCTTATCTATCAGCAGGGCGACATTGCCTACGGCGACTCCGCAGCCCACCATGGCGACAACCAGCGAAACTCCCAGCATGATGCCCGGGTGCCGTGTGCCGAAGCCGCCGGCGGGAGAGAAGGATGCCAGATGGTAGAGCGACCATATGGCGCAGGCAAGCAAGGCACCGCCGATGGTAGCCAGAAATTGGCGCCTCTGCGGAGTCAGATCGGCGCGCCTCGCGCTCAGGCGCAGCAGCCAGCATGCGAGCAGCAGGGTGGCAAGCACCAGCACAGCCCAGAACAACATGGTTACTGTCGAGGGGCTTTCAGGCATTCGGGCTCATCCCGTTTTTGGTCTCCACATCGAAACTGCATTGGCACATTTGGACCACGCGGCTTAGGCTCTGCAGGATACGGAAAGGCGACTGCCTACCAGATAGATTGCCTCCCGGAAAGATCCGATCGGGCGGGCGGTTCTCATCATATGTTATTTCGGAACAGAGAGAAGCCTGGGAACCAAATCGGCTTCCGAGGGGCGGATTACCAAACTGGTACTGGAGTGAAGGCCCCTTGCATTGCTACAATCTCGCTGTCCGCGACCTGCGGCCTCACCATCAGGCCAGTTTTCTCTGGGGGTGGCCGCTCCTGCCATGAATACGTACAACCTCTTGCTGATCAATGCGCTTACCATGCTGGTTTATGCTGCGGGGCTCTRCTCGCTGCATATCAGCTACCGGCGGGCGCGCGGCATCTGGTGGTTCATGGTGTCGTGTGTTGCCGCCGGCGCCTCCAGCGCCCTGATTGCCGGACACAACCTTTTTCCCAGGAATCTTCATCTCGGCCTCAGCATGCTGCTGTTGCCGGTGAGCCTGTGGCTGCGCCATACGGGCTTCGCCGAGTTCCTGCATGTCAAAACCCGTCATCTATGGACGAATGCTGTCCTGGTCGCGCTTTATGCCGGTTTTCTGATGAGGTTTGTCGTGCTGAGGAATGAGCCGCTCCGCGGCTTTCAGCTACTCTCAGTGATTCTGGCGATTCAGACCGCGCTGAGTGTCGAAGTGCTGCTGCGCTTCGGTATTGAAGAAAACCGCCTGCTGCGCATCATTACAAGTATCGTGATCTCCCTGGTAGCCCTCTTCCGGCTGTTCTGGCAGGTAGTTGAGATACGCTCCAATGTCCTGGGAGTCTCCGGCGAATCCATTGCTCACGCGCAGTGGCCGGTCAATATGCTCTTCAATGCAGCGACGATCTTCTGCTTCGTGGGGATCTTCGTTAGCCAGATGGGGCTGGACCTGCGTGAGATTGCCAGCACCGATGCCCTGACCGGAGCCTTGAACCGCCGTGCTCTCGAATCCCAGGCCGCGCGCGAGATGGCCCGCTGCCGCCGCTACGGCTTTCCGCTGTCAGTCGTGGTTTTGGACCTGGATCACTTCAAACTGCTGAACGATACCCACGGCCACAACGCCGGTGACGCCGCTCTGTGCCTGGTGGTGCGTGACCTGCAATCGGCGCTTCGCGGGACCGACCTGCTATGCCGCTCAGGTGGTGAAGAGTTTCTGATTCTGCTGCCGCATACGGATCACGCCACCGCGTTACACCTGGCCGAACGCCTGCGTAAGCGCATCTCGCAGATCGTTGTGCCGGTAGAAAACAAGAAGGTCGGCGTTACCGCCAGCCTGGGGGTGGCGAGCTGGAACGGAGCTGCCGAAAGCTGGACGACGATGGTGAAGCGTGCCGATGCCGCGCTCTATATGGCGAAGAATGCCGGACGGAACCGGGTCGTCACGGGAGAAGAGCATCCTTCGTCCACGGAGACGAGCGAACAGTTAGCTTAGTTCATACATCCGTTTCCGGAACCTGTCTCATCCATGGTGGGGGTACTCCTGAAAGATGAGGCGGCGAGCGGTGGAGTCGGAGAGCATCGCCTCGATCGGCTACAACGCGAGCCGGAACGAGCTAGAGATCGAGTTCCGCCAGAGCGGATCGGTGTATCGGTATTTCGGGGTGTTACCCGAGGAATACATCGAATTTATGGCAGCCGAATCGAAGGGAACCTATCTCAACCAGGTGTTTAAACCCAGAGAGCATCGGTATATCGTGGTGCGCGAGGGCCGCCAAAGGTAGGTGCGCAGCGCATTCCCTCGGGCATTTGCTCAGTGTAGCCAAAATGGCTACACTGAGGTTTCGGAGGCATTTTTATGCGACAGGTGTCTTTACGGGAATTCCGTACGCGAGGCTCAAAGGCGCTGAAAGAGATACCACAGGGCGAGACAGTTCTGCTGGCTGGGCAGGATGGTCCTGTCTATTTCCTTGTCCCGGTGCTCGATGATGTGATTGCGGAAGACCGCGAGCTTCGTAGGGCGCTGGCAAAGGCCAGCCTGCGTAAGAGTTGGAGACTCGCAGATAAATCCGGAGCTTCGAAGTTGAGCGAAGAGGAAATCAAGCAGGAGATCAAGACTGTTCGTTCTCGCCGTATTCAACGAAAGAACAAATGAGGCTGATCGTTCTCGATACGAATGTTGTAATCTCCGCTGGCATTAACACCGGTGCAGCTCCTGCACTTGTGATGGATTGGGTGCTGGAGGGGCTAGTTCAGACTGTGACTAGTCCGTGGACCGTAGCTGAATATCGAGAAGTCGCCCAGCGGGAAAAGTTTCGTCGTTATGGTTTCCCCCCATTCTGGCTGGAGTTCCTGATTGCTGAAAGCCTGCATCTGTCCGACCCGCCGGCTTGGCCTCTCCCAATGCCAGATCCAAAGGATGCTCCATTTCTTTCCCTTGCCCATATGGCAGGTGCGTGGCTTATTACTGGTAACTTGAAAGATTTTCCAGTTTCAGCCCGGCGCGGAGTTATGGTGCTTTCACCGACGGAATACCTGAATCGGTTGACCGAGGGTTAGAGAGAGAATTCCATCAAGCGGAATTTCGTAGTGCAAGTTGCAGATGATGCACACGGTGGGCCAGTTTTGCCGGCACCCAACCCACGATGCGTGGATCGTTGTGCCACCGCCGGAGTTCATCATTCATATCAAGTTGTGGTGATATATTTTTGCCGAGCTCGACATGAGATTCAGGCGATGGACAGCGGTATTCCGCCGAAATCGTGTGCGGGACGGAACAGAGCCGGCAATACAGCTCCTAAGTTGTGTAGATCGAATCCGATCGCTGGAACGACCGTGAGATTGCCGCTTCGCTTCGGGGCAAGGGCAAAAAACAAATATCTCGTTCTCTGCGGGATGCAAGCAGTTGAAGAGGAGACTCGATGGAATTCGCAAGGTCTAGGCAAATTGGCGTTCTGGCTGTTTCTTTACTCCTAGGTTCGGCGTTTTCCCTCGGTCAAACGGCCCCTGCGCAGGCAGGCAGTTCCGATTTCAACACCGCGCCGCCGAAGGATGAGGCGGTTGCGGCCGGAAAGGCTACGGCTTCCGGGCATGGGGCAGTATCCCAATCAGGCGGTCCGAACCGAACCGTGGGACTGCAGCAGGATGGTTCGATCGTCGCATCGGACAACCAGACGCTGACCCCGGCCGGCAAGATTGTTGAACTCGGCTCGCCCGTACGCGCCAAGGCGATTGCGCTCAATCCAAATCGAGCAATTCACAGCGCTGCCGTGCTGCTGATGGGGTCGCCGCAGCCGATCATCGTGTTCGACACCGTAACCGGGAAGGTTCTGCAGCGCTTCATTCCAGCGGATGCAGCAGCTCCCCCAAAAGAACTGACTGCGGGTTCTTTCACAGGCGTCACCTACTCCGCCGACGGCACGAAGCTACTTTTCAGCCAGGACAACAACTACGTCGTCATCGCGAATGTAAACCGGCAGACAGGCTTGTTGACCAACGCTCAAAGGGTCAGTCTGCCTGCGCCGCCTGCCGACGGACGTCCTTATCACAATGCGAAGTCCATCAATCCTGGCGGCATTGCCTTTTCTGAAGACAATAAACGCGCCTATGTGGCGTTGAATGTCACGAACACGCTCGGCGTAATCGACCTGACGGCGTCTCCTGCCAGGCTTATCAGTCAGATCCCTGTGGGCAATGTTCCGAACAGCGTTGTGGTTAGGGGGAACTACGCCTACGTCAGCAACGAGGGTGGCCGGCCGGCAACCAGCGCCGACTTCACGAACTACTCTGACGGCACGCCGATCGTGGTCGACCGTAAGGATGCCTTCACTCTCACCGGCACAGTCTCCGTCGTAAATCTCGCGCAGGGCAGGGAAGAGAAAACGATCTCCGTTGGTCTGCATCCAGCCGGCATGACGATCCTCGGTTCCAATCTGTACGTCGCCAACGCCTATAGCGACAGCTTGTCGGTGATTGATCTCAAGACCGATAAGGTCGTCCGCACCATTGATCTGAGTGTTCCGATTGCCGGTGGCGTCTTCGGCTCCGGGCCTAATGGAGTTGCCGTAACCGGCAATGGGAAGGCCTATGTGACGCTGGGCCAGGCGAATGCAGTGGCTGTCATTAATCTCCTGACCCGTGATGCGCACCCAGTCATCGGTTATATTCCGACGGCCTATTTCCCAACTTCCATCTCTTACGACACAGCGCAGAAGCAACTTGTAGTGGCTGACGACAAGGGGCTGGGAGCGCGGGAAATCTCGAGCACCAAGGACGGAGTTCCTCACTACAACACCCATTCCGACATGGGCGTCGTGAACCTGATTCCCGAGCCGAATGCCGGCGAGTTGGCGAAACTCAGCAAGCAGGTCTTTGACAACAATCATTGGAACCTGACCACGAACATCGAAGTCGGAAAAGAGTACATCGATCCTCATGCTGTGGCGGTAGCGGTTCCCAAACACATCGGCGAGCCGTCACTCATCAAGCATGTCTTTCTTATCATTAAAGAAAACCGCACTTACGACCAGATACTGGGTGATGTTGCCTGGGGCAACGGTGCCCCCGCGCTTGCGGTTTTCGCCTCTGCAGTGCCGAATCAGCATGCCTTCGTGAAGCGCTTCCCGCTGCTCGACAACGTCTACGCGCCAAGCCGCCAGTCCGCGGATGGCCATCCGTGGATTGGGATGTCAGGATCGTTCTACTCCAATGACATCTTGTCACCGGACTGGATTCGTTCTTATCCAGGTGGTGGGGCCGACGACCCTCTCACCTACACGCCGAAGGGTTTCTTATGGACAGCGGCGGAAGCGAAGGGACTTACCTCGAAGCTGTATGGCGAGTGGAGCAGCGACACTACCATCGCCCGTAAGGCGGACGGTTCGGCCTACACCTGGCTCGATTTCTATAACACCTCACTGTGCAAGGAAGGTAAGGCGCCGGCTGAGAGCTGCATCGTTCCGGATGACGCCGTCAAAGTAACTTCTTCGATCCCCTCGGCGGCGAAGATTATGGACCCGCACTATCCGCCGTTCAATCTCGACATTCCAGACCAGTACCGCGTCGACTACTGGATCAAGGATTTCCAGCAGCTGGACGCAGCCGGTCAGGTTCCCAATCTGACGATTCTTTGGCTTCCCGACGATCACACCGCCGGCACCTCGAAGGGCCATCCTTATCCCATCAACTACCAGGCAGACAACGATCTGGCTCTCGGCCGCATGGTAGAAGTCATCAGTCATAGCAAGGTCTGGGCTCAATCGGCCATTTTTGTCGAGGAAGACGATTCGCAAGGTGGCGCCGACCATGTTGATGGTCACCGTCAGCCGGTCTATGTCATCAGCCCGTACACCGCGGCTCCGAAGGAGCCTGGGCAGGGCAAGACGATTCACACGACCTATACCGCTGAGAATATCAACCGCACCATCGAGAACATCCTCGGCACGCAGCCTCTCACGCAGTTCGACCTGGTGGCATCGCCTATGTTTGACGCATTCCAGAACACCCCGGACCTGACGGCCTACGACGTCTGTCCTGCGGTGATTGCTCTGGACGAGGGACCCGGTTTGAAGGCCGGCAAGGATGCTTCGGAGACTCCGATACAGAAGGCCTGGTTGAAGGCCACCGCGGAGGTGATGAAGAACAAGTACGACAAAGCGGATTCAGTCGATCCGAACTTCCTCAATCACGTGACCTGGTATGCGACAACAGGATGGGATCGCCCTTATCCAGGCGAAGACAAGGTGCTGATGCCCGGACCCTTCGTCAAGGCCGCGAAAAAGTATCACGACAATGACGACTAGTGTCCTGAGTCAGAAGTTCTTGTCATAAATGTTGTCATCCCGAACGTTCGGGCCCCCAGCCAACTTGTTCGCTAGGGTGATTAGTGAAGGACCTGGTTGGAATCAAACTCCAAGTGCAACAGACACTACAAATAGATTCTTATAGATAGCCGTAGCGGCGCCGTTGGAAAGTGGGAAGATCGGCCGCAGCAAGATCTTGGGAGATCGATGCGAATTTCCGAGTGGATCCAGGCAGGCTTCGCCAGCATATTCGCTGTGGCAGCATGGGTTTACCCGCTTGCTGCCCGCCGACGATTGATCATAACGTCACTTGCCGCAGGCGCAATCTTCGTCATTGCCCTGGGGCGATTGTCCGTGTACATCCTCGCGCCGGTTCAGGTTTCAATTCTCCGTGATTGGCTGCCTGCGGTCTTGATGCTCATCCCTTATTGGCAGACTGGCCAATTCTTCCTCGGACCGAACGAGAAGATTCAGGCCTGGCTCATGCAATCGGATCGCAGGCTATGGAACCTCGCATCGCATACCGGCTGGAGGCTCGGCCGGTTTGCGCACCTCTCCATGGAGTGGGCTTACATGTTGTGCTATCCGCTACCGCTCCTGGGATTGGCGACACTCTACGCGGCTGGACTAAGCCGCGAGGCAGACTCTTTTTGGGCTTTTGTTCTCGTGCCGACGTACCTCTGCTATGCCATCACACCTTTTGTGCCCGCGATGCCGCCTCGCTTTCTCGAATCAGAACATAGGGAATCTCAGGCAACGAAAAGCAGGGTCTTCAATCTATGGATCCAGAAGCATGGAAGCATCCATGCGATTTCCTTCCCCAGTGCGCACGTCGCCACCTCCTTAGCAATATCCCTCTTCCTATTGCATGAAGTCCCAGCCGCAGGGGTCTTTTTCCTGGTCATCTCCTTCTGGATTGCCGTAGCCGCCGTCGTGGAAAGGTATCACTACGCTATGGATGTTGTGCTGGGAGCGGTTTTGACGCTGGCGATGTATCTGGCATGGCTTGCTCATTTGATTCCAAGCACTCTCATCACCGCGCCGGCCACGGCTTTCGTTACTCCACTCTGAGGTCTGTCAGTCTCCGGCGGGAGAAACAGAGAGGAGAGGATTTTTATGCCCACTGGGAGGTTGGGGGCTTCGCCCTGTGCCGCCGGCGGAAAGAACTTCTTCAGAGCCGTACGAGGATCCACCCGAACCATGTCGATCATTTCTACCCGGTGCACACAGGAAACAGTGCAATAAGGAGCGCACGGTTTCTTCGTCCAGTACTCGCGTTCCAGGTCTTCGAGAGTGTACTTCTCCAGTGGAATTGCCGGGTAACCTCGCCGTTGCGAACAGTAATGGACAAGTCCATCTTCACAGATATAGAGGTATCGGCTACCCGCGCGGCATTGCCAGTCGTTCGGCTTTCCGGCTATTAGATTCTTTTGGAATAAGTTGTCATACGAGAATGCCCAGAATGATGGTTTTCGCTCTTTTTGTATCTGCTCGTAAACGGCCCGATCCGCTTCTGGTAATGGCAGCACTTGACCGCCATGATCGTGGATCACTCCAACGGTTGTATCGAAGCCCAGTTCCAGAGCACGTCGTGTAATGATGAGCGCATCTCGGGAATCCTTGACTCCGGCCCCCACAACGGAATTTATGCTGATGGCGAACTGGGCAAACTCTTCAAGCCATTCCAGCTTCTTATTCAGAACCTTCAGACTCTTTTTGGAAACGTCATCGGGCCTCACGTTGTCGATGCTGATCTGCAAGTGCTCCAGGCCGGCGCGGTTTAACCGTCGGATGCGGTCTGGAGTAAGCAGATATCCATTGGTAATAAGAGTAGCGATACGGCCATGGCTGCGAATACGCCGGATCAAGTCGTCGAGATCGGGGTGTAAGAGCGGCTCTCCGCCGCTGAATGTAATGATCTCCGTTCCCAGGGCGTCGAGAAGATCGATGCGGCGTACCATCTCGCTTGTGGGCACCGGGCTGGAGACTTTGTCATATTCGTTGCAATAGGCGCAGGCGAGATTGCAACGTCGGATTGGGATGATATGGGCGAGGATGGGATGACGGCGTGACTTGAGTGCGCGCGCCACCATGCGTGCGTAACGAAAGCTGCGTGGCAGTGAACGCACTTTTCTAAACGCGCGCGCAAGTCCCATTTCAACCTCGCAGCCTCGAAAAGAATCCGAGAACGCGAATTCAGTCTACGCCCGTCGTGGTTCTTCTGCTGCTGTGATGCGTGGGGTCTGTTCTCCTCCACCCCTGCCCAAAAATGTGCAATTGTTTGCGCACTTTCCTATGCCTTGGTCAACATGTTTTTCGGTCCTTTGTAAAACGCCAGGCCACTGATGCCCATAGATGCGGAATCCCTCCGCCACACCTACAGAAAAAATGCTCTATTGCGAAAGCAGAAGTAAGTTCTCGGTGAATGGCTGCACGCGTGCACCGGCGATGCTGGGCGGGAACGGTTCTGTACGAGGATGGATTCCATCGCTGCTGATGGATCCGAGATTTCCGGAGCAGAAACATGAGAACGATACGGATCGCTGCATCTCTTCTGTTTTGCATCGCCGAGGTGTTTGCCATTTCGCGGACACCAGCGTTTGCCCAGGCTACACAAACGTCCGGCGACTACACTGCCGCGTTGCCTTCTGTCGAGAAGGTCAAAACACAACTCAGAGTGGCGGATCCCACCGATACCGTTGCGCGCCAGGTCGCCGTCTTCACCTACCTGCAGACCTATATCACGCGCATCGTATACGCACGACACTACGGCGGCCCTTTCACCGCCGGTGAGCAGAAACTCATGGGCGACTATGCCCAGGCCGCCTATCAGCTCTCGCAGGATTTCACCAAGAGCCATACACCTGCCGAGGTTAAGACCTTCCAGCAGCTGGAAGGTAAATACGAAGTGATGAACGCGTTGGACTGGATCAAGCAGCTTCAAGGTCAGCAGGCCGCTGACACCTATAAAGGAGCTGAGGTCTCTCTGGCGCAGAGCTACCAGCAGCATGAGGAACGTCTCCAGCAGCAGATGAAACAGGACCAGGGCGGTGGCCGCTCATCCATTGCCGGTGATCCCGTATTGGACCCTATGGGAATATTTGCACGAGCTGAGGCGAACAGAGTAAACGATCCGGAACTGCGGCGCTGTCTGGAACTTGGCAGCAGCCTGGATGCGTGCGAGGGTGTCGGCGCAATTCAGGGCATGGCAAGCATTCTGGTTCCGTTCGCAGAGAAGCCCAATCCGAATGAGCCTCCACCGGTCGCCGGAGTCGTCTTCGTCGGCGCCTATCAGGGCAGAGCAGGGCTTGCCAGCATCAACTTCGGCACAGACTTGAGTGGCGCTCCGGTTGCGATCATACGAGATTGCGGCTCGCTGGTTGCCACGACATTGGACGGACATGACTACACTCTTCGCAGGTCGGGTGGCATGGTGCAACTTGTACTCGCCAACGAACCCAATCCCATCGTTATCACTCTGCAGCCCGACGGCTCCATCTCCGGTCCCGGATCTGTGCTTGTCAAAGGGCGCATCATCACCGGCTACACTAAGATCACGAAAACGGTAGTGGTGGATGGCGCACCGGCCGGTCCGCAGGGATATTACTGTAACGGTCCATGCAGCACCAGCTCTTCCGTTCCAAATTACGCTCCGAAGATTGAACGGTGCACTCTCGGCTCCATGGCCTTTACGGCGACGAAGCCGGTCGCCGTGCCAAAGACAGGCATCGGCTTTGTCGACGCAATGACCACGAGTACGCCGGCTGTGACCGGCTTCCGGATGGTGGGTCGTTACCTCGACAATTCCGGATTGACGCTCGAGTTCGAGAACGATGCCGTCATCCTCGACTGCGGCAAAGCTCATGCAAAATCGCCCTACGTCGTAGAGAATGAGCCGGCCGGCTTTGTTGTCCGTGTGCAGAACGGTGGCGGAGCTTTCCCTCTTAGCGTTGCGCCTGACAACACGCTCCGCGGTTCCGGAGCAACGAGCGTGAATGGCAAACTCGTCGCTTCCATCCGCGGCGACATCGTCAACTTCACCCCGCACTCTGAGAACTGCAATGTCGACACATTCTCTGCCCGAAGCAAACGGAACACGATGCCCGCCTCAAGCGGTCCGATTCCGGCCGCGCCGCCGGACAATTCGTCGATGGCTGCCTCTGCAGTAACGCCAGTAGCACACCCCGCCTCAGGCGCGGCCTCCGTGGCCGCCGCCGACCGAGCCGCCGATCGGGTTACAGACCAGCGCGTTGCGTTTCGTGTCCTGCTCGGGTCCTCCTTTTCAGGAACCAACCCGCTTGCAGGCCAAACAGTATTCGTGATGCGCAAGCCTATCGGCAGCGTACTCCGCGAGCTCGGAGTTTCAGTGCCCGCCAATGCCGGTCCCGGCGAGGCTATGAAGTCACTTCAAACGTTGTGCCATTCGCCGCAAGGATGCACTTCGGCCGTTCAGGGCATGAGCCGCTACTACGTTACTGCCACAAAACTGGATGCGTCAGGCAGGGCCACACTCTCCGCACACACTGAGGCGGGCACTTACTTCTTCTTCGCAATCGTCCCCAACTCGGGTGGTTCGCTTGTGTGGGACATCGCCGCGAACCTTGCCGCGGGCGATAACCAGGTCATGTTTAGTACAGAGAATGCGCAGGAGATCCACTGAAGGAGACGGATGAGACGTACGAAATCCAGCAAGCTTGACGGCAGAGCAGACCGCGGAACCCAATCGACAGTGACGGAACTTGAGCCGAAAATTCGTCACTGGCGAACTTCAGTCATTTGAGATCAATCCGGATCTCGGATCGAGGTGAGGTGCGTCCCCATAACGGTCAGGAGCCGATATTGACGACCGCCATGATGCGGTTTGACACTATCCTCAAAGCTTCGATTCTCACAAAACTGGGAGGGCTTTCCTGTCCTTGGTGATGAATCCAGCGAGGAGGGCCAATGGAATCAACGATGCAATCCACCAGTCCGACGCTAGACGCAACGGAGAGAACGGTAGGGTCGCTTTCATCTTCCTACGCAGCGATGCCTCATGTGTCGAGGCTCATTCTTGACGGGACGCCGTTGCCCGAAGTTCTCGCGGCAGTAGCCCAATTGGCAGAGGCTAGCAGAGTTGGCGCACAGTGCTCGATTTGGCTCTTGGAAAGTGGTGGAAGGCATCTCTATTGCGCTGCAGCTCCAAGCTGCTCCGGTTTTACGGAGTATCTGAAGCGGTTCAGTGCCGGCCAGGCAGGCGGCCCTCTGGGTGCAGCGGTTGAACAGCAGAAGCCAATCTACGTGACCGACAGCCGCAGTGTGCCGCAATGGCAACAACATCTGGACTCAATGGCGCCTCTTGAGGCCCGTGCACTGTGGGCACTGCCATTTTTTGCCCAAGGCGGTCAATGCCGTGGAGTCATCGCGATACATCATCGCGAACAACGCAGTCCAGAGCCCTCCGACTTGGAGATCATCGAGAACCTCAGCAGCATAGCTTGCATAGCCGTGGAACATCACCTGAGCGATATGAAGTTACGTGTCGAGCGTGATCGATTACGCCTTCTGCTTGAAATCACTAACAGCATGGCTTCGAAGCTGGATTTGCGCCAGTTGGTCGAGACCTTGTCCACGGATCTTCTCAGGGTGATGCGCTGCGATTTCTGCGCACTGCTTCTGCCCAACCCGGATCGAACCGCCTTTCGACTGACAACCTTATATAACCCGGAACGCCGAGGCATTCTCTGCGACGGCATGATGATCCCAAACTCCGGTTCGATATGTGGTAGACCCTTCCGTACCGGAAAAGCCGAGTATCTTGAAAACTTCCTGGACCTTGAGAAGGAAGTTGCAGCATCGAGCGACAAGGCGATTCGGATGAACTACGAATGCCTCAAGCGTGAAAGTTTTGAGTCGGGTTTCTATCTACCGCTCTTAGGAAGAAACGGCCCGATCGGTACACTCGTCGCCTTGAATCGCTCGGAGCGGAGCTATGAGAAGGATGAAACGGATTTTCTTGAACAGGCAGTTCGCCAGGTGGCTCTTGCCGTCGAGAATGCGCTTGATTACGAAAGAGCGCTGAAGGAGCGGGACAAAGAAGCGACGCAAAAGCAGTATCTCGAAGAGGAGGTCCGCGCGGAGTTTGGCGACATTGTCGGAGACAGTCCTGCGTTGAAGGCCGCCCTCGACCTGGTGTCTATCGTTGCGCCAACTGATTCGAGCACGTTGATCTTGGGCGAAACGGGTACAGGCAAGGAGCTGATTGCCAGGGCTATCCATGATCTGAGCGCGCGTAAGGGGCAACCTTTCATAAAACTGAATTGCGCGGCTATTCCCTTGGGGCTCTTGGAAAGTGAGTTGTTTGGTCACGAGCGGGGAGCTTTTACCGGGGCAGTCTCTCAAAAGGTCGGTCGTTTCGAGCTAGCTCATAGAGGCACACTTTTTCTTGACGAAGTAGGAGATATTCCCCTGGAACTCCAGGCGAAGCTCTTGCGCGTGCTTCAAGAGCAGGAATTTGAACGGCTCGGTAGCAACCGCACTCACAAGGTGGATGTTCGGTTGGTCGCGGCAACACATCGAGATCTGGCGGCCATGGTGAGGCAGTCCACTTTCCGTGATGATCTCTACTATCGGCTGCGGGTATTTCCGATCCACATTCCTCCGCTACGTCAGCGCACGGAAGACATTCCAAAGCTTGTCGGCCATTTCCTAAACCTTCACGCCAAGCGGATGAACAAACAGATAGATGAAATTCCCTTGGAGACGATCGATGCTTTGCTGCGGTACCGCTGGCCTGGTAATGTGCGAGAGCTTCAGAACTTCATCGAACGAGCAGTGATCCTGTCGCCACATCGGGTCTTGCGTGCACCTATCTCTGAACTAGAGCAGATCAACGCAAACAGGGGCTGCAATATTCCGTTGTCTGGGCTCAATGAACTCGAAAGAGATCATATATTGAGAGCTCTCGACGCAAGCAATTGGGTCATCGGCGGGAGAAGCGGCGCTGCTGTGCGTCTCGGTATGAAGCGTACCTCGCTCGTATACAGAATGCAGAAACTGGGCATAAGAAGACCCGGGTTTTCTGCAAATCGCGCCAACGAGAGTATGAACGCCTAGCTTGAATTCGAGGCTTCTGGCTCTGAATGGTAATCCGCGACGGGACGCCGTCAGTGGCGAACATCTGTCACGGTTCCGTCGGCGCGACAAGCCCGCTACCTTCTGGGCCACTCTGGCAAAACATTGATTAGAGGTGCGTTGAGCTCCTCCAGCCGGCCTTGCGGGTCCATTGCCGTGGTCGGCCATTCATTTGCTCAGAAATTGCCATGAGTGCTGAATGCGCCAGAGCCTTTCACTCCCGTATGTGCTCGACGAGCGCTCAGGCACGATCACGCGGTGCCTAATCCGCAAGCGAATCGAAAGGAACTGCACTCAGCATGCAAGACGGCATCATACCAAGGGCACTTCTATCGAAAGCCTGCTCTGCGACAGAACTTAACGGCTTCGACTAGAGCATTTTTCCTGTCGCTGGGCATCCCGGGAGGAGCGTGCAGCGGCGTTTTCATTGAGGAAAACGCAGGAAAATGCTCTAGCAGCAAACTCAACAGGAGATAAATCCATGAGCAACGATAATGATCAAGCAGCCACACCTCCGTGGGACGCCTCTCTGGTAAACCTTACTTCCAGGGAACTTGCGCCCGGCGTGTTCGCGGTCCTGCCAGATGATGTCTTTGATAAGGACCATGTCGCGACAACTGCCGGCTTTGTGATCGGCGACCGGGCAGTTCTTGTGATCGAGTCCATGGTGAATGGAGATCTCGCGTCGCAACTCATTGGTCTCGTGCGACAGCAGACGACCAAGCCGATTCACTTTCTTGTCAACACGAGCTACCACGGAGACCATGCTTACGGGAATTATGTATTCCCTGAAAGTACTGTCATCATCCAGCATCCCGCGACCAAGCGTTACATGGACGAGCACTTTGAAGATGATCGCCGTTTCATGATCGGCCTGATGGGCAAAGGTAAGGGCATTGAACGCGTACAGTCCAGAAGCGCCGATGTTGTAGTCCCCGATATGATCAGCGTCGACTTAGGTGGGAGAACAGTAGAAATCCGTCACCTCGGGTTTGCGCAGACTCCCGGGGATCTCGTTGTATGGGTGCCTGAGGCCAAGGTCCTATGGGTCGGCAACATGATCCAGGCGCCCTCCCCCGCACTTCCGTGGCTTTTGGAAGGCCGACATCACGATACGATCGAAACCCTGAGCCGAGTACAGGCCTTTCTTCCTGAGGACGCGACTATTATCCCCGGCCACGGTCGTCCGATGCGTCCTGCAGACATCGATTTCCCACTGAAGTATCTTCGCGAGCTCGATGGCTCGGTGCGCAAGGCCCTCGATGAGGGGCGATCCGCAGAAGAAGCTCCCGATGTAGTCGTGATGGCTCATTACGGCGACTACAGCCTCTTCGAATGGGCGCACAAAACCGTCAACGTTCCAGCTGCATACAGTCATCTGCGAGACAAGGCGACTAAGTAGCGTCCGAGCATGAAGATGACCAGACCGGCATTGGCAATCGAATTGCGTCGATCCCAGCGTTCGGCGAAATAGAGTGCTGTGCCTTGTTGGTTGCACAACGAAAAGTGCGACTGCCGAAGATCAACTATTCGTTCGCTTGCCGTCAGTAATCGAGGTACGCAAGGAGGGTAAACATGGACTTGAAGTCTTCACGGCGGGTGATAGAAAGTGGGCCGACGGCCGACGGACCCTTAACTCGTATATCAGTCTGGGTCACGGACCGGAATCTTCCGTTCCTGGTCTCCAGTATCGGCATGATTGTGATGCTTCTTTGGGCCGGGGCATTCAAGATGACAAAGCCTGGAGCCGAAGGGATTATCCCCTTGGTGTCCAACAGTCCCCTGATCTGGTGGCACTTTAAGTTGTTCGGGCCTTACATCGGGTCAGACATGATCGGTGCGACCGAAGTCACCGCCGCCGTGCTGTTCATCATCGGCTATGTACGCCCAAAAGCAGGTCTCGTGGGAGCGCTCATCACGACGTTGATGTTCTTTATCACCAGCACCATGCTCCTATCGACACCGGGCGCGACCATCGAGTGGAATGGCTTGCGATACATGAACAATCTTGGGCTCTTTCTGTTTAAGGATGTCATATCGCTTGGTGTTTCTTTGTACTTCATCAGCTATTACGGCCGGAAGGCGATGCTCGCTGAGTCGAGAACCAACGGATAGGCCAGCTTTCGCGCTCACTAATCTTTAGGGAAACACTTACGGATAAGGACGCCATCCGGCAAAAGCAGGTATACCGAGACGATCCCTTGAATTCTCCGTAATGTCACTCGACACGCGTATATCCCAAGCGTACCCTTGCCCACCAAGAGGCCCGCACCTTGGACCCCGGTGAAAGAGAGGTTGATTGCATGCAATATATGATCACCTGGAATGAACGCTCGCAGGGCTCGCCCATCGAGTACGAGAATACACAGAAGCGAATCCTGGAAGTCTTCAGCCCATGGAAGGCGCCAGCCAATTTCAAGATCCATTCGTTCGTCATCCGCGTGGGGGACTGGGGCGGGTATATGTTGATGGAATGCGATGACCCGCTCGAAGTGCATAAGTTCTGTTCGATGCTCCCTGCTTTTACATTTGAGGCTCGTCCCGTTGTTCCCGTGGCCGACGCGATTCGTGTGGAACTCGAAGCGATGGCCTATCGCGATGGACTGAAGAAGTAGGTAAAGCCAGTGTCCAGGCAGCTCTCGCCCGTGTGCGGGAGATCAGGGAGATCTTGTAGGGGTGGGCCGAGAGATGGCTCACGATCTTGCCGGAAGGGGCGGAGATGCCCGACGGCACTGGCGAATTTACTGCGAACTTAAGAGAGCTTTCCTGGCCGTGGCGATCTCGGCCAGCTTGGCCTTGTCAACACGCGGATAAGCGAGATCGAGATTGGCCATGGCGTCAATCACCGCAGCCGCTACAACCCCCCGGCTGAACCACTTGTTATCGGCGGGCACAACGTACCAGGGGCTCTCTTTGGTCGCGGTGTTGCGAATCATGTCTTCGTAGGCTTTCTGATACTGGTTCCAGAAGGAACGTTCTGCCATGTCTGAGGCGGAGAATTTCCAATTCTTGTCGGGCACGTCCGCGCGCTCGAGAAATCGCCGTTTTTGCTCGTTTTTGGAAAGGTTAAGAAAGAACTTCACGACGACAATACCGTTGCGCGACAGATAACGCTCGAAACAACGAATATCCTCGAATCGTTCATCCCAGATCCTCTTTGTAACCAGAGAAGGGGGGATCTTTGCTTTATCAAGCAATTCGGGATGCACCCGGACAACCAGGGTTTCCTCATAGTAACTGCGGTTGAAAATACCGATGTGTCCACGATTGGGCAGGCACTTCATGCAGCGCCACAGGTAGTCGTGGTCAAGGTCCTCGGCGGAGGGAGCCTTGAACGAAAATACCTGGCACCCCTGGGGATTCACGCCGGACATCACGTGTTTGATGGCGCCGTCCTTGCCGGCTGCATCCATGGCTTGGAAGATGAGCAGGACGGCCCATTTGTCCTGGGCATAGAGCATGTCCTGCAACTCCGCTAAGGCCTGAATTCCGTTCTCCAGGGCCTCCTTGGCAAGCGGCTTGTCTTCGGAGCCGAAGCCCAGAGTTTCGCCAGGGTCGTACTTGCTGAGTTTGAAATTCTTGCCGTTCATGACTCGAAAGCGTTTTGCTAATTTGCGGGACGATTCGATTACTTCCTTGGTCTTCATAGGAAACCCACAGTTATCCGAGATGCCGGTTCCCCGGTTACTTGCCGAAATCGTAATCGATCTGAATAGTTCGATGAGTGCATTGCCCTGTCCTCGCCAACTGACCCTCAACTTCCGGATTGCCCGTCACCCGGGGAAATCGGCAGTTGAGTCGACTTTAAAAATCGCCCCCGGCGCCTCCGCCTCCCGAAGCTCCTCCACCGAACCGGAACTCTGGACTGCTTGTTTGCGGGCTTGGCGTTATTGAGTGGGGGGATACCAGGCCCAATACGGCGGAGCCTGCGTTCATCCAGTGTTTGTCCTTTCCCGATAGGCGCGCGGCGGTAAAGCCGTGGCGAATTCCGCCCGGGCCACTGGCAAGCCAGCGTCGAAGGAACAACGCGACACCGCTCAACAATATGCCCAGAAGCATCGGGTCCCAAGTATGCCTCTGCCAGCCGAGATAAGGTTTATTGGAGACGAAGGTCAGGATGGCAGCAATCGCACCCACCGCGATGACGAAGCGGTCCTTATGGCGAACGCCGCGCGCGAGTACGACGGGCGGCAGGCACCAGATCAGCACCCACGTGGTCCAGTAGAAAGGCCTCGCGAATTCAGCGGCAGCCCGTGTGCTGCCGCCCCACCAATGCGCGGACAGGTTCAACGACGAAAGCTTGAGGTTGATGGCCAGGTAGATGCCGAGCCAGAGGAACGCTTCCACGAGCGAATAAGCATCCTCGAGGTAATCGTAGCGGTGACGGGAGCGTATTGCCGTTATACCTATCAGCCCGGCTGCATAGAACCCGGCGACGATCACGTGCTGCGCTGAGTGAGACGAGGTCCAGTAGCCTGGCACAAAGAGGGCGAAGATCATTGCGGCGAGAAATGCATACGAGAGCCCGAAGCGGCGCCAGATCCAGAGCGAAAAGACGGCGCCGGCGGCGGGAACCACAAACTGGGCTCCCAACGGCTTTGGCGAATAATGGCTGCCGCTGAAAAGAGCGGCCTGCATTCCCGCGCAGAGAAAACCAACCGAGCAGACGGCGAGGGCTTCCTCGATCCCGTAACGATACAAACGGGTTTTGGAGACGGCAACCTCGGCCGCCGCATAGCAGACCCCTGCGAAGATCAGCAAGAAAATGCCAGTGGTTTGCTCCGACGGTCGCGAAAGAAAAACGACGAAGAACAGCGCGGCGGCGGTGGCCACGGTGATCAGGGTAAAGAGAAACAAGATCAGACGTAGAAAAATGTTGGTGGTGCGCAGTTCAGAGACCGTTTCCTGCTCCAGATGCTGGTACTGCGCCTTGGTGAGGAAGCCCTCGCCGGCCCAGTCCGTCAGGAGTTTGCGGGCGCGCAGAATCTCTTCGCTGGATGCAGTGTAAAGTCTCACGCCGGTCTCCCGAAGCGGCGCGCGATCTGGACGAGCACCACGAGCATTGCGATTGCGGTAATGACGAAATAGCTCAGGACAAAGGTTTCGTCAGTGACGCCGCGGATGAGGATTGAGCTAACTCCAACGTAGCCGTAGACGGCGGCATAAGCGACGAACGCAAACTGCCGGCGCGTCAGGCCCCATGCAAGAGATGCGCCACAGGCGATAAGCAGAGCGAGAAACCATAGGCCGTAGGCTTGTCGATTGAACACGCCGGAGAGCAATGCCCAAAAGAGAACGTTGGCCACGATGTTCAGATAAGTGCCGAAAAAATGCGGCTTCAGACCGCGGTACTGAAGAAGAGTCCCGCAGACGCCGACCACCAGGCAGTAGAGAAGGGCATATTGGCGAGACGCCGTGTCCTGATGGGACGGCCAGTGCGATACGGTGAGTCCGAACCATCCAGCGAGTGAGGACAAAGCGAGCGACAGCACGAAGCGATTGTCGAAACGATAAGCGAGGAAGAAAAAGAAGCCCGCGGTCGCCAGGAGGTAGAGGTCCCATTGTCCGGCGAGCACGTGGAAGCGGTTCTCCAGATAAGCGAGTTCTACGCACCAGACGAGGCTGCCGAGGTAAAGCAGGTAGTCGAAGACCAGGCTCGGTGCAGGAGTTTCTGTGGGGGACCAGGCGGATGCGCGCGAAAAGCAGTACCAAAAACAGGCGGCGAGGATGGTGAAGAGAATGGTCAGGACGAGGACGCCACCGAGTTGTTGCGACCAGGTGGTGACAGTCCAGCCAAGTCCGGCAACGAACGCCAGCACGCCGGCATAGAGGAAAACGTTCAGCTCAAGAAAAAGGGAGAAGGGTTCTGCACGGGAGAGGCTCGTCAAATGGGCGTGCTGCTCCGGTGATATCGCGCCTTGCTCCTTCCAATGCTCTAAACGGTTGAGGATGGTCATGAAGTCCCCGCTCTCAGGACCTGGGAGGACGCGTCTATGGATTTACGGTACGCCCTGTTCGCAACAATTGAGGGCGCCCCCGTTCTCCTGGAAGACAGATCTGTCTTCCAGGAGAACGGGGGCGAAAGGGAGATCAGTAGCGGCGGCGATCCCGGTCGCGATTTCCTCCGCTGGGGCCACGGCCTCGTCCACCCCCACCCCCACCACCCTGCTTTGGCTTGTAGCAGCTCTTACAGTAAACCGGCCGATCGCCGCGCGGCTCAAACGGAACGGTGGTGGTTTGTCCGCAGCTGGCGCAAACGACCGTTGTTCCGGTGCCCATGCCGGAGCTGTAACCGGCCGTGTGTCCACTATCTTGCTGGCCATACGACCCTGCGCTTTGCTTCGCTTGGCGGCAAGGTTTACAGCGCTTGGGCGAAGAGTAACCACGCTCCTGAAAGAACTGCTGTTCCGTTGCGGTAAATACAAATTCCTGCCCGCACTCGCTACATTGAAGTGTTAAATCGGCGGCACTCATGGATAACCTCACTTGCAAGTGTACCGCCCCGTGAGCATGTTTGCGGCGGACAGCATGGGAGCAAATTCGGCACCCTCTCAGATGACACCCCCTAAGCCCTGAAGTCGCCAGTTGGGAACTATCTTCTTCTCAGCTCTCTTCTTGACATCCAGAGCGGTCGCAGTCAATATTCCTATGCCGGAGCAAAGGTTACTGCTGGCTTACATGACGACCAGCCCGGTGAAGAAGCTCCTTTCCTGCCTTTCCTTTCCCAGATATGCACGGATGTACTCGTAGCCCTGTGGCCGCTCCATCTTTGTCACGGATGAAGCGCGCCATAGTCCGTTGATCAGGATAGATAACGGCGCAGACTCTGGAAACACGGTTATCCACGCCTGATTGAAGACCTGCGTTTTCTGCCTTGTGGCGGTAGGACGCTGCAGGAGGGGCCTCTATGCCCTCCGTACCCGAAAGGATAAATACCGTGTCTACTCCCGATAACACCGCAGACTCGTCTCTCGCCAAGACGCGCTCCAATGTCGTCACCATTAACGATCTATCGAATGCAATCAGCAGCATCAGTTATGTATCCGGGTCGCTGGTCATCACTGACGGGCAGCCCTCTCAAACTCCACCGACCATTAGTTTTTCGGACGGTACGTTTACCATCACGCTGGAGGCTGGCCGCGAAAAATCCACGCCGGTTGCAGACGCATTTAATTCCAATTGCGGCAACGATAGCGCGAAGGAGTATGCCCCCTTTGGAGGCGGCGAGACGCCCGAAGAGCTGAACTTTATGTTTGCCGTGGTCATTCAATTTTCCATTGGCGCAGCGGTAACCGTTTATCTCGGGCAAGGGCACGCTGCGGCGAGGAACAACTGGTGGATTGGCGGTAGCGCGATCTTCAGTTTGGATACGCCACGGCTGGAGTGCTCCATTAACAACCTGGTCTACACGTATGAACTGTCAGGCAGCCATGACAGCTTCGATCTCCAATTCAAAGACACTCGGCCCGTTTCTGCAATCCAGAACGTTTTTGTTTTGATGCTGGAAAATCATTCGTTTGACAACATGCTGGCTCTGTCGGGTATTCCAGGAATTTACGCAGCCACAACCAGCGATTCCAATTCCTACAATGGCACCCCGTATAACGTTCAGGGCAATCCGCCGTTGAACATGCCGACCGATCCTGGGCACGAGTTTGATGATGTGCTCGAGCAACTCGCCGGCCCAGGCTCCACTTATGTGTCCGGACAAGCGTATCCGACAATCTACAATTCGGGATTCGTAGCCAACTACGCAACCACGACAACGGAGGGGCCAGTTGCTCCAGCCGCTGACATTTGCGACATTATGAAGTGCTTCGATACGAAGGACCAGTTGCCGGCGCTGTATCAGCTGGCTACAGAGTATGTGGTTTGCGATCAGTGGTTCTCCTCCCTTCCCGGTCCAACCTGGCCGAATCGTTTTTTCCTGCATGCAGCGTCATCCAGTGGCCTCGACCATACCCCCAGCGGCGGGGAAATATTTGACTGGGTGTTTAAGGACTTCAGTAACGGTTTCAAGTTTTCCAATGGTTCGATCTTCGATGAGATGACGGCGAAAGGTATCACCTGGGGCCTGTACCACGACACAAACGGACCCATCGGGGGAAGGGTTCCACTGGTAGCGGCGATCGAAGGTATCTACGTGGCGGATGTCAACGATCTTGAGACTTTCGAATCAGATGTAACGTCGAGCGATTATCCATACCAATACACGTTCATTGAACCGAACTACGGTGACGCTTTAAATGGAACTTACGAGAACGGATCCTCGCAGCACCCGATGGATAGCGTTGCCAATGGAGAAGCCTTGATTCTCAAGGTCTATGAGACCCTCCGCAGTTCTCCGCTTTGGAGTTCGAGTCTGCTGATCATTACCTACGACGAGCATGGAGGCTTTTACGATCACTGGCCCCCCGGCCAGGCGGTACCTCCGAGTAAGGAAGACCAATCGAGCAAGTACAACGAAAGCGGCTTCACCTTTGGCCAATACGGAGTTCGCGTACCGGCGGTCATTGTTTCGCCATTGCTGGCGAGTAATGTCGATCACACCGTTTACGATCACTCCTCGGTTCTGAAGACGCTGGAGTGGTTATTTGGCTTGTCTCCTCTTACTGGTCGAGATGCCGCAGCCAATGTGATTCAGGGCGTGCAAACGGCAAATGTGCTACGAACGGATTGTCCAGTGAAGCTGAAACCTCCCGCCCCTCGGCCTGAAAAGCGTCCTCTCCTCACGGCAGAGGAACAGGCCGCGCTAGACCTGGAACCCATACCTGACCGGAGCAATTTGATGGGTTTCCTCGGCATACTCTTCAAAGAGGACGTCCACTTAGCCGCAACCCCCCAGGAAAGAGCGGCTGCGGCGGCGAGGTTTCAGGGACTTAAGACAAGAGGCGACGCCCGGGTGTATATGAATGAAATCATGGCCAAGGTGCAGGTTGAAAAGGCCAGAAGAGCGGCGATAGCTGTTCCCGCATAAGCGCTGTTCGAGGGGCTGGCGCAGAAAAGACCTTGTCGCCAGCCGCTCACTTGATGCAACACTCGTTCGCGCGCAATCCACGAGTCAGTTAACGAAAAATCGCCCATGCGCCCATCGACAACCGCGAGTTGAAAGGGATAGGCACGAGCGAATTCGACCCGCTGACCTCTAATATTCAGCCTTCCGCCAAGCTTGGCCATTGCCGCCTGGGTGCCGGGACGCAATACCCTCGGCGACACGTTTTGCCCTCTGGAGAGCGGCTTCCCAAAACTCGCACATCAATTGCTTGTAGTTATCATCCCGTCCGTCAGTTAAATCTTCGCTCCGCGACATTTGCTTCATCTCCAGCCGTCATTGGCTCGATCAAGGGATATTCGTCTCGGAGAATCTCGCATAAAGGCGATCCAAAACAGATTTGTGTTGCACATGAAAGGTAGACGTATGAATAGGCTTCATTCGCTTCGTCTATTCAGCAATTCCAAGGTCGCCACCAATAGAGTCGCGCAGATTATCGAGAACAAAATGCCGGGCGGAATATAGAAAAAGCGAAAGGAGAGGCAGGCGCCGACCAGGCTCGTAGTGGAAATGACCGCGGAAACGGCACCTGTGCTCCGCGGCCTGAACGTGCTGACATCCGACAATATCCAGAGAATGCCTGCTAATGCAAGGAGCAGAACGCCAACTAAGATGCCCCATCCAAAATAAAGATTCCAGTAAGTTGAGCGTTCACCCATGAACACGAATGGGAGAGATGTCATCAAGGTTCTTAGTTGCGACTCCTGCGGGGACTTAATCGATATCCAAGGAAAAGCTGACATATGACCGATCATCAATCCAACCATCAGGATTGAGCTGACGCGAAATAGAGCCCTTGGAGAAGGCCACAGTTTGTTGTTGCCTTGCGATCCCGATGTTGCCACTTCGAACCTCCATACGAAAGGGTTTTGCCAACTACGGACGTTAGAGCACTTTCCCTGTTGCTGGGTATCCCGAAAAGGGTATGCAGCGGCGTTTTCATTGCGGAAAACGCCCATAGATGCCGAGGCCCTACACTACACCTACAGGGAAAATGCCTAGCCTTGCACGAATTCGTAAGTGTAGGAGAGCAGGCCGTCACCGATCTTTCGTGTGTTGAGCAGATGCAGCGGCTTCTTCTTGTTAGTCTCGTCGAAGATACGCAGGCCGGTTCCCAGCATGACCGGGAAAACAATCAGCCGGAGTTCATCGGCCAGGTCCTGTTCAATCAGGGTGCGCACGAGCTGATAGCTCCCATAGACCACGATTTCCCCGTCCACTTTCCGCTTCAGCTCCGAAATATTCTTTACCGCATCTCCGTTGAGGACCGTAGAGTTGCTCCACTGAGGATGCTCGAGAGTCATCGACACGACGTACTTGGGGATGCTGTTCATTCTGTCCGCCCACTTGCGGCTTACGCGAACATCTGCGCCCTCGCCCGATAGCATCCGGGATGCGAACCACTCAAAGCTCCGCCTGCCCAGCAGTAGCGCGTCGGCACCCAGCGCTTCCTCCGTCTCGTTGGCGACCCAGCCTTCGAGGTCCTTGCCCCCCACGAACTGGTGGAACCAGCCGCCTTGCTCGAAGCCTTCCTGGCCGTCCGGATCTTGCACCACTCCATCGAGCGTTGCATTTGTGCTGATGACGATCTTTCCCATTTCCGTTCTCCTTTGAGAGTTGTCGGCTATCACTGGTCTAGACGCCGCGGCATCTGAAAAGGAGGCGCTCCGCGACCGCCCAGTTCACGTCCTGCCCGGCGTCTATATAGTTTGGAGCTGCACACAAGAGATGAGGTGGCAAGAGTGGAGCTGGCAAGAACTGACCTGATATCGAGGGCGCAGGCCGGCGACGGCGAGGCATTCCGAGCGCTGACCGAGCCACACCGTCGCGAGCTACACGTACACTGCTACCGGATGCTCGGATCGTTTCAGGATGCCGAGGACGCTGTCCAAGATACGATGCTCGGCGCGTGGCGAGGCCTCGAAGGATTCGACGGGCGCGCCTCACTTCGCACCTGGCTCTATCGCATCGCCACCAATCGATGCCTCGATGCGTTGCGCTCTGCTCGCCGGCGTCCTGCAAAGCAGTGGGACATCCCGGGGATCAGACCACCGGAACCCACTCGACTCGGCGAAATCCACTGGCTCGAGCCCTATCCCGACGCCCTTCTGGACGGTGCGATCAGTGTGCCGCTCGGTCCGGAGGCGCGCTACGAACAAACCGAATCCATTTCTCTGGCCTTTGTGACCGCCCTGCAGGTCTTGCCGCCTCGCCAACTCGCAGTCCTCATCCTGCGCGACGTCCTCGGATTCCACGCGAACGAAGTAGCCGAGATGTTGGACACCACCGTCGAATCGGTTAAAAGCACTCTCAAGCGCGCGCGTGCAGGAATGCAGCGCCGACTACCGGTGCCTGCCGACGTAGCACCGCCCCCTAGTAGGGACTCACCTGCAGAGGACGCGATTGTAGCGAAGTTTGTCATCGCCTTCGAAGCTGCCGACATCAACGCGTTGGTGGCTTTGTTGACCGACGACGTTTTCCTCTCGATGCCACCGATCCCGCTGGAATACCAAGGCCTAAACAGCGTGACCCGCTTCTTCGCATTCGTTTTCGGCTCGGAACAGAGATTCCAGTTGTTACCGACGCGAGCCAACGGTGGGCCGGCATTCGTTTATCGACACACAGCCGCCGGCATCAACGGAAGCGGCCTCTTAGTCCTCACTCTCGCCGGTGACCGAGTCAGCGCCATTATCCGCTTCGAAGAAACTGTCCTGCCCACATTCGGCCTACCGCCGTCCCTCCCGAGTGCACAGTAGACCGCCCTCGCGTTCGTGTTGGATTTGAAGGCGGTCTACCCATCTATGGGAATGTTGGTCAAGGGCCGACTTGATCGTTACCGATCCGGGTTTGAACAGGCCACGACGGGGGCGACCATTGCTGGTCCCCCCGCACTTCGCATAGATCACTAATTATGAATTCAACGTCTTTATGAATTCGGCGTCACAGAAAGGAACTTACTCCTGTGCATCATTCACTTCGCTACGTACTGGTAATGCTGCTAACTTCGGCAACATCGCTGTCTGCGAATTGGTGCGGGACCGTCGACCCAATACAATTGCGTTGATTAAGATTTGCCTTTGAGGACCACCGATGTTGCGTTGTGGAGCCGCTCTTACGAATTTGTCCCTTTGCATTTTTTTAACAGAAACTGACAAGTCAGAAGCAACCGGAGGTAACTCCTCACAAACGCTGATATAGATCGTAGGGCACGTGGCAATCTCACCGGGATGGAAGTTCCCGGAGATGTGGGATACAAAAGACGGCTCAGCACGCGATCATTGCGATAGCAACGTTCCATAAATCTGCAGGAAATGCTTCATTGCTTTACATCTTTTGAAGGACTATCCGCGTTCCACGATTTTGCACGGGGAGCCAAATATGACGACCGCCTCGAAATGCACTGTTGCTTTGGTCTCTGCGCTGTTTCTGCTTGTAGCGCCCGCGCATGCACAAGATCCGGCTCACGCGCCCGCAAAGCGCACACAGCCAGGGCATGATCCCGACGGGAAGCCGCGGATTGCTTTTCTCACGCATCGCCTAGGCGCTGACCATGCCGAAGGGATCTCGATGATCGATATGAACGGTGACGGCTTTGTCGATCTGCTGAGCGGCGCTTACTGGTACGGAAACCCAGGAAGGCAAGGCGGTGAATGGAAGCAGCACCAGTTCCGCACTGTCGGGATTCACAACGAGTTCGTCTCAGATTGCGGTGAGTGGGTCATTGATGTTGATCACGACGGCCTGCCTGACCTGGTGACTGCTGGATGGATCTCAAATGGCGTTTGGTGGTTCCGCAATCCAGGTCCGCAAGCCACAGTGCTCGGCGAACAATGGAAAGGCGAAAAGATCACGGATAGCTTTGACACAGAGGGCGGAGTTTTCGCCGATATTACTGGGGATGGCAGGCCGGATCTTGCGTTAGCTCACTACAACCGAGCCGGTGTCATTTGGATAGACTTCGCTACCAACAGGCCGAAGGTGCACCACCTCGGCGACAGCGAGCAGGATGGACATGGCATCGGCATCGCCGACATCGATGGAGACGGTAAAGCTGACATTCTCACGACGCACGGGTGGTTCCAGCAAATCAACGCGGATGCGGACAAATGGCAGTGGCATCCTGATTGGACTCTCGGTGAAACAGGCTTTCCCATACTTGCCTACGACGTGAACCACGACGGCAAGATGGATCTCATCTACGGACAGGGACATGGCTACGGTCTCTACTGGCTCGACCAGGCCGGCACACACGAACATCCACAGTGGATTCGCCACACGATTGACGACTCTTTCTCGCAATCGCACGCCTTGGCGCTGGTGGATCTCAATGGCGACGGCAGCCTGCAACTTGTCACCGGCAAACGCTATCGTGCACATTCGGGCGGGGATGCAGGCGCGTACGATCCGACGGTGGTGTATGCCTATCGGCTGCCTGTTGCAACAGAGCTTGCGGCAGCGAAGACTCACACCGGTACGAACACGGCAGACCCGACAATGACCATTTCAGATCCAGCCGCTGATCCTGTATTCAATCGCATCGCTCTCTCTGTCAATGGTACGGCTACAATCGGCACGCAGATCGTTACGGCGGACTTCGATCAGGACGGCGATCTTGACCTGGCGACAGCCGGAAAGCTGGGCGTTCATGTCTTTGAGAATCTTAAAGTGAACGAGATAAAGAAGGCCGCACGAGAGGATATGCAGCCCATCAATCGCGCATGGCCGTTTCCTGGCGAAGGAGCTGAAGTACCACAGGAAGATGGGCCGGCAGTTCCAAAGTAGCCGGCTGCTGATAAGTACTTAGTTCCTTATCGGAGCGAGGTGGAGCGGCGCGGAATCTCGTATCGAACGAAAACCCCTCACGTCTTCCTCCCTGTCCAATACCGGACGTCAGTTTACGGAATCGGACGATTACAGCGCTCATTCTTTCGCCAACACCGCATAAATCGCTGATATTCCATTCCATCCGAACCATTCCAATGGTCTTCTATTTGCTCATCCTGAAACTGCGGCACTCTTCGTGCCGTATTCGATTGCGACGGGGAGAAAGAGACCACGATGGAAACGATCCTTCAGGACCTGCGCCACGGACTTCGCCGGCTACGCCGCGCACCCGGCTTTACTCTCACCGCGCTCGCCACCCTTGCCCTCGGCATCGGAGCCACCACCGCCATCTTCACCCTCACCTACCAGGTCATCCTTCGCTCCATGCCCGTCGAGCACCCCGAGCAGCTCTACAAGGTCGGAAAAGAGATCGAGTGCTGCGTCGACGGAAGCCAGCAGGGGCATTGGCGTCTCTTCTCTTATGACCTCTACCGCACCCTGCGCGATGAGACTCCGGGGCTCAATGGCCTCGCCGCCGTTCAGGCCGGCTCCGTCACCGTCAGCTCCCGTCGCAAAGGTGACTCCACCGGTCAGGTCCTCGAGGTTCGCTTCGTCTCCGGAAACTACTACACCGTTATGGGAGTAAAGCCCTTCGCCGGTCGCCTGCTCACACCCGAAGACGATCGCGAAGGCGCGGCGCCCGTCGGCGTCATCAGCCACGCCATTTGGCAATCGAAGTTCTCGAGCGACCCCACTCTCGTCGGCTCCAGCGTCATGCTCAGCGGTCATCCTGTCACCATCGTCGGCATCACCGCCGAAAACTTCCTCGGCGAGCGCAACGACGGCGACCCCGCGGGGGTATGGTTGGCGCTCAGCCTGGAACCTGAGTTCAACCCGACCCGTCAGCTCCTTCGCCAGCCGAACGATCATTGGCTCGATCTTATCGCGCGCATCACCAATCCAAAGAACGTCGCTCCCGCCGAGAACGCCATACGCGTAGAGCTTCTCCACTGGATTCGCGCACACCGCGACCCCGCTTCAAACGACCCCGAAACCGAGATCGCAAAACAGACCACCGAACTCGCACCCGCAGCCAGCGGCATCAACAACCTACGTGACGAGTACGAGAAGAGTCTCACCATGCTGCAACTCATCGCCGCCTTCGTCCTCGTCATCGCCTGCGCCAATCTTGCGAATCTCATGCTCGTCCGCGGCGTCGCCCGCCGTCAGGAACTCAGCGTCCGCAGCGCCCTCGGTGCCTCCCGCTCGCGCCTCGTCCGCGAAATGCTCGTCGAGTCCATCACCCTCGCTGTCTTCGGCGGCGCTCTCGGACTCTTCGTCGCCTACGCCGGAGTCAAAGCCATCCTCGCCATCGTAATGAAAGGCGTCACCGTCGATCCGCTCAACGCATCACCCTCTCTGCCTGTTCTCCTCTTCACCCTCGGCGTCTCCGCACTTACCGGAATCATCTTTGGCATCGCCCCCGCCCTTATGGCCTCGCGCCTCAACCCTGCCGAAGCTCTGCACGGAGCCAATCGCACCACTGGCAACATCAGTGGACTACAGCGCGCTCTCGTCATTGTTCAGGCGGCGCTCTCTGTCGCTCTTCTCAGCACCTCCGGCCTTCTCATCCTTAGCCTGCAGCGGCTTCAGCATCAGGACCTCCGCTTTGAGACCCATGGTCGCCTCATCGCCTTCGTCGACCTTCAGGCCGCAGGCATACGTTACGACCAGCTCGACAACCTCTACCGTCAGTTCGACCAGTCATTCGCCGATGCCCACAACCTGCATGACGCTGCATGGGCCACCTACAGCCCCATGTCCTACAACAACTGGAACACCGCCATAGCCCTCGACGGTGGGGATCCCGGCGCCAGGATGCTCGCCAGCTTTTCCTTCGTCTCGCAGCGTTTCTTCAACGCCGTGGGAACCCGAGTGCTTCAGGGACGCACCTTCACTGACGAAGACACATCGGCCAGCCGCCACGTCGCCGTCGTCAACAGAACCTTTGTCGATAAATTTCTCAAGGGCAAAAATCCCATAGGGAGTCTCTTCGGCCCCGATCCGCGCATGACAACCGAATACGAGATCGTCGGTATCGTCGACGACTCCAAGTACGGCGATCCCTCTCAACCCACACGCCCCATGTTCTTCATGCCTCTCTCGCAGACCGCGGATTACCAGAGCCTCAACGCCCCCCAGGGAATTCGCGATCAACATACGAAGAACGAGCATTTCGCGCACTTCGCTTCGAGAATAGTGGTTCGCTACGACGGTGACGCCGCTGCTGCTACCGCTGCCGTACGCCGCGCCATACAACAGGTGAATCCTGACATCGCCATCTCCTACCTCGTCACCTACGACGAGCAGGTCAGCAACTACTTCACAGGCCAGACCCTCGTCGTCCGCCTAACCGCCATCTTCGGTGCCGTCGCGCTCATCCTCGCCTCCATCGGCCTCTATGGCGTGACCGCCTACGGCGTCGCCCGCCGCATCCCCGAGATTGGCCTGCGTATGGCACTCGGCGCCGACCGCGCCAGCGTCGTCCGCCTCATCCTCCACGGAGCCGCCACCCAGATAGCTATCGGCCTCCTGCTTGGCATCCCTGCCGCCCTCCTCGCCGGACGCCTTCTCCAGTCACAGCTCTACCAAGTCAACGGCTACGACATCCGCACCATCCTTGCCGCCTGCGGAGTCCTCATCTGCAGCGCCCTCGTAGCCAGCGCCGTCCCTGCCCGCCGCGCTTCCAGCGTTGAGCCAATGCAAGCCCTACGAACGGAGTAGGAATATTCGAACCTGGGTCCCGGCAGATGATTCCCTGGTCCGCGACACAGTTCTTTCTGGAAGGTCTTTCTGAAGAGCTTAGAGCAATTCTCCTAATACTGTGGTGTTGGAGAAATCTGCGAATGCCGTTTTCTTCTAAGGAAAACGGCGCAAACTGCAAACGCTTCGCTCTACACCCTTAGGAGAACTGCTCTAGCTTTCATATGGACCCGCGCACACACGAAGTCCTATCACTCGATGTTGATGATATGCAGTCGTCGTTCTCTGTGAAAAAGGCCGTGCCCTCGTCCGCGAACTGACACGTCACCCCAAATGAATGCAAGCACCTAGCTCCTTATTGAAGCGAGGTGGAGCGGTGGCGAATCCTGGGGAAACCCCGTAAGTTTTGAAAAGGATGGTAGGCACGAGCGGATTCGAACCGCTGACCTCTACCGTGTCAAGGTAGCGCTCTAACCAACTGAGCTACGCGCCTGCGAGGTCGATAGGCATCCAAGAGTACATCCAGGAGACGCCCACCACTCAATTGTACCAAAGTATGTCCCGACTGAGTCTCGAAGGGGGCGCGGGGTGTAGGATGGCCGCGATGCTTTCCCAGGTACACGAGGGCGCTTCAGCTAAGATTCAGCTAAGTACTTTGAACGTCTTCGCACAGTTTCGTACGGCTCCCAATCTGCTCACGCTGTTGCGGCTCTTTCTGGTGCCGTTTCTGGTGATCGAAATCTTCGACGGCAAGTGGTCGGGCGCCTTCATCCTTTTTGTGGCTGCCGGCATCTCCGACGGTCTCGACGGTATGCTGGCGCGCAAGCTGGCCCAGCGCACCACCCTGGGCCAGTACCTCGATCCCATCGCGGATAAGCTGCTGCTCTCCACGTTGTTTCTGGTAGTGACGCATGAGGGGCTGGTACCGCGCTATGTGACGGTGCTGGTCTTCAGCCGCGATCTCGGCATCCTGCTGGTCTGCACCTTGTTGTATGTCACCAATACCCTCCGAGACTTTCCTCCCAGCATGCTGGGTAAGGTGAATACGGCTGTTCAGATCGTCACGGTCATTCTGATCTTGGTGCAACAGGTGTGGATGTGGCTCCCCTTTCAGACTCCGATCGATCTGCTGCTGCGTGCTATCTCCATCATTGCTCCCTGCTCTGCTGTCCAATACGCCTGGGCGGTCGCCCGGCGAGTCCAGGAAAGGGCAGCCGCCAACGGCGCCGCCTCCTGATCTTGTCCAGGTTGACTAGAGCATTTTCCCTGTTACTGGGTATCCCGGAAGAGGGGTGCAGTGGGCGCTTAGTCCTTCAGGCTTGTTTTGTCGCACAGCTTGTAACAAGCTGAATGGCGCGCGTCAGATCTTCGCGGCGGAACGGCTTCTGCAGCAGGAAGATCTTCTCGTCTTTCAGAGCACTCTGATTCAATTCATTGCGCGTGTACCCGGACATGTAGATCACAGGTATGGCTGGTTGTTTCGCCGTGATCTGTGCGCCTATCTCGACGCCGCTCATTCCGTTCGGAAGCACGACGTCGGAGATAAGCATATCGATCTCACCAAGCTGCTCATAGAGAGCCATGGCGCTCGGGCCATCCTCTGCGGCAAATGCTTCATAGCCCATATGGTTCAGCAGGCGTTCGAGCATCTTGCGAATCGACGAGTCGTCTTCTACCAGGAGGACGGTCTTCCTGGGGCCGGAGTGAACCGGGCCTGAGGCGGGTGGTTCCGCGGCAGTCGTCTCTGCCTGTTCATGTACGCGCGGCAGATAGAGGCTGACGACAGTTCCACTGCCCAGCTCGCTGGTGATGCCTAGTTGGCCGCCTGACTGCTTTGCGAATCCGTACACCATGCTGAGACCCAGGCCTGTGCCTTTGTTCACGGGTTTGGTGGTGAAGAACGGTTCCAGAACATGTTCCAGATCTTCGCGCGAGATACCTGTCCCTGTGTCTTTTACATCCAGCACGATGTAGTCGCCGGCGGGCAGCTCATGGACGAGAGCCTCTGTTGCGTCCATCGTGTGATTTCTACCGGAGATGATGATCGTTCCACCGTGCGGCATCGCATCGCGCGCATTGACGACCAGATTCAGGATGGCGCTCTCCAATTGACTCGGATCAACGAGCGTCTTCCATAGATCGTCGGGCAGTCGCTGTTCCACCCGGATCTCTTCACCCAGGCTGCGCGCCAACAGATCGGCCATCTCGCTTACTTGTGAGCGAAGATCGACGATTCTCGCTTCAAGAGACTGCTGCCGGGCATAGGCGAGCATGCGCCGCGTCAAACCGGCTCCACGGGCGACGGAAGAGAGTGCATCTTCTACCATCTCCCGAATACGGTGATTGTCCTCAGCCTCATCCGCGATGCCTTCCAGGTTTCCCAGGATGATCATCAACAGGTTGTTGAAGTCATGGGCGATGCCGCCGGTCAATTGGCCGATGGCATCCATCTTCTGAGATCGCCGCAACTGCGCTTCGGTCGTATTGCGTTCCGTCACATCCAGCGCCACAACCATGCGTGCCGGTGTCCCTTCATAGACCACGGCATGGCTGAAGATATCGACCTCGATCAGCTTGCCGTCCTTCGTCCGGTGCCGCCAGTTCCTGCTTCGTTGGTAACTCTCACGGTCGACGGATCCAAGGTTCTTCCGTAACCGTTCCATCTCTCCTTCAGGGCGGATGTCCTGAATCGTCATCGACAGGAACTCGTCACGGGTGTAGTTGTAGCGGTTCAGCGCTGCCTCATTCACTTCCAGAAAGCGCAAGGTTTCCTGGGAGTAGAGCCACATCGGCAGCGGATTGCGTTCGAAGAGGTAGCGGAACTTCTCGCGGTTATTCCGAAGGTTCTCTTCGGAGTGACCCAGCTTTACGGATTTTTCCGCCAGCATATCCCGCAGCCGCTCCATCTCGAGCCGGCTGTGTTTCAAAGAGATTTCCAGCTCTTTACGTGCGGAGAGATCCGTAATGGAGGCCAGGAACGGATCACCGGAAGCACCGTCTAGCATCCCTAGCCGCACCTCCACTGGAATCGCCGTACCGTGTCTGGAGACGGCCGTGAACTCCGCATGGCTCTTCGCGGCTTCAGCGTGTCCGCGTCTGCGAAATTCGGGAAGAAGCGTTTCGATCTCTTTGCCGATCAGCTCATCAGCTGAATAGTCAAAAAAAGCCTCTGCCCCACCGCTGGCTGCGAGGATCAGACCATTCCGGTCGAATAGCAGGAGCACACCAGGTAGCGCCCTGACCATGGCTCGGAGCGAAAAATCCGCCCCCCATGACAATTCGCTGACAGGAGGCATCGGCACCATGGCACCATTGTCAGGAACAATAGAGGGTCCGGGGAGGGGCCGTCCTGTGTGGATTGTGAAGCATTCCCGTTTTGGTACGAGTACCTAACTTGGAGTCACCGCTTAAGGGGTGGATAAGGTTCCTTAAGTAATCTGCCGTGCTAAAACCAAAGCACTATATCAGTCCTTTTTTTCGTTCGCCAGCGCCAGCGGTTTGCCTTCGCTGACGTAGTTTCGATTCCAGCTTGGGATCTCCACCGTATAACTTCCAGGCTTCGTAATGATGGCCTGACAGCCAAGACGGGAGTTTAGTTGTGGCCCAGCAGCCTGGTCGATGCGGTCCAGTTCATCATCCTCGGGTTCAGAGAGACCCGCCGCCCCTTCCTTCACATAGACATGGCAGGTGGTGCAGGCGCAGGAGCCTCCGCAGGCGTGGTCCAGAAAGATGTGATAGTTCTCAGCCACATCCAGGAAGCTCATCGGCTTGCCGTGGTGATCGTAGGGCATGGTGCCGAACTTGAACTCCACCGTCTTGCCCTCGGGCAAAAACGTTACGCGCACCATGTCAGCAGCGGGAGGCTTGCTGAGGTCAACCTCGGGAAGATTTGTGGTATCTGACATATCTTTTAGTCCTTCTTTTCTTCGGGCTTCGCTTCGCTGATCTGTGCGGGTGCGAAGGGGTGCGGCGCTGTGGGGCCCTCTCCCATTTTCTCACCCGCGGCATCCATGGTTTGTCCCGTGAGCGCTCCGGCAACGGCGGAGTCCATCATTAGCTCCGCGAAGCGCCGAGTGGCTTTATCCAGGCCGTCGATTGCCGTGCGAATGATCTTGTAGTCTCCGCCCTTCAGCGAGGCGTCGAGTTCGACTTCGGCGATCTTGATAGCGGCGAGTTCGTCGGCATTCAACTGCTGCCAGGCAAAATGCTTCTTACCCTTTTCGACCGCGTCGATGATCGTGGCGGCTTCGTTCCTTGCTTCGATCAACTGGCGTTCGGCGAGGTCGGCTTCCGCATTGTCGAAGCTCGAGAGAATCATCTCTTCCACCTGCTCGTCGGTGAGGCCGTAGGTCGGCTTCACCTCGATCTCCGCCTCTTTGCCGCTGCGCTGTTCGCGAGCGCTGACGTGCAGAATGCCGTTGGCGTCGATAAGGAACTTCACCTCGATGCGCGGCATACCGGCGGTCATGGGAGGAATTCCCTTGAGGTCGAAGCGGGCCAGGGAACGGCAGTCCTTCGCCAGCTCACGCTCGCCCTGCACCACGTGGATGGCGACATTGGTCTGTCCGTCGACACCGGTGGTGAAGTGCTCGGTCGCGCTTGCCGGAATGGTGGAGTTGCGCTGAATGATCTTAGCGACGACACCGCCAAGCGCTTCAATGCCGAGCGAGAGCGGAGTGACGTCAAGCAGCAGCAGGTCTTCGGTTGCGGCCGAGCCGCCGGCAAGGATGTCGGCCTGTACGGCAGCGCCAAGAGCCACGACCTCATCGGGATTGAGCTCGGTGTGAGCCTTCCTGCCACGAGCGCTCAGCCCAAAGAGCGTGTCTACCAGAGCGCGTACTGCAGGAATGCGGGTGGAACCACCGACGAGGACGACTTCGTTGATCTGATCCGGTTGCAGAGCGGCGTCTTTGAGGGCCTGCTTTACCGGACCAGCGGTGCGCGCGATGACATCGACGATCAGGCTTTCAAACTGGTCGCGTGTGATCGTGCGCTGGTACTTGCGGCCGCCGGGCAGGGCGGCGTCAATCCGCGTCTCCTGTTCCGAGGAGAGAGCGATCTTGGCGTCGATCACAGCTTTGCGTACAGCCTGCACGGTCTGCGGATTGGCGGCGAGCGCGGGGTCGATCTCGTTGGCGATCTCATCGAGCGCAATCGCCAGCAGCAGGTGGTCGATATCGTCACCACCGAGGTGCGTGTCTCCGTTGGTGGAGATAACCTCGAAGATGCCTTCGTGCAGTTTGAGGATGGAGACGTCGAAGGTTCCGCCGCCGAGGTCGTAGACGGCGACAATGCCTTCCTTCGCGCGGTCGAGGCCATAGGCCAGAGCGGCTGCCGTGGGTTCGTTGACCAGGCGCAGCACCTCAAGGCCGGCGATGCGGCCGGCGTCTTTGGTGGCCTGCCGCTGCGCGTCGTTGAAGTACGCGGGAACGGTGATGACAGCCTTGGTGACTGCCTGGCCAAAGAAGCGCTCGGCGTTCCTCTTCAACTGGCCCAGAACCAGAGCGGAGATCTCCGGTGGCGTCATCTCGCGGTCGCCAACTTTGAGCCGCAACACTTCACCGGCTTTGGAGGCGATCTGAAAAGGGAAGAGCTTTAACTCATCCCGAACATCTTCCAAACCACGCCCCATCAGGCGCTTGGCGGAGTAGACAGCGCTGCCCGGATGGCTCAGCAAGGTGGCGCGCGCCGGATTGCCCACGATCGCGCCTTCGCCGGTGAACGCAACCACCGAGGGGACAAGGTTCGATCCGTCTTCGCCCGGAATGACCACCGGCTTTTCACCTTCCATAAAGGCGACGAGGGAGTTCGTTGTACCGAGGTCGATACCGACCACGCGGCCCGCGGGCTGAATGCTCTCAATCTGTAAAAGATCTGCCATAAACAAGGGTCCACTGGCGGCTGAAAGCCGCAGAGGCGCAACATACTATTGTCGCATTCTTCTGATGACGGCACAGCAAAGGCGATGCGCGGTCTAGGGCATTTTCCCTGTTGCTGGGTATCCCCGAAGAGCGCGTGCAGCGGCGTTTTCATTGCGGCAAACGCCCATAGATGTGGAATCCTTCATTACACCTACAGGGAAAATGGTCTACCTCGAATACAAGCCGAAGGCGCCGCTCGCGCGATGGGTGAAGACGCTCTGGTACGTCCGTACACCCGGCATGGTGAGCACCGTGCAGCGCGTCCTGCCGAATGGTGACACGCAGATCGTCATCAACCTGGCGCACGCGCACTGTCATGGAGTTCTTCGTTCCGGAGAGCGATTCCTGCAGGCCCCATCGCTTCTGGTTGGGCTGCAGCATGGGTACCAGACCATCGACCTCGCGGACACCGAAGAGATGGTCGGCGTGGTCTTTGCTCCCGGCGGGCAGCGGCGTTTCTTCGCGGAGCCGGCGGCGCAGCTTTGCGGCCAAGAGACGGATCTGGAATCGCTGCTCGGTAAGGATGCCGCAACCCTCCGTGAGCGCCTGATGGACGTCTCCGGTCCGGAGTTGAAGTTTGCCGTGCTCGAATCGTTCTTGCGCGGCAGGCTGGGAGCCGCACCCCTGCACCCGGCGGTACGTTCCATGTTGCTGGAGATCCGGCGGCATGCGACGGCGTGCTCGTTGGCAGATGCGAGCAAGGCAACGGGCCTCAGCGATCGCAGAGTGCGCGATCTGTTTCGCGAGGAGATCGGTGTGTCTCCGAAGTCGTTTCTGCGGATCCTGCGGTTTCAGCGGGCGGTGCAGCAGTTACATCAGGGGACAGAGCAACCGTGGGCAGAGTTGGCGCTGGAGTGCGGATACTACGATCAGTCGCACTTTGCGAATGAGTTTTATGAGTTCTCAGGCATCAGTCCGACGGCCTATTCCCGTCTTGAGCGGCCATGGGCGAACCATCTCGTGTTGTAAAGATTTCCGTTTTTTCCAAGAAGCTTGTTGGCAGAGAGAGGAAGATAGGCGCATGAAAACTCCGGCAGCGAACGTTCCCTCAACTGTGATTCCCGGCATGCGGTATCGCGACTGCGTGGCGGCAATCGAATGGCTTTGTACCGCACTCGGCTTTGAAAAGAATGCCGTATACATGAACGCTGATGGTATACGCGTCGACCATGCGCAGCTTACCTTCGGCAACGGCATGATCATGCTGGGCTCGGCGCAGAATGAAACCCCATACACACCGTATGCCGCGACTCCGCAGGAGATTGGCGGACGCGAGACGAGGAGTGTGTCGCTGGTGGTCAGCGACTGCGATGCGGTGTATGCGCTCGCAAAGGCTGCGGGAGCAGAGATGGTCTTCGATCTTGAAGAAAAGTTCTACGGCGGCAAAGGGTTTACGTGCCGCGATCCTGAGGGATATCTGTGGCATGTAGGGACGTATAACCCATGGGCAAAGATGTGAAGCAGGTGGGAGCCGTGGGCTTCAGCCCACGGTTTAGAGCCACATAACAAATGGGCTTTAGCCCTGGGCTCATTTTCTGGAGGACAGAAAGGCCCAGGGCTAAAGCCCATTGATTAGTAAGTCTGAAATCAGCGGGCTGAAGCCCGCTGCTCCCACCTAAGAACATCGTGGTGACTATTCCAACGCTGCGTTGACGTCGCGCACGAGGTTGCGAATGTAGCTGCGGCGATTGAGCAATGCCACTATGCGGTCGCGGGCTTTGGTCTTCGCGGTATCGTCACCTGCATCGACAGCCGCATCCCAGGCTGTCCATAGCGATTCGAGCTCGGTCTGTGCGCTGGCGAGCATGCCTTCGAAGTTCGCCTTTGCGATTTCGAGGTCTTTGCGCAGTTGGGGATCGTCGTCGCCCATCTGTTTGTTCATCTTCATCTCTTCAAGCTGCATGTTGAGCTCGAAGGCTTCTTCGAGAAGCTCCGGCGGAGCCACCTGTTTCTTCTCGGTGCCGGCGGCTCTGGCTGCATCGGTAGCGGCACGTGACTGCTCTTCGAGTTGCACGCCTTCCAATGTCAACAGATATTCCGTACGGGCGATGGGTTCCTTCAACGTGCGATAGGCGTCGTTCAACAACGAGGACTGGCGCAGAGCCTCTTCCTGCTCCGCGACAGGCTTCGCGGCGAAGCGGTCGGGGTGCAGTTTGCGGCTCAGAGTGTAGAACTGCTTCTCCAGGGCGGCGGTGTCGAGATGCAGATGACGGGGAAGACCGAAGAACGCAAAGTAATCACTCATCGATCACCAGTGTATCGGTTAGAGCATTTTTCCTGTTGCTGGTATCCCGAAGGATCGTGCAGCGGCGTTTTCATTGCGGAAAATGCCCATAAATGCACAAGCCCTGCACGACAGCTACAGGAAAAATGCTCTATGCAACAGGCCACGCCGCCATCGCTGTTCTGCCCGCAGCCGGAAGATCATTTCTGCAGTATGGTCATCAGTATCAGTGCTGGTGCATGGGCATCGGTGTCGTTCTATAAATAGGGCATTCAGAAATAAGCCTCAATCAGAACAGGAGAATTCGTCATGGCAAACCTCAGTGGAAGAGCGGCGCTCGTCACCGGCGGCTCACGTGGTATCGGTGCGGCGATCGTCAAGCGCCTCGCCTCCGACGGTGCACAGGTCGCATTTACCTACAGCGCGTCGCCCGATCAGGCACAACAGGTCGTCGATCAGGTTCAGAAGGCCGGAGGGAAAGCCATCGCTATCAAGGCGGATGCGACGGATCAGGCAGCAGTACGCTCGGCCGTGCAGCAGGCGGCAAAGGAGTTCGGCAAGATCGACATCCTGGTCAACAACGCCGGTATCGCCGTCCTGGCGCCTATCGCTGACTTCAGCGAGGCCGACTTTGAGCGCTCGCTCTCGGTAAACGTACGCAGTGTGTTTACAGCCACGCAGGAGGCGGTTCGCAACATGCCTGACGGAGGCCGGATCATCCATATCGGCTCCACCAATGCAGAGCGGATGCCGTTTGCGGGTGGCTCTGTCTATGCCCTGACGAAGGGCGCACTGGCCAGCTTCACGCAGGGACTGGCGCGTGATCTGGGATCGCGCAGCATTACGGTCAACAACATTCAGCCCGGCCCGGTTGATACCGATCTGAATCCAGCGTCCGGACCCTTTGCGGAGACGATGCTGTCATTGTTGGCGCTGAAGCGCTACGGTCATGCCGATGAGATTGCGGGCATGGTGAGTTATCTTGCAGGCCCGGAGGCTGGATACATTACCGGCGCAAGCCTGTTGATCGATGGGGGCTTCGCTGCCTAGAGCATTTTCCTGTAGGTGTAGAGTAGGGCTTCCGCATCTATGGGCGTTTTCCGCAATGAAACGCCGCCGCACGCCCTTCCGGGATACCCAGCAACAGGAAAAATGCTCTGAGGGCTGCATGCAAGAGGCCGGCCACGATGGCCGGCCTCTCGTTGTCTTCTCTAAGAGCTTTTATGCCGTGAACGACGATCCGCAGCCGCAGGATTTCTGCGAGTTGGGATTGATGAAGTTGAAACCCTGGCGCATGAGGGTCTCTTCGAAGTCGAGGATCATGCCGTTCAAGTAGAGGAAGCTCTTGGGATCGACGAAGATGCGGACCCGTTCGCTGTCCTGCTCAAACTCCCACACGCGGTCGCGTTCACGCGGCTTGGTATCGAAGCGGATGGAGTAGCTCAGACCGGAGCAGCCGCCGCCGGTAACGCCCAGCCGCAGACCTCCGTCGGTACCGGAGATGCCTTCCTTGTGCATGGCGGCACGGACGCGGCGGATCGCCTTTTCTGTCACGGAGATGCCGGTGGCTTTTGCATTCAATTCGGGCGCTGCCACCGCCGTCGCCAGCGGCGAGGAGAGCTTCTGCTCCTCGGGCGCCGGGGCGCTCATGGCGTTGCTGGTGGTCGAGCTGATGGAGACAGTGGACATAGATATTTAGATGCGACAGGGAACCCGTCCGCATCATTTCCAGTATATCGTTCCAGCACAAACGGAGCCGTCCTGGAACCATGCGCAGGGAGGGAACCATGCCGCAGGCAGAGCCAAAACCGCTGATTCTGGCCCAGGGAGCTTCGAAACAGGGCGTAATCTTCCAGCTTCGGCGCGATCCTGCAGGGACGCTGGAGATGCCGGGTCTGGAGAATGCTCTGATTGCCGTCCACGTGGGACCGGCGGCCCGAGTCGCCTGCCGCCGCGAAGGGAGGTGGTTCTCGGGAACGGCCGTTCACGGTGACATCGATATCATTCCCGCTCACGTGCCGGCACGCTGGCAGATGCATGACGAAAATGACATGGCGCTGCTGCTCAGCATGCCGGGGAAACTTCTTCGCTCCGTGGCCGAGAGCAGCGGCCTGAATCCGGACAAACTGGAGCTGCTCAACCGCTACCAGGCGCGTGACACAGAGTTGGAGACGCTGGCCTGGGCGATCAAGCGCGAGATTGAAAACGGCTTTCCTTCCGGAACGCTCTACATGGATGGACTGTCCCTGGCGGTTGCATCGCGCCTGGTGACGCGGCACAGCTCGTTGACGGTGCGCGAAACCCGCGCCAGGCAGTCGCTAAGCGGGCACAGGTTGAAACAGCTTCTTAGCTTCATCGAAGAGAACATCGCCGAGGATCTCTCGCTTGGTCAGTTGGCAGGGACGGCCGGCATGAGCCAGTCACACCTGAAGTCTGTCTTTCGGGAGGCAGTGGGGACGCCGGTGCATCAGTATGTCATCCAGCGGCGTGTGGACCACGCCAAACGGCTGATGCGGCATGGTGGCCTGACGATGGCAGAGATCGCCCAGGCCGCGGGGTTTGCGCATCAGAGTCACATGGCGCGCCATCTGCGGCGCGCCGAGGGAACGGCGCCGATGGAGCTGCGGCGCAGGATGACGGAGATGACGGCGGCGGATTAGAGAGAAGCGGGTCCTTCGCTAATCACCCCAGCGAACAAGTTCGCTGGGGCCCCGATCGCTCAGGATGACAAGTAAGCAGCGGTTCGCGCGTAGCGCGAATACCCACGTCCCAAAATCGGGACACCACCCCAACGAACAAAGTTCGTTGGGGACCCGGGACATGGGGCACCCGGAGTATGGGCTCATCATGGATCGTCCGCTGAATGTGCTCATGAGCGTCTGAATGTGCGCGAAAGGTTTGTCTGGGCTGGCGATACTGCGATCTATGACTCGCAGAGACCTTCTTCGCTCCTCCGCTTTTGTCGCAGCCGGTTCGTGCTCACCCATCATTGCGGTGGCAGAGAATCAGCGGCTCGATGTGAACTGGTACACCCGTTCTCGCAGGTTTGCCGAACTGAGCTTTGGCCGCATTGCGTATGTCGAACACGGCCGGGGCCCAGCGGCGCTCTTCATTCATGGATATCCGCTCAACGGCTATCAGTGGCGCGGTGCCCTTGAACGGCTACATGGCGAACGCCGCTGTATCGCGCCCGATCTGATGGGGCTCGGCTACTCCGAGCCGAATGCAGGACAGGCCATCACTCCGCAAACCCAGGCGGAGATGCTGGCGGCATTGCTCGATCATCTGAAGGTTGAGAGCGTGGATCTGGTAGCCAACGACAGCGGCGGCATTACGGCGCAGATCTTCATCGCTCTGTACCCGCATCGTGTACGTTCGCTGCTGATGACCAACTGCGATGTGGACACGAACAATCCACCGCCGCAGTTCGCACCTTTCATCGAGTTGGCGAAGAAGGGAATACTGGCCGATCGTTTCATTGTGTCGCAGCTGCAGAACAAGGAACTGGCGCGGTCGCAGAAGGGAATGGGGCAAGCCTTCAGCTATCCGGAAAAGCTGGCGGACGAGACGATTGACTACTACCTTAGCCCGATTGCGGCAACAACGCAGCGGCGGGAACAGTTTCATTCCTACACCGTTGCGCTTGGAGAAAATGTCCTGGTTCCGATGCGAGAGCAGCTTCATTCATGGAGCGGACATGCACGCATGATCTGGGGACTGAAAGACTCGTTCTTCCCGGTGGAGTGGGCCGACTGGTTGAACACTACGCTGCCGGGGGCTCGCGGCGTGAAGCGGGTGCCGGATGCGAATCTCTTCTTTCCGGAGGAGATGCCGGACCTGATTGCGGGGCAGGCGAAGATGCTGTGGGATATAGAGCATTTTCCCGTTGCTGGGTAGCGAAAGCGACGTGCAGCGGCGTTTTCATTGCGGAAAACGCCCATAGATGCGGAAACCCTACTCTACACCTACAGGGAAAATGCTCTAGGGCCGAAGACGGCGGCATAGCGTGAAGTCTGATCACGTCGAGAATCACCAATTCGCGCGTTTGCTAATGCATCGACAAATTCCAAAGCAGTACAGTCTCGTTGCCCCATTCTTCGCGGTTTTATCGCGAAGGGTGGGGTATCGCGCTTCGCGCGACCGTCTTTCTATGCCTAACGTTGATGTAAATAGGAGTGCTCAGGAAAGTGAAGGCCAGGCCCATGTCCCCGAGGGACACCACCCCAGCGAACCAAGTTCGCCGGGGAACCCGAATATCCCACCCATCGCGATGCGATGGATGGGGCACCCAGTGCATCGCTTGGTTTTTAAAACACAAAGGCGCAGACCTTAGTCTGCGCCTTTGGTTATGAATGCCGAAGGAGACTAGTGAGCGACAGCGGCCGGAGCGGCAGCCTCGGTCTCAACGCTGTTCTTCTTCTTCCAGTCGCCGATCGCGGCGCGGATGGCGTCTTCCGCCAGAACCGAGCAGTGGATCTTGACCGGAGGAAGCGCGAGCTCCTTCACGATGTCGGTGTTCGAGATGGAGAGAGCCTCGTCGATGGTCTTGCCCTTCACCCACTCGGTGGCGAGCGAGGAAGAAGCGATGGCCGAACCACAGCCGAAGGTCTTGAACTTGGCGTCTTCGATGACCTGTGTCTCGGGGTTGACCTTGATCTGCAGGCGCATCACGTCGCCGCACTCGGGTGCGCCGACCAGGCCCGTGCCAACATCCTCGGAGCTCTTGTCCAGGGTGCCGACGTTGCGGGGGTTGTTGTAGTGGTCTACGACCTTATCGCTATATGCCATATTTCGTTTCCTCCCTCACGGGTTCCTTGAGTCTTAGATTAGCTTTCAGGGACGAAGGTTCGTCCGAATTCTCTGTTTAGTGTGCTGCCCACTCGATCTTGCTGAGGTCGATGCCTTCCTTCACCATCTCGTAAAGCGGGCTGAGTTCGCGCAGCTTCTGCACTACGTCGATCAGTTTGTCGGCAACGTAATCTACTTCTTCGATCGTGTTGAAGCGGCCGAGGCCGAAGCGGATGGAGCTGTGCRCAACGTCGTCACCCAGGCCGAGGGCCTTGAGCACATAGCTGGGCTCCAGGGTGGCCGAGGTGCAGGCCGAACCGGAGGAGACAGCGATGTCGTTGATGCCCATCAGCAGGCTCTCGCCTTCCACGTACACGAAGCTCATATTCAGGTTGCCGGGCAGATGGTGCTCCATGTTGCCGTTGACGTGAATATAGTCAAGCACAGACTCGAACTTCTGGCGGAGGTGATCGCGCAGGGAGGAGAGCCGCTTCGACTCTTCTTCCATCTCCTGGCCGGCGAGCTCACAGGCCTTGCCCAGGCCGACGATGCCGGGAACATTCAGCGTGCCCGAACGCATGCCGCGCTCGTGTCCGCCGCCATTGATCTGTTCCGAAATCTGCACACGTGGGTTGCGGCGGCGAACATACAGTGCGCCTACACCCTTAGGTCCGTAGATCTTGTGGCCGGAGAGTGAGAGAACGTCGATGTTGTCCTTGATGACGTTGACTGGGATCTTGCCTACAGCCTGCACGCCGTCACTGTGGAAGAGCACGCCCTTCTCATGGCAGAGCTGTCCGATTTCGGCAACCGGCTGAACGACGCCGATCTCATTGTTGGCGTACATGATCGAGACGAGGATGGTCTTGTCGTCAATGGCGCGCTTCAGGTCTTCGATGTCGATGAGGCCGTCGGCCTTTACCGGCAGGTAGGTGACGCGGTAGCCCTGCTTCTCGAGTTTCTTACAGGTGTCGAGAGTGGCCTTATGCTCGGTAACCTGAGTGATGATGTGGTTGCCGCGCTCGCGATACATCTCGGCGATGCCCTTGATGGCGAGGTTGTTGGATTCAGTCGCGCCCGAGGTGAAGATGATCTCCTTGGCGGTAGCGCCGATCAGCTTCGCGACCTGCTCACGGGCATTCTCTACAGCCTGCTCCGCCTCCCAGCCGAAGCTGTGGTTGCGGCTGGCGGCGTTTCCGAAGACGGTGGTGAAGTAGGGCATCATCGCCTCCAACACGCGCGGATCCAGCGGCGTGGTGGCGTGGTTGTCCATGTAAATGGGGAGCTTCACACCCTTCGGCGCGGCAACGGTAGCGGCAACAGTGCTCATAACTCTTGATCTTCTCCTTACAATCTTTCTCGTCCGTGAATCGGACTTTTATGCGCTTACAGCGCAATCGCTGTAGCTCATGGCTTATAGCGCAATCGTTACCAGGCCACTGCCCAGCGCAGTTCCGGTCTCTGGCGATTCAGCCAGGTCCCCAATCGTAATGCCGCTCAGCAGTTCTTTGATGCTGTCATTCACCTTGCGTAGCGGTTCTTTGATGGTGCAGGTACTCGTCAGGTCGCACGCGCCGTGAATCGTAATGCAACTGGTAATAAACAGCGGCCCATCGATCGTGCGGATAACCTCAAAGGCGCTGATCTCGTTTGCCGGCTTCGCCAGCGCATAACCGCCGCGCGTGCCTGCGGTTGAGACCAGCAGGCCGCCCTTGGCGAGCGTCTGCAGAATTTTCGCAAGCAACTGAGCGGGAATATGGTAGGCCTCGGCAATGTCTTTGGCGCTCTGGGCACCGTTATCCACGTGCTCGGCCAGATACTTCAGAGCCATCAGCCCGTAGTCCGCTTTTTTTGTCAGCCTGAGCATGCCGTTTCGCCTGGGAATCGTACAGACCCGGAGGTCTCACGATATAGGACAAGTCTAGTCCACCCTCAGGGTGAAAGCAACACCTATTAGACGATAATTATTATCAAAGTTGGTGAATGGCGTTGACATAATGGCCATTGCGGGTAAAAATCCGAGTCATCCGGGACCTGCGGTATATGCCGTCTTCCGGATCGATTCGTCCCATGAACCTTGACTGCAAGCACCCTCAGGTCCGCGTCGTCTCCCGCGATGAAGATGCGGAGTTCGTTGAATGTCTCCAGTGCGGAGAAGTTTTTGACTCCGAAGAGTTCCATGACATGCAGATCGAAGAAGAAGTCCTCGACGACGAAGAAGAGTAGGCGGGAAGGGACGAGGAGTCCCGGACGATCTCTGGTATTGTCGCTGCATGCGTCTTCTCCATGCGGTAGTTCTCTCCAGCGGCATTGCTGTGTCTGCGGCCGCCTTCGCCCAGGTTGCACCCGTCGCTGAGCGAGTCGCCGCTCAAAACAAGCTCTTCGAAGACGAGTTCCAGGAGAGCCTGCGGCAGTCTCCTCAGCGTGCGACGGCTTACGGCGACTATCGCTATAACGACCAGCTCGACGACGTCTCTCTGGCGACGATTGCCCGCCAGAACCAGCACCGCAAGGCGTATCTGGCAAAGCTGGATGCGATTTCGACCACGGGATTTCCGGAGCAGGATCTGCTCTCGCATCAGCTCGCTGTCCGCAGCCTGAAGCTGGCTCTCGAGAACTACGAGCTGAAAGACTATGAGATGCCCGTCGACCAGATGGGCGGGCCGCACTCCAGTCTGGCGGATCTGCCGAATGCCGTTCCTCTGGATTCGGTGAAGCAATATGAGGACTACATCGCGCGGCTGCACCAGGTCCCGCGCGTCTTCCAGCAGACAATCGAAGCGATGAAGGCCGGTGAGAACGATCACCTGATGCCGGTGCGGTTTCTTCTGGAAAAGGTTCCGGGACAGTGCGAGGGAGTCATCCGCGCCAACCCGTTCCTCCGCCCGACTCAGAAGTTTCCTGCGAGCTTCTCTGAAGCAGACAAGAAGCGCCTGACCGATCAGATCACCGAAGCCGTCGAAAAAGAGGTGTTCCCGGCATACCGGCAGTTTGCTGCCTATGTGCGGGACGAGTATGCGGCGCACGGCCGGACACAGCTTTCGATCACCTCGTTACCCGATGGTAAGCGCCGCTACCAGGCGGCGATCTATAGCCGCACCACCACGAATCTGCCGCCGGCAAAGATCCACCAGATCGGTCTGGATGAGATCAAGCGGATTGAGGTTGAGATGACTGCGGTGGCCAAACGTGCCGGATATCCGGACCTGGTCAGCTTCCGGGCATCCCTCGTGGGGAATCCGAAGTACATTCCCACCTCGGAAGAGCAGATCCTCGACAACTTCCGCAAGGCGATTGCGCAGATGGAGCCCAAGCTTCCGCAGCTCTTCACTCTGCTGCCCAAGTCGCCGGTTACCGTCGAGGCTATCCCTGCTTTCCAGGCGGCCATGGCGACCCATTACCAGACCGGTACCCTCGACGGAAAGCGGCCGGGCCGCGTGTCGGTTGCGGTCTCCGATTTCCAGCACCGCGACACCATCAAGGACGAGGCGGTCGCGTACCACGAGGGGATCCCTGGGCATCACATGCAGCTCTCGATCCAGCAGCAGCTTACCGGCCTGCCCGGTTTCCGGCTGCATGGAGGCAACTCCGCATATGTTGAGGGCTGGGCGCTCTATGCCGAGCAACTGGGCAAAGAGGTTGGTTTCTACCAGGATCCGGTCTCGGACTACGGCCGGCTCTCTTCAGAGCTCTTCCGTGCGGTGCGCCTGGTCGTCGATACGGGAATTCACGATCTTGGCTGGTCGCGCGACCAGGTGGTCGAATTTATGAGAAATTCACATGCCGTGGACGAGCCTACGATTCAGTCGGAGACAGACCGGTATATCGCATGGCCGGCCCAGGCGCTCTCCTACAAGCTGGGACAGTTGAAGTTTGTGGAATTACGGGAGCGGGCAAAGAAGGAACTGGGGCCGAAGTTCGACATCCGGACCTTCCATGACGAGATGCTGGACGGAGGGGCGCTTCCCCTGGATGTTCTGGATGCCCGAACCGACCGCTGGATCGCGGCGCAGAAGGCGGCGCATTAGAGCATTTCTCCTGTAGGTGTAGTGTAGGGATTCGTTATCTATGGGCGTTTTCCATAATGAAAACGCCGCTGCACCCCTTCCGGGATACCCAGCGACAGGAAAATCCTCTATAGACGTGCCCCTGCGGAAAACATCACTGAGGAAATCTGGTATCATGAATCAACATCGTAGAATCCGATCTTGTAATCCCTGCATGTTCCCCCAAAGATGAACACGCAGAATTCCAAACATCAGAATTCAGCGGTACATCACAGGTAAAGAGGAACAACAATGGAACAGGGAACAGTGAAGTGGTTTAACGACGCCAAGGGATTCGGCTTTCTGAGCCGCGACAACGGTGAGGATGTTTTCGTGCACCACACCGCCATCAATGCCAACGGCTTCCGCTCGCTCGCCGAGGGACAGCGCGTTCAGTTCAACGTCGTGAAGGGCCCGAAGGGCTTCCAGGCTGAGAACGTTACGGCAGTCTAAGTTCACTCACGGATAGAGTGCCGAAGGGGACAGCGTTCGCGCTGTCCCCTTCGTGTTTAAGCTGACACAACTGCCGGCCGTGCATTCTGCATCTATCTCTTCATCCGGTTTATGGGCGGTCGAGAGCCGATAGCCCCTCTCCGGAAGGGTCCCTTATCCTTCCAGGGCAGTTGCGCTCCGCACGTCTTTCGCCCCCAACCAAAGCACGACAACGTCTGTAGCCAAATCGGCTTTGGAGAGATTACATCCATGCGTCATGTTGTTCATGACAAGTATTTTCTGAAGGATCTGCTTCGTGAGATTGACTTGTATGACCGCAAAATTGAGCATCTTCGGCATCACGCGCAGTTCGAGTCTGAACCCGAGCGCGACCGCGCTCTTCGTACCGCCACAACCCGTCGCGATAATCTGACAGTGACTGCCCGTAAGCTGATGGCTGAGGGAATTGTGTACGACCCCATGGGGCTACCCGCCTCTATGATGAGCCCGGAGCAGTTTGCTGAGCGCCAACAACACATCAGGCAGGAGCACGACCCGGCAGCAGTGGTTCCTCATGAAGTTCACGTGATGCCGGCGCCGTCTTCGGAGTCCTCAACTGAGGACAGCCCAGAACCGCAGACACCGTTTGGAGAGGCGATCGAACGCCTGCAGCAACAGGCGAAACATGCAGGCATGCCTCAGGTGAACTGGAAAGAGGAGCTATTGGACTATAAGCGCAAGCGGAACAAGATTCCGGCCTGAGCGTTGCGGCGCAAATTCGTCCATGCGTTGCCGGCCTCGACTGGTCTCGTGTGGACGAATTGGCGCTCGCAATAATTCTGGAATAGGAAAAACGCTTTAGTGCAGAAACGCCTGGGGATCGGGCGTCGGTGCTCCCATCTCCAGGCAGACCGCGAGAAGGCCATTTTCTTTGCCTTCAGGCCGGACGCCGCGCATCTCCACTAACCGGGTAACGCCTTCCGGCAGGATCATGTGGAACTGGAGGTCGATCTGGCCACTGGAAATAGCCTTGTGTATGGCAGCCTCAACGCGCTCGCGGTCCTGCCGTGCGATCTGCCGCAGCCAGTCGGCATAGGTGCGCGTGATGGTGACGTGGGGGAAAGCGGGCGAACTGAGTTCTACGCTTTCGCCGCCGATGTCATACCGCCACCAGTATCCGCCGGTGACCGCGACCGGTGACACCTTGCGCCAGGCACGGACACGGTAGTGAGAGCGAAACAGGACCGAGACCAGCAGCGCATTCAGCAGGAACGCCGCCAGACCGACCCACTCGCTTGTACCTTCTACCCTCCAGCTTCCTTCCGGGTAGCGAAGCACCATCTGCCCGGCAAAGCAGAGCGCGGTCGACAGCAGACCGGGCCCCAGGCCGCCGAACCAGGCGGCGAGGGTGACAGCAGCAAGCATCCATGCGGACTCCAGCCGAATGCCCACCCGGAGCAGCACAGTGCTCAGGACGATGGACAAGGTCGCAACACCGACGGCGGCACCGTAACGTACCGGCGAAGGGTAAGGATTAGGGAGCTGCATCTTTTGCATACTTAGAGTCCGCTATGCCTCGCTGCGCTTTGAGAGCCGCCGAATGGAAGTCCGGGCTCCGGCCGGCGTAATCTGCGCAACTCGGTCTCGATCTGTTGCATGAGATTTCCAGTGGAAGCCACGGCCGTGTACCTCTGCCGATAGGCTGTCCGGGCGTTTTGCCCCATGGTTGCCTTGGCGTGATTGTCCAGAGCAGCCCAGCGTTGCAGCAGGCACACCGTGCCCGCCAGCGTATCCGGCTCCGCCAGGCCCGCGCCTTCTTGAACTACATCGCGGTAGATCTGCACCTTATCGCTCAACAGGACCGGTGTCCCGCAGCACATGGCTTCGACAGTGGCGATGGCGAAGTTCTCCTGGTGCGAAGGAAGGACAAAGGCGTCGGCCTCCTGCAGCATGGCCCATTTCTCTTCGCCCTGCACCATGCCGGTCCAGAGAATGCGGTCCTCGATCTCAAGCTCTTTCGCCAGTTCGCGAAGATACCGTCCATATGAACGGTCCGCGGGGCCAGCTAAGACCAGCATCCGCTCGCTGTCGGTCTCGACACGGGCAAACGCCTTTAGAAGCAGATCGCATCCCTTTTTAGGATGGAGCCTGCCGAAGAACAGGAGATATTCTCTCTGCTCCAGTTGAGGCCATCTCTGATACAGGCCCGACGGATCGACAGGATGTTGTGGTCCCTCAATCCCCAGAGCCGCAACCATCGCCCGCCACTTATATGGAAAGAACGCCGAGGCGGAGCGGCGAAGCTCTTCGTCTGTTGTGAAGATGACGGAGGCCGCCCCATCGAGAGCATGGCGCCCGATCGTGTGCCAGTAAAAAAGCTTCTTCAGATGCTTGAAGCGAAAGCTCTGGTTGAACCAGGGGTCCAGCATGCCATGGACGAAGACAAAGTAGGGGACGTGACCGCGCAGCAGGGTGTAGGCCGCTTGATGCGGATACTGCCAGAGACCATGCACGATCACGGCATCGAATCGTGACCTATTCTTCTTCAGCCATTCGGCCAAACGGCTGGAATAGCCGTACCCGATGCCAGGGCCGAGCCGATGTACAGGAAATTCAAAGGCGGAGACGTCCGTAGCTTCGCCATCCGCACTGACCGCCTCGACGCTATACCCCATAGCGGCCTGCGTTTTGCCCAGAAGACGAACCACCTCTGCTGGGCCTCCTCCGCGGAGATCCAGTGACGAAATCAAATGAAGGATACGCACAGACACAGTCCTTGGGAGCCGGGTTAAGTTCAGCTCAGCGGCCGGGCGGGAAGAATTACGATCTTTTTCCGTATGATGCTTTTTATCGTGCAACATGTGGCATCGGAAGACTCGAATCGTTGAGATTCCAGGTGCCTATCTTTTGTCGGATAGCCATTCGGGATCGAAATCGTGGGATATCTGCTAACAGATTTGCACGAATGTCCTGAATTTAGATAGCGAAAAGCGCAACTTTTCACGAAGAACAATGTCTTAAGCCCGACATTCAAGACCGGTTATACGTTGGAGTCTCGGTTTCGATGCTCCAACCTATAACTCTCGTAACTGACGGCTAATTACCATTAGCTCTTCTGTTAGGCTCCCGACCATAGATGTATCTCCGCGCCGGTCGGCTTCGGCGATGGTTACGCGAATCTCGCGCTGCCTTCTTTCCAGGCCTCGGCGATGCAGAGTATGGAGTGCGCCGTTGAGCTGCATTGGCAACTGATCGTCTCCCGCGTGCGACTCTGCCAGAACGGTGGCGAGTACAGCGGCCAGTTGCGGCTCCGAAGCGGCCTCCAGAGGGTTGGCCGGAACAGGTGCGTTGGCAAGCTGTTCCATGAGGGCGGCGGTGGTCAGGCCGTCATACCATTCCGGGTGTGCGGCAAGCTGTTCGCTCGCCATCTGCCTAGGTGCGGAGCCCTCGGGTTGCACCAACGCGCGCAACAGCAGGCGTTCGGTCTCGGAGACAGGAGCAACCGCGTTCTGACGGACGGAGCCAAGCCGGTTGGCGGCTGCCTGCTTCATCTCCTGCCTGAGGATGGATGAGTCGATGCCAAGCTTCTGGGCTGCATCGGTAATAAAGGCGTCACGTTGAATCGCTGAGGGGACACGCCGAATGTGCGGCATGAGGTAGTTCACCGCCTTAACCTTGGCCTCCGGCGTACGCGGCGGAAACTGAGTACGTGCCCGCTCGATCAGATAATCGGAGTGTCTTCGGGCGCCGCGCAGAGCTGCACCATAGGCCTGGATGCCTTGTTCGCGGACAAAGCGGTCAGGGTCCAAGCCGCCTTCAAGAGTAACAACCTTAACCTCGAAGTCTTCTTCGGTAAGCAGCGCGATGGACTTCTCCGCAGCGGCGGCTCCGGCCGTATCAGGGTCGAAGTTCACGACAACGCGTTTGGTGAAGCGGGAGAGCAGGCGGACCTGGGCCTCGGTGAAGGCAGTGCCGCTGGTGGCCAGGACAGGCTGAATGCCGGCCATAAAGACGGAGATACAGTCCATCTGGCCTTCCACCAGCAGGGCGTAATCCTGCGCCCGGATGGCGGCTTTTGCTTTATCCAGATTGAAGAGGACCTGTCCCTTGGTATAGAGAGGTGTCTCCGGCGAATTGAGATACTTCGGAGTCTTTTCGTCAGGAAGCAGAGCACGCGCTGTGAAGGCGATGACCTTGCCCTGTTCGTTGCAGATGGGAAAGGTGACGCGGTTGCGGAAGCGGGCATAGAGATTGCCGGTTGGCAGTCCCTGCTGGTCCTGCTCTTTGCTGGTGAACAGACCGCTGGCGCGCAGCACCTCTTCGCTGAAGTGTTTCCGCAGCTCGTCGCGCATGTGGTTGAAATCGTCTGGGGCGAAGCCGATGCGGAAGCGTTGTACGGTCTCAGGTGTAATACCTCGGCCGCTCATATACTCGCGGGCGCGGGCTGCCATGGGGGAGTTCAAGGCTGCCTGGAAGTACTGCGTGGCGGCCTCGTGGACATCGAGAAGCTGGCGTCGCAAGCCCGCTTCCCGGGCCTCTTCAGGGGAAGAGAAGTCGCGTTTGGGCAGCGGGATACCGGCCTTCTGGGCGACGATGCGCAACGCTTCGGGGAAACCTACATTTTCCAGCTTCATGACAAAGGTGAAGACATCGCCCTTCTCATGGCAGCCGAAGCAGTAGAAGTAGCCGTGGACTGYGTTTACGGAGAAGGAGGGCGATTTCTCTTTGTGGAAGGGGCAAAGGCCGGAGTAGTTCTGGGCTCCACTTTTGCGGAGGCGGACGTACTCCTCGACGATCTTAACGATGTCGGCCTGCTGCTTGACGAGCTGTGCGAAATCATCCGCCACTGGTTCTTTCTAGTGTAGGTGAGCCGATGTTGCCCTAGAGCCTTCTCCCTGTCGCTGGGTATCCCGGAAGAGGAGTGCAGCGGCGTTTTCATTGCGGAAAACGCCCATAGATGCAGAAGTCCTACGCTACACCTACAGGGAAACGGCCTTATCGGAGAAAGCTCGGCAGCACCTCGGTGGCGTTGCCCAGGAAGATGGTGTCGAATGCCTCTGCATTCAGCGGTTCTTCCGGGCCGACATAGATTGTCTTCAGGCCACGCTGATTAGCGATCTGGACAAAGCCAGCGGCCGGATAGACCGAGCCCGAGGTACCCACAACCAGGAAATGGGTCGATGTCGCGAGACGGCTGTAGATCTCATCCATATTCAGCGGAATCTCACCGAACCAGACGATGTGCGGTCGCACTACCGCACCGCAGGTGGTGCATACCGGTAATGCAGCGGCCTTCTCATAGAAGGCATGGTCCGTGAAGGGTTCTTCGCAGCGCACGCACCGCGACTCGAAGAGGGAACCATGCATGTGGTGTACGCGTTGGGAGCCACCACGCTCGTGGAGGTCATCGACGTTCTGCGTGCAGAGATACAGGCGATCGCCAGACTTCTGTTCCAGGGCGGCCAGGGCGCGATGAGCTGCGTTCGGCTCCGCGGCCATGGCGTCACGCCTCCGCATGGAGTAGAAACGCCACACCAGCTCTGGATCGGCCTCCCAGGCTTCGGGGGTAGCGACTTGTTCGACACGGTAGCCATTCCACAGGCCACCGCTTCCTCGGAAGGTGGCAAGACCGCTCTCAGCGGAGATGCCGGCGCCGGTCAGGATAAAGAGACGATCGTTCTCGCCTAACCCAAGTTCGCTCATGCTGCCTAGAATAGTCCCTGTGCTGACACCTGAGCAGAAAGAGAACCTCGTTGTCGTGCTGGCCGGCGCGCGCAACCCGTTGAACATCGGCGCAGCGGCTCGTGCGATGAGCAACTTTGGCTTTCGCACCCTGCGGATCGTGACGGAGTTCCCGCTGCCGGTCACGGAAGCAAAGAGCGCCGTGGATGCCGCCGAGGTGATGCAACAGGCGACGGTTCATACCAGCTTCGCCGAGGCCATCGGGGACTGCGGCCTGATCTACGGCACGACGGCGGTCGGCAGCAGGAGACTGGAGCATCCGGTCGAGCCGTTGCCGCAGGCTGCTGCTGCCGTGAGAAATGTGCTGGCTGGAAAGCAGAGAGCGGCCATTGTCTTTGGCAGCGAGAAGACGGGCATGAGCAATGAGCAGATGAGCTACTGCTCCGGCCTGCTGACGATTCCGATGGAGGTACATGGCACCTCCATGAACCTGGGGCAATCCGTGGCGGTCTGTCTGTGGGAGCTTACTCGTGATGGAGTGAGCGGAGGTGTGAYGCCGGAGGATGGGTTTGCCGACAGCGCTGCGGTAGACCGTTTCGAGGCAGTGCTTCGCGAAGGTCTGACAGCGACCGGGTATGAGGCGAAGTTTCCGGCCAACTGCGGCGAAGAGATGACACGCCGCCTGGTGCGCCGGCTGCGGTTGAACCGGAGGGATGCCGAGATCTGGACGGGCATCTGGCGGCAGGTGCTTTGGAAGCTGCGGCAGTAGAGCATTTTCCCTGTAGGTGTAGCGCAGCGCTCCCGCATCTATGGGCGTTTTCCGTAATGAAAACGCCGCCGCACTCCCCCTCCGGGATACCCGGCAACAGGGAAAATGCGACTAGAGCATTTTCCCTGTAGGTGTAGCGCAGCGCTCCCGCATCTATGGGCGTTTTCCGTAATGAAAACGCCGCCGCACTCCCCCTCCGGGATAYCTGGCAACAGGGAAAATGCGACTAGAGCATTTCTCCTGTAGGTGTAGTGCAGGGCGTTTGCATCTATGGGCGTTTTCCTCAATGAAAAACGCCGCTGCACGCTCTTTCCGGGATACCCAGTAACAGGAGAAATGCTCTAGTGTGCCGATGTATGCTCAAAGGCATCCATTTGGAGGCAGTTTTCTGATGCGTCTTTCCGTGCACTCTGGTGTGTTCCTGTGCGTTTTGAGCACGGTCGCCCTGGCCCAGCAGGGCCGGGTCTATACCGATGCAGATTATGCCGCCGCTGAACAGCGGCTAAGCTACAACATCAATCCTCTGGTCTATCACCAGGTCAACCGTGTTGAGTGGATGAAGGATGGCCGCTTCTGGTATCGCGATGTTGGCCCGGAGGGAGCACAGTTCTTCGTTGTCGATGCGAAGGGAGCCAAGTCTCCTGCCTTCGATGCAAAGAAGGTAGCGGCTTCTGTAAGTGGCTTGCTGAAGCGGCCTGTAGATGCGGCGCGGCTGCAGATCAGCTCGCTGGAAGAGGGAAGCGACGGCAAGTCCCTGGAGATTGGAGTGCAGGGCGGCAAGTTCCTCTGCCAGAAGGCGGACTGGAGCTGCACGATGATTATGGCGCCGTCCGGTGGAGCAACGGGCCGGCGTTCTCCGGAGGCTCTGAGCCCCGATGGATCGCAGGCGGCCTTCATCCGCGACTGGAATCTGTGGGTGCGCGATGTGAAGTCGGGTGGAGAGAAGCAGCTTACGACCGATGGCGTGAAGGATTACGGCTACGCTACGGATAACGCCGGCTGGACACACTCCGATAGCCCGATCCTGGTCTGGTCGCCTGACGGTAAGAAGATTGCCACCTTCCAGCAGGATCAGCGCAGGACCGGTGACATGTATCTGGTTTCAACGCAGATGGGGCATCCGAAGCTGGAGCAGTGGAAGTATCCGCTGCCTGGCGATAAAGATGTGACGATGATTGAACGCGTGATCATCGATGTGCCCACCGCTAAAGTTCTGCGCCTGAAGATGGAGCCTGACCAGCACCGTTCAACCAACTGCGACGATGTGAGCTGCCGCGGCGGCTCCGGATGGGATGACGTGCAGTGGGATGAAGATTGCAAGACGCTGGGCTTTGTCTCCACCTCGCGCGATCATAAGTCCGCGACCTTCCGCATTGCTGATGTGGAGACCGGCGAGGTCCGCACCGTGATGAACGAGACGGTGAAGACCTACTTTGAGAGCGGTCATGCGGCGGTGGACTGGAAGTATTTGCCGAAGTCGAATGAGCTGCTCTGGTTTTCGCAACGCAGCGACTGGGGCCATCTCTATCTCTACGACCTGAAGACCGGCTCCTTGAAGAGCCAGATCACCAGCGGTGAATGGAACGTCTACACCGTGCCGAAGGTGGATGAAGAGAAGCGGGTGATCTACTTCACCGGTATGGGCCACGAAAAGGGCGATCCCTATTTCCACTACTTTTACAAGATCGGTTTTGACGGCAAAGGTCTGAAGCTGCTGACACCGGAGACAGCTGATCACAACATCGTGCTCTCGAAGGACGGCAAGCTCTTCGTCGATTCGTTCTCCACCGCCGATACGCCGACCACGACCGTGCTGCGCGACGGCGATGGGAAGCAGGTGGCGGAGATTGCAAAGACGGATGTCTCGAAGCTGACTGGATGGGTTGCACCCACGCCGATTACGGTGAAGGCGCGTGACGGCAAGACGGATTTGTATGGTTATCTCTACAAGCCGGTGAACCTGGATGCGTCGAAGAAGTATCCGGTCATTGATTACATCTATCCGGGACCGCAGACCGGCTCCTGTGGTGGGCGGAGCTTTGCCGCAGCGCGCGGTGACAACCAGGCGCTGGCGCAGCTTGGGTTTGTGGTGGTGTGTATTGACGGCATGGGAACACCGTGGCGCTCGAAGACCTTCCAGGACACCTGGTACGGCCAGATGGGCGACAACACCTTGCCTGACCAGGTAGCCGGGATCAAGGAACTGGCGTCGAAGAATCCGTGGATGGATCTGAATCGCGTCGGCATCTGGGGCCACTCGGGTGGCGGCAACGCGACGGCGGATGCCATGTTTGCCTATCCGGATTTCTTCAAGGTGGGCATCTCCGAGAGCGGCAACCATGACAACCGTCTGTATGAGGATGACTGGGGCGAGCGCTATCAAGGCATGCTGGAGACGAGTCCGGACGGCAAGACCAGTAACTATGACAACCAGTCCAACATCACGCTGGCGAAGAACCTGAAGGGCAAGCTGCTGCTGGCGCACGGAACGATGGATGATAATGTTCCGCCGTACGAGACATTGATGGTGGTGGATGCGCTGATCAAGGCGAATAAGACTTTCGACCTGCTTCTGATTCCAAACGCGCATCACGGCTATGCCGATGCATCGCGTTACATGATGCGGCGGCGTTGGGATTATTTCGTGACCAACCTGATGGGCGCGACACCACCGGCGGAGTACAAGATGAGTACGAAGCCGGATGTGTTCTAGGGTTAGGGCGAGTGAGGAGAGGCATGGCTACGGCCATGCCTCTTTTGTTTTGGACGGCCTATGCACCCGGATTCATTGCTTATTTCGCGAATGTGTCGATCAGTTGCTGTGGCGATATGCCCTGGGAGCGAAGGGTTCTCAAGGCGAGCGCATCGTGACGTTTGGCGAGTCGTTCACCGTGGTCGTCCAGCATGAGCTCAGCGTGGAAGTATGCCGGTGTTGGAAGGCCGAGTACCTGTTGCAGCAGGATCTGCCGCGCCGTGGACTTCAGTAGATCGCGGCCACGTACGACCTCGGTCATCAGCATGGCCGCATCATCGACAACACAGGCGAGCTGATAACTCGGCAGGCCGTCCTTGCGCCAGATGAGGAAGTCGCCGAAGTCTCCGCCGCCGATGAACTGTTGCGAGCCCAGATTGCCATCGGTGAACTGAATCAGCTCGCCGTCCGGCACTCGAAAGCGATAGTTCACACCGGCAGCGAACGGCTGCGGCTCTGCGTCTGCGGGACGGCAGTGATTGTCATACACCGGTTCGTCATCATCCTCGGCATGCGGAGCGGCGATGCGCGCCAGGTCTTTGCGGGAGCAGTTGCAAGCATAGGCAAGCCCCATCGCGAGCAGACGCTGCAACGCGTCTTCATAGAGAGGCAGTCGCTCTGATTGGGTATAAGGAGCAAAGGGACCGCCGACATCGGGACCTTCCTGCCAGTCGAGCCCAAACCATCGCAGGTCTTCCAGCATGGCGGCGGTGAACTCCGGTTTGCATCGCTGCCGGTCCAGGTCTTCATTGCGCAGCACCAGCACGCCGCCGGTCGCACGCTGCTGCGCGATCCAGAAAGTACGCGCATGCCCCAGGTGCATGTATCCCGTCGGAGTAGGAGCGATGCGGCCCCGGTAGAGGATGGACATATGTCCATCCTAGTTGCTGGTTGCTGGTTGCTAGTTCCTGGTTGCTGGTTGCGTCCTCGTCCACATCCGCTCTCCAGACTCTTCCGGAAGGTGCCTGGTAACCGATACTGCATAATCGGCAAGAATCAACCAGCAACCAGCAACTAGAAACTCGCTATACTGTCGGCCATGCGGAAACTCCTCCTGAGCTCTCTCTTTGTCGTTACGTGCGTACCGGTGTGGTCGCAGAAGGCGCCTACGGTTGCGGATGCGAAGGCCTTTGTCGATAAGGCCAATGCCGAGCTGCTGAAGCTCTCCACCGATGCCTCGCACGCGGAATGGATTGCGGAGACCTACATTACCGACGACACGGAGTCGAACACGGCTCTGCAGAATGAGCGGGTCACGGCACGTTCCCTGGAGCTTACCGCAGAAAGCCACAAGTTCGACAAGGTGAAGCTGCCGGACGATCTGCGCCGCCAGATCCTGCTGCTCCAGCTGGGAGCGCCCGCCGCGCCCAAGGATCCGAAGCTGCTGGCAGAGGAGACGCAGCTCGCGGCACAGTTGACCGGTATGTACGGCAAAGGCAAGTTCTGTGTAGAACCGCAGAAGTGCCTGGGGATCGATCCGCTGTCGCAGATCATGGCCAAGTCCCGTGATCCTGAGGAACTCAGGAAGATCTGGGTGGGATGGCATGACACCGGTGCACCCATGCGCCAGAAGTACGTGCGCTTCATCGAGCTGCAGAACATCGGTGCGAAGGAGCTGGGCTATAAGGACACCGGCGAGCTGTGGCGCGCGGGATATGACATGACTCCGGCGGAGTTCTCCGTCGAGCTGGAGCGCGCCTGGACCCAGTTGCAGCCGCTCTATGACGAGCTGTTTACCTACGTCCGCACACGGCTGATCGCGAAGTACGGCAAAGCGGCAGAGCGCGCCGACGGAAAGATTCCCGCGCAGCTGCTCGGCAACATGTGGGCACAGGAGTGGGGCAATATCTATGACATCGTCGCTCCAACTGATCCGAAGCTGGCGCAGTACAAGCCGGTGAACCTGGAAGAGGCATTGAAGAAGCAGATCGCGGCGAAGGATCCGGCTGCGGCAGCGGCATTCGCCTCCGGCACGGACCTGACAAGCGATGCCGGCCAGGACGCGAAGACGGCAGCCGGTAAAGCGATGGTGCGCTACGGTGAAAGCTTCTTTACTTCGCTCGGATTTCCGGCTCTGCCCGCCACCTTCTGGGAGCGCTCGCAGTTTATCCATCCGCGTGATCGCGATGTCGTGTGCCACGCTTCGGCCTGGGACCTGGACTCGGTCGACGACTTGCGGGTAAAGATGTGCATTGAGGTGAATGACGACTACTTCACCACCGTGCACCATGAGCTTGGACACAACTTCTACCAGCGTGCCTATAACAAGCAGCCGTTCCTCTTCCGAGGCGGAGCGAATGACGGCTTCCATGAGGCGATCGGCGATGCAGTTGCTCTGTCGATTACGCCCTCTTATCTGAAGGCGCTGGGATTGAGCGAATCGGAGCCTCCTGCCGAAGCCGACATCCCGCTGCAGCTGCGCACCGCACTTGATAAGATCGCGTTCCTGCCCTTTGCGCTGGCTCTCGATAAGTGGCGCTGGGGTGTTTTCTCCGGCGAGATCAAGCCGGCGGACTACAACAAAGCCTGGTGGGAGCTGCGGGGCAAGTACCAGAAGGTCGCCCCACCGGTGGATCGCTCCGAGACCGACTTCGATGCGGGAGCAAAGATGCATGTTCCCGCCAACGTGCCCTATGCCCGTTACTACCTGGCGCGCATCTATCAGTTCCAGTTCTACAAGGCGATGTGTGACGCCAGCGGTTATAAAGGGCCGCTGAACCGGTGCAGCTTCTTCGCATCGAAGCCGGCGGGTGACAAACTGGCGAAGATGCTGGAGGCAGGACAATCGCAGCCCTGGCAGCAGACCCTCAAAGAGATGACCGGCAGCGATCACCTCGATGCGCAGGCGATGGCGGACTACTTTGCTCCGCTGTATGAATGGCTAAAGATGCAGAACGCAAAAAAATAAGCTAACCGGTAGCGCTTCCCTCTGTCTAAGTCACAAGCCGGGCCAATTGGTTCTAAAAACGGGAAGAATTGACATACGAATCATTTCGTTGCAGTATTACGAAGTGATTCGTACATTGATTCTGTTTCCGGATGCTGAGTAGGGAGGGTTCCGTTCGATGAGAACCGCGCTGCGTTTTTTTGCCTTGTCTATTTGCCTTTGGGCAGCCGCACTGATTGCGCAGGCTGTGCCGCATGTCTCGCAGGTTTCATTGACGGCGCTCGATACCTCCGGTGCTGCGATCCCTGGTGCATCGGTGCATGTCTCTCCGCAGGTAGGGGAAGATCGGCAGACCGATGGTCAGGGAAATGTGACGCTACCGTTACCGGCCGGAAGCTATGACATCACGATCAAAGCCGATAACTTTCGTGAACGGACAATGAAGAAAGTGCTCGTTCTCGATGGCCGAACCACGCCGTTGTCGGCGGTCTTAGTCGTCGCAGGCGAAGACGAAGTCGTCGAGGTCTCTGGAGAGGAGCAAGTCTCGAACGACAGCAGCTCGAACAAGAGCGCCCTGGTCTTCAAAGGCGACAAGCTCGATACGCTCTCTGACGATCCGGAGATGATGCAGCAGCAGCTAACGTCGCTGGCCGGTGGCGATCCCACCAATCCTCCGCAGCTTTATGTGGATGGCTTTGCCCACGGAGACCTTCCCCCGAAGGAGAGTATCCGCGAGATCCGCGTCAACCAGAATCCGTTCTCGCCTTACTACGATCAGTTCGGCGGCGGCCGCATTGAGGTCTTTACCAAACCGGGAGCCAATAAGCTGCACGGCAACATTGCCAGCAACTTCGGTGCACAGGCGCTCAACGCCAACAATCCGTATGCGGCTTCGGTGTTGCCGTATACGAACTACTATCTCGATGGCGGTGTGAATGGCCCACTGGGCAAGAACAGCTCGTTCTACTTCACCTGGCAGCAGCGAGGTGTTTCGGCGAACCAGGTCATCAATGCGACCGTGCTGGACTCGAGTCTGAATCCGGTCAATGTGCAGCAGACCATCGCCAACAAGCGGTCGGTGCAGAACGATTCCATCCGGCTCGATCACCAGTTCGGCAAGAAGAACACTCTGATTGGGCGTTACAGCTACAGTAGTGTCCTGGTACCGGCCTCAGGAGCGGGGCAGCTGGTGCTGGCTTCGCAGGCTTACCGGAACAGTGTCCGGACAGACACCTTCCAGCTCACCGATACGCACATCTTCAGCCCTAAAGTAGTGTTGGACTCCGCAGTACAGTACCTTCGCAGCAAGACGAGCAGCGATGCCACGTCGAATACACCCTCACTGATCGTGCAGGGTTCCTTCAGCAGCGGATCCAATACTATCCAGCAGGAGCACGATCACCAGGACCGTATCGAGCTGCGCGAGGAGGCATCGATTTCTTTGGGGAATCACTACCTTCGGACCGGCCTCCGCTATCGCTGGTATCACGATTCGAATCTATCGAGAGCCGGCTACAACGGCCAGTTCATCTTTCCCTCACTGACCGCCTATCGCATTACCCTCGATGGCATTCAGCGCGGCCTCACTCCGGCGGCCATTCGCGCAGCCGGCGGAGGAGCAACGCAGTTCTCACTGACCGCGGGTACTCCGACAGCAGAGGTGAATACTGCGGACCTGGGTGTGTACTTCGATGATGAGTGGAAGCTGAACCGGAATTTTACGCTGAACCTCGGCATTCGCTTCGAATCGCAGACAGCGATTCCTGACCATTTCGATCCAGCACCTCGCGCGGGCTTTGCCTGGTCTGTCCTTCATCATGGAAAGGCGAAGGAGCCGTTCTTCGTAATCCGCGGCGGCTTCGGCATCTTCTATCAGAGGTTCGATGCCGGTAATATCCTCCGCACCTATCGCCAGAACGGCGTGACTCAACAGGCATTCATCGTTCAGAACCCTGACTTCTACCCCAACATTCCGCCGGCTTCTTCATTGCCGCAGTATCTGAACACCGTCTACCGGCTCGATCCAAATCTGCGGTCACCGATGCAGATGCAGGGGATGGTTTCGGTCGATCACAGCCTGGGCAAGTACGGCTCTATCTCGGTGCAGTACTACCAGCGCAAATCCACACACCAGTGGACCTCGCTGAATATCAACGCGCCATTGCCCGGTACATATGATCCCAGCAATCCCAACAGCGGTGTACGGCCGCTGGGAGGAAACAGCAACCTGTATCAGTTCTCCTCCAATGGTCTGTCAGAGGGCCATAGCCTGGGCATCAATGGAAATTTCAACGTGACGAAGTCGCTCAATGTCTGGTCGTTCATAGGCGTTGCCCGCCAGGAAGGCAACGTCAACTTCAGCACCAGCAGCGCCTCGGGTTTCTTCCCGTCGAACTCGTATAACCTCGGCGCCGACTACGGCAGGCTGGCTGGCTTCTCTCCGATACGCTACTTCGGCGGAGCGAACTGGAAGCCCGGCTGGGGCACAGCATTCAATGTCTTCATGTCCGCCTGGTCGCAGTCGAACTTCAACATCACGACCGGCACTGACCTGAACGGAGACGCGCAGTATAACGATCGGCCTGCGTTTGCGACAGATCTGACGAGATCTTCAGTAGTGCGAACAGCGTGGGGTAACTTCGACACCAAGCCGATGGCCGGGCAGACTATCATTCCCATCAACTACGGCACGGCGCCGGGACTGTTCTACATGGAGTTGTACTTCAATAAGAACTTCTACTTCGGCAAACGACCGGAGTCGCCGAAGGACACTGCGAAGGAGAAGCTGCCACAGAAGCCATATCGTTTCCAGGTCGGTATTGGCGCAGACAATCTGCTGAATACGAACAATCCCGGTGCACCTGTGGGTGTGTTGAGCTCGCCGTATTTCGGCAGATCTATTTCACTGAATACGCCGTTCACGAACAACAGCGCAGCGAACCGGGCGTTATTAATGCGGGGTGCGTTTTTCTTCTGAGTTGGTATGGAACGCGCCTTCAGCGCTCTTTAGGTTCGATTGCGCCAGTTTCCGGCAACTGCATCGCGAGCAACGCTGCGGGGCTCAGATTCTCACCACTCCAACGTAATGAAACATGAAGGTGTGGCCCTGTGACGCGTCCTGTCGCTCCGGAGAGGCCGAGTAGCTGGCCTTTCCTCACCATCGCTCCTGCCTTCACCTGCAGGCGCGAGAAGTGCATGTAGATGCTGAAGAGCCGATTGCCGTGATCGATGATGACGCAGTTGCCTTCCAGAAACATGCGTTGTGCCAGCACGACGCGGCCTGCGTTCAGCGCATGGACAGGAGTGCCGGGGCGTGCGGGAAAGTCTGATCCTCGATGGATGCTGATTTTCTTGCCGTTGAAGACGCGGTTGTCGCCGAAGTTGTCGAAGACCCTGGAGGCAACCGGAGCGGCAAAGCTGCCGGACCACAACGGTTGCGAGGCAGAGCTTGCAAAGGCACGCTTCTTTGCCGCCGCATCTCGCTCCATCTGCCGTTGCGCTGCGGGACTGGGCGCAATGAAGGCCTTCGCAACAGAGAGTGTGCTGGAGTGGAAGTTCGCTGCGGCTACCTGTAGCTCCTGCGTTGTGTTCAACGCTGCACCACCCGCATAGGTGCCACTGATCGCGAAGGGATACGATGCCGGCTCCTGTTCGACATCGGCTCCGGCGATGGCGTACCAGGTGCGGCTATCGATCGCAGGAAAGAAACCAAGCTCTTTGCCAAGCCAGGTGGCTGTGACGCGTGTTGCGGGGCGATCGAGCGTGAGTGTGAACAGTACCGGCGAACCCTGTTCGATGTGTTGCGGCTGCCAGGTTAGTGTCTGCGCGTTGAGCGCGGAGGCGGCAAGTGTCATCAGAATGACGAGCAGGCGATACCGGGTCATATCTCTACTGTGCACGAGACGATGATCTACATCCACTCGCTTCCGTATTGCACCGGAATCTGGGTGAAGGCGATGCGTGTCGGTGCGGAGTCGCGGGCCGACATCATGCCGGCCAGATGCACGGTGGTGTGGCCGTGTTTCAGGTTGATCTGATCGATAGCTGTGGAGAGCTGGGAGCGCCGGTCCTGATCGGCAAATAGGCCGGGATTGTGGTGGGACTCCGGCAGCAGGCGGCCCAGCGTGACACCGACGAAGAATGGCTTTTCGAAGTCGGGTCCCTGCGGCCGCTTCTGCCAGAGCTTCTGCAGGACTTCCAGTAGCGTGAGCGTATCCTGCGCATCCGGGAAGCGGGCCTCCATTCCCCAGCCGGTATGTTTCAGACCGGAGAAATGTTGTTTTGACCGCAGGCGCTCTGCCTGTTCACGGTTCAATGCAAAACGGACGTGGAGCGCCATGGAGCCGGCATAGAACTTCTCCATGCGCAGACGCATGGCGGCTTTATGCAGCAGCTTGTGGGCGACCGCCCAGGATCCGGGGATGGTGCGATGTTCCGGCGCAAGAACGTGAGAGTGGCCGAGAGACTTCTGGATTTCGCTCGGCACGGGCGCCCCGTCGTCGCCAGTGACGTGGCCGCGAAGCCAGTGATAAAGGCGGTCTCCCCATACAGAGTCCCAGAGCTTATGCATTCCGTGCCGATCCAGCGCCAGGAGTTGCGGCATGGTGTGGATACCCTGCGCATTTAACCGAGCCTCGGTGCGCGCACCCACACCGGGAAGGTCACGCAGGTCCAGGTGCGCGATGGCGCGCGGCAGCTGCGAGGGGAGCAGGCCGATCAGGCCATCGGGCTTCTGCATGTCGCTGGCGATCTTTGCCAGGTAGCGGTTCGGCGCCATGCCGATGGAGCAGCGCAGCACCTCGCCGACATCCTGATAGATCGCCTGCTTGATGTCGTATGCGATGCGACGCGCATTCTCCGGCAACTGTTCGCGGCCCATCAACTGACAGACCATCTCATCGATAGAAGGTGTATGCGAGACGGGACATACGCGTTCCACCGCTTCCGCAATGGCGTGGGAGAACTTCGCGTACTCGGTGTGACTACCTTCGACGAGGATGATGCCGGGGCACTTCAGCTTGGCCTCGCCGACAATGGTGCCGGTCTTGATGCCGAAGGCCTTGGCCTCATAACTGGCGGCGATGCAGGCGGTGGTATCGGAGTTGGTGGGAACAACGGCGAGCGGGCGGTTGCGGTACTCCGGATGAAGCTGCTGCTCGACCGAGGCGAAGAAGGAGTTGAGATCGATGTGCAGAAAGACGAACCGGTCCTCCGGTATGCGGAACTCGCCGGATTGGGGCGTGGCCGACATGGCAGAAACTGATTATATTCTCCTTTTCTTCGCTGGAATTGTGGATGGATAGACGGCACACTCAAGGGTCTGTCATCTAATTCCTGCCGTCAGCGCCGGGAGCAGATTTTTTTGAGATCGAGGAGCGAGGAGAGAAACTGTAGCTGATCTACTGGAACGACGAGCGACGAAGAGATCGGGAAAATCTGCCCGGCCCTTCGGGTTGCGGCGCAAATTCGCCCATACTTCGTTGTCGGCCTCGGCAGTGGGAACGCCACAGTCTTCGGCCTCCGTCTCGTATGAACAAATTTGCGCTCGCAACGCTGACGACAGGAATTGGATGACAGACCCTAAGTCCATGAACGATTTTGGAAGCGACCCGACGACGGTCATCAGCCGCCAGAGCGCCGAGCATTATCTCTGGGGCAAGCAGTGTGACGGCTGGCATCTGGTGAAACAGGATGGCCTGAGTGTCATTGAAGAACGTATGCCGCCGGGCACCAGCGAGGTGCGGCATCATCATGTGCGCTCACGCCAGTTTGCTTATGTGCTGGAGGGCGAGCTGACGATGGAGGTCGAGCACCACGACTTCACGGTTCGTGCCGGCGAGGGGGTTGAGATCCATCCAGGACAGAGCCATCAGGCGATGAATCGCAGTGGGGGAGATCTGCGCTTCCTGATGATCAGCCAGCCGCCGAGTCACGGCGACCGTATCGACGAGGTGTAGTTTTCGGGCCGCTTTGCCCTCAGGGGCTGAAGTCCGTGAATCGTGGCGCCTCTGACAGGACGGCGGCTGAAGCCGTCCCCGTAAGAAGACATTCGCACCTACGATGCGAAATGGCTGCGCCGATGCAAATACAAAAGCCTCGCCGACGCGAGGGCTTTTGTAGTGTGTGTCGATCTTAGTGGGCCAGGTGGCTGTCGCTGGCGGTTTCGTGGGCGGCGGTCATCTGGCGGACCAGAGCCGGCAGGCCGAAGAGCGCACCGGCGATCAGGCCGGTCGCGATGAGGTCATTGCGGTAGAAGGGAATCGCTGCAACGTAGCAAGTGGCGAGTCCGCTCAGGCTCTTGGCATACATGTTCGACCATGCCCAGACAAAGAAGTTTGAGATCACGAAGAAGCTGGTGGCCGAGGCCAGTACAGCTCCGGTGACGCGCAGGAAGCTCTGCTTTTTTGCTAGCGTCGCGTTCGCCATCAGGCAGACACCCGCGTACCAGGCCCAGGTGGGCAGGTAGTGCGAAGCGTGGAACGCGTAACCGTAGGCATAGACGGTCAGGTAGTAATCGGTCGCCATCAGGGCAAGCGTTGCAACGATGGCGTGCCACCGGTTGCGCTTTGCGCCGAAGTAGAGCAAGCCGCCGCCGACGGCAGTAAAGCCAATACCCGCGGAGTGAGTCAGGTGCGGCAGAAGGCGGCTGAAGACCGCGACGAAGAGTACCAGATACGCTGTCATAGTGAGATGTCCCTAACAGTGTAATTCTGTTCCTATCGCAGAGAGCGGTCAAGCAAAAGGGCCGTCCGGAGACGACCCTTTTACAATTTTCAACCGGAATGGGTTAGTTGAGCGCAGCGACCGGAACTGTCTTCTCAGCGGCGCGGCGCATGATCTCCAGCTCCGCGGGAGCAAAGAGGTCGGGTGAGCTGCTGCCTACGACGACATAGCCGGGGTCATGCCCCAGAGCCAGCGAAACCTGATTCCATTTGAGGAACGGAGAGGTCGTCGGCAGCACGATCATGCGGCGCTGCGGCTCGGGGATGAAGAAGTACGCGGCCCAGATGGCGAATGCCGCACTGATGGCTAATCCACGGATCACGCTGATGGTCGTGTACATGCTGGTCTGGTTGGTGAGCCAGGCGGCGTTTACCAGCTCGACAGTAGACAGGATGCCCAGGCCAAGGCTGACACCGAAGATACGGCTGCGGTGAGACAGGCCCATCGGACGGATGGCGAAGCAGACGAAGAGCAGCAGGCACAGAGTCAGGATGCTCTGGGTGCGCTGCAACTGGTTGGCTGCATTGATGATGAACTTGGTGCTGGTCATGTGCGGGCCAAAGGCCATGCCGATAGCGACTGCTATGGAGATTGCCGCTGCCCAGCGGAAGACCAGAAGGCCGAGCGACTGCAGGCCCTTCAACGGCTCCATCGCGAGCTTGAAGATGCTATAGATCACCAGGATGGACAGAATCGCCTCGAGTGCGTAGGCAGTCCAGTAGGTGTAGAAGTAGATCGGATACGCGATGTGTTTATCCACGCCCTTCGCCAAAAGGGCGAAGATCAGCAGCGCAACGCTATCTGCAATCACTTTGGTGGAAAGCAGGAGAAACAGGCTGAAGAACGCCCGCACCTGCTTCGCGCGGAACAGAGCGCCGAGTGTAATTAGGCAGAGAATCGGATCAACGTATTCCAGAAGCTCAATAACCGATTTTGCGTTCATGAACAGGCTCCTGCAGCTACCGGGACTTTAACTGTACCCCAGCTACTGGAGCTGATCAATGAATTTCGCCTGCAACTTTTGGACTACATCCCACTTTGGATTACATCCCACAAGCGTTCGGGTCGTCGGGCGGGCAAGCGGGGATCGGCACAATGCTGGTGGCGCGGGCAGGCTTCACGTCGGTGGTGCGGGTGTGGGCGGAAGCGACGGCTCCGGTCAGGGCAAGGGCAACAGCGAAAGTACGGATAGCGGTCTTCATGGTGTTTCTCCTGGGAAATCTCAGAAATTCAGGTGTAGCTTTTGGTGCATCAACGCTGGCATTACATTCCGCAAGCGTTCGGGTCGTCGGGCGGGCAAGCGGGGATCGGCACAATGCTGGTGGCACGGACAGGCTTCACATCGGTGGTGCGGGTATGGGCGGAAGCAACGGCTCCGGTGAGGGCAAGGGCGACGGCGAGGGTACGGATGGCGGTCTTCATGGGGTCTCGGTTCTCCTGGGAGATTTCAAATTTCGGTTTCGCTGTATCAAAAGCGTGTTTACATTCCGCAAGCGTTCGGGTCGTCGGGCGGGCAAACCGGGATCGGCACGATGCTGGTGGCGCGGGAAGGCTTCACGTCGGCGGTGCGGGTGTGGGCGGAGGCAACGGCTCCGGTAAGAGCGAGAGCAACGGCGAGAGTACGGATAGCGATTTTCATGTTCTTAAGGCTCCGGGAATCAAATAACTTGTTGATAAAAAACAACGAATTGGATTTCTTACATGCCGCAGGCGTTCGGATCGTCGGGAGGGCAAACGGGGATTGGAACAATGCTGGTCGCGCGAGAAGGCTTCACATCGGAGGTACGGGTATGGGCGGAAGCAACGGCTCCGGTCAAAGCAAGGGCGACAGCGAGGGTGCGGATGGCAATTTTCATGGTGTTGAGAACCTCAATTTCGAGCTAAAAATTTTTCTGGACTTGCCAGATGTCGAGAGAGTATCGTGTGATTATCCCTAAGTCCAATAGAATCAATTACATGTGAAAGTATGAATGGATTTTGATTACCGAGGTAACTTTCGCGGGTGCTGGCTCTCGTTCTTGCAAGTCATAGGAAACAGGCAGGTTCCCGGGAAAAACGCGCGATTCTGTTTTGCGACTTCGTTTCGGGATACAGGGTTTAAAAGGGAAAAGCCGGCAGAGATGCCGGCTTTGATGGCTTTTGAGGCTCGCTCTAATCTACGACTTGCCATCCTGCCCCCGTCTGGGCCAGGGGAGTAGTTGCGGTCGCCTCACCGCTCAGATCCTTGGCCAGCTGTGGGAAGGCCGCTTTCAGGTCGTCCGACTTTGCCCATCCCGGAACATCTTTCATCTGATAGCGATATGTGACACCTGTCTGCCGAAAGCCGTCCTTCACGGCCGGGGGAGTATTGCTGAGCACCGCGTTGGCCTCGCGGTAGCCATAGCAGTACCGCGGAGCTCCGGTTTTGCCGTAGTCGGTCGGCTCGTAATAGGCAAGCTTCTCCTCTTTCGTGCGTTTAAGCAGCAGGACCTTCACCAGGGCATCAAGCTGTTGCTGCTCCTTGGGATTGCTGGTCGTGTAGGGGAAGCGCCAACCGGCGGGGAACAGGCAGTCCCGGCGATGTTCCGGCCAGTATTTGTTCAGCCCGGTCATGAAGTTTTCCGGCGTCTCGGCGGATTTACTGTTGCAGCCGGCAATAAGGGAGACAGCGAGCAGAAGAGCAATACGTGCAGGGACTTTCATATCTCGTAAGATGCAAATGGAATGATTGAGGGAACTCCATCGAGAACCGCCCTTCGCGTCGCCATGCGGCGCGCGGCGCACCAGGTTTTTGATCGCCCGCTGGTTCTGGAGGATCCCGTAGCTTTGCGGATTCTTCCTCAGGAGCAGCAGGACGAGGTCAAGCGCACGCCAGACGGCCTGCGTAAACCCTTTTCGGCTGCCATCCGCGCGTTCATGGTGGTCCGTAGTCGCCATGCGGAAGACCTGCTTGGGGCCGCTGTCGCCCGCGGGCTGTCGCAGTATGTGCTGCTGGGCGCGGGCCTCGATACCTTTGCCTATCGCAACCCCTTCTCGGGCCTGCGCGTCTTCGAGGTGGACTTTCCTGCCACCCAGGTCTGGAAGCGCAGCCTGCTGACGGAGGCCGGTGTCCCGGTCCCTGAAAATGCTTGCTACGCTCCCGTGGATTTTGAGGAACATTCGCTGGCGGAGGGACTCGCCGAGGCCGGGTTCGATTTTACGCAGCCTGTTTTCTTTGCCTGGCTGGGAGTGGTGCCTTACCTCACCGAGAGAGGATTTTCCGAGACTCTGCGTTTCATCGCGGAGCGGCCTGCGGGATCGGGCGTGGTCTTCGACTACTCGCAGCCGCGCGAGGTGCTGCCGCCGGTGGAGCAGATGATGCTGGACTCGATGTCGGCGCGCGTGGCCCAGGCGGGCGAGCCCTTCCAGCTCTTCTTCCGCAAAGAGGAGTTGAGCGGCCGACTCACCGAGGCCGGATTCAGGGAGATTGAGGATCTTGGAGGACCGGATCTCTCTGCGCGCTATCTTGCCGGACGAGAGGACGGCCTGGCGCTGCGGGGTAGCGGCGGCCGGATCATCTCGGCCTGGAGAGGGTAGCGGTGTCTACGTTCGGAACTCTCCGCGCAGTAGTTGTTTCCTGCGTTCCTCAGGGAAGCGTTCAATAGCGTAGCGCAGCGCCGTACGTGGCAGACGTGCGTAGTGTTTCTCCAGGAAGTCCAGCAGTTCCGCGGGAGATTGTTTGCCTGCCTCCCGCAACATCCAGCCGATGGCCTTGTGAATGAGGTCATGGCGGTCATGCAGCAGCCTGCGGGCGATGCGGAACGTAGGCGCAAGCTCTCCTTTGCGGATGGAGGCGTAGGTGGAGACGATGGCGATCCGGCGTTCCCATAGCGAGTCAGAGTCCGCGAGACGGTCGAGCAGACCGTACTGTCCCGGAGCAACGTGTTCTCCCACCATGGTCCTTGCCGAAGTATCGACCAGATCCCAGTTGTTCACCCAGGCGGTGTGCTCCAGGTAGAACTGGTGCAGCTCTTCGCGCTGTTCGCTGTCTCCGTCGGCACGTTCGTAGCGGCCGCAGAGCAGGAGCAGGGCAATCAAGCGGTGTTCGTGGAACTTTGAGCGGAGCAGCTTTTCGATCTCAGGCAGAGGGAGATCGCGGAAGTGTTTTGCGATGGCACGTTGTTGCGGAACGGTGAGGCCGAGCAGGAGATCGCCTTCGGCATACTCGCCTTTACCGGTGCGGAAGAATCGCTGGAGAAATGTGGCGCGTGCCGGATCGGCGAGCCGGGCTACTTCTGTCTTGACCGCTGCGGCGGTGATCTTCATGGGTGAAGCCGATTAAACACGAAGCAGCGGTGTATGAATACTGAGACTGTATGGGGGGAGAAGCAGATTTCTCCCCTCCCTCTGGTCGCTCTGCCCGGCCAGCAAAGCCGGCCGGGGACCCTCTGCGAAATGACAAATAAAAGGCTCAAGAAGCTACGTGTTTAAACACCAAAGACCGCATCCAGGTTCGGACTGCGGTCTTCTTCGCCGCACACACGGTGCGCGATCTTTAGTCTTAGAGGTTCTCTTCGGCTTTGGCGGCTCCGGAGCGGGCGGCGGTGATACAAGGTGCGAGAACCATGGCAACAAAAATAATAGCGATGACGATGTCGTGCATACTGTGTGCCTCTTTTCTGCGGAGCGTCTTCCCGCTCCTGCCAGAGTCAGAATCTCTCGAAGGTGCTCCGGTGAACATTCCACTTCGGCAAGCGGCCGCGAACGGTGGTGGGATTCCCTATTCCACCTTGGTGGTAGGTGGTCATAAGACGTGTCATCGAACGCTGACATCAGGGGTTTGATGGCACGCCTAAAATAGGGGGGGAGCCCGTCATGTCCTACCAGCTTGCCGTCGAACAGCTTTACGCCCGTGGCCACGAGCTTGCGCCGCCACAGCCGGGTGCGCCCCGCCGCAAGTTCGACCTCGCCTATATGCGCCGGTTGATGGCCGAGTTGGGCGATCTGCAGACCACCTTCCCGTCCGTGCTGATTGCAGGCACGAATGGCAAGGGATCGACGGCGGCGGCGCTGGCCAGTGTTCTGACCGCCTCGGGTTATCGCGCCGGACTCTACACCTCGCCGCACCTGGAGCGTATCAATGAGCGCATCCGCATTGGCAATGAGTTGATTGGTGACGAGACCTTCGCACAGCTCTACTTCCGTGTGGATGACACGTCGAACCGTCTGGTCGCTGCTGGAGAGTTGCCGCATCCTCCCAGCTTCTTTGAGGTGATGACCGCGATCGCCTTCCTCTACTTCGCGGAGCAGAAGGTTGAGATTGCCGTGCTGGAGGTTGGCCTGGGCGGGCGTCTGGATGCGACGAATATCGTCGAACCCGTCGTCTCGGTGATTACCGATCTCGGGCTCGATCACATGGACTACCTCGGACCAACACTGACGCACATCGCGAAGGAGAAGGCCGGGATTCTGCGCAAGAACGGCGTGATGGTCACGCTGCCGCAGCATCCTGAGGCGAACTACGCTCTGGGTGAAGTCGCGGTGCCCCTGGAGGTGCGTGGCGTCAATGCCGCTGCTTATATTCCTGACCGCGGCCTGGCGCAGACAAGTCCTTTCCGCAATGTGTATCCCCTGCGTGTGCTTGGGGAAGATGTCATCATCGATGCTCCCTTGGGGGGAGCACACCAACAGCGCAATCTCGCACTTGCGATTGCCACCGCAGTCGAGCTTCGCGAGCATCATGACTTTGCGAAGATCACTGCCGGCAGCATTGCCGCTGGGATTCACCAGACAGAATGGCCGGGACGTCTAGAGGTGCTGACCCGCGGCGGTGTGGAGTTCCTGCTGGATGTGGCTCATAACCCTGACGGCGCATGGACACTGCGCTCCGCGTTGGGCCAGCTTCCGGAGTCGCGGCCGCGCACGCTGCTCTTCTCCTGTCTGCGGGACAAAGCAGTAGACGGCATTGCGCAGATACTATTCCCGCTCTTCGATGCAAGTGCCGATCGCGTGCAGGATCACATTGTGCTGATGCCGATGATGAATCCGCGCGCCGCGTTGATCGATGACCTGAAGCAGGCTGCCGCTCGTCTGGATATCCCTGCTGAGACGGCGCCCGACGTTGCCGCTGCCGTGGAGCAGGCTCGCGCCGTTACGCCAGCCGGCGGACTCGTGGTTGTGACCGGTTCGGTTTATTTGATTGGCGAGGTGCGTCATATTCTGAGGAAAGAGATGTAACTGACTACGATGGCGAAACCGACCACCGCACAGAAGCTTCTGACATACGTTTTGCTGGCGCCGTTGATCGTGGCGTCCACCGCGTTCTTTGGCATCATCTCGTTGATTACGTCGTTGTGGGATAAGGGCGGGCGGCAGCAGCATGCCATTGCGCAGGTGTGGGCGAAGTCACTGCTGATGCTCGCGTTCTCGCCGATGACCATCATCGGCCGCGAGAAACTGGGCCGTGTGGGAGTGTACGCGTCAAACCACATCAGCTACATGGATACACCGGCGCTCTTTGGCAATCTGCCATTCCAGTTCCGCATCCTGGCGAATCACTATCTCTTCAAGATTCCGTTTATTGGATGGCATCTCACGCGTTCTGGCCAGGTACCCATCGACCAGTCAAACCTGCGTTCGCAGATCGCGGGTTTGAATAAGGGCACAGGGACGCTGAAGTCGGGCATGCCGCTCCTGCTGTTTCCCGAGGCAGGCCGTAGTAAGGACGGCCATATTCGCTCGATGCTGTCGGGCGCGGCGTTTATGGCGATCAAGGCGCAGGTGCCGCTGATTCCGCTGGCCCTGGTGGGAACACATGAGCTGATGCCGATGCATGTGTATGCTCTGGCTCCGCGCCCGTTGAAGCTGGTGGTGGGGGATCCGATCGACACCACCGGACTTACGACGAGAGATGCTGAGGCTGTCACAAAGAAGCTGCACGATGCGATTGCGGAGATGTACTACGCGCATAGCGATGTACAGCGGCCGGCGAAGGAAGAGCCTGCGGTGTCGGCGGAGCTGGCTTAAAAGCCAGGACGTGGCCTTCGGCCACGATAGTTGAATTGTTGAATTGTTGAATGGTTGAATAGGTGGGTGCCCATTCATATGGAGCTACCTTCGAATCCTTGTTTTGTCATTTCGCAGCGGAGCGGAGAAATCTGCTTCTCTACGCATGTCGTTTGACGTTTGGAAAAACGGTCGCGCATAGCGGGATACCCACCCTAAACCCCACGCTTCGCGATAACACCGCGAAGAATGGGGCAGCGGGTGCGGTGCTTGGGTTGTCGCGTTGGCTCCGTCTAAAAGCAGGTCCTTCGCTAATCACCCCAGCGAACAAGTTCGCCGGGGACCCCGAACGCTCAGGATGACAACTTGTAAAAGATTAGCCAGATTCTTTAGTCGCCGATGGGCTTCGAGAACATGTGCTTGATGCCACGAAGCGCCTGGCGAGTCCGTTCTTCGTTCTCGATCAGTGAGAAGCGAACGTACTCATCGCCGTACTCGCCGAAGCCGATGCCGGGGCTTACCGCGACCTTGGCCTGTTCGAGTATCAGCTTTGAGAACTCGAGCGACTTCAGATGGCGATACTGCTCGGGAATGCGAGCCCAGGCGAACATCGTTGCCTTCGGCAGATCCACCGGCCAGCCCAGCTTGTTCAGGCCGTGGACCAGGACGTCGCGGCGTGAGCGGTAGTTGTCGCAGATGGCTTTGACGCAGTCCTGCGGGCCTTCCAGGGCGAGAATGCTGGCGACCTGGATCGGCGTGAAGGTGCCGTAGTCAAAGTAGCTCTTGATGCGGGCCAGAGCGCCGACGAGCTTCTGATTACCGACCATAAAGCCAACGCGCCAGCCGGGCATGTTGTAGCTCTTCGAAAGCGTGAAGAACTCGACGGCGATGTCTTTGGCTCCGGGCACCTGCATGACGCTGGGAGGCGTGTAACCGTCGAAGGCGATGTCGGCGTAGGCGAGATCGTGCACCAGCCACACACCGTACTCCCTGCAGATGGAGACCAGCTTCTCGAAGAAGGGAAGATCGACGCACTGTGCGGTCGGATTGGCAGGGAAGTTGACGATCAGCACCTTGGGGCGCGGCGTCATACGCGGAATCACGTCCTGAATGCGCGACAGGAACTCGTCGGTCGAGTCAGTGATGGGAATGCTAAGTACATCGGCTCCTGCGATCACAGGGCCGTAGATGTGAATCGGGTAGCTGGGGTTGGGCACCAGCACGGTGTCACCCTTGTCGAGCACGGCCAGGCAGAAGTGGGCGATGCCCTCCTTCGAGCCGATGGTCATGATGGCCTCGGTCGCGGGATCGAATTCGACGTTGTAGCGCTGCGCATACCAGTTGCAGATGGCTTTGCGCAGACGGGGAATCCCCTTCGAGAGCGAATAGCGATGCGTGCGCGTCTTGTGCGCCGCCTCGATCATCTTGTCGACAATATGCTGCGGCGTCGCGCCGTCAGGATTACCCATGCCGAAGTCGATGATGTCTTCGCCGCGCTTACGCGCCGCCGCCTTCAGCTCGCCGGTTATGTTGAAGACATAGGGCGGAAGGCGTTTGATTCTAGGAAATTCGTCGCTCACAATGTCTCTATTTTCCCACGTGAGTTGGATGGGCTTGGTTCGGAACCTTCCGGAACGCTGGAAAACGGTAGTGGGATGTTGATGATTCCGGTTCCTGACGAAAGCAAAAACGGTTCGCGCGGAGCGCGAATACCCACGTCCCAGAATCGAGACATGGGGCACCCGGTGCTTGGGCTATTCGGGCGCTTTGGCTCCGTTGGCTGGAGGATTGTCCGGGTACTCGGGTGACTCGCGGTGGGCCTTCTTCATCTCCTCGTCCATACGGGCGACGATGTCGGGATGCTGGGCGGCGATGTTCTTGCTTTCCCAGGGATCGACGCTCAGATCGTAAAGTTCCAATTTTGCGCCCTTCTTCAGACGCACTGCCTTCCATTTGCCCAGGCGTCCGGCCTGGCGGTAGACGGGCTCGTAGAACTCCCAGTAGAGGAAACGGTCTTCGCCGGTGCGTCCGCTCAGCAGATAGGGCCGGATGCTGATGCCGTCGGTGGGCTCTGATGGAGCTCCGGCGAGGTCGAGTGCCGTGGGCAGGAAGTCGGGGAAGTAGACAGGCATCTGGCTGATGGAGCCGGCCTTGATCTGGCCAGTCCAGCGAACAATTAGCGGATCGCGAATGCCTCCCTCGTACATGTCGCGCTTGTAGCCGGTCAGGTTGCCGTTGGAGTCGAAGAAGTCGATGACGCGCGTCTGCGCCGGTGTGGGTTCGGAGCGCGGACCGTTGTCGGAGGCGAAGAAGATGACCGTGTTTTCATCCAGGTGCAGACGTTTCAGTGTGTCGAGGATCTGCCCGATGCCCTTATCCATCCACCAGATCATCGAGGCGTAGGTCTTCTCATCGTCAGACCAGCCCTTCTCCTCGGCGTAAGGCCCGAAGTCCGGAGCGGTGTAGGGACTATGCGGGCTGTCGAAGGCGGTGTAGAGGAAGAAGGGCTCGTCCTTGTGCCGCGTGATGAAGTCGATGGAGTCTTCAGTGATCATCACCGTGTCGTAGCGGCCCTGGCGGCCGCTCGCGTTTTCGGGGATCTCGATCTCTTCCTCATTGCGCATGCGCTTCGCCGGCCAGTAGCCCTGCGTCTCTTCGCGCTGCGTCAGCCAGCCTTTGAACTCTTCGAAGCCATGACGATTCGGCGTGGCCTCGGGATCGTAGCCATCGAGATGCCATTTGCCCATCAGACCAGTACGATAGCCCGCCGGGCGCAGGTAGTCGGCCACGGTGCGGTCTTCGGGAAGCAGGCTGGCGCGACGAATCTCTTCTTTGCCCTTATGGCCAACCTTGCCCGCCGCGAGAGCGAAGTTGTCGCGGACACGCGCGTGGCCGCCGTGCAGGCCGGTCATCAGCGTGCAACGCGATGGACCGCAGACCGGAGCCCCGGCGTAGCCCTGCGTGAAGCGCATGCCCTGCGCCGCGAGACGGTCGATGTTCGGGGTTTTGATCTTGGCGGAGCCGTAGACGGCGGGGTCGCCCCATCCCATGTCATCGGCCAGGATGAAGAGGATGTTTGGCCGGCGGGAGGTGGTGGCGGCAGTCAGCACCGGGGCGGCCGCGGTTGCGGCTGCTCCCAGCGCCGATGCAAGCAGGGTACGGCGCGTCATCGACATCGGAACGGTTCCTCTTGTCCACGGAGATGATGTGGATATAGAAACTATTCTTGCATTGAAACGCGACCGCGTCTTGAAGCTAGACGTTGAACTTGAAGAAGAGAATGTCGCCGTCCTTGACGACGTACTCCTTGCCTTCCGAGCGGTAGAGGCCCTTCTCCTTGACGGCCTGTTCGCTGCCAAGAGCGAAGAGATCGTCGCAGTGGTAAGCCTCGGCGCGGATGAAGCCCTTCTCGAAGTCCGAATGGATCACGCCTGCCGCGCCCGGAGCCTTGGTACCGCGCTTGATGGTCCAGGCGCGGACTTCGGTGACACCGGCGGTGAAGTACGTGATCAGATGCAGCAGCTTGTAGGCAGCGTGGATCAGGCGGTTGAGGCCGGGCTCTTCCAGCCCCATAGCGGAGAGGAACTCCTTGCGCTCTTCCAGATCGAGGAGCGCGATTTCGCTCTCCATCGCGCCGCAGATACGCACGACCTCGCTGCCGTCTTCGGCGGCGCGCTTCTCCACCTGTGCTGTCCACTCATTGCCTTCGGTCAGTCCGGCCTCGTCGACGTTGGCGACGTAGAGCATGGGCTTCTGGGTGATGAGGAAGAGCTCGCGGCTGGCGATCAGTTCGTCTTCCGTGAGGTCGGCAACGCGCGCGGGCTTGCCCTCGCCAAGCACGGCCTGCAGCTTCTTCAGCGCGGAGAGCTCGCTCTTCACCTTGGCGTCTTGCGAGTTCTTGGCAACCTTTTCGGTCTTCACCAGCCGCTTCTCGACGGATTCGAGGTCGGCGAGCAGAAGCTCGGTGTTGATGACATCGATATCGCTGAGCGGATTAACGCCGCCGGCAACGTGGACGACATTGTCATCAGTAAAGCAGCGGACGACGTGCGCAACAGCATCGGTGGAGCGGATGTGGCCGAGGAACTGGTTGCCGAGGCCTTCGCCTTTGCTGGCGCCCGCGACCAGACCGGCGATATCGACGAACTCCATCGTCGTGGGCACGGTCTTGGCCGGCTTCACGAAGTTGGTGATCTTGTCGAGACGGGGATCGGGAACGACCACAACGCCTACGTTGGGTTCGATGGTGCAGAACGGATAGTTGGCGGCCATCGCCTTGGCCGAGGTCAGCGCGTTGAAGATCGTGCTCTTGCCGACGTTCGGCAGGCCGACGATGCCACAGTTCAAAGCCATTGCTGGGGTGGGTCCTCTACTCTCAAAAAAGCTGTCTCTTTGATTGTAGAGGGCGCAACGAAAAATGGGCCTCGCTGAGGCGCTCCCCAATGAGGCCCGTTCGCTATTCTGCTGTTTCGTAAAGTGCTTCGGTATTGCGGTAGATGTCCCAGAAGGGCTCCAACGGCTTCTCCTCCAGCACACCTTCCAGTACCTCCAGATGCGTGTGCCAGCCCTTGGTGAATCCTTCCGCCTGACTCGCGTCGGAGACGCGGCGGTGTGTCAGGACAAAGCGGACCTTCTTGCCCTCGGGCGTGAGCTCGAAGATGACCTCGGATGGCTCTTCGCCTCCTCCCCAGCTCATACCGAAACGGCGCGGAGGCTCCCACACGGTGACTTTGTGTGTGCTGGTGAGACCGTTTTCATATTGTTTGAAACGTTCAGGAATCACGCCCGGATCAGGCGTCAGTTCCGCGTGTTTGAAGCGCATCTGGAACTCTTCGCCGACCGAGGTTCCCGCGTCTCCCTTCGCCAGCCACTTGCCGCGCTTCTCGCCGTCTGCCAGGTACTCCCACACACGTTCGATGGGGCCGGGGAACAGACGTTCGAAGCGGAAGGTGTCTGCATTGACGCGCACTGCGCGCTTGTCGATGATGGTTGCCTGCTTCACTATTTCTCTCCTTTCGATCTCGCATCCGCTGCTGCGTCCTGTTCCAGCAGCATCTCCAGACGATCCAGGCTGTCGCTCCAGAAACGTTCATAGAAGCGTAACCACTCGTCCGCCTTTTTCAGTTGCCGTGCCTCAAGACGGCACAGGTGCACACGGCCCATAATGCGCCTCCGCACCAGACCTGCGTTCTCCAGCACCTTCACATGCTTGGCTCCGGCAGCGAACGACATCTCGAAGCCGGCAGCCAGTTCACCGACCGAGTGCTCCCCACCCGTCAGCCGGCGCAGCATCTTACGTCGTGTGCCGTCGGAGAGTGCATGAAAGACCCGGTCGAGTTTCGCTTCTCGTTCAACCATGTGGTTGAGTATTGCTTGGAGTGAGGAGATTGTCAACTGGGAGGTTGAATGATGATTGAATAACGGAAGAATTGAATGATTGAATGACGCTACGCGCAGGCCTTCTTCAATTCTTCAATCATTTGGTTATTCAAAAAAAAGAGCGGACGCCGGGGGACGTCCGCTAAGGGAGGCTAGCTGTTTGTCTGTGCTGGAGTATTTTCCCTGTGGGTGTAGCGTAGGGCTTCCGCGTCTATTGGCGTTTTCCGCAATGAAAACGCCGCTGCACTCCTCTCTCGGGATACCCAGCAACAGGGAAAATACTCTACTGCTGTGAGGCCGCGGTGTTGTTTGCCGGGGGGACGACGCTGAGGTCGTCAGCCAGGCGGAAACGGACAAGCGACTCGGCAGGTAAGTCGATGTCCTTGTTGCCGGTCAGGCCAGCGACAGCTGTGCCTGCGCCGGCGCCCGAGAGGCCGCCGACCAGGAGGCCAACACCACCGGTGGCCAGGCCGCCGATCAGCATACCTGCGCCGGTACCACCGCCGATCCAGGCGGCGCTACGCTTGCCTTTGCCCTTCTTGGTGCGGGTAAAGGTGCCGGTTTCCAGCGGATACTCAGTGCCGTTCAGGGTCATGGTGGTGAGGCGAAGCTGCAGGATGGATGCGCCCTTGAAGTGACCGCGCTTGTGCGACTCCTCGACAACGCCGCCTACCGGTGTGCCGCGCGGCACGATCACGCGATCATTCACTGCGATAGGTTCGGCGATCTCGCCGGTGAAGCGAGAGCCTGCGGGCGTAGTCTTCACACTGATGTGCTGATTAATGCGGATCGCCATATTGGTTCCGGCGGGAATCCGAACATCGGCCGGCTTCACGATAGGCTTATTCGGCTCAGGTGCGACGGGACTCATGGGAGCGGCGCCGGACGCCGAGCCGGGAGCCGCCATCGGAGCTGCTGCCGTGCTGGTAGTGCCGGGAGTGCTGCCAGCGGGCGCCGGAGCGGTGGTCTGCGTAATGGTCTGCTGATGGGTTTGCGGATCGGGCGGTTGCACCGTCGTTGTGACGATATTGCCCTTACCATCATTGGTCACTACCTGCTGCGGTTGGCCGGTAGCTGTAGCCTGTTGTTTCGCTTGTTCCAGCGCTTTTTCATCCGCAGACTTGCAACCCGCAAGCGCACCGCACAACAACAGGGCCGCAGCGGTAGATGAAATTGTCTTCCAGGGGAGAAACATCGATCGTCCTCGTTTCTGATCGCGCCAGTGGGAGGGGAGGCGCGAGGTCGGTTCGAGTAATTCGATGCGTGAACGGCAGTTACAAGTTGTAAGTCGTGGGAAGTCGTTGAATAGTGGAATGGTTGAATAGTTTAGTCGCCAAACGGTCGGGCCGGTTCTGAACTTTTGTTAACGGGTTGATGCTCTCAAAGCAAAAAGCCCGGCATTCACCGGGCTTTTACCATTCAACTATTCAGCCATTCCACTATTCAACTACGCTTTGTAAACGATCCGTCCCTCCGAGATTGTCATCTTCACCACGCCCGGCAAGGTGTGTCCATCGAAGGGCGTGTTGCGTGACTTCGAGGGAGAGTTGCGGGCGTTGAAGGTCCAGGTCGACTTCGGATCGAAGAGCACGACATCGGCGAAGGCTTCAGGCGCCAGGGTTCCACGTCCGCGGAGGCCCATGATGTGGGCAGGCGCGGTGCTCAACAGGTGGATCAGCCGCAGTAACGGCATACGGTGCTGATGATGCAGCATCTTGATCGAAAGTGAGAGTGATGTCTCCAGACCGGTGATGCCGTTCGGAGCCTTCTCGAACTCCTGCTCTTTCTCATGCACGGCGTGCGGAGCGTGATCGGTTGCAATGCAGTCGGCTGTGCCGTCCAGCAGTGCTGTCACCATCGCTGCTCGATCGGCTTCGCTACGCAACGGAGGATTCATCTTCGCGTGCGTGTTGTAGCCCTCGACTGCCTCATCGGTCAGCATGAAGTGATGCGGCGCTACCTCGCAGGTCACATGCAGGCCCGCGCGTTTGGCGTGACGGATGGCCTCCATCGCTTTCGCCGTGGACACATGCTGAACGTGCAGATGTGGACGTGGACCTTTGCCCGAGGTTGTCAGCTCGCGGACCAGGCGAATGTCGCGCTCCACAATGCCGGACTCTGCTTCCACCGACATGCCGCGCAGGCCAAGGCGGAAGGCGCGTGCGCCGGCGTTCATGCTGGCGCCCACGGTGATCTTGGTGTTCTCCGCATGCTGAATCATTGGCACGCCGGCGCGTGCGGCAGCGATGAGTGCCTGGTGCATGACGGCGTCCTGCAGGACCGGTTTGCCATCGTCGGAGACGCCGACGGCGCCGGCAGCTTTCAGCGAGCCGTACTCCGTAATAGCCTCGCCCATGCTGCCGCGGGTTGCGGCTGCCACGGGGAAGACGCGAATAACAGCGTTGCGTTCTGGCGAGAGCATCCAGCGGGTGATCTCTGGCGAATCGTTTACCGGAGAGGTATTAGGCATGCAGCATAGGGCGGTGAATCCACCCATCGCTCCGGCTTTGGTGCCGGACTCGATGGTCTCCTTGTGACTCTGTCCCGGTTCACGCAGGTGGACGTGGATGTCGACCAATCCCGGCGCGACGATCAGGCCGCTGGCGTCGATGACTTCAGCGCCTTCTTTCTTGGCCGTGGCATTGAGCTTGCCCGGATCGCCGAGTTCAACAATCTTATTGTCGTGAATGAGCAGATCGCGCGGACGATCGGTGCGCGATGGCGGATCAATCAGATGGCCGCCTTTGATCAGAATCGATTTCATGCGGCGCCTCCGTTCAACGCGCGTACGAGAAGCGCCATGCGGATGGCGAGACCGTTGCGGACCTGTTCCTCAATGGCGGAGCTTGGACCGTCGGCGATATCGGCCGTGATCTCCAGCCCACGGATCATCGGTCCGGGATGCATGACCACAGCGTTGGGTGCGTGTTTGAAGTAGCGATCTTCGTTGAGCTGGTACTGCTTCTGGTAGTCGGCTAGGTCAATCTGCATGCCCGCCAGCCGTTCCTTCTGGATACGAAGCATCATGGCGACCTGCGACTGCTGCAGCGCTTTATCGAAATCGCGCTCCAGGGTGATCCCGGAGGACAGATCAACGGCTTCCGGAGGAAGCAACTGCTGCGGTCCGCAGAGAATGACCTTTGCTCCCAGACGCGGCAGCAGCAGCGCATTCGAACGGGCTACGCGCGAGTGCAGGATGTCGCCGGTGATGCAGACGGTAATGCCGTCGAGCGTCGTCTCGGTGACGGCCTGCTTCTTCCCCAGGCGGCTGAGGATGGTGCGAAGATCCAGCAGCGCCTGCGAAGGATGCTCGTGCATGCCATCGCCCGCATTCAGCACCGGCAGGCCGGTATGTTTCGCCAGCAGATAAGGTGAGCCGGAGGCGTTGTGGCGCAGGATGATGCACTCCGCTCCCAGGGCGCGCAGCGTCAGCCCGGTGTCTTTCAGGCTCTCGCCCTTCTCAATGGAGGAGGACTTGTCGCTGACCAGAGTGGTCATTGCGCCGAGGGACTTTGCTGCAAGCTCAAAGCTGGTGCGGGTGCGCGTGCTGCTCTCGTAGAACAGCAGCGCGAGCTTGCGGTTTTCCAGCAGGGTCGCGTGCTTGCTCAGCGGTTCGGCGGCCAGGCGTTCGGCGAGCGCAAGAATATTGCTGACCTCTTCGAGCGAAAGCTGCGTGATGGAGAGCAGGCTGCCAGGGTGAATGCCGTCGGCTGGTGGTGTCGTAGCCTTCGGCTGCGGCGCCTGAGCTGCAGCCTTTTTAGGCACAGACTTCGGCGCAGATTTAGCGGCGGACTTAGTGGCAGGTGACATCAGGAGGTAACACGGGAAAACCTGGGTTAGTCGACTCGCTCCACGAGCAGAACCTGCTCCTGCTGGTCGACTTCGTTGAACTTCACTTCAATAATTTCGCGGTCAGTCGTTTGGACCTTACGGCCGATGAACTGCGCTTCGATGGGCAGTTCGCGCCAGCCGCGATCAATCAGCACCAGAAGTTGTACCGAGCGGGGACGTCCGTGGTCAAACAGGGCATCGAGCGCGGCGCGGATGGTACGGCCGGTGTAGAGCACGTCGTCCATCAGAATGATATCGCGGTCGTTGACGTCGAAACCGATCGCGCCGGGAGTCACCGTCGGCCGCGTTCCCGAGGTCGACAGGTCATCGCGGTAGAAGCTGATGTCGAGAACGCCGGTGTCGACCGTGGTCTTTTCAATCGCTCCGATCAGTTTCGCCAGACGCGCGGCCAAAGGAACGCCACGGCGTTTGATGCCGACCAGACCCAGGTTGGCCGCGCCATTGTTCTTTTCGACAATCTCGTGTGCCAGACGCACCAGGGTGCGCTCAATCTCTGAAGCAGACATCAGTCTGCCCTTTTCGCGGAGGGTGGGTTTCGGCTTTGACTCGCTCATTCTGCCCTCGAATGATACGTGGCCCACAGTCCGCAGGCAACCGGAGAGGTTACGGCCGGAAGTCGAAAGCTTTCCACAATGGCACCGGGGTCGTCGTCGGCCTTAACGGTGCCACTATATGGATTTTGCATGTATTCCGCATATCGGCCAGCGGACGAGGCGGTAAGCATATCGAGATATCCGTTCAACCTACGTCCAGAGGATGGCTCCCACCCGGTTCGAGCTTCGCCCGAATGTCCCACTCACGCTTTTGCGTGAATGGGGCACCCGGTGTATGGGCTATCTCGAGTCGCTAGTTGGCCTGTTTTTCCTTGTCCTTGTCGTTGTCGTCGAAGCTGATTTTGCCTGGCAGATCGAGCGCCACAAGACCGAAGCGGGTGACATCGCCTTTCTTCTCAATACCGACGATGTGTTGATGCTGCTTCGAACCGGCCCGCAGGTCCAGGTCGCCCTTGACGGAATCCGTTCCCTTGCCGTTTACGTTGACGTGGCCATCCTTCTCATCGCAGGTCAGGCCCTGGCCGGTGCGGGTGGGCGTTCCGATCGGCTTGCTGTCCTTGCAGGCGATGACGTCGCCATAGGCTGCAAGCGCCTTGCGGTAGTACGCCTCAACCTTGTCGGCTGAGTCGGAGGTGGTGTAGGTCACCGCCTTCACATGGATGCGGAAGTCCCCGAAACCCATATTGAAGTCGGCTGCATCGGGTTCTTCTTTGCCGTCCTTCTGTTTCAGTTCGAGGGAGGCGCCGGGATAGACGGGCAGGCCGAGACCGCTGATCACCTTCTCCGGGTCGGTCTTGACCTGCAGTCCTCCAAAAGGGGTGGCGACACGAACATCCTTGTTGCCGGACTCGCCACTGGAGGAGACGCGGCAGCCGGTGGCGAGCAGCGCAGTCGCAGATACGAGAGTGAGCAGGCAGACGGAGGTTTTCATAGTGATGGAAGGATACGGCGACTTCCGGAGATTCGTTCCCATTTAGAGCATTTTCCCTGTTGCTGGGTATCCCGGAAGGGACGTGCAGCGGCGTTTTCATTGCGGAAAACGCCCATAGGTGTGGGAGCTCCGCATTACACCCACAGGGAAAATGCTCCAGAGAAATTTTGCTTGACTTATCTGCATAGACAACACAATATGTTGTACGGTTCCATTGTTTGGGGCAATTAGGCTAGCTAACGATGCAGATTCCGGGCCCTTAGGGAGAGTCCGGCGGAGGCAAGTATGGTTAGCAATCCAAGTGTCACAACAATCCAGGCACCGACAAATCCTTGAGCGAGGCCTCACGTATGTGGGGCCTATTTTTTTGCCTGTAACCTGTTGCAAGAACGAAATCCCCCGTCCTGTATGAGCCGAGGTTTAAACATCACGATGAAGAAGCTTGTTTTTCTGGCATTTGCAACGGCTTCCTGTTTTGCGCAACAGAAGGAAGAGCCGCCGAAGGTTCCTGCCCCCGCCCCCGCCGCTGCTATGCCCGCCGCTCCGAAGCCTGATTCCGAGACCGAAGGTTCGGTCACCGCCAATGGTCAGCGGGTCGACTACAGAGCGGTTGCCGGAACACTGACTGTGGCTGCCGATGATGCGCATGACGCGCAGATCTCGCTCGATGGAAGTTGGCTGCCTGAAGCTCACATCAATCTCGAAAAGCCGGAGGAGGCTCCGGCGACTGCCCGCATCTTCTACACGGCTTATTTCAAGAAAGGAGCGAAGGCCGAGGAGCGGCCGGTGACCTTCCTCTACAACGGCGGTCCGGGCAGCTCGACGATGTGGTTGCATATGGGCTCGTTCGGACCGAAGCGTGTCATCACCAACGACACGCATCACGACCCGGCAGCGCCGTACAAGATCACGGAGAATACCTATTCGCTGCTCGACGTCTCCGATGTGGTTTTCATCGACATGCCCGGTGCGGGTTTCAGTCGTCTCTTCGGCAAGGATAAGGAGAAGGCCTTCTGGGGCATCGATCAGGACGCCCATGCCTTCGATCGTTTTGTCCGGCGTTTTCTGACCAAGTATTCGCGTTGGAATTCGCCGAAGTATCTCTTCGGCGAGAGCTACGGCACGACCCGTTCGGCGGTGCTTTCGAACATGCTGCAGAACAGCGGCGTCGATCTGAACGGTGTGATCCTGCTGAGCCAGATTCTGAACTTTGCCGACTCGGCCGACGGATCGCGTTCCGGACCCGGCAGCGATATGGCCTATGTGCTGTCGCTGCCCAGCATGGCGGCGACAGCGTTCTATCACCACAAGCTGCCCAGCCAGGGCGCGGCGCTGGAGCCCTTCCTGCGTGAGGTGGAGCACTTCGCAACGACAGACTATCTGCTGGCGCTGGCGAAGGGAGCCGACCTGGATGACACGGACAAGCGCGCTGTCGCCGAAAAATTGCACGGCTACACGGGGCTGCCGGTCGACTATCTGCTGCGTGCCGATCTTCGCGTCAACGGCGGTGGATTTTCCAAGATGCTGCAGCTTGGCGATGGTCTGACGACCGGCCGTCTGGACTCGCGCTATGCGGCTCCTGATATCGATCCGCTGGCTTCGGAGGCGGAGTACGATCCACAGGGGCAGGCCATCACTTCGGCCTACACCACCGCCATCAACAGCTACACTCGCGAGACGTTAAAGTATGGCGACCAGATGACCTACAAGCCAGGTGCTTACGGTGACCCAGGCTTTGACTGGGATATGCGCAAGGGGTTTGCCAACTTCGGTCGAAGCACCAATGTGATGACAGACTTGGCTAACTGCATGAAGGGTAATCCCAGGATGAAGGTCATGCTGCTGGGCGGCTATTTCGATCTCGGAACCCTCTACTTCGGGGCCGAGTACGAGATGAAGCACCTGCAGATTCCGGCATCGCTCGAAAAGAACATCAGCTACCACTTCTACGAGTCCGGGCACATGGTCTATCTGAACGAGTCGATTATGAAGCGCTTCCACGACGACACCGCCGAGTTCATCCGGTCGACACAGAACGGGAAATAACGATTCCATACGCCGCAAGACCTGGTCAGAGCATTTTCGCTGTAGGTGTAGAGTAGGGCTTCCGCATCTAGAGCATTTCTCCTAATACTGTAGCCTTGGAAAAATCTGCGAATGCCGTTTTCTTCGCGGAAAACGGCGCAAACAGCGAAAACTCCGCTCTACACCATTAGGAGAAATGCTCCATGGGCGTTTTCCGCAATGAAAACGCCGCTGCACGCTACCTCCGGGCTACCCAGCAACAGGGAAATGCTCTCAGACCTCGCCTCAGGGCGGGGTCTATACCTTTCAGGCGCTTTTTCTCGCAGTTCGATGTGTGTCCGTGGAGATCAATATAGGACTTGTTTAGTCTTAGTTCTGTCGACGGTTGAGGGACCCTCGACGATTTCTTGGTATCAGGAGGGGTCCTCAACGGTATGGGCCATCGGACAAAGTGGAAGATGCAGCGTGCGCTGGGGCTGGAACTGCCTGGTTTGGGGAAGCCCGGCGCGCTCGAAAAGAGGAACTATCCGCCAGGCCAGCACGGCCGCGAGCGTAAGCCGAAGTTGTCAGAGTTTGGGGCGCAGCTGCGGGAGAAGCAGAAGCTGATCTTCCACTATGGTCTGCGCGAGGAGCAGCTTCGCCGCTTTGTCCGCGTTGCCAAACGGGTGCAGCAGAATGGCAACTGGGCCGAGGCTCTGATCGGTCTGTTGGAGCGGCGTCTGGACAACGTTGTCTTCAGGTTGGGATTTGCACGCTCGATCGCGCAGGCCCGTCAACTCGTCAGCCATGGACACGTGCTGGTCAATGGCCAACGCGTGACAATCGGCAGCTATGTTCTGCGCGTTGGCGACTTCATCCGCCTGACAGAGAAGGCCGGTGGTGAGATGACTGGGACCTCCCGCACCAATCCCCGGCTGGGCCTGCCGAGTTATCTGCAGTTCGCTGCTGAAGGTGTCACCACCCATGGCACGGTACTGTCAGTGCCTGGCAATGAACATGTCCCTTTCGAGTTCAACCTGAGACAGGTGGCGGAGTACTACGCCAAGCGAGGAGTGTAGCGATGGCCTGTGCTGCCAGTGAAGAGCGCATGATGCTGGCCGAGGCCGAAGGCCTCGGCGGCGTTACCTTGTGTGCCTGCGGAACAGTACATCTCTCCGTGGGCGCTGTGACTGTCCGCCTGGCTCCGGAGGCATTTCTGCAGGCCGCGAAAATGTGTCAGCTGGCTGCCCGGCAGTTGACGCTGGAAGGCTTGCTGCAGGCGATGTCGCCGCAGGTGAATAGCACGCTGCATTGAGTCGTTGAATGGTTGAATCGTTGAATCGTTGAATAGTGCGATGCTTTGTGAGTGCCTATTTCGTCATAGGCCACAACGAACGTGGTTCATTGGAACACGCACGAGGATTGCCTCCGTTATAAAAGCGCTGAAAGCGCGCTCTATACCAGCCTGGGGCAACGCCCCGGGTTATCGGCCAAGTGAAAGCTGAGGGCTGAAGGCCCGATCTATAACTCTTAAATCCAAGCGAGCCAAGATGCCCCGGGGATCTTGGCTCGGACCCGTTGAAGAATTCTGCCGCTAAAGTAAAAGCCGGGCCATGTCCCCGAGGGACATGGGCACCCGGTGCATCGGTTATCTCCAATACGTCGATATTCTCTAACTGCAATCCGCTGCGGCTCCCAAGTAAGCCACCAGCAGCGGATGCGGTTTCTAGGACACCTACAGGGAAAATGCTCTAATGACTGCATATGATCTTGAACCTCGCGCGGCGGGCGCATAACCATAACTGGGCACTGGACCCGATCGTCCGCTCGCTGCTGGATACAGACTTCTACAAGCTGCTTATGCTGCAGTACATCTGGAAGCATTTTCGCGATGTCCAGGTGACCTTCTCCGTCGTGAACCGCAAGCCTGCCGTACGTCTGGCAGAGCAGATCGATATCGAGCAGTTGCGGTCGCAACTGGATCACGTACGCGGTCTCAGCTTCAAGAAGAGCGAACTGGTGTGGCTCGCCGGCAATACCTTCTACGGCGTACGCGGTATCTTCGAGCCTGCCTTTCTGGAATGGCTGGAACATGACTTCCGTCTTCCGGACTACCTGCTCGATGTTGTCGATGGACAAGTGAAGCTTGAGTTCGCCGGCGAATGGACGCAGGTGACGATGTGGGAGATCTATGCGCTCTCCATCCTGAGCGAGATGAAGACGCGTTATGGTCTGCGCGGCCTGAACGAGTTGGAGCTCGACATCCTGTATGCGCGGGCGAAGACACGGCTGTGGGAGAAGATCGAACGGATGCGTGCGATCGACGGCCTGCGCATCGCCGACTTTGGTACCCGCCGCCGTCACAGCTTTCTGTGGCAGGAGTATGTTGTCGATGCCATGCACTCCACGCTTGGCGACCGCTTCGCCGGAACCTCGAACACCTATCTCGCATACAAGCACGATATGGAAGCCATCGGCACCAACGCGCACGAGCTTCCGATGGCTCTGGCCGCGATGGCAAACACAGAAGAAGAGCTGTTGCAGTCGCAGTACAACGTGCTCGAGCTCTGGCAGCAGACCTACGGCGGAGCACTGCTGATGCTGCTTCCCGACACCTACGGTAGTACGCAGTTCTTTCGCAATGCTCCGGATTGGGTCGCAGCATGGACCGGTCTGCGTATCGACAGCAAAGATCCTCTTATCGCGGGTGAAGAATATATCGCGTGGCTCAAAGAGCGCGGTCAGGATCCGGCTCGAAAGCGCCTGATCGCAAGTGACGGGCTCGATGTAGACGAGATTCTTACCCTGCATCAGCGCTTCCACGGAAGGGTCCGCTTCAGCGCAGGCTGGGGAACACTACTGACCAACGACTTCCGCGGCTGCCATCCGCGCAGGGAACATGAGCTGGAACCGCTTGGTCTGATCTGCAAACTGCAGACAGTCAATGGGAGACCCGCGGTCAAGCTGAGTGATAACTATCAGAAAGCCACCGGGCCCGAGGAAGAGCTTGTTCGTTATCGCCGCGTGTTTGGAGTGGAAGGCGTCGAGAACGTTCCAGTCCTGGTGTAGCCCCAAAGTTGAAGACGTACTGCATGGGTAGTTATGGTTGTGCGTCTCCACCTTCATGCGGTCGGGCTCGACTTTTGAAGTTGAAGACGTACTGTATGGGTGGGATGGGTCCCGATTATTTTATTGAACCTCTTCTCGAATGGCTTTGAGCTGCTTAGACTGTTGGCATAATGGCGAAATCATTTCGAGAGCTGCTCGTCTGGCAGCGCTCCATGCAGCTTGCGGAGACAATCTTCCGCATCACCGAAGACTTTCCGAAGCGCGAAGTCTATGGGTTGGCTACCCAAATGCGACGAGCGGCGGTTTCCATTCCCAGTAACCTTGCGGAAGGCGCCAATCGAATAGGGCGCAAAGAGTTTCGACAGTTTGTGACGATCGCGCGAGGTTCAAACAACGAACTGCAGACCCAGATTGAACTAGCACAACGCGTTGGAATTCTACCGGCGGCGACCGCAATCACTGTTCAAAAGGAAGCAGAGGAAATTGGTCGCATGCTGCATCGGCTGTGGATCTATCTGGCGCCGAAGAAAAAAGATGCAAAGTCCCAGTAGGCACAGCGGCGACGTGCCATCAGAACTTGCAATGAACTGAAAGCGCCAGCGGGCCGATGAGGTCCTCTCCGCCCATACAGCACGTCTTCAACTTTCAACTTCGTTGGTCAACCCTAATCGCCTGAAGTTGGCAACACACGGCAGCTACCCATACAGTACGTCTTCAACCCTTCAAGGTGCCGGCGCGATTGGACTGCCCACGCAGTACGTCTTCAACTTTCAACTTCAAAGCTCAGCCACAAGTGTATGAAGGTGACAACAAATCCGTAACTACGTCCGAGTACGTCTTCAACTCTTCAAAGGCAGCGTAATTCGCATGGTGGTGCCGCGATTCCTGGGGTCGGTGCTTGAGCGCAGAGTGAGGGTTCCTCCGGATTCGGCGACGATGCCGCGCGTGACCCAAAGACCGAGACCGGTGCCGCGCTCGCCCTTGGTAGTGAAGAAGGGCTCGAAGATCTGTGAGATGTGTGCCTGCGCGATTCCCGGGCCGGTGTCGGCGATGGTCACGATGGCGCATGTGGCTGTCTCGCGGGAGCGGATGGTGAGGGTGCCGCCCGTGCCTGACATGGCTTCGATGGCGTTGCCAATCAGGTTGGCGAACACCTGCCGCAGTGAAAGCGGGAAGGTTGTTCCTGAAGCAGAAGGACGAAGGTCCGTGATGATCTGTACCTGGGCTCCTTCGGCGCGAGAGGCAAAGATCTGCACCACCTCGCCGACCAGCTTATTCACCAGATGTCCGCTGCCGGAGTTGCCACGATAGAAGCTGAGTGTGGTGCGCGTGATGTGGCCGACACGGTCCAACTCACGTGCCCCCATATTGACCAGTTCCTGCAGATCGAGTGGAAGCTCTGGATGCGTCTGCAGCAGATACAACACATTGGTCAGGGCTTCGAGCGGGTTATTGATCTCATGCGCCAGCGTGTTGGCCATGCGTCCCGCGGAAGCCAGGCGTTCGGAGTTGATCAGGCGTTTCACCAGGTCGGCGCGCTCACGGGCATCGGCCTTGCGCGCGGAGATATCCTCGATCACCAGCGAAAGCGACTCGGTCTCGTTGGGGTCCGGCTGCAGAACAGAGATGGTGAGCTGCACATCGACGGCGTGACCATCTTTGTGGCGCAGGCATTTTTCGACGCGCAGGCTGGGGATTCGGCGAGAGAGCAGATCTTCGAAGACGATCTCCTCGTCTTCATCGCGATCGGAGGCCGGCAGTAGCAGATCGTAGAAGCTGATTGACTCCAGCTCATCCGCGGTCAAACCGAGTATGTCGCGCAGGCGCTGATTGGCCAGGATCCATCGTCCATCGAGTGAGATATGCGCCATTCCCATGGCAGCCTGGTTGAAGGTTGCGGAGAAGCGTGTTTCCAGAGTTTTGAGCGCGGCGGCGGTGCGTAGTTTTTCGCGGCGGGCTTCGGCATCGGCGAGCTCTCGCTCGATTGCGGGTACCAGGCGCTCCAGATTGTCTTTCAACACATAGTCGTGTGCCCCGGCGCGCATGGTGGAGACGGCGGTCTCTTCGCTGATGGTGCCAGAGACGATGATGAAGGGTAGGTCGATCCCGCTGGCCTGCAGCATGGCCAGGGCGTCGCGCGCTCCAAAACCAGGCAGCGTGTAGTCGGCGATGACCACGTCCCAGCTCCCCGCACGCAGGGCCTCATGCATCTGCGCGCGGGTTTCGACGCGCCGCATCTCGATCTCGTATCCGGCGCGGTGAAGGTGACGCCGCAGCAACAGCGCGTCAGGCTCGTAGTCTTCGACGATGAGGACGCGAAGCCGCCTGCGTTGTTCTGCGAGGGGAGCGGGATTGAGCTGCGGCAGGGTCACGCGCGTGTCTCAGGAGATCGGCGGCGCTTGGTTCAGCAGAAGCCAGTAGATTCCAAGCTGCTTGGTGGCTTCGGCAAAATCTGTAAAGTTGACTGGTTTGCGAATGTAGCTGTTCACGCCCAGGCGATACGAGCTGACGATATCGCGCTCCTCGTCCGAGGAAGTGAGTACAACGACGGGCAAGAGTGAGGCCTTTTCTTTGGAGCGAATTACCTTCAACACATCCAGGCCCTGCACCTTGGGAAGCTTCAGGTCCAGAAGAACGAGCTGCGGCATGGGAAGCTCACCCGCTTCGTACCTGTCGATCAGCTCAAGCGCCTCGGCGCCGTCACGGGCGACACTGATCTCGTTCGCGACATTGGCCTTGCGCAAAGCACGGATGGCGAGAGCTTCGTGGTCCGGGTCGTCTTCGACCAGCAGGATCGAATTCGTATTGATGGTCATTCGTAGGAACCTTTCCCAAAAGATTATGATCCAAGCGTGAAGTAGAAGGTCGCGCCCTGGTCCTCCGTAGCCTCGGCCCAGATGCGGCCCTGATGCCGGCGGACGATGCGAAGTGTGGTCGCCAGGCCGATGCCTGACCCCTTAAAGTCGCGATCTCCGTGAAGGCGCTGGAACGCAGTGAAGAGGCGATCGGCATACCGCATATCAAAGCCGGCTCCATTATCCCGGATAAAGTAGACGTTCACGCCATCTCCCAGATAGGAGCCGAACCTGATGACAGCGTTCGGTGTTTTTGCGGTGAACTTGAAGGCATTCCCCATCAGGTTTTCCAGGGCAATGCGCAGCAGACGCGGATCAGCCTGAGCCAGCATGGGCGTGCCGGGAATCTCGAAGCGGACATTGCGATCAGGGTCTGAGGCTTTGAGGTCGGCGGCGACGGAACGGGCAACTTCCGCCAGATCCGTGGTCTCGCGGACAAGGTCGGTACGGGTGACGCGGGACAACTGCAGCAGGGCATCGATCAACTGGCCCATGCGCTGTACACCGCTGCGGACGCGATGAATGTAGTCTCGGCCCTGATCATCCAGCCTGTCGCCGAAGTCCTCATACAGCGCCAGCGAAAAGCCATCGATGGTGCGTAGCGGTGCGCGAAGATCGTGCGATACGGAATAGGAGAAGGCTTCGAGCTCCTGGTTCGAGGTCTCGAGCTCATGCGTGCGCTCCCGCACGCGCTTTTCCAGATCGGTAGCCAGAGCTTGAATCTCTTCTGCCTGCGCCGTGATCCGGTCGCGCGCAGCCACCTCTTTTCCAAGGAAATGGAAGGCGAGAATCAGGAATAGAAGATTCAGTCCGGTCGCAACACCGAAGGTGGTGTAGGCCGAGCGGCGGGCGCTTGTGACCTGGGAATCCCTCCACTTGAGCAGACGGCGCTCCTCTCCTTCGACCTGGGTGATGGCATAAGCCGCTGTGAAGTCGCCATACTGGTACTGGTCGGTCATCATGATCGAAAGCTGATCCGGCGTGAGCGCGGCAGTTGGTTGAGCCTTACGAAGTTGAACGCCAATCTCAATCGAGGTCAGCCGCGCCTGAATCCGCTCGCGGACTCTGGGGAGGCGAGCCTGCTGGCTGGGATTGTCCTCCGTGAGCTTGCGCACGTATTCAAAGGTGTCCCAGACCTGGTTGACGGCATCGTTGTACTGCTTTTCCAGGAACGGATCCGCCTGCAGAACGTAGCCTCGAGCTGCGCCCTCGGCCGTCCGAATCTCCGCCACTAACTGCTCGCAGGCAGTCAGGGTCTCCAGGGTATGGGTCTGCCACTGCTGGCTCGCCGCAAAGATGCGGAGAGAGCGATAGGCCAACCAGCTATTGAGCAACACAATCAGAACGGCGCCAATATAGGCGAGCCGGTAACCAAAGGCACGCATCGAGACTATCAATGGGACTTCCATGCGATGCAAAGCTTTTGTTGCGGAGTTGCCTGAACTGGTATGTCATCATTCAGCACGGAGAGTCCCCATGGTTCGGATCGTTCTCGGCGCTGTCTTTGGTTACCTGCTCTCACTTGGCAGCTCGGTTGTCTGGTTTCTCAAAACGAATCATGATCCGACGCAACGGGTCTCGACGCGCTACCTGCTCGCAAGTATCGTAGTCGGCTTCTTCTGCTCGGTGGCGACCGGATTCCTGGCTGCGGTTATCGGCGGGTCGCGCCGGTCCAGCTGGGGAACTGCGATCATCCTGTTTGCCACAGGTGGGTTCGGCGTTGCGGAGTCTCTCCTTGTCAGCCGGTCGGGCTCCCTGGAACTGACCTGGGTATCGATCGTCGTCATGGTTCCGGCCACGGTCTTCGGTGGTGAGTTGGCCGAGCGACGATTGGAACACGTGAAAAAGTAGTTTATTTTCATTTGCTTACGAAAGGGCGAAAGTTTCTTCTAAACTTGAGTGTACTTGCATCACATTTTATGAATCGGTTGTGCTATGGTATGCGTCAGATGATGTGAAGGCCGGAGATCCCGGCCCACAACTCAGGAGGAAATGCATCATGACGATCACACGTTGGACCCCGTTCTCGGATCTGGCTGTTCTGCAGAACCGTTTGAACTCGATCTTTAACGACTTCGGTGCGCCGGAAGGCCGCAGTGAGTCGTTGGCGTCAGGGAATTTCACTCCCGCCGTGGACGTTTATGAGGATGCGCAGAAGATCGTGCTGAAACTCGACGTTCCGGGGATCAGGCAGGAAGATATCGATGTCCGCCTGGAGAACCAGACTCTGACGGTCAAGGGCGAGCGCCAATTCGGGAAGGAAGAGAAGGAAGAGAACTTCCATCGCATTGAGCGCCGCTACGGCAGCTTCATCCGCGCGTTCACGCTTCCGCAAACGGCGGATATGGAGAAAGTAAGCGCCGAGTATAAGGATGGCGTGCTTCAGATTGAGATCGCGAAGAAGTCTGAGGCTCAGCCCAAGCAGATCAAGGTAGGCGCCGGTACTGGTCCGAAGCAGGTTGAGGCAAAGACCGCAGCGTAAGCTTCATGGTGCACTGACGGGCACCTGATGGCGAAGGGGCTGCCGGCCTTGTCGCCATCGATGAAACCCATTGCATTTTCGCAGTGGGGACATGAACGGGAGACCTGCCGGTTGTGAAGGGCGGTCTCCCATTCTTTTGTGATGCGGGGCATGGTCGTTATTCGGCTTGAGATGTATCTAAGGAATCAGGTGAGGTAGAGAAGCGATGGCAATTCGTTGGGACAAATTTACGGTGAAGTCGCAGGAGGCGGTACAGGCGGCGCTGGGGCACGCTTCTGACTCGGGAAACGCCGAGGTGCTGCCGCTGCATCTTGCCGCGGCTCTGCTGGAAGACCGTGAGGGCATCGTGATTCCGGTGCTGGAGAAGATCGGTGTACCTGTGCAGCAGCTTCTTAGCCAGGTAAATGCGGCCATCGCGAAACTGCCGAAAGTGCAGGGAGCCAGTCAGCAGCCCGGTGTGGGCTCTGCTTTGCAGAAGGTATTAGATCGCGCCTTCAAAGAGGCGGAGAACTTCAAGGACGAGTATGTCTCGACCGAGCATCTTCTGCTGGCCTTGAGTGAAGAGAAGAATGGCGTTGTGCAGGCGGCCATGGCCGCCTTCGGTGCAACCCATGATGCGATTCTGAAGGCGCTGACCTCAGTGCGTGGCACCCAGCGCGTGACCGATCAGAATCCCGAAGGGAAGTTCCAGGCGCTGGAGAAGTACGCCAAGGATCTTACCGAGCAGGCGCGCAAGGGCAAGCTCGATCCGGTGATCGGCCGCGACGAGGAGATTCGTCGCGTCATTCAAGTGCTGTCGCGCCGCACCAAGAACAACCCTGTGTTGATTGGCGAACCCGGCGTGGGTAAGACGGCGATTGTGGAAGGCCTGGCGCGCCGCATCGTCTCCGGAGATGTGCCCGAGATCCTGAAGGAGAAACGGGTCATCTCGCTGGACCTGGGATCGATGCTTGCCGGAGCGAAGTTCCGTGGAGAGTTCGAAGACCGTCTGAAGGCAGTGCTGAAGGAGATCGAAGAGTCGAACGGACAGATCATCCTGTTTATCGATGAGCTGCACACGCTGGTCGGCGCCGGAGCAGCGGAAGGCGCTATCGACGCCAGCAACATGCTCAAGCCGGCACTGGCGCGCGGCGAGCTGCGGGCTATCGGCGCAACCACGCTGAACGAGTACCGCAAATACATCGAGAAGGATGCCGCGCTGGAGCGCCGCTTCCAGATCGTCTATGTCGGTGAGCCCAATGTAGACGATACGATCGCGATTCTGCGTGGCCTGAAGGAGCGTTACGAGTCGCACCACAAGGTGCGCATCAAGGACTCGGCGATCGTGTCGGCGGCTGTGCTCTCACATCGCTACATCAGCGACCGTTTCCTTCCGGACAAGGCGATTGATCTTGTCGATGAAGCAGCTGCCTCGTTGGCCATCCAGATCGGGAGTGTGCCAGTGGAGATCGACGCCCTGGAGCGTCGGGCGACCTCGCTCGAGATCGAGCGCGAGGCTCTGAAGCGGGAGAAGGATGCGAACTCCAAGGAGCGGTTGCAGGAGGTCGAGAGGGAGCTGGCCGACATCAAGGAGCAGGCCAGCGGCCTGCGGGCGCGGTGGCAGAAGGAGAAGGATGCCATCAGCCGCATCAGCGAGCTGAAGCAGAAGATCGAAAGCCTGCGCTTCCAGATCGAAGAGCAGACCCGCAAAGGCGATCTCGGCAGGGCAGCGCAGATTCAGTACAGCGATCTGCCGAAGGCAGAGGCCGAGCTGAAGGAGCTTGAGACGCTGCAGGATGGTAGTGATACCGCGCAGCGCATGTTGAAGGAAGAGGTCGACGAGGAAGATATCGCCAAGATCGTCTCCAAGTGGACCGGTATTCCTGTCGCGAAGATGCTCGAAGGCGAAGTACAGAAGCTGGTCCATATGGAACAGCGGCTGCGCGAGCGCGTCATCGGGCAGGATGAGGCTTTGACGGTGGTGGCGAATGCGATTCGCCGTTCCCGTGCGGGCTTGTCCGATCCCAAGCGCCCCATCGGCAGCTTTATCTTCCTCGGCCCCACGGGCGTGGGTAAGACGGAGACGGCGCGTGCCCTGGCGGAGTTCCTCTTTGACGACGAGCAGGCGATGGTGCGCATCGACATGTCGGAGTACATGGAGAAGCATGCGGTCGCGCGGCTGATCGGCGCTCCTCCGGGATACGTGGGTTTCGACGAGGGTGGACAGTTGACGGAGGCGATCCGCCGGCGTCCGTATGCCGTGGTGCTCTTTGATGAGATCGAGAAGGCGCACCCGGATGTCTTCAATGTGCTGTTGCAGGTGCTGGATGACGGCCGCCTGACGGACTCAAAGGGCCGCACGGTCGACTTCAAGAACACCGTGCTGATCATGACGTCGAACATCGGTGCAAGTGCATTGTCGACGGCATGGGCTGACAGTGAGGATGGCTTCGAGGATGCGAAGAGCCGTGTGATCGATTCGCTGAAGCAGCACTTCCGCCCGGAGTTCCTGAACCGTGTGGACGACATCGTGGTCTTCCATCCGCTCGGCGAGGAGCAGTTGACGCATATCGTGGACCTGCGGCTTGCCGACCTGCAGAAGCTGCTGGATGCACGGAAGATCCATCTGGAGCTGACACCGGAGGCGCACAAGAAGCTCTTTGCCGCGGGCTACGATCGCGCCTATGGAGCCCGTCCGCTGAAGCGTGCGATCCAGCGCCTGGTGCAGGATCCGCTCGCCATCAAGATCCTAGATGGCGAAGTGCGGCACGGCGACAAGGTGCGTGTCGATGCAGGCAAAGACGCCCTCACCTTCGAGGTCGTCGAGTCGGAAGAGGTTCCGGCGTAAGAGTAGGAAGAAAAGGCCGGGCATATTGCCCGGCCTTTTTTGTTTTTGCAGAAGATGACAAACAAAATTGTTGCGGCAGCCCATACTCTGGGTGCCCCATCCATTGCAAAGCAATGGGTGGGATGTTCGAGCGAAGCTCAAATCGTCTTTTCTAGCTGGAGGAGATGGACGTTCGATTTGTGACTGAAGAACTATAGATCGGGCCTTCAGCCCTTTTTTCCATTGGCTGCCTGAGACCTGGGGCGTTGCCCCAGGCTGATATAGAGCGCGCCTTCAGCGCTCCAACGCGCTGTTCTCGTGTTCTATCGAGTCTGAACATCTTGAATCGGGCGTTCTAAATCATCCTCATGCGGCTGATTCGTTTCACCGTGAAACGGAATGATTGTGGTGGAACGTCCGTATCCGCTGGCCGGTGAGCGATCTCCTGAAGCTTCATAGAACTTCGGTACACCGTGCATCAGCGGTGTAAATCCTCCAATCGCTCCGGCACGCGTGTTGATCGGCATCTCGTCTACCGGATAACGGTGTTCCTGCAGGTCCCGCACCATCCAGTTCTTGTCGTGGCCAAGGATGATGAAGTGTCCTGTCTGCTGCAGGAAGCCGGCCAGAGGAACAATGGGGACGTGATAGTAGCTGTTCCGTCCAGTCCAGAGGTTGCGGTCCGGTGAGTCTTCTCCGCGGAATCGGCGGATCGCGTCGAAGTCGACAGGGAAGACGATGCGAGAGGCAAGCGACGGTGGCGCATAGCGTTGGAAGGTAAGCACCATGAGCGGATCGGGAATCGCGATTGGTTGGTTATCAGCGATGGTCGAAAGGTGGTCCACGACCTTATAGAAGCTCTGCTTCTGCTCTGTATACCAATAGCCGATGATGGACTCGCGGGTCGTCACCCATGCCACAAAGAGGATGAGGAAGATGATGGCTGCGTAGCGCATATGCCCGAAGAGCCGATGCGCCGCCGCAACCCCCGCGATGGCAAAGCCGAAACATACCGGGATCACAAAGCGCGGAGAGAGCATGCCGCCTTTGATAGAAGCGACCGCGTAACCGAGAAACGGATACAGCATGAGGAAGAACGCCGCGATCAGCTCATGCGTTGGAAATGCTTTTCTCCCATGTCGTACGCGGTACTCCGTCGCCAGATGGCCAAGAACTCTTGGCCGCATGGAAGCACGGCAGGTTGAACAGAAGCGAGAAAGGACGCGGACGATGCCAGCAAGCAGAAACAGCGCGAGCAGCGGATACAGTACTGCCTCTACCATCTCGGTGTATGAATCGAAGGCCTGATCGATAGAGACCTTGTTCCATGCATGCGGAGCATAGGTTGCAATTCCTGCTTTAATCAGGCCCCGATAGAAGGCGAGAGGAGCAGCGGCCAGCACTATGCTCATCCAGATTCGGGGACGAATGGCATAGCGAAGATTTGGCATACGCCATCGTTCTGCGTGAAATTGCTGCAGGGTGAAAACTACCTCACCCGCTGCCACGGGAAGAAACGCGAGCACCGCGAAGTAATTGGTGGAGACGCCGAGCGCCAGCGCGATCACCATGCCAATCAGAGCAAGGGTGCCACGGCTGCGCGTCTTCGGTTGGATGGTTCGCGACCAGCACAGTACAGCCATCATTGCGAAACCATAGAAGATGCCGTAGCTGCGGCATTCATAGGAATATTCGAAGGCGCCGGTCGCCATAGACAGGAAGGTTCCCGCGAGCGCCCATGTGGGGGAGATCCGCCGCTGCAGGAAGAGATAGAGCGACAACAACCCCAACCAGTAACCGGCGATGGCTGGCAGGCGCAATGCGAACTCGTGATTGCCGAAGAGGCGCGTTGAACCCAGGACCGCCAGATGAGATAGTGGCGGATTCGGATCGGCGCCCTGGCTGAGGGCGTGCCAGATTGCGTGGGCTGAACCCAGGCTCGCAATGTGATACGTGATCAACTCGTCGAGCCACAGCAGCTTCATGGAAGAGAGCAGCGCGGTGATGATGACGTAGAAGAGGCTAAGCCCCGTGAAAGACAGAGCAGGGTGGGCATCAATCCATGCCTGTGCCCAGCCGGCTGTGATCCGCAGAGTTGTCGGGACATGGACGAGAGGTCTCGTCGTAACCCAGGTGCCCACGCAGACTTTCCTCCAAACAACTGAAATCCCATTGCAGAAAGTCGTGCAGGCTGTTCCGTTAGGGACGTGGGATGGAGTGTTGTCGGGAGAGGTTGTATCTCTGGAGGTCTAACTCAGCCACTTTAACAGTCGAATAATACCCATGCTCGCCGGTTTGCGGTGCGCGGAGACATCGGTGCGTGCCGCGATCTCCTTGCGATTCTGTGAGTAGTAGCTGTAGGCACGTAACAGCATCTCCTCATTGGTGAGCGTGGGCCGCCAGCCGAGCTCGCGTTTGATGCGTGTGGTGTCGAACAGAAAACTCTCGGCGATCATTTTGTAGTGATACGGCCCAAGGGGCGAGAGCTTGAGTTTGTGCGCCGCGATCATGGCGGCGATCGTCGGCCCCTGTGGTAGGGAGCGCACTATGCTGCGCGATCCCGCGGCAGCGATGACGGACTCATAGACCGCGCGCATCGACTTCACATTATCTGAGCCGACATTGAAGGTATTGCTGCCGTTGTAGCCGGCTGCCTGGATGCAGGCCGTAGCGAGATCGTCGGCGTAGATGAACTGATAGGTATTGTTGCCAGAACCGACGACCCAGACAGTTTTGTGGTCGTCAATGAACTCGTACAGGATGGCGAGAAGGCCCAGGCGGCCGGAATCCATGATGGTGGGGCAGCGCAGTGTCACCACATTCAGGCGCTCGGTGTAGCTCGAGAGGACCTTCTCGGCTTCCCATTTGGAGCGGCCATAGATCTCCACCGGAGCAGGTGCATCTTCTTCTGTGATGGGGCGGCCCATATTCGCGGCCCACAGGCAGTTCGTGGAAGTGAAGACGAACGGTTTTACGCCGTGCTCGACGGCCAGGTCCGCGAGCAGCCGGGTGGCGTCGACGTTTGAGGTCCAGAGGAGATGCTCGTCGATCCGGGCGCCATGCGCCAACTGTGCCGCGACATGGAAGATGGCGTCGAAGTGGTGTTCGGCGAAGACCCGTTGCATCAATGCGTTATCGCGAAGGTCTCCCTGAATGGAGGTTAGTCCAGGCAGGGTATCCTCATCGCGTTCCAGATCAATGTTGACGACGGTATGGCCTTCACGAAGGAGTCTGCGCTTGAGAACGCCGCCAAAGAATCCGGAGGCGCCTGTGACCAGGGTGTGCATGTCTAAAGCCATTCTAGACGGTCTCCGCGCAGAAACTGAGTTCGGTGCTTGCGTCCTTTTCTGCGGCCGCGGCGTCACAGGTACAACAAATCGACAGAGTTTCGGAATCATCCGTAGGATAGAAGTGGAATGAGAAAGAAAGCCGTGATCCTGGGCGCAGGCCCTGCTGGTCTGACTGCCGCCCTGGAACTGATACGGCAATCGGATATCCAACCCATTGTTCTCGAAGCAGGGGACTGCGTTGGCGGCATATCGCGCACCGTGCGCTATAACGGCAACCGAATGGACATCGGCGGTCACCGCTTCTTTTCAAAGAGTGACAAGGTGATGCGCTGGTGGCTCGAGCTGATGCCGGTGGAGCATGAGGCCGAAGCCGAAGCTGCGATCAGCTACCAGAACAAGACACGGCATCTGCCTATGCACGAACGGCGCGAAGGCGAGGATAAAGACCTCGTCATGCTGGTGCGCCCGCGCAAGAGTGAGATCTACTTCATGCGGCAGTTTTTTGACTATCCGCTGAGCCTGAGTGGACCGACACTTCGCAAGCTGGGGCCAGTCCGCCTGGTACGCATCGGCTTCAGTTATCTTTCGTCGCGTCTGTTTCCCGTTAAGCAGGAGAAAAGTCTGCGCGACTTCCTGGTGAACCGCTTCGGCAGCGAGCTTTACCTGACCTTCTTCAAGAGCTACACCGAAAAAGTATGGGGTGTGCCGTGCGAGGAGATCAGCGCGGAGTGGGGAGCGCAGCGCATCAAGGGCCTGAGCCTGACGGCCGCCGTAAAGCACTTCCTGAAGAAGACCTTCGGCAGGACTGAAGGAGACATCGAGCAGAAGAAGACTGAGACCTCGTTGATCGAGCAGTTCCTCTATCCCAAGTTTGGCCCTGGCCAGCTTTGGGAACACGTTGCCGGTCTGGTGCAGCAGGGTGGCGGTGAGCTGCATATGGGGTGGCGTGCAGTGAAGGTCAACACCGAAGGCGACCGCGTTGTCAGCGTGGAGGCGGTAAACCGCGCAGGCGAGCGCCAGACCTTTGCCGGGGACCACTTCTTCTCCACCGTGCCGGTGCGGGAGCTGGTGCATTCGCTGGATGTGGAGCCTCCCGCGAACGTCGTCGAAGTGGCTGATGGCCTGCAATACCGCGACTTCATCACGGTTGGCCTGCTGGTGGACAAGCTGCAGCAGACCGAGCCTGACGGCAGCCTTCTGAAAGATACGTGGATCTATATCCAGGAGCCGGATGTCCAGATTGGCCGGTTACAGATCTTCAACAACTGGAGCCCCTATCTGGTCGCTGATCCGTCGAAGGTGTGGCTGGGGCTGGAGTACTTCTGTTACGACACCGATCCGCTGTGGAAGATGTCAGACGAGGAGCTCAAGGCTTTCGGCGCCATGGAGCTGGAGAAGATTGGCATGATCCGCCGGGAGCATGTGCGCGACGGTCATGTGGTGCGGGTTCCAAAGACCTATCCGGCATACTTCGGCAGCTATGGCCGGTTCGACGAGATCCGCCGGTACATGGATCGTTACGAAAACCTCTTCCTGGTGGGCCGTAACGGCATGCACAAGTACAACAACCAGGACCATTCCATGCTGACGGCGATGGCCGCCGTGGACGCCATTCTGGCCGGTGAGACCAGTAAGAACTCCCTTTGGGATGTAAATACCGAGCAGGAATATCACGAAGAAAAATAATTTGCCGACTATATCCTTGTGGGTATGAATGTCCCTCTAAGCCTGCGCTGGATGGTGGAATCCTACGTCCTGCTGCTGGGCATGCTGATGCTTGGATTGGGTCTGGCGGCCCATTCCATGCCTCGTCTGCGTGGCGTTCTCCGGTTGTGTGCCAGCATGCTGCTCATCGCTCTGGCGATGGTGATCCTGTTCTATCGCAATCAGATCCCCACGGTGGCATTCATTTTCTCGAACGGCCTGATCATCACTGGTTTCGCCTTAATGGACGAGACCATGACCCGTTTCCTGGAGCTTCGTCATACCGAACGCTGGGTCGACGTCCTGCTGTTTGTGGGGACAGTCGGTTTTTCCATCTATTCCCAGATCATGCATCTGCCGATGAGGACGCGGGCAGAGCTTTTGGTTCTTGCGCTAGCGCTGCAAACGGCCCGTAGCGGCGCTACCTTGCTGCATCGTGCGCCAAGCTTGCTGCAGTTGCCGGCACGATTCCTGGCAGGCAGCTTCTTTCTCTTCTCCTTCTTCTGCCTCGTGCGGATGGTTTTGCCCATCCTTCGCGGACAACTTCTGAACCTTCCGGCCGATGACCAGGCCTTTATGGTCGATGGCGCTTCGCGGCTCTCAAAGGTTGTTCTTCTATGCGCCAGTATCGCCATCGGCTACCTGTGGATGGCTGCACTGCAGTTGAGCAATGAGCTGGATGCTTTGTCGTTGACCGATGCGTTGACTTCGGCATTGAATCGCCGGGGTCTGGAAGACCGTCTCGGCCGTGAGCTGAGACGCGCGGAGATGAATGGTGGACGCATTGCTCTCATCTGTCTGGACGTGGACCACTTCAAGCAGATCAATGATCGCTATGGTCATCCGGCAGGCGATTCGGTCTTATCCACGTTCGCGAAGGCGCTGTCTGAGATGCTGCGGCCTGCCGATGCGCTGGGCCGCTTTGGTGGAGAAGAGTTCGTCGCCATTTTGCCAAACACGGACGAGGAGGGCGCCCGCGTTGTGGCGGAGCGTCTACGCGAGAGACTGCGAAGCCTGCGATTTGAGTTCGACTCGCAACTGCGGCTGACGGCGAGCTTCGGAGTGACCGTTTGTGAACGCGGAGAAGATGACCAGGCCGCGCTACGGCGATGCGATCAGGCGCTCTATGCCGCCAAACAGTCAGGCCGGAATCGTGTGGTGGCCTTTACGTCGTTGGAAGCTCAGGGCGTGTCATCCAATTGATGGCTTTAGCGGCGCTTTGCCAGGATGGTGCGGGGAATACCCTGCAGATCGTTGAGAATTGTCACTTCATTCCATTCGGAGAGCAGCGACCGCAGAGCTGCATCCTGTCCATAACCGATCTCCAACGCCAGCAGACCGCCTGGATGTAGCGCCTTGTATGCCTGGGGAATCAGGCGGCGATAGATCTCCAGTCCATCTTCTCCTGCATAGAGGGCGGTCTCCGGTTCGAAGTCACGAACCTGCGGCGCAAGGGTGGATCGGTCACTGAAGGGGACATACGGAGGGTTGGAGACGACGACGTCGAAGGCCTGTCCGGCAACGCTGCTGAGCAGGTCAGAGTGCAGCGGCATGACTCGTTTCTTCACATGGTTGATGGCGGCATTCTCCCGCGCGACACTCAGGGCGGCATCGGAGAGATCGAGCGCGGTCACATGCGCGTAAGGCAGATGCACGGCAAGCGCAATGGCGATGCATCCAGTGCCGGTCCCGACGTCGGCGATGCGGACCGCGTGATGCTGCGGAATCTGCGCCAACACAGATTCGACCAGTAGTTCTGTCTCCGGGCGGGGGATCAGGGTCGCCGGGGTGACGCGGAAGGGAAGGCCGTAGAACTCCTGCATGCCGGTGATGTACTGAACGGGTTCATGGGCGGCGCGGCGGGCAAGCAATGCCTGGTAAGCGGCGAACTCGGCGGACGTCAGCTCGCGCTTGGGGGCGATCAGCAGTTGTGCCTTGGTGATGCCGAGGATGTGCAGCAACAACAGTTCGGCGTCGCGCACCGGGCTCTCCGTGTGCGCAAGCTGGGTACGGGCTGCGAGCTGTGCCTCACGAAGGTTCATCGGGGGAGATGCGCCCACGCTGCACAACGTGCGAACGTGGGCGTCCTTTCGTTAGAGCATTTTCCCTGTAGGTGTAGTGTAGGGACTCCACATTTATGGGCGTTTTCCGCAATGAAAACGCCGCTGTACATTCTTCCGGGATACCCAGCAACAGGGAAAATGCCCTAGGCTGCTGTGGCTTCGGCTTTGAGGCGTTCTGCCGTATCGTGCTCGATCAGGGCATCGATCACAGGCTGCAGCTTGCCTTCCATGATCAGGTCAAGCTGGTGCAGGGTCAGGCCGATGCGGTGATCGGTCAGGCGATTCTGCGGGAAGTTGTAGGTGCGGATCTTCTCCGAACGGTCGCCGGAGCCAACCTGCTGCTTGCGGGCGCTGGCCTGGGCTGCATGCTGCTTCTCCATCTCCACCTCATAGAGGCGGGCACGAAGAACGCGCATGGCCTTTTCGCGGTTCTTGATCTGCGACTTCTCGTCCTGGCAGCTCACCACCGTGTTGGTGGGGATGTGCGTAATGCGGACGGCCGAGTAGGTAGTGTTCACGCTCTGTCCGCCGGGGCCGGAGGAGCAGAAGGTGTCGACCCGAAGATCCTTCGCTTCAACCTTGATGTCGACTTCCTCGGCTTCTGGAAGGACGGCGACGGTGACGGCGGAGGTATGAACGCGACCCTGGGTCTCGGTGGCGGGGACACGCTGCACACGGTGTACGCCGGACTCGTACTTCATCTGCGAGTACACGCGGTCGCCTTCAAAGATGGCGACGACTTCCTTCATGCCGCCGACAGTCGACTCGCTCTCGGAGAGGATTTCGACCTTCCAGCGGTGCTGTTCCGCAAAGCGCAGGTACAGGCGGAAGAGCTCGCCCGCAAAGAGCGAAGCTTCATCGCCGCCGGTGCCGGCGCGGATTTCGATGATGACGTTCTTCTCGTCATTCGGATCCTTGGGCAGCAGCATAACCTTCAGCTCGTCCTCAATGGCGGGAAGCCGGCTCTCCAGGGTGGAGAGCTCCTCCTCGGCCATGGCGCGGATGTCGGCGTCGGTTTCGTCGAGCATGAGCTTGGCGTCTGCAATGCCCTGCTGCACCTGCTTGTACTCACGGAACTTGTCAATGGTGGGTTCCATGTCGCGGTGCTGCTTGGCAGTCTTCTGGTAACGCTGCTGGTCGGTGACGATGCCGGGGTCGGCGAGATCGCGCGAGAGCTCGTCGTAGCGGTCTTCGAGTTGTTGGAGACGATCAAACATAGGTATGCCCTTAGGGGTAACGCTTTCTAATTGGATGAGGAGGCGCGGTAGATCGGCGCAGCGGGCAGCAGACTTGGCGCAGCTAGGCGAAGTCGTGGCGGGCCGGGTTGGAACGGTGGCTGCGCATATGCCTGTCTCTAGGATACTCCGGTTTGTTCGGGCATCATAGGGCGTATGTCCCGGTTTGCCGAACTCGCGTTGCTGGCGGAGGAGCTGGCCGGAACCTCCAGTCGCCTGAAAAAGCGGGCCGCGATTGCTGCCGCCATCGCCAAAGTGCAGGCCGAGAGCAGCCGGCAGGCGGGTCGGTTTGCGCAGTACCTGGCCGGACTCCCGTTTTCAGAAGCCGATAACCGCAAGCTGAACGCGGGCGGAGCCATGCTGAGCGGCATTGTGAAGGCGATCTCTGGCGCGGCTGACGTCACCATGTCGGCCGTCTACCGCAAGCATGGCGACCTGGGCGCCGCGGCCGCCGAGCTATGGCCCCGGCTGGCGGAGCCGGAGATCGTGCTGGACGAGGTAGAAGCAGCCTTTGGGGCCTCCTCATCGGCGAAGTCGACGGCTGCCCGGAAGCATGTCCTGACGGAGCTGCTGCGTCGGGCGACTCCGCTGGAGGCGAAGTACCTGCTCAAGCTGATGCTTGGCGATATGCGCATCGGTGTGAAACAGAGCCTGGTGGAGGAGGCGATCGCCGAGGTTTCGGGTACCGAGGTGCGGGCGGTCCGAAACGCCGTCATGCTTGAGGCTGACCTGTCCGGGGCCGTCGAGCGGGCCTTCGCCGGAACCCTGGCCGAGGCGCGGATGCGGTTGTTTCATCCCCTCGGCTTCATGCTGGCCTCACCGGTGGAGACGCCAGAGGAGGCGGTGGAGCGCTTTGCTTCGACGAAGGAGTTAGCGGAGGCGGCGGATGTCGAGCTCAAAGCCAAAGAACCCGATCCTGATGTCCCGATGGCCGAGCATCTGCCGGTGGAGGCGTTGCGGATCGAGGCCCTGGTCGAAGACAAGTACGACGGCATGCGAGCGCAGGTGCACTGCGGTGTCGACGGGCGGGTGGCGATCTACTCCCGCAACCGCGACGACATCACGGAGAGCTATCCCGAACTGGTCGAAGCCTTCGAGAAGGTGAATGAACCTCTGATTCTGGACGGCGAGATCCTCGGCTGGGACATTGCCGGGCGGAGAGCGTTGCCGTTCGCCGTGCTGGGTACTCGCATCGGACGCAAGAAGGTCAACGATGCCATGCGCGCCCAGGTGCCGGTTGTCTTCATGGTCTTCGACCTGATGTATGCCGGCGGCGAACTCAAACTCGACCTTCCGTTGCGCGCCCGCCGCAATGAGTTGGAAGCAGCGGTGGAGCGCATCTCGGCGGTTACCCGGTCTCCGGTAGAGAAGGCTGCCGGAGGCCTGTTTGCCAGCGAGGAGCCTGACGTGGAGCGGTTGATCCTGTCGCCGTCGTTTGTGGTGGAGAACGCCGATGATATCGACCGCACCTACCGCGAGGCACGTGAACGCGGCAATGAGGGCGTGATGCTGAAGGCGATGGACTCCACCTATCAGCCCGGCCGCCGAGGCCTGATGTGGATGAAGCTGAAGCGCGAACTGGCTACGCTGGATGTGGTCGTCACCGGCTGCGAGTTCGGCCACGGCAAGAGAGCCGGCCTATTGAGCGACTACACCTTCGCCGTGCGCGGTGAAGGCGGGGAGCTGTTGAACGTAGGCAAGGCCTACTCCGGTTTAACCGATGCCGAGATTCTGGAGCTTACCGAGTGGATGAAGGAGCACACGCTCGAGGACTTTGGTCACTTCCGCACGATAGAGCCGAAGAAAATCCTTGAAGTCGCCTTCAACAACGTAATGCGCAGTGACCGTCACAACAGCGGATTTGCGCTGCGCTTCCCGCGCATTCTGCGCATCCGCGATGACAAGCCGGTCGATGAGATCGATACGGTGGAGCGGGTGGAAGAGATCTATCAGTCACAGCCGGATAAGGCTGGCTGAGGTTCACTCCGTCTGAAGCTCCATCCAAAGGTCATGCCCGCAACCGCTAGAAAGATGATGCAGGCTCCGGCGATCTGCATCGGATGCAACCGACGTCCGAGTGCGATGATATCGACCAGAATCGCGACTGCCGGATAGATGAAGGACAGAGCTGCCGTCAGATGGGTGGGGAGCTTCTGAATCGCGCCGTACAGCAGGATGTAGACCAGGCCTGTATGCACAATGCCGATGGTAGCGACCATGCCCCAGCCTTTGGAAGTAGACGGTGCAGCGTGCGCGATTGGGCCCATCAGGATCATGCCGACAACAACCTGGATCAGCGCGATGATGTGAGGCGGAGTTCCGCTCAGCTTTTTGATCAGAATGGTGCAGACGGCATAACAAAGCGCAGCACCTAAGGCCATGGCGACGCCCGCCAGATAATGCGATCCGAAACCGCCAACCTTTGTGTCTGCCATCACGATGAGAAGCACGCCCGCGAATGCGGCAATCAGCGACAGCAGCTTGCTCGCCGTCATCTTCTCCGCAAAGAAGATCGCACCCAGTACAAACAGCATGAAGGGATAGGTGTTGTAGATTGCGGTCGCAATCGAGATGGAGCTGCGAGAGTAAGCACTGAAGAGCAGCAGCCAGTTCAGGACAATCGTTACGCCACCGAGCGATCCCAACAGAAGGACGCGCTTATTCCGCAGATGATGCAGCAGCCCCATGGCGGCACATGCAAGAAAGAGTGTCAGGGCGCCGAAGATGCAGCGCCATAGCACCACACGAAGAACGCTCTCTCCCGAGCCCAGGACAAACCATCCGATAGTGCCGGAGACTGTCATGGCAACGGACATCTCCAGAGTTCCTAATCGCTGTGTATCCATCCCTTGATTCTGTCAGGTTGAGGCTCCGGAATACATAGCATTCCGCAATCTTTCCTCTATTCTGGACAGCTTTCGAAAGCGATAGACTTGTTTTTCCTTCGATTCTGAGGGGCGTGAGGGATGTATGGATCAGACTGACCAGGAACTGCTACGGCTACTCTCTGTGGATGCACGAATGTCGCTGAAGAGTCTTGCCGACGAGGTGGGTATGTCCTCGCCTGCGGTAGCCGAGCGATTGCAGAAGCTGCAGGAGAACGACGTGATTCGGGCTTTCACCCTCGATCTGAATGCGGAAGCCATGGGGTATCCCATGGTGGCGATCGTTCGTATCCGTCCACTGCCCGGAAAGCTGCTGGCAGTGGAGCGGCTGCTTCAGGAGATTCCTGAGGTTGCAGAGTGTGATCGTGTCACGGGTGACGATTGTTTTGTCGCGCGTGTCTATCTGCGGTCGATCCAGCATTTGGACGAGGTTCTTAACCGCATCATCGACAAAGCTCAGACGAGTRCATCGATCGTGAAGTCGCAGGTTGTAAAGCGGCGGCCTGCGCCGTTTGTTATGGAGTAGAGATTTGACCAACCCATGCACTGGGTGCCCCATGTCCCGAGGGACACCACCCCAGCGAACAAGTTCGTTGGGGACCCCGGACATGGGGTACCCAGTGCATGGGTGCCTCTAGCAGCGGTGGGCCAAAGCACGCGCGATCTTGCGGTCGGTCTTGTACTGCGACAAAGCATAGACAGCCCAGATCGTTGCCGGAATCCAACCGAGGATGGTGATCTGCAGCAGCAGGCACAGCAACCCGGTAAACGGCCGTCCGATCAGGAAGAACGTGAGCCACGGAAACAGGAATGCAATCAACAGGCGCATGGTAGAACAATACGCTGCAGGGCATCGCCCGGTTCCATGACTTGTCTTAGTTCCATGACTTGTCTCAGAAGAGGGCCGGCAGCGTCTCCGGTGCAGGCTGGCCGGGTTTGCCATCCTGGCAGCGGGGGCATTTGCGTTTGTGGATATCGATGCCGTCGGCTCCGTACTCGAAGCCGCAGGCGTGACGCTCGCAGCGTAGTTTGTAGGTGTTCTGGTTGGGTGCATTGGAGTCGACCCAGGCAGCTTTGCCGATGACTCTCTGTTTGTTACGGTTCAAATAGCCGGGACGCGTCGTGGGAGATTCAGAACGGGACATGACTCGGTCGAGGATAACGGAAAACCGGGGATGCGTCCGATGGCGTCTGTGGTGCATCCCTTGTGCATAAGGAGTGAATCTGCATGGAATACAGACTGCTGGGCAACTCTGGTCTGCGTGTCTCCGAACTTTGCTTCGGAGCGGGAACCTTCGGGCGTAACAGCGAGTTCTTCAAGGAATGGGGTCTGATGGAGGGCGACGCGGCGAAACGTATCGTCGACCTCTGCGTCGATGCCGGAATTAATTTCTTCGACACCGCGGATGTGTACTCCGACGGTGAGAGCGAAAAGGTACTGGGTGAGTCGATCCGCCATCTGGATCGCTCACAGCTTGTGATCGGCACCAAGGCGACCTTCCGCTTTGGCAAGGGCATCAATGATGTCGGCCAATCGCGGCGTCATCTCATTCAATCGATCGAAGGCAGCCTCAAGCGCCTGGGAACGGACTACATCGATGTGTATTACATGCACGAGGTCGATGCCATGACGCCCATTGAGGAGACGCTGTACACCCTCAACAGAGCCGTCGAGGAAGGTAAGATCCGCTACATCGGTTGCTCGAACTTCTCCGGCTGGCAGTTGATGAAGTCTCTCTCTATCAGCGAGCGTTACGGCTGGGCGAAGTACGTCGTGCAGCAGAGCTATTACTCGCTGATTGGCCGCGACTTCGAGTGGGAGTTGATGCCGCTAGGCCAGAGCGAGAAGGTCGGCACGGCTGTGTGGTCTCCGCTGGGATGGGCGCGTCTGACCGGAAAGTACAGCCGTAATAAGCCAAAGCCCACAACCAGCCGCCTGAACGACGAGAAGATGATCGAAGCGGGCCCGAAGGTCTCTGACGAACATCTGTATAACGTCGTCGATGCCATCGAGGCGATTGCGCAGGAGACCGGAACCTCTGTCCCTGAGGTCTCGTTGAACTGGGTATTACACCGGCCAACCGTATCGACCGTCATCATCGGTGGACGCAGCGAAGAGCAGTTGAAGCAGAACTTCAAAGCTGTTGGCTGGAAGCTTACTCCGGAGCAGTTGACGAAGCTGAATGAAGCCAGCAAAGTGACCGCAGCGTATCCCTATTGGCACCAACGCCAGTTCCCGGAACGCAATCCGGACTTGCTGTAAGGCGCTAGTCCTTACGATCTTTTAGCGACTTCTCTACGGCTTTTTTACTGAGTACAGACCTAGTCTCATACCTGCTGCCCTGAGGATCCGCCAGGGCGGCAGGAGCATTATGAATTACGGTTGTCGGAATATCGGTTTGGCCCGCGTTCTATGCGCGGGTTTTGTTTTGCTCGGTGCTGCGGGCAGCCAGGCACAAGAGGGGCAACAGCAGGATGTATTATCCGGAAATTTCTTTCAGCGGCTCGGTGGTTATTACAAAGCCGACTGGACAGGGAAGCTGCCGGGAGGACCCGCGCCGGAGCGCAGAGCGCTGGATACACCGTTGAACTCCCCACCGTTCCCAAATTCCGATTGGGGCTATGGTGGTTCCCCCGCGATCGGTGTACCGGATGGCAACGCTTATCCGTTGATGACAGCACTGAAGAAACAGAACTCACGCACTAAAATTTATGGCTGGATTGCGCCGAGCGTGAACGCAAGTACATCGAGCACGACGAGCTTTCCGGTCTCATACGACATCTTTCCCAATCGTCTTGAGCTGAATCAGGCCGTCGTTTATGTAGAACGCCTTCCCGATACCGTGCAGAAGAAACACTTCGACTTCGGATATCACTTCACTGCGTTCTACGGTATCGACTATCGCTTCACCACAGCGAAGGACTACTTCAGCCAGCAGTTACTGCAGCGCAACAAGAAGTACGGTTTCGACCCGGCACTGGAGTACGCCGATCTCTACTTCCCAGTGAAGGAGGGATTGAATATCCGTATCGGCCGTTTCCTCTCTGTGCCGGGCATCGAAGCGCAGCTCGCGCCGAATAACTACAACATGACGCACTCGCTGCTCTACACCATCGATCCCTTTACGGATACGGGCATCATCGGTTCGCTGAAGCTGAATAAACAGTGGATGGTGCAGTTGGGTGTGTCCGCGGGGCATGATGTTGCTCCGTGGTCCGACGATCGTAAGCCCTCAGCGATTGCCTGTCTGAACTACTCCACCAGGAGTAATCACGACAATTTTTATGCCTGCGCCAACGGTATCAACGATGGCAAGTATGCCTACAACAACCTGCAGCACTACGACGCGACGTGGTACCACCGCTTCAATGCGAAGTGGCATACGGCGACCGAGGCCTGGTACATGTACGAGCGCGAGGTGCCGAATGTCGCCGGCAATGTCAGCAATCCGGTTGCGACAGAGACCGGCGCTAACGGAGCGTTTTGCGCGGCGGGTCAGTTGCGGTGTATGGCTCCGGAGTATGCGGTGGTGAACTACGTCAACCGACAGATGAATCCGAAGCTCTATCTCGGCTTTCGTTCTGACCTGTTGAACGACAAGAAGGGACAGCGGACCGGAATCGCGGGCAAATATACCGAGAACACCTTTTACGCAACGCAGTACATCGGAAGCACGATTCTGCTTCGGCCTGAAGTTCGTTTCGATCATTCGTGGGACCGGCGTGGATACGACGGAGGGGCTGCACGGAACCAGTTCTTCTTTGGTGTAGATCTGATCTACAAGTTCTGACGTCGGCGGTTCGAAACGAAAGAGGCGGCCCGTGTGGCCGCCTCTTTTTGCTTATGAGGTTGATCGGTAGGTGGGAGCAGCGGGCTTCAGCCCGCTGACAAAGCATAAGAAATAAATGGGCTTTTGTTTTCTTGGATAGAAAAGGCCCAGGGCTTTAAAGCCCATCTTTTTTAGCTCAGTAAACCGTGGCCTGAAGGCCACGGCTCCCACCATTTCGAGCTTTGCTCGAAGATCCCGCAATGAATGGGATCTCGAACTGTGGTTTTAGTGTCCTGCCGATGGGCTGGCGCCCTTCGGCGGCCGCGGAATCAGGAACAGCAGCGGCAGCATGAGAGCGCAGAAGATCGTGAGGTAGCGAATGACGTCGATGTACGCCAGAGCGGATGCCTGACGGTGCAGCAGGTTGTAGATATAAGCCTGAGCCGTATGCAGTGCCCCCTGAGAGTCCGAGCCTCCGTTGCCACCGGCAAAGGAGTCGGCGAAGGAGTGCACACGGTCCATGAAATTCCTATCGCCAGGTGTCAGGTTGCGGATCATCGAGTTCTCATGCGCAGCGATGCGGCGCGTGAGCATGGTGGCCATAAAGGCGGTACCGCAGCTTCCACCCACATTTCGGGCAAGGTTCGTCAGACCGGAGACGTCGTTGTTCTCACTCTGCTTCACGCCGATGTACGCGATCGTATTGATCGGGATGAACAGGAAGGCGAGACCGGAGGCCTGGAACATACGCATGATGACCAGCGTTCCATAACTGACATCCAGGTTCAGCCTTGCCATGTTGATCAGGGATAGGGTCAGCGAGGTGAAGCCGAAGGCGATCAGTTTGCGTGGATCGACCTTGCTTGAAAGGAAGCCGACAACCGGCATCATCGCCATCATCATGAAGCCCGCGGGTGACAGTACTTTGCCGGCGAGCTCTGCTGTGTAGCCAAGCAGCGTCTGCACGAACTGCGGAATCAGGATGGTAGTTCCGTAGAGCGTGAAGCCAAGAACGAACATCAGGATGAAGCTGATGGAGAAGTTGGGACGCTTGAAGAGCGTCAGGTTCACGATCGGCCGGTGACCGGTGCGAAGCTGCTTCAGTTCCCACCAGATCATGGTGATGAAGGCGGTGACCATGAGCACGATGAAAAAGGTGATGGCGCGTGACGAGAACCAGTCGTCTTCCTGTCCCTTATCGAGCACGAACTCCAGCGAACCGAAGGTCATCCCCAGCAGGGCAAAGCCCAGGAAGTCGAGCTTGATGCCACCCTTCTGTGCCTCGGCGACCTGCTTGTGGACATACGGCGGATCTTCCACGATGCGGCTTGTAAGGAAGAGCGACACCAGACAGATCGGCACATTGAGGAAGAAAATCCATCGCCAGTCGTAGTTGTCGGTGATCCATCCACCGAGGGTCGGTCCAATGGCTGGAGCCACGACCACGGCGAGGCCATACATGGCGAAGGCCTGCCCTCGTTTCTCGGGTGGGAAGGTATCGGCCAAGATGGCCTGTTCCGATGGCGCCAAACCTCCGCCTCCTACACCCTGCAGGATGCGGAAGAAGACCAGTAGCGGCAGCGAGGGCGCCAGACCGCAGAGGGCTGACGAAATGCCGAAGAGCGCCACGCAGATCATGTAGAACTTCTTACGACCGATGAAGGTCGTCATGTAGGCGCCGGCGGGCAGGATGATGGCGTTCGCCACCAGGTAGGCGGTCAGTACCCAGGTCGCTTCATCCTGGCTGGCTCCCAGGCCACCGGCGATGTGCGGCAGCGCCACATTGGCGATCGAGGTATCCAGCACCTCCATGAACGTGGCCAGTGTGACCGTCATGGCGATGACCCAGGGGTTGATCTTGGGACGCCATGGCTGTGCTGGGGCGGCAGGCGCGGAGGTAGTTTCGTCCAGGGTCGCTGTAGCGCTCATAAGTTCCGGCAAAAATAGGGTTCGTTGCTAGGGTTTGGATGTATCGGTTACCGCTCCGATGCAGTTTATTCACCGGCCGCAGGAGCCCCATTAACACCCCGGAGGTTTCCTGCACAGGCGGGGCGCGGTAGGATCGTTAGGGAAGTTCTATGTCGCTGAAAAGAATCGCAATCGATATGGACGAGGTGATGGCGGACACGCTCGGTGAGCACATTGCCCGCTACAACCGCGACCACGCTGAGCAGATTACGAAAGAAGATCTCACCGGCAAGTGGCTCTGGGACGTCGTCTCGGTCGACCGCCACCATGTGCTGCAGCAGTACCTGTCCAGTGAGGACTTCTTCGCCGACCTGCCCATCATGCAAGATGCGCAGCGGGTGATTCAGGCGCTGCAGGCCCGGTATGAGGTCTTTATCGCCTCGGCCGCCATGGAAGTGCCCACCTCGTTCGCGGCGAAGTTCCGCTGGCTGGAGCGCCACTTCCCCTTCCTCCCGCCTTCTCATATCGTCTTCTGCGGCGACAAGGGAATCATCGACGCGGATTATCTGATCGACGATAATCCCCGTCAGTTCCGGCGGTTCAAAGGCGAAGGCATCCTGTTCACCTCGCCGCACAACAAGCTGATCAAGGGCTACCGGCGGGTAAATAACTGGCTCGATGTGGAAGAGCTCTTCCTGGGGTCTGCCGTTGGTTCCGGCGGCCTGCAGGAAAAGCTGATCCCGTAGAAGGCGCATCCGCACATTTGGGCGCGAAGCGTGAGTGGACATTCGAGCGAAGCTCGAATCGGGTGGAGCATCGGGTCCTGATGCTTCAGGCGCTTTGTTGCGGCCGATTCACCACAGACAGCCGCCTGGAACCGTTTGGTCCGTTCGTGGGCGGCCGCTGTGCTGGATCCACCTGCTGTATTCCCTGCATGCTGATGATCAAAGCGCGGGCGTGGGTTTCTCCCACGCACTGGTAGCTATGGATGGTGCCGGAATCGAAGTAGATCGCATCATGGGCTTCAAGCAGATGTATCTGACCGCCATGCGTGACCTGCAACTGGCCCTGCAATAGATACAGGAACTCATGTCCCGGGTGCTGATGAGCGCGCGTTTCGCGGCCCGGCTGCGGTGGCAGAAACTCGGCAAGATAGGGGTCGAGCTGGCGATCGGGAACCAGGTATCCCAGGTTTTCAAAATAGTAGGCCGGGTTCTCCGTGCCGGACTGCGGCATCTTCACACGCTCATTGGCGCGGTGAATGCGGAAGAGCGGTCGTGGCTCCGGCTCGAAGAAGTAGGAGAGGTCTTTGGCGAAGACCAGGGCAATGCGTGCCAGATTGCGCAGGGTCGGTACCACGCGGCCAGTCTCAATCTGCGAGAGGAAACTCGCCGAGAGACCGGTGTGGCGCCCCAACTCTACCAGGCCCATGGACTTCTTCAGGCGCAGCGCCTTGACCCGTTCGCCAAGGCGTTTTTCCTGAATGCTAGATTCGGCAGCGCCTGAAATTGGGTCCGAGGAGACGGGATCTTCCGGAAGGGATGCGGTAAGGGACATGCGTTTTTCTCTCCTGCAAGGGGATACGTTATGTCGCGAACATCGGATTTTGGCCAGTCAGTAAATTTCTTACGGCGGAAACACCAAGAACGGAATGCTAGTCTCTAGGTGGTGGTGCTGGTTTCGAGACGGATGCGACTAAAGCAAAGAAAAGCTTATTTATGTGCATCTTGCTCCCTTTTCGCGGCAATGGGCTGTGCGAATCCCGGGCCGCCAAAACCACCGTCACTTCATCTTGCGCGCGTTCCTAACGATCTTTCAGCAGTTCGACAGGGAACCCGAGTGACGCTCCATCTCACGCTCCCGAAGACGACAACCGATAATGAGCCCCTGGACCGCGACTCCAACGTGGAAATCTGCCGCAGCGAAGGCACATCAGAGTGTGCGCCTGTGATCAAAATGCCAATAAGTAAGATCAACAACTTACAAGACACGTTGCCTCAGAATCTTGCTTCTGGTGCATCCGTGGAGGTGCACTACCAGGTTCGCATCACAAATGCGGGTGGCCGCGCGGCGGGATGGTCGAAGCCAGTAACGGTCGCCGGCGGAGACGCTCCGGAGCAGATTCAGGGCTTGCAGGCATCACTTGGAGGCACGGGATTATTGCTGCGCTGGACACCGTCGGCCACGCCCTTTGACGAGGTCCGGATCGAGCGCATCGAGCCGGATAAAGCACAACCCAAAAAGAAGACATCGCTCGAGCGCAAGCAAGCGCAGCAACAACAGACTGTCCTAGCCGTGCCTGTAACGCAGGGAGACCCTGGCGGTGCTGTTGACGCGACGGCAGAGGCAGGGCAGCGCTACGTATATCGCCTTGAGCGGCGCCGCCGTCTGCGGCTGGGTACGGACGAGATCTGGGTGGCAGGCGCAGTCACGGAGTTGGATACGGGTATCCTGCGGGACACCACGCCGCCGGCGGTGCCGCAGTCCGTGGAGGCCCTGTCCTCTGAGTCAGGCATCTCTCTCTCCTGGCAGCCGGGAACTGAGATGGACCTGGCAGGATACCTGGTCTATCGCGTGGATGACTCCGGAGAGCTTCGCCTGACTGCCATGCCTGTCACCGCGCCGCAGTTTACTGACACGACGGCTATAAAAGGCAAACAGTATCGCTATCGCGTTGCGGCGGTGGACCGTGCCGGCAATGAGAGCGGTAAGAGCGAACCAGTCGCGGAGGAGATGCGATGAAGTACTGCCGATTTGTCGCCGATGGACAGCCCACCTATGGACGTATTGAAGGAGACCGGATCGTCGCCCGTGCTTCCAGCTTTGAAGGCCTGGCCAACGGCGTGCCGGAGAGTCTTGCTCTGGATGAAGCCAGGCTGCTGGCGCCGGTCGAGCCGTCGAAGATTCTCTGTGTAGGACGCAACTATCGTGACCACGCCGCCGAGATGGGCAATGACGTACCCAGGGAGCCGCTGCTCTTTCTCAAGCCTCCGTCGGCCTTGCTGGCTCCGGGTGGTGCCATCTGGAAGCCGGCTATTACGCAGCGCCTGGACTTCGAGGGAGAGCTTGGCATCGTCATCGGCAAACGAGCCAGCCGCATCGGGCCGGATGAGGATGTGCGCGGCTACATCCGCGGCTACACCATCGTGAACGATGTCACCATGCGCGATATCCAGAAGGCCGATGGACAGTGGACGCGCGGGAAGGGCTTCGATACCTCCTGCCCGGTGGGGCCTCTGGTGACCGATGAGGTGAATCCGCTTCAGGGTTCCATCACCGTGGAGACGCTGCTGAACGGAGAAGTTCGCCAGCACGGTGAGACACACGACTTTATCTTCCCGATTCCGGAGTTGCTGCGTTACATCACTGCGGTGATGACGCTGGAGCCGGGCGACCTGATTCCTACTGGAACGCCGGCCGGCGTTGGGCCGATGCAGAGCGGTGACACGGTGGAAGTGCGGATCCAGGGGATTGGTTCGTTGAAGAATGTTGTTGGGTAGCGGTAAGCATTTTGTTTGTCATTTCGTAGCGATAGCGGAGAAATCTGCTTTTTTACTCTGCCCAGAAGTAAGACAAAGCAGTTCCCTACGGGATGACAAACCCAAAAAGCCTCGGAGCGATTGGCCTTAAACATAAAACCCACACCCGGCAGGATGTGGGTTTTATGTCTTACTTCGCCGCTGACTGACGCGATTTCTTCTTCTTGCCGCGGACGCCCTTCTCAATCACGGCGCGCATCCAGTAGTTGCCGTTGCCGTCGACCTCGATGCCGTGGACTTCACGTTCGAAGCCCGGGAAGCGCTTGCCGAACTCTTCCATCGCCAGAATCAGCTTGATGACCGGGCTGTTGGGTCCGCCCAGCCGCTCGCCGGGCATCGACATCGGGATACCCGGAGGATAGGGAACCAGCATCACGGAGGCGATGCGGCCGGCCATCTTGGCGAATGGCAAGCGCTCGGTTTCGTGGCGGACGAGCTTCTGGTAGGTCTGCGCCGGCGTCAGCACGGGATCGAAGTCTTCGTCGCAGGCGGCGTTGACCAGGCCGGCGAGGTTCAGCTCGATCATGGCCTCGTGCATCTCGTCGGAGAGCTCCTTCAAGGTCGAGTTGCGGTAACGTTGCGGGAAGCGGGCTACCAGCTCGGGCAGCGCCTCTTCCAGCGAAGCTTCGCTGTCGTAGAGGCGCTTGAACTCGAAGAGGTTCTCGAGCAGCGATCCCCACTTACCCTTCGATGTGCCCACGCTGAAGAGCACCAGCACGGTGTAGTCGCCGGTACGGGCGATCTCCACACGACGCGAGTCGAGGAACTCGGTCAGGATGGCGCCGGGGATGCCCCAGTCGGCTATGGTGCCCTGCGCGTCGACACCCGGGGTCAGGATGGTGACCTTGGTGGGGTCGAGCATGCAGTACTCGTCGGCGATATCGGCGTCCTGGTAGCCGTGCCAGTCGTGGCCGGGCTTCAGCGTCCAGCTGGAGGGATTAGTGGCCAGCAACTCGTCCGGAGCCTCTTCGAAGAGATGCGTTTCTCCGCTGGCGGGATCGGTGACCGACTCCGGCTGGAACAGCCGGAAGAACCAGCCGTCGCCGTTATCTTCCGTGGCGCGCAGACGATGTGCGACCGAAGACATGGCCTTGCGGAAGCTGATGGCATCCTGGATGGTGTCTTCCATCAGCGTCGGGCCCGAGGGCTCATCCATCATGGCCGCTGCCACGTCGAGCGAGGCGATCAGTGGATAGAACGGCGAAGTGGTGCCGTGCATCATGAAGGCTTCATTGAATTGGTCGAAGTCCATCGGGGCGCGGTCCGAGAGGCTGACGTGGATCATCGATGCCATGCTGAAGGCCGGCAGCATCTTGTGCGTAGACTGCACCGCGAAGATCGCCGGACGGTTCGCCATATCTTCCGGTACGCCCATGGCGTACCGGCCCTTGTAGATGGGGTGGAACTTGGCGTAGGCGTACCAGGCCTCGTCGAAGTGAACACGCGGAACCGAGGCGGCCAGCTCCTTCACGACGCGATTCACGTCATAGCAGAGACCGTCGTAGGTGGAGTTGGTGACGACGGCGTAGGTCGCCTCCTGCGAGGCCGCGCCCTTGCAGAACGGGCTCTTCGCGATAAGGTCCTTCACGTTCTTCGGGCTGAAGCGCTTGAGCGGCACCAGGCCGATCATGCCGTAGCCATTGCGCGTCGGCTTGAAATAGACGGGCCGAGCTCCGGTGACGGTCAGCGAGTGACAAATGGACTTGTGACAGTTGGCGTCGGCGAGGACGATGTCGTCCTGCGCGATGACGCCGTGACCGACGATCTGGTTGGAGTTCGACGAGCCGCCCAGGACGAAGAAGGTCCAGTCCGCGCCGAAGATGCGGGCTGCATTGCGCTCGGCGTCTCCCGGAGGTCCAAGGTGGTCGAGCCAGCTTCCCAGCGGAGCGGTGGAGATGCCGAGGTCCGAACGCATGAGGTTCTCGCCGAAGAAGCGGTGAAACTCCATGCCGATGGGGTGCTTCAGGAAGGCCACGCCGCCCATGTGCCCGGGAGCGTCCCAGCTATAGGCGCCCTGGTCGGTGTACTTCTTCAACTCGCGGAAGTAGGGCGGCAGCAGGGTCTCGTGGTAGCGCTGTACGGCGAAGTCGACACGGTTGGCGATGAAGGCCGGGGTATCGCCGAAGAGGTGGATGTACTCGTGCACCTGCTTGACAACCTCGATCGGCAGCTCGCTGACCAGGGTGCGGTCGGCGATGAGGAAGATCGGGATCTTTTTGTTGTGGCGGCGTACGGCGCGCAGAATTTGCACAGCCTCGCGCTCTTCGAACTGGCTGTCGCCTTCGAGGTCCCAGTCCAGCAGAACCGCGGAGTAGGAGGGGTCCGAGATGACCAGCGACAGGCCATCTTCGGGGGTCGTCGTACGGACGACGTCGTAGCCCTCGTCGGAGATGGCTTCGACCAAACGCCCCATGGCGCGGTCGGATACAGATTCGGTGCCCCCAACCTCGGAGGCGATCAAAAGGACCCAGCGTTTTTCACTCATACCAGCTATGTATGCTATCGCGATTGCGTGGTTTATGTGTGAGCGGGCACGGGCTAATCTGCGGGTTGAGGCGAGTGCTCCGTTGCCCCCATTTTTCTTCTAACTCGACAAATAATCCGGGTGCCCCACCCTCGCAACGCTAGGGTGGGTTCGAAAGCCACGTTAATTAAGGAATCGCGCGGGCAAATTCGGTTGTTTACAAAGAAATTTTGGGTTTTGCTTGCCCACCCTAGCGTCGCGAGGGTGGGGCACCCGGGCTATCAGGACGGTGAATGTATTCGAGCGAAGCTCGAATACCGACTCTTTCGCTAGCGTTGAAAGATGTCCATGGACACCTACGCAAGCGCCAACGCCAGCACAGTAATGTCGTCTGTCTGTCCAAAGGCATGCGCTACTTCGGCGATATCGTTGGCAGGCAAGCGTGTCAGCGTTACCAATTTGTCGAAACCGTACAGATCGCCTGCGGCCGAACGCGCCTCCGGCACGCCGTCGCTCAGCAGCACCAGCCGTTGCCGGGTGGCCAAGTGTCCTTGTTCGGTGTCGTACTCTGCCTCGGGACTGATGCCGAGTGGAAGAGCTCCGGCACTCGGCAACTCCTCTCCGTCGAGATAGGGATTCAGGTGTCCGGCATTGGCGTATCGGAAGCGTCCGTCTTTTTCCACCAGAAGTGCACAGGCGGTGGTGAAGCCGATGTCCCCTTGCGAGAGCAGCGCACTGTTCAGGTTCTGCAGCACGAGTGACGGCTCTCGCGAGCTCTCGCGGTGCAGCGCGCCCAAAATCAGCGAAACACGTAACGCCGCCTGCATGCCTTTACCGGAGACGTCGCCGACGATGGCGAAGAGCGAGCCGTCCTGCCCTGGAGAGATCAGGAAGAAGTCACCGCCGACCTCTGAAGCCGGACGGTACGCCGTCTCGACCGCGAATCCCGGTGTCGGTTGCGTGGCGCGCGCCAGCAGCAGCGTTTGTACGTTATGTGCTGCCTCAATCTCCGCGGAGAGTTCAGCCTTCTCGCGTGCCAGACGGATGGTGCGCAGCACCATGAAGAGCAGCAGGACGATGCTGGCGAAGAAAGACGTAACCTCAGACCAGCCGATATTGAAGGTGATGCCGGGAACTCGTTCGAGAGGATTGCTGCCGCCCGCGATTACTTTCGTGAGGACGAGGACGCTTCGCGTAATCTGCGCAAGAACCAGCACGGACGACGGCAGCACGGCGACCAGAAGCAGACCGGCGTCGCGGTTTCCACGGCACCATGCGCGGTAGATGATTACCGGAACAACGAAGTCGAGAAGTGCATAGGTGCCGATCGCAAGAACGGTTGGAAAGAGTCCCTGGACCAGGAAATAAAATATCTGGGGCGCCAGCACGAAAAGGTTCTCTATGACGACGCCATTGACCAGCAGCAGAACCTGGATGATGCCGAAGAGCTTCCATCGCGGCCGTCCCAGAATGCGGCGGATGAACTCAAGATTGAAGATAACCGGAGCAGTAGCGAGCAGCGCCGTGAGCAGCAGGGCAAAGCCGCTGCGCTGAATCGGCCTTGTGAACTCCCACATCTCGAGCATGTTGTAGACAACCAGCGTCATGTAGCTCAGCGTGAGGTCGAGGTACTCCCGTCCGCGCGCTGAGAGATAGAGTCCCAGGGCGACGATTCCGGCGATACATGCGATCACCAGGTTGGTGTAATTGCTGGCCAGGCTCTGGAAGATGGAGAGGGAACGCGTGTCGTTGATGTGTGCGGCTGCACCCAGAAGCAGGGATGAGTCGGTGCTGATGCCACCCTGTTGCGAATCTCTGGTGAACAGAATGCCGGTGCGCAGAGCAAGCACCAGGTGGCCATCCGGTGCGATATCCGCGGGCAGCGGATAGACGATGGGAACCATGTCGCCAAAGACTCCCGGATTGCCGATTCTGCCGGCGCCGCCGACGCGACGCCCGTTTGCATACAGCTCAAAAGGACCATGGATGCCGTTGACGCTGACCGCAAGGTCCTTGATCCCGGCAGGCGCTTCGATATGAGCGCGGTACCAGACCACGTGTGACGGCCGTTGCCAGTAGGCCTTCAGCGTCTCACCGCTTTTGCGCGGCCGCCAGTGCGAGTCGTCATAGCCAGGCTGCGCGAAGGCAGGGTCATCCTGGGTGGAGTTGGTAAACCAGAACGAGGAGATGTTCAGCGGCCGATCCATGCCGGTCCACGTCAAATGGGCGGGGTCGGCGGTATCGGGAGCTGAAACAGGCGTTTGTGCATGCAGCGCCGTCATGCTCAGCAACAGGAGGATCGCGAGAAGAGATCGGCGCGGCATGGAAGTTAAGTCCTTAGAGCAGGCCCAGGGCAGTGGCTTCATCCGGTGAGAGCGTGGCGTATTTGCCGATGCCCACCATGGTGAAGACCTTCTGAAAGTGCGGTGTCAGGCCGAAGATGCCGACGGTCCGGCCACCGGTCTTAGTGGCATCCAGCAGCAACTGGATGATGATGGCGATGCCGGAGGAGTTCACATACTCGGTTCCGGAGAAGTCCAGCAGAAGCTTCTGCGCGTCGGTCGCTCCGTAGGCCTCGAGGATCGGCTCTTTGGAGGTGGAGGCGATGTCGCCTGCAAAGGCGAGGATGGTCACCGGAGCTCCGGAGGTAGCGATCGCTGTCCGCGTAGCAACTTTAGTCGGGGCCTGCATTGCTAATTCTTCTCCTTGTCGAGGCGGATCACCAGCCGTACGAAGCTCTTTCCCGGAGGTCCCTGGTGCCACTCGGCCTCATCGACCAGCGACTGAATGAGGAAGATGCCCATGCCGCGTGGGTCCTCTTCGCCGGCCATTTTGCGGTCGATATCGGGTGGGGCCGGTTGTTGTGTCATGCCTGCTCCATCGTCGATAACCTTGATCTCAAGATGATCTTCGCCGGGTGACAGAATCACGCCTACGGAGAGCGTGTCGTTCATCTGGTTGCCGTGCTCGATCGCATTGATACAGGCCTCGGCAACGGCCGTCTTCAGGTCTTCAATACGGTCGGGGCTGAAGCCCATCAGCTGGGCCATGCTTGCGGCCGTGCTCATGGCTACTTTTTCAAAGCCGAGCTCGGAGGGCAGGGTTACTTCGACGGCGCTTCCGTTCTTCATGCGGTTGCTGCCTCAAGATGGCAGAGGGCCAGGCCGGTCATGTCATCGGTTGGTGGTGCGTTGTTGGAGAAGGCGGCGAGCGCCGCCCAGATTGCGTCGAGCATCGCCTCCGGATCGCGTGTCTCAAGCTGCTGAAAGGCCGTCGCCAGCCGCTCGCTGCCAAACTCATCCTCGCCGCAGAAGACCTCGCTGAGGCCATCGGTGTAAAGCAGCACACGGGCGCCTGCGGGAACGTTGATCGGTTCTGCCGTATAGGTCATGCCGGGCAACATGCCCAGCGGAGGTCCGGAGGCCTCGATCATGCGCAGGCTACCATCCGGCTCCAGAAGAATGCCGGGATTATGGCCGCAGTTCACAATCTCTCCTTCGCCTGTCCTGGGATCGAGTCTTAGCAGAATCGCCGTCACATAGCGGCGTCGTGCTTCACTGCCTTCATCGTAGTGCTGCTGGCCGACCTGTGCCGCCATCTCGGCGAGAGATACCGCGCGACTGGCCAGCGACCGGAAGGCAGCACGGAAGATGGTGGCGACAATGGCGGAGGCTAGTCCCTTGCCGGCGACATCGGCAACGACCATAAGGTGCGATCCGTCAGGGAGCTCGATGGTGTCCAGATAATCGCCGCCAACCTCGTAGCAGGTGGTGGAGCGTGCGGCGATGGTGAAGCCGGGAATCTGCGGCATGGCTTTGGGAAGCAGTGAACGCTGGATCTGCCGGGCAGCGTCCAGGTCCTGTTGTACGCGAGCCCACTGCAGATTGCGTTCGTGGAAGGTTGCGTTCTCCAGCGCAACGGCGGTTTGCAACACCAGGCCTTCAAGGAAATCCTGCTCGTACAGCGAGAGATCCGCATTCTGTGGTGTGGCGACGATCAGCGTAGCGAGGCTGGCGCCTTCCTTCGAGAGCAGGGCGAACCGAGGACAGCCATCGAAGGGCAATTCGGGTGCTTCCCCGTAGCTGGCCATTGCTGTGCCGTCCGGCGCCAGGAAGACTGCTCCTTCCATCTCGAGCTCGCGCACAACGATACGCGCAGTCTGCTGCAGCACCTCACTCGCCTGAATGGTGGAGTGCACCTGACGCGAAGCCTCGAGCAGCGCCTGCAGGCGCGCAATTTGTTGTTCGAGGATAAGAGTGTCCTGGAGACTCGACATAGCGGTGATGCCGGAAGTGTACATGGAAAATTGCTGGGGAAGTCGGGATATCAGGATCGCCCATACACCAGGTGCCCCATATCCGGGGTCCCCAACGAACTTGTTCGTTGGGGTGGTGTCCCTCGGGGACATGGGACGTTCGAGCGCAGCTGGAAGCTGCTTTTTGTTTTGTCATTTCGTAGCAGAGCGGAGAAATCTGCTTTTACTGGGGAACGGAAAGCAGATCCGTCCAGGATGACAAACAAAACAAGCTTGTGTCTTAGTAGGAATTATGGCCTCCTGGCCCACCCTAACTCCGTGAGGGTGGGGCACCCCGGCTGGAAGAAATGTCTGCAAAGCGGTCGCGCATAGCGCGATACCCCACCCTTTTGCTGCGCAAAAGAATGGGGCAACGGGAGCAGTGCTTCGTCTTATCTCAGACGACAACGAAAAAGGATGGATGTCTGAGACACCAGTACATCGACTACCCCGGCAATCGTTGCTGCTCCTTTAGCTCCAGCAACAATGCATCGATCTGGCTTTCGCGTTCCAGCTTATGAAAGCGGTCTTCTACCGTATTCATCCCGAGCACGGTCTGTGCTCCGGTGTTTTCGGCTTCCTGTCCGAGGATCTTCGCCTTCATCCGATCCAGCGAACGTAAAGCCGCTCCATCGGCGATCTTTGTCTGAGCTGCGGTAGCTTTGCTTACAGCACGGGCCCGGCGATTGCGGGCCATTAGCAGTTCGCACTGTGCTTCCGTCTCTTTCATACGCGCCTGCAATTGCAGATAGGCGCTGCGCATGGTGTCCAGCTCTACCTGTTGATCCTCAATCTGTTGGTTGAAACTTATAGCCAGTTGCTGTGAGCTCAGGCTGCGATCCAATGCGGCGCGTGCCAGATCCTCATCGTGGCGTCCAATAGCCAGCTCGGCTTTGCGGCGCCAGCCGGCAGCGGACTCTTCATGTTCGCGCTTGCGATTCTCCAGCAGGTGCAGGTCGGCAATAGCAATTGCAACCTGGGTCTTTACCTGGAGCAACTGGTTTTCCATATCGAGCAGGAGTTGCTTGATCATCTTTTCGGGATCTTCGGCCTTATCGATCAGGTCGTTGAGATTGGCCCGCAGCAGGGTGGTGACTCTTTCCAGTAGCGGCATGATGGGTTCCTCCTTCCATCGGAGTCTGCGGAGCCGCTTGATGCGGCCCCGCGGACTTTATAGCTTACGCATGGGTGTTGCCCTGAGAGTTGTCGCGAGGCTTCATCTGCTTCACGTTGCTCATCAAGTCGCTCAGGTTCATACCACTCAGGGCTTCGAACAGCGCCGGCACCTGCGAGGCGATCTTGGTCATCTCGCCGGTGAGCTTGCTCGCGCCCAGGTTATTGCCGTCGCCGGTGGAGACGATGGTGATTTTGTCCACCTTCGAGAGCGGCTCGCTCATGGCGCGTACCACCTCAGCCATATTCGAGATCAGGCGGTCGACAACGGCGGCCTGCGTCCACTCCTGATAGGCCTCGGCCTTCACGTTCATGGCCTTCGCTTCGGCCTCACCCTTCTGGAAGATGATGGCGGCTTCCGCCTCACCCTGCGCACGGATGGCAGAGGCGCGGCCTTCAGCTTCGGCGACCAGGCGGGCACGTTCGGCGGCGGCAAGGTTTTCGATGCGCTTACGCTCGATCTCAGACTGCTTGAGCACCGTCGCGATCAGCTCCTTCTCGTGACGCAGGATCTCAGCCTCCTGCACCTTCACCTGCTGTTCCTTCTCCACCTGCTGCACCTTCACCTGCTCAGCGACCACCTGCTGCTGCATGACGTTGGTCTGCAACTCGTAGGCTTTGTCGGCCTGGGCTTCCTGGCGGCGGCTCTGTTCAGTGAACTGCGCCTTCTGGATATCGAGGTCGCGTTGCGCCTCGGCCTGTTTGGCCATCGAGGCGGTTTCGGCGATCACACGCTCCTGGTCGGCAGCGGCTTTGGCAATGGCTGCTTCCCTCAGAGCATTGGCGCGCTTGATGGCGGTATCGCGCTCGGCTTCTGCTGCGGCGATTTCGGCGTCGCGACGGATACGTGCAATGTCCGGTCGGCCCATGTTCGTGATGTATTCGTTCTTGTCACGCACCTCCTTGATGGTGAACGAGACAACTTCCAGGCCCATCTTGCTCATGTCCTCAGCGCAGGTAGAGCGCATGCGGTCGGCAACCATCTCCGGTTCTTTGACGATCTGCTCCACCGTGAGCTGACCGATGATGCCGCGTAGATGGCCTTCCATGACCAGGCGGATCAGACCTTCGCGCTGTGCGGGTGTCTTGGTCAGGAACTGCTCCGCGGCTGTAAGGATCGACTGCTGATCGCTGCGCACCTTGATCTGGGCCACGGCCTCTACGGTTACGGCGACACCTTGTTTGGTGTACATGTCCTGCTGCGGAGCGACGTCGAACGACATCAGTTCAAGCGAGAGCTCGCGGCAGCTTTCCATGAGCGGGAAGATCACCGAGCCGTGTCCTTTGATGACACGCGGCCCACGAAAACCGTAGACGATCAGGGCTTCATTTGGTCCGGCTTTACGAAACATCTTGGCCAGAAGGACCAGAAGAACCAGCGTCGATACGGCAATGAGTCCAACAATAATGAATACCGAGTCCGGCATAACATTCCTTTGAGTTATAGCCAGTCGTAAGGCATGATCTGCCGTTCACCCGGTCGCTGGCTGCGGCCGGGCAGGCATTGAGCTTTCTTCTGCAGCTCAGGTAGAAGAACTTGAGTAAAAGCTGGCCCTAGAGCGTTTTCCCTGTGGGTGTAGTCCAAAGCCTCTGCATCCTATGGGCGTTTTCCGCAATGAAAACGCCACTGCACGCCCTTTCCGGGATACCCAATAACAGGGAAACGCTCTAATCCGGACGGTCGAGCTGGAGATCGTGCCATGGCTTCACGTAGGCCACGCCGCGCTCATAACGCAGCACGATCACCTCGGCGCCACGCGGCAGCGGTTGCCCATCCGCGCTGCGGGCAATCGCCGAGCAGCGCACGCCGTTCTGCGTGTACAGCAGTTCGCCGGTACCTCCATCGCGAATGCCTGCGCTCAGCCGTCCGGTAACACCACGAACATCCGTATCCTCGGCGGTCAGCTCCCGCTCGCGCGGCAGCAGCACCTTTGTAAAGAAGGTGAACAGAATCGCCGCCCCCACCAGACCGCTTCCTGCCGCCAGCAGCAGGACTACAGGAGCGATGAATACGCTGTAGTGATGCAGCAGATATCCGGCGCCGCCGAACCAGCACAGAAACGCGAGTACGGTGAAGGCGTTGAAGCGCGAGACTCCATGGCCATGGTGCAGACCGGCCGAATGGCCGAGGTGGAAGTGTCCCAGATGAAGATGTCCAAAACCACCGACTGCGGACAGCACACTCAAAACCAATCCGGTACCAAAGCAGACGAGATAGATGACATCCCAATTCATCGTTATTCCTTTCTTCCGCGAGCCGCCTTCTTTGGGACAGCCTTCGCGGGTTTCCTCTCCACCTCTGCCGGCCGCAGAATTTCTGTCAGCCGCTCGACCAGGTGGGGCGTGTCGAGAATCGATGCCAGTAGCAGCAGGCATTGCCGGGAGCGGTCATTGCGCGCCACCTTCAACAGCGCCGCGCGCAGCTCCGGATCGCGCCGGAAACGCTCAGCTCCGCTGACCAGCCAGAGATCGATCTTGTCCTCTAGCACCCGCGCATCCGAGAGCAAGTCGGCATGATATCCCTCAGGGTCATCCACCAGATAGCCGGGATGCACCTTGAAGAACTTCGCCAGCACCTGCCTGGTTGTGTTGGTGAGATGGGGGCGGGCTCCGCTCTCGATCTGCGAGAGGTAGCTCTGGCTCAGCGAGCCTCCGGTCTCTGCCTCAATGGCCCGCATCAGTTCCTGCTGCGTCATCGACCGGTTCATCCCGCGAAGCGAACCTTCCACCTCGCGGAGGTAGCGGATTTTCTCTGCCAGTTTCATGGCTATTGCAATCCGCAATATTTATATCGCAAATTGCGATAAAGGTCAAGAGGGACGTTTGTGCCGGAGGTTTTACTGCGTGGGTGGGTTTTGTTGAATGGTTGAATCGTTGAATGGTTGAATCGTGTGATTGTGGCGGGCTGCAATATCAAGCCACATGCCGCTAAAGGTTCAAGTGGAAAGGCCCTCTCGTTTGAGAGGGCCTACGATTCAACCATTCAACTATCCAACCATTCAACTGTTTTTAAAAATCCTCATGGCTGAAGTCGACCTCTCCTGCTACGGCGACCTGGTAAGCGGAGACGCGGCGCTCGAAGAAGTTGGTCAGCTCCTGCACGTCTTGCAGCTCCATGAAGGCGAAGGGATTCTTGCTGCCGAAGATCGGCTGCATGCCCAGACGGGAGACGCGTGAGTCGGCGACGTACTCGAGGTACTGGCGCATATCGCGTACGCTCAGGCCGGCGACACCCCCGGAGAGCAGGTCTTCCGCGAACTGTAGCTCAGAGTTGACCGCGTCCTTCAGCATCTCGACGATGTCCTGCTCCAGTTGTGCATCCCAGAGATCCGGCTGCTGGCTGCGGACGACGTTGACGACCTCGAAGGCAAACTCGAGGTGCGCGCTCTCATCGCGGAATACCCAATTGGTGCCTGATGCAAGGCCGTGCAGGAGTCCCTTGGAGCGCAGGAAGTAGACATACGCAAACGCGGCGAAGAAGAACAGACCTTCAATGCAGGAGGCGAAGCAGATCAGGTTCAGAAGGAACTGGCGGCGGTGCTGTATGGTCTCCAGGTGATCGAGCTTCTGGATGGAGTCCATCCAGCGCATGCAGAACTCGGCCTTCTTGTGGATGGAAGGAATATTCTCGACGGCGGAGAAGGCGGCGGCGCGCTCATCGGGATCGGGGATGTAGTTGTCCAGCAGCGTGAGATAGAACTGCACGTGCACGGCCTCTTCAAACAATTGGCGCGAGAGATAGAGGCGCGCTTCGGGCGAGTTGATGTGCTTGTAGAGATTCAGCACCAGGTTGTTGGAGACGATGGCGTCACCGGTGGCGAAGAAGGCGACCAGGCGCTGGATGAGGTGGATTTCGGCCGGGGAGAGCTTGCTGCGTAGATCGACCAGGTCGGTGGAGAAGTCGACCTCTTCCACGGTCCAGGTGTTCTTGATACCGTCGCGGAACATGTCGTAGAAGACCGGGTAGCGCATGGGGCGCAGGGTCAGGCAGAGACCGGGATCGAGGATATGTTCGGGAACTTCAACGGAAGACGGAGACGAAGACATAGGTAGACTCCTTCGAGTACAGGGCCAGTCCTTCCTGTATCAGAGAAGGACTGGCTGGATGGATGGGGTTACTGGCAGGCTTCGCAGCTCTCGGGATTCTCGAGCGAGCAGGAGATGGCCTCAGAGGGCGTGTAGGTTGTAGTAGCAGCGGCAGGTGCTGCTGCCGGAGCAGTCTGCCGCGCGCTGGAGCCCTGGATGGTGGTCTTGGCGATACGCGTCGCCGGGCGCGAGCGCAGGTAGTAGGTGGTCTTGATGCCGTTCTTCCAGGCGTACATGTACATCGACGACAGCTTGCCGATGTTGGGGCTCTCGGCGAAGAGATTCAGGCTCTGCGACTGGTCGATGTAGGCTCCACGATCGCGCGCCATATCGATCAGCGAGCGCATGGGGACCTCCCATACAGTGCGGTAGACCAGCTTCAGATCGTCCGGGAGCTCGTCGATGCCCTGTACGGAGCCTTCGCTCAGCTTCAGACGCTGCCGCATCTCTTCGTTCCACAGGCCGCGGTCCTTCAGGTCGTTCACCAGGTACTTGTTCACCTGCAGGAACTCGCCCGATAGCGTCTCGCGCTTGAAGAGGTTGGAGATCTGCGGCTCGATGCACTCGTAGCAACCGACAATCGACGCGATGGTGGCCGTCGGAGCGATGGCGATCAGCAACGAGTTGCGAACGCCGAATTGCTTGATGCGCTCACGCAGCGCGTCCCAGCGGGCGGTATCTTCCGGAACGATATTCCAGAGATCGAACTGCAGCTTGCCCTCGGCGAGGCGGCTCTGCGCGAAGGCCTCGTGAGCGCCGAAACGCTCGGCGAGCTGATTGCTGGCTACGAGAGCGTGATAGTAGATCTCTTCCTGAATCTTGCGCGAGAGCTCACGAGCCTCGGGTGAGTCAAAGGCGATCTTCATCTGGAAGAAGACGTCCTGCAGTCCCATCAGACCCAGGCCTACTGGACGCCACTTGGCGTTAGACTTTGCTGCTGGCTCGACCGGGTAATAGTTGATGTCGATCACGCGATCGAGCATCGGTACAGCGATACGAACCGTCTCGGCCAGCTTGGCGAAGTCAAACTTGGCCTCCGGAGTGAGGTACAGCGCCAGGTTGATAGAGCCTAGATTGCAGACGGCCGTTTCATCCTTGCTGCTCACCTCGGTGATCTCGGTGCACAGGTTCGAGAGATGCACGGTGTTGCCTGGGACGCCGGTCTGGTTGCACTTCAGGTTGCAGGCGTCCTTGAAGGTCATCCAGCCATTGCCGGTCTCGGCCAGCGTACGCATCATGCGGGCATAGAGATCGCGAGCCTTTACCTGGCGGCGGTACTTCTTGTCGGCCTCGGCCTGTTCGTAGGCGGCCTTGAAGGCATCGCCGAAGGTGTCGGGAAGTTGTGGAACATCCTTCGGATCGAAGAGTGACCATATGCCATCGGCATCCACGCGCTCCATGAAGAGGTCGGGGATCCAGTTGGCGGTGTTCAGATTGTAGGTACGGCGGGCGTGGTCACCGGTGTTGTCGCGCAGCTCCAGGAACTGTTCGATGTCGGCGTGCCAGGGCTCGAGGTAGACGCAGCAGGCGCCCTTACGCTTGCCGCCCTGGTTGACGGCGGCGACAGAAGAGTCCAGTGTGCGCAGCCACGGCACAATGCCGTTGCTCAGGCCGTTGGTGGCGCGGATCAGCGAGCCTTCGCTGCGGACGCGGTGGAAAGCGAGACCGATGCCGCCGGAGAACTTCGAGAGCATCGCGACCGACTTGTAGGCGTCGTAGATCGACTCCAGCGAGTCCGAGGGAGAGTCGTGCAAATAGCAGCTCGACATCTGCGGATGCTTGGTGCCGGAGTTGAACAGCGTCGGTGAAGACGGCATGTACTCGTGCGAGGCCATCAGGCGATAGAACTCAATCGCCTCCGCCGGTGTGCCGGCAAGGCCGCAGGAGACGCGCAGGAAGAAGTATTGCGGTGTTTCGATGACGCTGCGCGAGATTGGATCGCGCAGGAGATAGCGGTCATATACAGTGCGCAGGCCGAAGTACTCGAAACGGTCGCTGAACTCGTCATCGATGGCGTGATTCAGCTTGCGCGCATGCGTATTCACGAACTCGGCAACGGCGTTGTTTACTACCCCCTCGGCGTTTCCATACGCGATGGACTGCGAGAAGGAGTGCAGGTTCTGATTGGCGACCTCTTTGTGAATCGTTGCCAGCAGCAGGCGTGCCGCCAGGCGGGAGTACTGCGGCTCCTCGGCGATCAGTGCCGCGGCGGTATCGATGGAGATCTTGTCCAGCTCCCGTGTGGTTGCGCCATCGTACAGGCCGCCGATGGTCTTGGATGCGACACGGATCGCATCGACTCCATTCAGTCCCTGGGCGCAGCGCTGTACCGCGCGCACGATCTTGTTGACGTCGACCGGTTCCAGCGAGCCGTTGCGCTTGCGCACATGCATGACCGCGGTTTCCGAGGCAGGTGCGGGAAAACCGGGATGCATATCATGCAGCGTAGCCTGCGAAATGGGATGGTTGGAGAGGGTGGCCATCGCTCAGAAGCTCCTTGTCACCGGCCTCTGCGGACGTGGCGGGGAGGAGGGCTGTCAGGGTGCCAGCACGAGAAAGGCACCTGAGCCGCTGACCACGCCGTTCCCTCCGCGGGGACGATGATTTGCGTATTCCTCACGGCAGGTGCTCGGACTTTAACCGTTGCGGGACAGTGCCGGGTTTCCACCGGTCTTTCCCTGCACATCGTGAAGTTCCTCCACAGTAGCTTGCGATGGATTAGAAAGCAACCCAAGATATTGCGGTCGATGTGGAAATGTAGGTGAGGCAATGGATTTTAGCGGAAGAGCAATGTACTGGTAGGACCACACCTGCTATTCCTTTGGAAGGTGTAGTCTTAAAGTGCGAGGAGAACTTTCCAATGGCGACCCTTTTGGAGCAGCTCAAGCAGTACACAACCGTCGTAGCCGACACCGGCGATATGCAGTCGATGGAGAAATTTAAGCCGACTGACGCCACCACTAACCCGTCCCTGATCACTGCCGCGGCCAACATGCCCGCCTATTCGCACATTGTGGACGAAGTGCTGAAGGAAGCCAAGCAGAAGGCCGGCGCCAACGCCGACGATAAGGCGATTGCCGCCGAAGCCTTCAAGACGCTTGCCGTCGCCTTCGGCAGGAAGATTCTTGAGATCGTTCCCGGCCGCGTATCGACCGAGGTGGACGCTCGCCTCTCCTACGACAAAGAGAAGACGATCGCTGTCGCCCACGACATCATCAAGCAGTACGAAGATGCCGGCATTGGCCGCGAACGCATCCTGATCAAGATCGCCTCCACCTGGGAAGGCATCAAGGCCGCTGAGGAGTTGGAGAAGGAAGGCATCCACTGCAACCTGACGCTGCTCTTCGGTCTCCACCAGGCCATCGCCTGCGCCGAAGCGAAGGTCACGCTGATCTCCCCGTTCGTTGGCCGGATCCTCGACTGGTACAAGAAGGACACCGGCAAGGACTACACCGGCGCCGATGACCCCGGCGTACAGTCGGTCACCCGCATCTACAACTACTACAAGAAGTTCGGTTACAAGACTCAGGTGATGGGCGCCAGCTTCCGCAACATCGGCGAGATCATTGAGCTGGCCGGAAGCGACCTTTTGACCATCTCGCCCAAGCTGCTCGAAGAGCTGGACTCCAAGGACGCTCCGCTTGAGAAGAAGCTGGACGCCGAGAAGGCCAAGGCCGAGGACATCGAGAAGATCTCGATCGATCAGGCCACCTTCGAGAAGATGCACGCCGAGGACCGCATGGCCCACGACAAGCTGAAGGAAGGCATCGAGGGCTTCTCCAAGGCGCTCGAAGAACTGGAAGCTCTGCTCGAGAAGCGTCTCAAGGAAATCGCCGAGCCGGTCACCGCGTAAGCGTGATCAAGAAACAGGAAACGCTCCCTTCGGGGAGCGTTTCGCTTTTAGGAGTGAATTCTATACGAGAGGCTTGAGGTGCGACGTGACCTCAGCGGCTAAAGCCGCGTTATTTGCCTGACTATTACGGCACGGCTGGAAGCCGTGCCCTTAAGCAAAACAAAAATCATCCTCAAGCCTTGGATCTCGCGATGGAGGAACGTCCGCTGAGTTCCAATACATATTTGTAGTGCCGCCTTAGACTTCGTTTCTCCGTTCGCGCAACGCGCGAATGCCTTGCTTAAGGGCACGGCTTTTAGCCGTGCCACATCAGAGCTGAACGATGTGCGGCTTTAGCCGCTGAGGGCTTTAAGAAAATTAACCAACTGCCGGTGGTACAAGCTGCCACTTCGTCCTCGTATAAGCGATACGGAAACCATTGCGTTCAGCATTACGCTGCGAGGTGCTGCCGGGCTCAGCCACCATCATGAACAGATCGCATCCCTGCGCACAGGCATGACGCATACGTGCATTGAGCAGCGCCGATTGAGCGCTACGCCGTCGCAGCGCGGGCAAAGTTGCAGAGCCGGCAAAGAGCGCTACACCGCCGTGCACATGCAGCACCGCCGTCGCCGCCGGCTCGCCATCGATGATGGCCAGAAAGCAGTGGGTATTCTCCCGGTTGGTCGAGATCTTTCCCATATCCAGCAGGAACTCACGAAACTCCGGATGGTCCGCCGACCAGGCATCCGCTCCGACGCGGCCCCAGAGCTCGGCCTCGTCCTGCTTCACAATGCGCACATCGACCACTGCCGGGATCTCGGGGCAATGTGCGGGCTGATACATCACACTGCTCATCTCGATCGGCTGATAGCGGCGTTTGCAGAGCCGTCGGTGCAGCGCGAGACCGGCTAGCGGTGAGACCTCGTGATTGGCGGCAGCACCGCGTGAGAAGAAGAACTCCTCCAACGCTTCGAGGCTCTTTTCGTGGCTATCCGGACTTGTGATGCCCAGGCCGAAGGTCTGGGTCAGTGGAGAGTCAGGCCCATCGAAGACCGCAATGGCGCCATGCGCCGCGTCCCAGGCGGTGCTGCTCTCGGGGTTCAGGCGTTTGCGGGTATGGGCGAAATCCAGGCAGGCATGGCCTTCGGCGAGCTCCAGCCGATGGGCGAGAGATAGGTCAGCAAACATTCGCTCCAGCATAGAGGCTTACGGATAAAAGGTTTACTGTACCGTCTGGACGGTATACTGATTCCGAGATGAGCAAGCGGGACACAATCCTTAAAAGTGCCGAGACGCTGATTCGCAAAGAGGGCTCACAGCAGTTGACCCTCGACCGCGTTGCCGAGAAGGCCAATGTCAGCAAAGGTGGTCTGCTGTATCACTTTCCCTCCAAAGAAGAGCTGGTCGCCGGACTGGTGGCGCGCACCATCGAGTACTTCGATCGCGATCTCGCGACAGCCAAGGCAGAGCTTCCTGACAGACCCGGGCGCAACACGCTGGCTTTTGTTCTGGCGTCACTCGAAGGCCGCTGGGCGCTGGATGCGGGCCTCTCCCCAGAGCGTCTGGACGTTTTTGCTTCGGCGATTGCCGCTGCCTCCACGGATATGAAGCTCGTCGAACCCATGCGTCAGGCTTACGCGCGCTGGCAGGCGTTACTGGAGAACGACGGCATTGATCCCATTACCGCGACGATCGTGCGGCTGGCGGTAGATGGCCTTTGGTTTACCGAGATGTTCGGCTTCGATGACGCCATCTGTACCGGCGAGCGCCGGGCACAGATTATGACGCGATTGAAAGAGATGTGTAACGCGGAACCGCAGCCGACATCCGAGCGTAAGAGCAGGAGAGGGAAGGCCTGATGAGAGAGCAGTTCGGCAGCGCCGCTCCAGCCATCGTAAGCGTCGGTAGTCTTGAATTAGAGCAACAAAGCGAAGAGCTTAGTCAGCAGAGCATCGCCCAGCTGGAGCAGCAGTTGTCGTTGACGGCCGAGGCTCTGCTGCGGAAGCAGCATGTCGACGGCTACTGGTGTGGCGACCTCACCGCAGACTCCACACTGGCCTCCGATTACGTGTTGCTGCAGCTATGGCTCTTCCCACCGAAGGAGGGCGGCGCGTGGACTCCCCCGCGCGCCCAGCGTACAGCGAAGCTCATCCGTTATCTGAAGGCCTGCCAGCTAGCCGACGGCGGATGGAATCTCTTCGCCCAGGGCGAAGCCGATGTGAATGCTACGGTGAAGGCCTATACCGCACTCAAGATCATGGGTGAAGAGGTGGGCTCGCCGTGTATGCGCACCGCTCGCGAGCGCATTCTGGAGATTGGCGGGCTGCAGGCATGCAACAGCTACACGAAGATCAACCTGAGTCTCTTCGGTCTCTTCCCTCGTGAGTTCGTGCCGACCGTGCCGGCAGAGATCATGATCGTGCCCGGCAGCTTTCTCTACGAGATGTCGTCGTGGACGCGCACTATCATCGTGCCGCTCTCCATCATTCAGGGATTGGGTGCCCAGCGTACGGCTCCCTTCGGTATGACGCTGCAGGAGCTGATCTATCCCGGCTCGCCGATCACGATGCCGCGCAAGGATCTCACCTCCGAGCTCTTTCTTCATGCCGACAAACTGCTCAAGCATTGGGAGCGCCGCGGTGTGCAGAAGATCCGCGGCCGTGCCATTGCAGCCGCCGAGCGATGGATGCTGGAACATCTGCAGCATTCCGAAGGGCTGGGCGCCATCTATCCCTCGATGATGTACGCCATCATGGCCATGGATTCTCTTGGCTATGAGCGCGACCAGCCCGACATGATCGAGGCGATCCGCCACTTCGATGATCTGCTGCTGGAGCGCGAAGACTCCATCGAGTTTCAGCCCTGTAAATCGCCGGTGTGGGATACCGCCATTGCTGCTTTCGCTCTTGGCGAGACCGGGGATATCGACCCCGATGCAATGACGCGCGCGGCCGACTGGTTGCTGCGTAAAGAGGTGAGGCGCAAGGGCGACTGGTCGGCGAAGCGTCCGAACCTTCGTCCCAGCGGATGGGCCTTCGAGTTCGCCAACGACTTCTATCCCGATATCGATGACACGGCGATGGTGCTGCTCGCGCTGCAGCATATCCGCGCCTCCAATCCCGAGCGCCAGGCACGTGCGGAGCAACGCGCGATCGACTGGCTTCTCGGCATGCAATCGGCAGACGGAGGATGGGCCGCCTTCGATGTCGATAACGACTGGCAACTGCTGAACAAGGTTCCTTTCGCCGATCACAATGCCATGCTCGACCCCACCTGTGCCGATATCACCGGCCGCGTGTTGGAGGCTCTGAGTAAGCGCGGTCTCGGGCCGAAGCATCCCGCAATCGTAAAGGGAGTGCAGTACCTGCTCAGCTCACAGGAACAGAATGGAAGCTGGTACGGACGCTGGGGCGTGAACTACGTCTACGGCACCTTCCTGGCGATGCGCGGTCTGATTGCCACTGGAGACGCCCGTGCGCATAGCGCAGTCGAAAAGGCGGCACGGTGGCTGCTGTCAGTGCAGAACGAGGATGGCGGCTGGGGTGAGAGCTGTGTCAGCTACGAGGTCGACCGCTTTGTTGCTGCACAGAGCACGCCCACCCAAACAGCATGGGCCCTGGTGGGATTGATGGCTTGCGGGAAAACCCGCTCATCGCAAGTGCAGAAGGGCGTGCAGTGGCTGCTGGATAATCAGCGAGCCGATGGTGATTGGGATGAAGCTCTGACAACGGGTACTGGTTTCCCCAATGTCTTCTATCTCAGCTATCACCTGTACCGGATGTACTTCCCGGCATTAGCACTGGCGACTTATCGCAAAGAACTCACGCGCCCTGCGCTGAGTGTTCAGTTCTAATCTCGGATGTAGCGGTCTCCGATCTACAGATCTTTCTCGAAGAGGTATGAGGTCTTCGTGCGCCGGTAGCCGTCACGTTCGTAGAAGGCATGTGCCCGTTCGCGTGTAGAACGCGAGGTCAGCATCATTGTCTTCAGGCCCTGCCGTCTCGCCCACTCTTCCGCATGGCGACATAGCAGCGCGCCGACACCTTTGCCACGGACGCTCTCGCTGACCACCAGGCCATCGATGCGGCCTTTGGGTGCCGTGTGCAGGTGCATCTCAGTGGAGAGATCGATGTATCCCGCAACCTGGTCTCCATCGCGGGCGACAAAGACAGCGCGTCCCGGCACCTTTGCCTGGCGCGCGATGCGTTCCGCGATCTCAGTAGGTGTAGTGGAATAGCCCAGCTCGCCTGCGAGCCGGGCTAGCTCGGTTGCGTCGTCTTCGGTGACAGGTCGGATCGTGATCATCGCCGAGCTGTCTTTACTTGGCCTTCCACTTGATGCTGCAGCCAATCGAGAACTTCTGGTTCGGGTCAGGGCGCTTGCCTGCCAGTACCATATCGATCGCCGCGCGCAGGTCCTTGCCGGTTACCGGAAGATCGTTGCCAAAGTCCTTCCGCCGCGGGCGGCTATCGTCCAGTTGACCGCGATAGACCAGCTTCTGGTCGGCATCGAAGAGGAAGAGGTCGGGCGTGCAGGCTGCGTCATAGCTGCGAGCGACCTCCTGCATTTCGTCATAGAGATAGGGGAAGGTCCAGCCATTGAGGCTGGCCTGCTCCTTCATGTGTTCGGGACTGTCTTCGGGGTACTGGCTGACGTCGTTGGCATTGATCGCCACGATGCCGATCTTGCCTTGATAGTCCTTGCCGATACGGCCCAGCTCTGCCTCGATATGTTTGACATACGGGCAATGCGGGCAGACGAACATCACCAGCAGGCCTTTGGCGTCTGCGCCAACATCATCGCGGCCAACGGCTTTGCCGGTGATTACATCGGTAAGCTCAAACGGCGGGGCAACTGTGCCCAGCGCCACCATGGTGGACGGAGTTCGGGACATGCGGCGATTTTACGCCGTTTGCTGGGTTGGTTCCGCCAGCAGCCAGCGCTCAATCGCTACGGCCGGCATGGGACGAGCGAAGTAGAAGCCCTGGCCGAGATGGCATCCCATCTCGAGCAGCATGTTCACGTGTTCCGCGGTTTCGATGCCCTCGGCAATCACCTGCAGGCGAAGCTTCTGGCCCAGAGCCACGACCGTTTTGGTCAGCGACAGACTCTGCGATTCACGATCCATGTCCGCAACCACGGTGCGATCGATCTTCACGCAGTCGAAGGGGAAGCGATGCAGGTAGCTCAACGAAGAGTAGCCCGCGCCGAAGTCATCGAGATGAATGCGGAAACCCGCATCCTTGAGCTGACGTAGCGCATTCAGGCCTGCAGCTTCTTCGTCCAGGGTGGCTTCGGTGACCTCAAGCTCGAGATCGTCCGCCTTCAGACGATGACGCTCCACGGCGGCGAGCAGCTCATCGAGCAGCAGGGGATCGTTCAACTGCCGACCCAGAAGATTGATGGAGACGCGCGTATGCGGTGTCGCAAGTCCGCTCGCCCGCCATGCGGCCAGCTGCCGCAGGGCCTGATCGGCAACCCAGTAGCCTACGGTGCGGACTTCGTTGCTGCGCTCAGCCCAGGAGAGAAAGTCGCCCGGCGAGATGGAGCCGACGATCGGGTTCTGCCAACGCAACAGGGCTTCATACCCTATGACAACGCCGGTCGCGCCTTCCGTCGGCTTCATGTCGATCTTCGGTTGAAAGTGAAGTGTCAACTCCCCGCGCTCCAGCGCCCGGGCAAGTCCACCCTTCATCGGGATATGCTCAGTATGGGGAGGATTTTCGTGTTTCATAACGTTCTTCATCGTAGGTCTCGCTAAGGGGCCCAGCAATGCAACTTTCCGGCTATTACCCTCTGGAAGAAGCTCGAAGTCCCATTTTTCAATAGGATGCAGGTACCTGCCAAGATCCGCCAAGCGGTGGAACAACAATTAGAAGGGCTTCCGCTCAAGCGGTTGCAGCAGGCGGCCGAAGTGCTCTCACAACGGTACCGCACGGAGGCACCGACTGCCAGCGCTCATTTGAGTACTGATCTGGCTGCCGCGGCCTACCTCGCCGTCCGCTTTCCCGCAACCTTCAGCGCCGTCCGCCGCGCCATGGCGGAGACGGCAGACGTATATCCGGAGTTTGCCCCGGCAACGCAGCTCGATGCCGGTAGCGGGCCCGGAACAGCCGCGCTGGCTGCCGGCGACGTGTGGCCATCGCTGCAGCAGGCTCTTCTACTTGAAGGCAGCGGTCCCATCCGCCAGGCCGGGGAGCCGTTGGTTGCGGCGTCCGGCATCGCAGCAGAGTGGCAGACTGGGGACCTGGCTTCGGTTGCAATCAACAACCGCTTCGACTTGGTGACCTGTGCGTATGTTCTTTCGGAGCTCTCCGCTCTCGCCCAGCGTCTGCTGGTTGAGCGCCTATGGTCGGCAACGGCCGGCGTGCTGTTGCTGGTAGAGCCCGGTACTCCCGCCGGATGGCAGCGAATCCTGGAGGCTCGGACCGCTCTGCTGCAGGCCGGGGCACAGATGCTTGCCCCCTGTCCGCACGCCTTCGCTTGTCCTCTCGTGAGTCCCGACTGGTGTCACTTCGCCGAAAGAGTCGAGCGCAGCCGCATGCACCGCCTGGTGAAGCAGGGGGATGTGCCATGGGAGGATGAAAAGTTCCTCTACCTGGCTGTAGGTCGCGAACGCCCAGTGGGGCACGGTTCGCGTGTGCTGATGCGTCCGAAGATCAACCGTGGTTTGATCTCATTGAAACTCTGCAATGCCGATGGATCGATGACCCAGCCTGTAATCCGGAAGCGGGATAAAAGCTATAAGCACGCTCGCAGGGTGGACTGGGGTGAAACCCTTGATTCAGTGTTGGATAGCGAACGGTAGAATCTGGTAGATTACTAACTAAGCAATGTAGTACCTCTCCTGCCCTGGTTACCAAAAATACAAAAATTTACCGGGTGCTCATCCCTCTTCCATCGCATCAAAGACACTTAGGTTTATCGCTTTATTTGCCTTGTATCCGTCTCGGTTGAAATAGAGACTTGAAGATCGGAGCACGTCCTGTATCCATGAGTAGTAGAGAATGTTCAAACTGCATCGGCGTGACGTTGGAACGTCGCCCGGCGAGCGGTTTATTTGAAATTATTGCTTCCCTTGTTGGTCTAAAGCCATGGCGTTGTCGCCGCTGTGGGCGGACTCACATGCGGTTCCAATCCAAATAAGGTTCTCCAGCAAGTCGAGATTGTCTATTCCATCGCTAGCACAGGTGGCTTCCGGTGGTGTGTCTTCTGTTCATACGCATATGCGTAGCCGAGCAGAGCACCGTCCTGCCACGCCTTGCCGCTGATCTCGAGGCCAAAGGGAAGGCCATTGTCATAAAAGCCACCGGGTACTACGACGGCGGGAACGCCGATTCGATTTACCCAGCCGGTGTTGCTGTGCGGTCCGGTGGACGGCTTCCCGTCAGGTTGCGGAGCGATCTCATCGTTCGGCGGCATCTGCAGTGCGGGATAGACCATGCCGTCCAGGTGAAGGCGTTCGAGCGTCTCGTCGTATGCAGCCAGTGCCTTTGCCTGCGGATCCCAGAAGATTTCTTTGGCCTTCGGATCATCTTCCAGACGGCGTTGCGAAGTCGCAGGCGCATTGCTACGGCCCTGACCTAAGAGAAAGCCCGGCAGCTTCTGACCGGTAGCCTGTTCGAAGGCCGCTGGGGATTTGTACTCGGTGGGTCCGAAGTCTCTCAGAAAATCTTCAAACCCTTCAGCGCGATAGGGTCCGGTGCTGATGGCACGAAGCAGGGTCTCGAAACTTGCCGGAAGAATGGTGTCGTCCTCAACGATGGTCGCTCCCGCGGCGCGTAGGCCCTCGATGGCTTTCAGAAAAGCAGCCTGTGTTTCCGGCCGAAGAGCAAGACTGCGTGTAGCGCCTGTCGAGCTGAGCGCGGTGCCCTGGTTGTTGAGGATGAAACTTGGCACACCGAAGCGTTTGCCCTTCAGCGCATCGGCTTTCAGATACTGCGTGAAGTGAGGCGTCTCCTTGGCGGCTGAGCCGGCGGTACGCTCGTCCAGCTTGTCTTCGCCTGCCATCACTTCCAGTGCGATGGCGGCATCGGTGACATTGCGCGCCAGCGGTCCGGTATCGTCCATCAGCCAGTCCAGCGGTGCGATGCCGGCAATGCTGACCAGGCCGCGTGTGGGCAGAAAGCCGACGAGCGAATCGGTCGAGGCTGGATTGCGGATGGAGTTTGAGGTATCGGTACCCTGGCCCAGAAGCGCGAGGTTCGCCGCGACGGCGGTCGCGGTTCCACCGGAGGAGCCGCCGGGAGAGTAGCGCACGTTGTAGGCGTTGCCGGTACGCCCGCCGGCGCTGCTGTTGTTGGTGTCGCTTGCGGCGAAGTCCGGCATGTTGGTGTGGCCAAGAATGACGGCGCCCGCGGATTTGAAGTGCGCCACAATCTGCGCGTCGCGCGGCGCAATCAGCTCATGCCCGGGTTGCAGGAAGCCGGTCCATCCATCGCTGGTCACGCGGCCTTCGATGCTCGTGTTGGCCTTGATGACAATGGGAACACCCCAGAGCGGCTGCGCCTTCAGCTTTGCGGCCAGCGCGGCCGGAGGCCTGGCCTCGGCATCTTCCTGGTCGGCGCGCTTCAAAGCTCCTTCGCGGTCAAGCTCGAGGATCGGCTTATATGTTGGGTTGTACTTCTCAATACGCGCGAGGTACCACTCCGTGACCTGCCGGACGGTATAAGTATGTGTGCGGTAGAGCGTATGCAGCTTCGTCACGGAGACTTCGAGCAGATCGCGGTCCATAGCCGCCGGGGTCGGTGTCGCGGCGACAACGGGCACGCTCAGCAGCGTGCAGAGGAGTGCGGCCTTTACGAAGTGCATGATGGGCTCCGTATTTACTGTTGTTGCTGCTGTGCCTGTTGAAGCTGTGTGAGGTTCACCAACGGCGGTGATGGCGGCTGTTGCGCCCTCTCCACCAGGATCGACCAATCTTCCGGCACCGGCAGCTCCTGATCGAGCAGGGGTGTACCTTCGCTCTGCGTCACGCGGACAGCGACGGTCAGCTCTGAGTTGGCAAGGCCCCGGAAGATTCCATGCGTCGGCGGCACATCAGCATAGTCACGACCGATAGCTGTGCGGATATGACGGTCACCGGCGATGAGCCAGTTGGTGGGATCGAAACCCACCCATCCGAGCTGCGGCACCAGGGCTTCGATCCACGCGTGCGTGGCCGACGCGACCGAGCGGTCATGATCTTCGTTGCCGTGAAAGAGATAGCCGGAGACGTAGCGGCAGGGAATTCGCAGCTTCGAACGTACCAGCGCGATCATGATGTGCGCGAAGTCCTGGCATACACCCATGCGATGGTTGATGGCGACGTCGATCGGCGAATCCACCTTGGTGGACTTGGGCTTGTAGTCGAAGTACTTATAGAGCCGCTCATTCAGCTCATGCAGTACCAGCAGCGGATCGTCGCGGCGCGTCACTTCCAGGTTTTCCGCAAGCTCGTCCAGCGCCGGCGTCGGTATCGCAAATTCGCTGGGGAAGAGCATCTCCCAGTAGTCGCCCTGCTCGATCAGATAATCGAGCTCCTTCCATGCATCCGGCGCGAGAAATGCAGGCACTTGCGGTATCGGGGCGATCTCCACCAGAGACTCAGCGACAATCACAAGCTGCGTGTGTTGCCCGGGAATATCGAAGTGATGGACGTTGTTGGCCAGATGATCGCGGTAGCTGAAGACGCGGCAGCGCGGTGTGACTGAGAGCTGAAAGTTGAGGCAGCGCTGGTTGGAGTCCGAGCGCGGATGCATCCGCGTCTCCATGATGGACTCGCTTACCGGGTCGCTGTAGAGGAACTTCGTCAGATGGCGGACTGAATAGTACATCGCGTTTCCTTCTTTTTCCCTTAGCCCGCCAGTGCGGTTTGAATCGAGTAATCGATGTACAGCTCGTAGATTGCGGAATGGATGTCGCGGCATTCCCGCAGAATGTCCTGCAGGTAACCTACGACATCTCCTCGCAGAATCTCCTCGACGCTGGAGTAGCGCAGGCTTGCCTGCAGGCGGCCCGCAAGCCGTGTGAGGTTTTCAGTGCGTGACTTGCCGCTCTCTCGCTGAATCGCATCCAGTGCGCTGACCAGGCTTTCGATCGAGAAGCGGAGCGAATGTGGAAAGTTCTCATCGAGCAGCAGAAACTCAAGGATGCGCTCGGGTGTGAGGTCGGCGGTGTAGACCTTGCAATACGCCTCAAAGGCCGTGGCGCTACGCAGCAGCCCCATGTACTCGAGGTATTCGTTGCCTTCGGGAATGCGTTCCGGATGCTTCCACAGATCGTGGTGATATGCCTCCAACAGCATGGCGGTGGCGGAGGCGCGTTCGATGTAGCGGCCTACCTGGATGAAATGCCATCCCTCGCCATGTGACATAGTGGAGTCGGTCACGCCCTGGAACTGATGGACGGCTTCCATTACGGACTGCAGAAACTCGCCCGGTTCCTGGGCTCCGTTCAGCAGGGCTTCGGCATGCATATCGCTGTGCATCTCAGGCCGGGTGACGGCGAGATAGAGAGAGTTGAGCCGATGCCACATCTCGGTGGAGATTTGCTCGCGGACGTGGCGCGCATTCTCTCGCGCCGCGATGATGCAGGAGAGCACTGAGATGCGGTTGGTTATATCGAAGGTAAGGGCGTGCGAAAGCTTGTACGGATCGTCGTCGTCCCATGCCTCTCCCGCCGGGCGGCCGAGAGCCGCCACCATGCGCTGCCAGCGATGATCGGCGCCTGAAGAAGACTCATCGAGCATGAGATTGAGATTCACATCGAGCAGACGTGTGGTGTGCTCAGCGCGCTCGAGGTAACGGCTCATCCAGTAGAGACTGTCTGCAACGCGGGATAGCATGATCTCTCCTTAGCTCAACACCCAGGTGTCTTTGCTGCCGCCGCCCTGCGACGAGTTGACGACAAGCGATCCTTTACGCAACGCCACGCGTGTCAGGCCGCCGGGGACGATGCTGACCTTATCGCCGTAGAGCACATACGGGCGCAGATCCACGTGGCGCGGCTCGAGCTGATCGTCGAACATACATGGAGCGCGGGAGAAGCTGATCGTCGGTTGGCCGATGTAATTCCGGGGGTCGGCCTCGATGCGCCGCGCGAACTCCTCGCGCTGCGCCGCGGTGGATTGCGGCCCCACCAGCATGCCGTAGCCTCCGCTTTCGCCAACGGCCTTGACGACAAACTTGTCCAGGTTGGCGAGCACATGTTTGCGCTCCTTCTCGCGGGCGCAGAGAAAGGTCTCCACATTCTTCAGCACCGGCTCTTCGCTCAGGTAGTACTTGATGATGTCGGGAACGTAGGCATAGAGCGCTTTGTCGTCAGCCACGCCGGTGCCGAAGGCATTTGCGAGGGTTACGTTGCCGGCGCGATAGGCATTGAACAGACCGGCGACACCGAGGATGGAATCACCCCGAAAGGCCAGCGGATCGATGAAGTCATCGTCCACGCGGCGGTAGATCACATCGACACGGCGCAGACCAGAGGTTGTCCGCATATAGACGACGTTGTCGTGGGTGACCAGGTCGCGGCCTTCCACCAGTTCAATGCCCATCTGGCGCGCGAGGTAGGCGTGCTCGTAGTAGGCGGAGTTGAAGACGCCTGGCGTCAGCAGCACGATATTTGGCTCAGGACGGCCTTCAGGCGCCAGTGAACGCAGTGTGCCCAGCAGCAACTGCGTGTACTGCTCGATCGGGCGTACGTTATAGCTGCGGAAGAGCTGCGGGAAGATACGCTTCATCACGCGCCGGTTGGTGAGCATATAGCTCACGCCCGAGGGGACGCGCAGATTGTCTTCCAGAACGACGAACTCCCCGTTCTCCAGGCGGATGAGGTCGGTGCCGGTGACCGCGATATAGATATTGCGCGGCACCTGCAGACCCACCATCTGGCGGCGGAACTGCTTGCAGGAGTAGACGACCTCGCGCGGCACAATGCCATCGGCCAGGATGCGTCCCTCGTGGTAAATATCGCGCAGAAAGAGATTCAGCGCGGTAATCCGCTGCGTCAGGCCGCGTTCCACCGTTGCCCACTCCTGCGCCGTAATGACCCGAGGCAGAAGGTCATACGGGAAGATGCGCTCGGTGCCTTCCTCTCGGCCGTAGACCGTGAAGGTGATGCCCTGGTTCAGAAAGGAAAGATCGGCAGCCTGTTTGCGGCGCTGCAGCTCGGCGTGTGGGAGAGACGTAAAGTGATTCAGCAATAACTGGTAATGAGGATGCAGCGCCTCGGGCGAGGCGAACATCTCGTCGTAGGCGTTGTCCAGAAGGTAGTTCTGGAGCGCCGTCATCTTGAACTGGCTGGTCTGAAGTGTACCCATCTGGAAACTGTGGTTTGAGTATAGAGGCCGCGGCATCGCAGTCAAACTGCAAATGCCGCGGCCGGTTCACTCCCCACCGCAGTTTCCGTGGGATTTACTGCCGTGCGGCGACGGCAAGTGTCATCTGCGAGCCGCTGTCGACGTGCACGTTCTGTCCGCTAGCGGCCACAGTGCCGGAATTGGAGGCATCGGCAGCGCCGGAGAGCATCACGCCCGGAATCGCTGTCTGAACGGCTCCGTTTGCTCCAACGGTTCCAGCGCCGGAGACCTGGCCGGCCGTTGAGCCTACAGCCTCTCCGGCTCCATTAGCCGCGCCGCCGACTGTATTCGTCGCACCGCCTACCGTCTGGCCGGCACGGTTCACGGTGTTCGTTGTTGCCCCACGCACTCCGCCCACGGTATTGCCGACCACACCGCCGGCCGAGGGAGCAGCTCCACCGCCACCCGAGGGGTCAGGAGCCGGTGCAGGCGCTGCCATGCCGGGATCAGCATTGCCGCCGGTCTGGCTCATCTGGTACTGAGACATCAGGGATGGCTTCAGATCGCGTACGACGGCGTAGATGGGGATGGTATTGCCTTCTTTGGTTTTGGCCTGATCGAAGAGCAATGTCACAGAACCCGTACCCGCCTGTTTGGTGTAGGCGGCAGCATCGGTGACGTGGCCGATCAAGGTCGTACCCTTGGGGAGGGTGGTGCCGTTGTTCAAGACCGCCGCCGACTTGGTGACGGCTGTCACCTGATCGCCCTGCTTCGCTTTCTTGGAATCGAGGCTCGATTTCAGTTCCGCATCAAGGTTAGTGGCCTGTACTGCCTGGGCCGTAGTATTGTTGCTCCTCTGTGCACCCTGCACCTGGGTTTGTGTGCCCTGTTGAACCTGGGTGCTGGTGCCCTGGCTTCCTACGCTATTTGGTGCGGTCTGTTGTGCGACAGCCACCGCGGAAACGAGGAAAAGGGCCGGGAGAATCGTGGAAGACATAGTTCACCTCCGATCTCATAAGACACATGCTCCTCAGGCTGGTGTTGCCTGCGATGCGCCTTTTCCGGAATCTGCATCTTATGTCATGAAAAACGTCATGGCTCTTCGATCCTTCCAGGGGTTTATCCGCGTTGTGTGTTTGTCGTTGTTGCTTCCATTTCTAGGCGCAACTGCGGCAAATGCTTACAGTGTGTTGTCGCATGAGGAAGTCGTCGACATGGCATGGACACCCTATCTGGTCCCCCTGCTGCAGGCCCGCTACCCCGGGCTGACAGCCGATCAACTGCGGGAAGCACACTCCTATGCCTACGGAGGCTGTTTAATCCAGGATCTGGGCTACTACCCATTTGGGAACAAGTTCTATTCGGACATGCTCCATTACGTCAGGACAGGCGCCTTCGTTGAGGCTTTGTTACACGATGCTTCCAATGCGGATGAGCTGGCGTTTGCACTGGGAGCGCTGGCGCACTATACGGCCGATGCGGTGGGCCATCCTTATATCAACCGGCTGACCGCGGAAGAAAATCCAAAGCTGAAAAAGAAGTATGGAGATGTGGTGACCTACGAACAGGCCAAGGTCGCGCATGTCCGTACGGAGTTTGGTTTCGACGTTGTAGAGGTTGCGCATGGCCGCTACTCCCAGGACAACTACCGTGACTTCATCGGCTTTCAGGTTGCGAAGCCGTTGCTCGACCGTGCTTTTGAAGAGACCTATGGAATGAAGCTCAAGGACCTGTTGCACGATGAAGACCATGCCATTACCACCTATCGCAACGCGGTCTCAGAGCTCATCCCAAAGATGACGGTCGTCGCCGCGACCGCCTATGCGAAGCAGATTGAGAAGGAGAATCCGGGCTTCAACAAACGCAAGTTCATCTATCGGCTTCGGCGCACGGAGTTCGAAAAGTCGTGGGGGCGCGATTACTCGAAGCCGAGCTTCGGAACCCGCTTTCTGGCTTTTCTGGTGAAGCTGCTGCCGAAGATCGGTCCCCTGAAGGTGCTAAAGCCGACGATTCCCAACGCGACACAGCAGGATGGCTACATCAAAAGCGTGAATCAGACCGTCGACCGCTATGGCGAGTATCTGAAGCAGCTTGCATCCGGCAATGGCCAAGCCGATAAGGCAGAGATCTCCACTGTTGCACTGGCGTTGGGCGGTGCGAATCTCGACACTGGCGATCTAATGCGGCTCGGGCAATATCGCCTGTCCGATCAGACCCATGAGCGGCTGTTGCACGAATATCTGAAACCGAACGCCGAGCCCGTGCCCCCAACCGTTCTGGAACACCTGGTGCACTTTTATGCCGACGCTCCTGCCGGCGAGAACCATGTGACGCAAAAGGATATGGACCGCATTCACCTCCAGCTTGCAACCCTTCAGCAGCGGATGGCAGCCGGGCAGGCTAAGGTATCGAATTGATTTCCCATAACCACGCGACGCGTGCAGATTGCGTCCAACAAAAGTAAGGTTGAATAGCTAGAGCAATTCTCCTAATACTGTGGTGTTGGAGAAATCTGTGGATGCCGTTTTCTTCGGAGGAAAACGGCGCAGACTGCAAGACACTTCGCTCTACACCTTTAGGAGAACTGCTCTATGGTCTTCCTTCGCCGCATGTTGGCAGTCGCTGCGCTGGCGTCTTCCCTGAGCGCAGGTGCGCAGATGTTGTCCCGTCCTGGCTGGGCGGGCTCGGGCATGTCTTCCGATCCATGGTGGCAGCATGCTGTCATCTATGAGATCTATCCCCGCAGCTTCCAGGATTCCAACGGCGACGGCATTGGTGATCTGAAGGGGATTACGCAGCGGCTGGATTACTTGCAATCACTTGGAGTAGACGCCATCTGGCTCACTCCTATCTATCCCTCCCCGCAGGTCGATTTCGGCTACGACATCTCGGACTATACGGCCATCGATCCGCAGTACGGCACCATGGAGGACTTCGACAACCTGGTGCAGGAGGCAAGCCGCCGCAATATCCGTGTCCTGATGGATCTGGTGCTCAACCACACCTCCGATAAGCACGCGTGGTTTGTGGAATCGGCATCGAGCAAGGACAACCCAAAGCGTGACTGGTACGTGTGGCGCGATGGCAAAGGAGCGGGTGCCGACGGCAAGCCCGCACCGCCGAACAACTGGCAGAGCCTCTTCGGTCACTCGGCCTGGCAATACGACGAGAAGACCGGACAGTTTTACTACCACTGCTTCTATCCGCAACAGCCTGACCTGAACTGGCGTAACGCGGCAGTGAGGCAGGCGATGTTCGATGTGGCGCGTTTCTGGCTCAATCGTGGCGTCGCCGGCTTCCGGCTCGATGCCATCGATACCTTGCTCGAAGACCCATCGCTGGCTGATGCGAAGGAGTCTCCGGGAACGAATGCCTTCGGAGACCCCAACGTCGACCACTCGCCGCAGATGGGGTTGCCGGAGATACACGGCATGCTGCGGGAGTTGCGCTCTGTGATCAACAATGCACCGGGGCAGCGTCTTCTGGTCGGTGAGATCTACACGAAGAGTGCCGCAGAACTCGCCGGTTGGTATGGCGCAAAGAACGACGAGCTGCAACTGCCCATGGATACAGGCGTGGGCTTCACCAACAAGCTGGATGTCACTGCCTTCCGCGAGAAGCTGGAGGCGGCGCAGACACAGCTCCACGGCAACGCGCCTTTGCTGGTCTTCGACAATCACGACAATCCGCGTAGTTGGGATCGCTATGGAGATGGCCAACACAACAAAGAGATTGCACGTGTGCTGGCGACGATTCTGCTGACCTCGCGCTCCGCATCGCTGCTGTATTACGGGCAGGAGCTCGGCATGGTCACAGCAACACCGGAACGTAAAGAGGATGTAAAAGATCCGATCGGCGTTCTTGGTTGGCCAAAAGAGAAGGGCCGCGACGGCGAGCGGACTCCAATGCAGTGGGATGGCGGAGCGGAAGCCGGCTTCAGCAAAGCGGCAAAGACCTGGCTGCCGATTCCGACGTCGTCGATGACGGTGAACGTCGAGGCCGAGCAGAAAGACGACCGATCGCTGCTGAAGTGGTACGAGCAGTTGATTGCGCTACGACGCAGCCGGCGCGCCATGCGCGAAGGCCAGCAGATCTTCTTGAACCACGATGCAGACAACGCGCTCGTCTGGGTTCGCAAACATCAGGGAGTAACTGCCACCTCACCGGCAGTCGTAGTGGCCTGCAACTTCTCTGATAAACCGGTCACGCTGCATCTGAAGAGCGAGATCGCGAAGCTCGGTCTCCGCGGCCAGTTCCTGCGCAGCCTGATGCGCAGCGACTACGGCATGGGACCAATGAACCTCGATGCCGTCAAGCTGGAGCCGTACGGCGTGTATATCGGGGAAATTCATTATTAGTTGAATGGTTGATTGGTTGAATAGTTGAATGGTGATGCTGCGGTGAGGCGAAGTCTTATAGCTCACCCAGAACTACCATTCGACTATTCAACTATTCCACCATTCAACTTGCCATAAGCGTCGTACACTCGCTCAAACACCGCATCCCAGCTGCAATGCAAGGCATACTCGCGTGCCGCAAGGCGCATACGGGCCAGGGTGGTGGGCTCGCGTAGAAGGCGTTCGATGGCGTCAGGGAAACCTTCATCGGTGGCGATGTAGCCGGTCTCGTCGTTACGCACGATGTACTTGGGGCCGCCGTCCGGTGTGACGACAGCGGGTACTCCGCTGGCGAGTGCTTCCAGCACGACGTTGCCGAAGGTGTCGGTATGCGACGGGAAGACCATCACATCCATGTCGGCGTAGGCGGTGGCAAGGGCTGCGCCCTTCAGGACGCCGGGAAACTCGGCCCGGGGCAGGGCGGCTTTGAGCAGAGCGTCTTCTGAGCCATGACCGATGACCAGGAACCGGAAGTTGGTGATGCCCCGTGATTCGAGGGCGCGCTGAATGACGGGCAGCAGTGCAACGTTCTTCTCCACGGAGAGCCGGCCGACGAAGCCGAGAACAAACTCTTTGTCGTCGAGCGGACGGGTGCGATATGCGGGAGAGAAGGTAGCGGTCTCCACCCCCCGTTGCATCAGGTGACAGGGCTTGCCGGTGGCGTTGGTGAGCAGCGTGCACAGCTCATCGTTGGGCGCGAAGAGGACCTTGGCCAGGCGATAGAACCGGGCCGTGGCGTTCAATGCCGCGTCTTGTACCGTACGTTCGGTCGCTTCTTTGGCGCGGGGAGAGAAGAAACGCGTCAGCCATTCAGCACGGCGGGCAGCATATTCGTGCACGTTGGTGTGCCAGCTTGCCGCCAGCGGAATGCCCATTCGCCAGGCGAAGATGGCGCCGAGGATGCCCTGTTCGCTGGGACCGGTGATGTGGATGATGTCGGGGCGGAAGGTCTCCAGCCGTAGCCGCACCGTGCGCATATGGCGCAGGAAGAGGGTATCGAAGGCCAGGTCGCGTTCCATGGGAACGGAAGCGAAGCTGCGCCGCAGCTCCAGCGTCTGCACGCTGCCGTGCTCTTCAAAAGCAATCTCCCGCGATCCGGCGCGGACACACAGAAAGGGAAGTTGGTGACGTTCGGCAAAGGCCTGGAAGTTGCGGCTGGTATGGGCGACGCCATTGACTTCATGAAAAGAGTCCGGAAAATAGGCGACGCGCTGCCTCATGCAAGCTAGCGTAACAGTCCTCCGTCTATGCTGTGTGTAGCCTGCATGATCACGGAATCTTCAGCGCCACCCTCCACCACGCTTCACGGCGCCCTGGTGGATATTCTCCGCAACCCCGGCCAGCACCTCCTCAGGGAGTGGAACTGGAAGGCAGCTCTCTTCAGTGCAGCGCTACGCGCGCCCATCTTCTTTATCTCTGACCATCACGCCGCCGCCGGCCAGGCGCTCGGCGCCATGCTGACCGAAGCTGTATTTGCCGCTGGATTGGGCGGTTTTCTTGGCTCCATCATTCAACGTCTGCGCGATGCCCGCCCACTCTGGGCCACGGCGTTGATCATGCTGGTGGCGATTCCCGCAGCGCTCGTCGGCGTGCAGTATGTGGTGCACACCTGGGTCTCACCCCAGAAGATTCGCGGCAGCCTGGTTGCCAGTTTTCTGCTGGCCGCGCTGTCGACCGGCTTCAACTGGTTCGCGATGGAACAGGGAGCGATCCTCACGGATGGCCAGGCCGACTCGCTCGGAGCTGACCTGCAGCACATCCCCCTCATTATTTACCGGTTTTTAATGGCGGGGCCTAGGGCGCTGTTTGGGAACAGGTTGAATAGTTCAATAGTTGAATAGCGCCAGGGGCATCGAAGGCGAACCTCGGACGGGTGCCCCATCCATTGCGTAGCAATGGGGGGGGATATCTCGCGAAGCGAGATCGCTTCTCTCACTTTGGTTACGGACAGAAAAGTATGGGGTAGAGAAGCGGATTTCTCCGCTTCCTCTGGTCGCTACGAAATGACAAACAAAAAGACGGTTCGAGCTTCGCTCGAATATCCCACTCACGCTTTTGCGTGAATGGGGCACCCAGCGTTGTGGCTCCCGCGCTTGTCGATAGGCCAACTAGCAACTAGGGTGTATCGACAAATTGCTGGAGGTGTAACCACGAGCATGCGAGGGCGACGGTAGCAGCGAAGCAAGCAGCGTATTTGCAGTATCTTGTGGCGAACCTTCTGAACTGTTTGAGTCTGTTGAAGCATCGTTCGATGCGGTTTCT
>NZ_JBFRFJ010000013.1:0-166810 GCF_052114765.1 Terriglobus sp. 2YAB30_2
ACGCTGAAAGGTTCCGGCCGAAACCAGTTGATCGCATAACCGGTCGTACTCTTCCTGCGAGCCGTCTACCCAGTGAATCGCCGACGGCTGGCATAGATCCGCCATCTTCTCTACCCAACGGATAAGGTGACGGTTCGTCGTCGGAAGCTCAGTCGTGTGCTGCTGCATCGTTCCTCGCGATCTGCGTGGCGGCGCTGCTTAGGTGACGGGCCCCGGATTGAAGAGGGCGTATTCGTTGTGCAGACCCCAACGGTCTGCCCATGTCTGCTGCTCACCGCTCGCGACCTTAAGGATAAGACGAAAGATCTCCCAACCGATATCCTCAATGGTTGCTTCACCGGTAGCGATCTTTCCGGCGTCCACATCGATGAGGTCGAACCACCGCTTTGCGAGCGAGCTGCGTGTGGCTACCTTGATGACGGGCGCCATCGCCAGACCATACGGTGTTCCGCGGCCGGTGGTAAAGACATGCATGTTCATCGCGGCGGCAAGCTGCAATGTGCCACAGATGAAATCGCTCGCGGGTGTGGCGGCGAAGACAAGCCCTTTCGCCGTGACACGCTCTCCAGGACCTGTAACAGCGGTAAGCGGACTTGTACCAGCCTTCGCGACAGAACCCAGAGCCTTCTCTACGATGTTAGCCAGACCGCCCTTCTTGTTGCCGGGCGAAGGGTTTGCGCTGCGGTCGACGTTAGCGTGTGCCAGATACTCGTCGTACCAGGCCATCTCGCGCACCAGATCCCGAGCCACCTGCTCGTTGACGGCACGCGCCGTCAGCAGATGGACGGCATCGCGCACCTCAGTCACTTCAGAGAACATCACCGTCGCACCGGCACGGACCAGAAGGTCCGCGGCGAAGCCCACGGCAGGATTCGCAGTAACGCCGGAGAAGGCATCGCTTCCGCCACACTGAAGACCGACAACAAGATCAGAGGCCGGACAGGTAACGCGCTTACGCTGATTCAGACGCTCCAGACGCTTTTCGGCCATCTCCATCAGGGCCGAGACCATCTCTTCAAAGCCGTAATGCTCTTCGTCCTGCAGACGAACCACGTAGGGTTCTTCGCTCAGGACGGGCAGCGTGCTGACAGGCAGCATCTGCGAGGGCTGCATCTTCTCGCAGCCGAGACTGACCACCATCGGCGCTCCGCCGAGATTGGGGTTCAGGCTCAGGTTCCGCAACGTGCGGATAGGAATTTCGGCGCCGGGCGCGTTGATAGCCACACCGCAGCCGTAGTTGTGCGTGATTGCAATGACATCGTCGACGTTCGGATACTTCGGCAGAAGCTCCTGCTTGATGCGGCGAACTGCATAATCTACCGTGCCTGCGACGCACTGCACCGTCGTGCTGATGCCCAGGATGTTGCGCGTACCCACTGTACCGTCGGGATTCCGGTAGCCCTGGAAGGTGTAGCCCTCAAGCGGCGCGAGTGCCGCGGGCGTCTCGGTCGCTAACGGCAAGGCATCGAGTGCCGGAGGAGGTGGCGAGGTCAATGCATCCTCGGCCACCCATCCACCCTGCAGAATCGCACGCGCAGCATAACCGATCACCGAACCGTAGCGAATCACAGCATCGCCAGGCTGAAGCGCCACGAGGGCAACCTTATGCGCCTCGGGAACGGCTTCCTGCAGGACAAGCCCCGAGGGAAACTGCGTTCCAGCAGGCAGCCCCCCAGGATTCACGATGATGGCGACGTTGTCCTGAGGATGAAGCTGGATATACCGTGGTTCGTTTTCCGCTCTCATTTCTGTTCCACCTTGCCATCGCGCAGCCGCCACAGGCCGAGCGAGTTGGCATCGTCCAGCTCCGCCGGCAGAAGCGCCGCCGGAAAGTTCTGGTAGCAGACAGGGCGAAGGAAACGATCGATCGCCGTGGCGCCTACCGACGTATAGTGATCGTTGCTGGTCGCCGGGAAGGGTCCACCATGCACCATGGCGTAGGAGACCTCAACACCGGTCGGGAATCCGTTCACCAGGATGCGGCCGGCCTTCTTCTCAAGAACGGGAACAAGCTCCCGCGCCAGCTCGGTATCCGCTGCGGTCATATGCAGTGTCGCCGTGAGCTGGCCTTCGAGCGATGCGGCAATCGCCAGCATTTCTTCCTTGTTCTCGCACGCGATCAGAATGGACGACGGACCGAAGACCTCTTCCGAGAGATGGCGGTCCTTCAGAATCTCACTTGCCTTGGTCTGGAAGAGCGCAGGCACACCGCCCCAGGCCGAGCTGCCTGCCTGGCCGCGAGCTACTGTCTGTACAGAGGCATGTGCTTCGACAGTTTTCACGCCTTTTTCATAGGCATCGTGGATTCCCTTGTTCAACATCGTCGTCGCCGTTTTGGCGCACATCTTCTCGGCGGCAACCTGAGCAAAGCTGTCGAACTCCGGGCCGGTCAAGCCCAGAACCAGGCCAGGCTGGGTACAGAACTGTCCCGTACCCAGGGTGGCGGAGTCGGCAAAGCCCTGAGCGAGAGCAGCTACATCACCCTGGAGCGCGCCCGGCAGCAGAAACATCGGGTTAACACTGCTCATCTCGGCATACACCGGCACTGGCACCGGCCGCTTCGCGGCGATTCCGGCCAGCGCCAGGCCGCCAGCGCGGCTACCCGTAAAGGCAATGGCAGCGATTGCAGGATGCGATGCAAGGGCTCCGCCGACGCCGTTGTCGCGTCCTCCAACCATCGCGAAGACACCGGCAGGCAGATTGCTGGCGGCAACTGCCTTTTGAATCGCCCGGCCTACCAGCTCCGACGTGCCAGGGTGCGATGGATGCGCCTTGGCAACCACCGGGCAACCGGCCGCAAAGGCCGATGCTGTATCGCCACCGGCTACCGAAAATGCCAGCGGGAAGTTGCTCGCGCCAAAGACCACGACCGGGCCGATCGGAATCTTGCGCAGCCGCAGGTCGGGCCGCGGAAGCGGCGTACGGTCCGGCAGCGCTGAATCCAGAACCGGAGAAAGCCATAGCCCCTGCCGCACCACCTGCGCGAACAGACGCAACTGCCCGACCGTCCGGCCGCGTTCGCCTTCAATCCGGGGACGCGGCAGGCCGCTCTCAGCCATGGTGCGCTCGATCAGTTCATCGCCCAGATCGAGAATCGCCTGCGCTACGGCCTCGAGAAACTTCGCGCGCTCTTCCAGCGTGGTGCCGCGGAATGCATCGAAGGCTTCTGCCGCTAATGCGCAGGCCTGGTCCACCTGTTCCGTAGTCGCTCCGTAAAAAGTCGGCTCCAGAGCCTGGCCCGTTGATGGGTTCCAGCCCGTGAAAGACTCACCCTTGCCTGCAACCGCTTTTCCGCCGATCAGAATCTCGCCTGTAATCTGCATTCAGTTCTCCCGTCTCCTTTATGGTGCCACGCGAGGCAGCATGCAGGGGAGTTTCGGGTCGAAGGTCCAGCCCGGCATCAGGCATTGCATCCCCAGGGCGTCGTCGCGTCCACCCAGTCCCAGGCTCTTATAAACCTCGTGCGCGGCTTCCACCTGCCCCCAGTCCAGCACGACGCCCAGGCCTGGTGTCGATGGCACTTTTATTTCTCCATTCACAATCCGGAAGGGATCCTGCGTCAGCCGCTGGCCATCTTGCCAGATCCAATGCGTGTCGATTGCGGTCACGCGTCCAGGAGCTGCCGCAGCTACATGGGTGAACATCGCCAGCGAGACATCAAAGTGGTTGTTCGAGTGCGAACCCCAGGTCAGGTCCCAGTCGCGGCAGAACTGCGCCACCCGCACCGATCCCTGCATTGTCCAGAAGTGCGGGTCGGCCAGCGGGATATCCACGGACTTGAGCTGCGCCGCATGCCGAAGCTGGCGCCAATCCGTGGCGATCATATTGGTGGCTGTGGGCAAGCCGGTGGCGGTACGAAACTCCGCCATGATCTCGCGGCCGGAGAAGCCCTTCTCCGCGCCACAGGGATCTTCCGCATACGCCAACACGCCGTGCTTGCCGGTGCAGAGCCGCACCGCTTCGTCCAGTGACCATGCGCCATTTGGGTCGAGCGTGATGCGAGCCTTTGGGAAACGCGCGGCCAAGGCTTCAATGGCTTCCATCTCCGCCGCACCCGCAAGCACGCCACCCTTCAGCTTGAAGTCATTGAACCCATAACGTGCATGAGCCGCCTCGGCCAACCGCACGATCGACTCCGGCGTCAGTGCTTCTTCGTTGCGCAGACGGAACCATGCATCGTCCGCGTTCTCTTCGCTGCGGTACCCGGCATCGCTGCGCTTGCGGTCACCGATAAAGAACAGGTAGCCCAGGGCCTCGACTTTCTCACGCTGTTGCCCTTCGCCGAGCAGCGCCGCTACCGGCAAGCCGACAAACTGACCCAGCAGGTCGAGCATGGCGGCTTCAATCGCGGTCACCGCGTGTACGGTGGTGCGGAGGTCGAAGGTCTGCAGGCCGCGGCCTCCTTTATCCAGTTCGGCAAACGCCGACTGCACCTGCTGCAGTACGCTCTGGTAGTGGGCGATGGAGCGTCCGATCACCAGCGGCGCGGCCTGCTCCAGAACAGACCTGATCTTCTCCCCACCCGGGACTTCACCCACTCCGGTCTTGCCGTCGCTGTCTGTAAGGATCAACAGGTTCCGGGTAAAGTACGGCGCGTGCGCTCCGCTCAGGTTCAACAGCATGCTGTCCTGTCCTGCGACCGGGATAGCGCGCATGGATGCAATCTTCGGACTCGACATTATGCTGCCTGCTCCTTTGCCTGCTCCTTACTACCAAACTCCACACGATGAATTCTGCCCACCAACGGAAGGTAGGCAACGATAGCGGCCAATGCCGTAACACCGACAAAGACCAGAGCCAGATTGAATGATCCTGTCCGCTGCACGATCCAGCCGATAATGATCGGCGTGGTAATGCCGGCGATGTTCCCAATCAGATTGAAGAGACCGCCGTTGATACCGATCAAGTTCCGCGGTGAAACATCCGAGATCACCGTCCAGCCGAGAGCGCCGAAGCCTTTGCCGAAGAAGGCCAGCGACATCAGCAGGATGACTGCCACCTGGCCTGAAACATAGTTGCAACCGATCATGGTCATCGAGAGAGCCATACCTGCGACGATCGGTACCTTGCGCGCCACCGTTAGCGAGTTACCGCTCTTCAGCAGATGGTCGGAGACAATACCACCGAAGACTCCGCCGATGGATCCGCACAGCGCGGGCACCGCAGCCAGCAACCCGGCCTTCGCAATCGCGATGTGCCGAGCCTGGTTGAGATACACCGGGAACCAGGTCAGGAAGAACCAGGTCAGCGTCGTAATGCAGTACTGACCGATATAGATGCCGACCAGCATCCGGTTGCTCAGAAGCATGCGCACAGCCGACCAGGTCAACTGGTTCGGGTTCGCACCCTTCCTGAGGTTCTGATCCATGTTTGCGAGACCGCCCCCCTCCTCGATGTAGCTGATCTCTGCATCGGAGATATGAGGATGCGACTTCACGCTATGAATGACACGGAACCAGACGACGCTGAGCAGCAGGCTGACAACGCCTCCGAGCCAGAAGCAGGCCTTCCAGCCGTAGCGCTGCACCAGCCATCCCATCACCGGCCCAAAGATCACCAGGGCGAAATACTGTGATGAATTGAAGATCGCGGAAGCACGGCCGCGTTCCGCCGTTGGAAACCATGCCGCCACGATGCGTCCGTTACCCGGAAAGACGGGCGACTGCGCCAGGCCAGAGAGTAGCCGTACAGCGAACAGAAGCCCAAATCCCATCGCGGCCGGAAGAAAGCCGATGAAGCCTGCGATCAGCGCCAGGATCGACCAGGCGACGATGCTCAGGCCGTAGATGCGCTTGGACCCATAACGATCCAGCAAACCGCCCGCCGGCAACTGGGCAACGACATAGGCCCAGCTGAAGCCGGAGAAGAGATATCCGAGCTTCAGTGGATTGAGACCAAGCTGATGCGAGATGTCGACTCCCACGATGGAGAGAACAACACGGTCACCGTAGCTGCAGCAGCTTGCGGTGAAGAGCATCAACACGATGAGAAAGCGGATATGCGACTGTTCTTTCCCTGCCATCCTGCATCAACCTTTTGCTTTCTACGAACGGTTGCCGATCAATGCCTTCAGCTCTTCCAGCTCCTGCGGCGTGAGATCCAGCAACGGCGTGCGCACTGAACCCGCGGGACGACCCACAACTTTCAGGCCGGCCTTCACAATCGAAACCGCATAACCCTTGCGGCGATTGCGAATGGTGCTGTAGGGCAGCACAAATTCTTTCAAGCCCTTGTAGATGGTTTCGTGGTCGCGACGACGGACCGCGGCATAGAACTCATTCGCGAAGTTAGGCAGGAAGTTGAAGATCGCCGAGGAGTACGTGGTGACGCCCATCTCCAGGTACGGCAGCGCAAAGGTTTCCGCCGTCGGCAGGCCGCCCACGTAGGTCAGCCGCTCTCCCATACGGGTAAAGATGCGGGTCATCAGCTCGATATCGCCATAGCCATCCTTGAAACCGATCAGGTTCGGGCAACGAGCACAAAGAGCTTCGAGGCTGTCTTCGTTGATGACGAAGTTATCGCGGTTGTAGAGGATCACGCCAAGCTTCGTGGCGCCACATACGGCTTCAGCATGCGCGATCAGGCCGGCCTGCTCCGCGCCGACTAGATACGGAGGCAATAGCAGCAGGCCGTCGGCTCCGGCGGCCTCGGCGGCTTTCGCGAACTCGATGGCCATGGCCGTGCCGTATCCGCAACCCGCGAGTACGGGAACACGCCCGGCAGTCTCTTCTACCGCGGCGCGTACGACATGGGAGAACTCCGAAAGGGTAAGCGAGAAGAACTCGCCCGTGCCACCAGCGGCGAACAGGCCGGCGGGATTGTGCTCGATCAGCCAGCCGATATGAGTGCGATAGGCGCTCTCATCAAAGGTGTTTTTAGCGGTGAAGTGCGTTACCGGAAACGACAGCAGGCCGCTGCCGATCGTCTTTGCCAGGTCTGCGGGAAGCATCTGGGGCATTCTGTCTCTTCTTCTCCAGCCCGCGGCGATCGGGCGCCGCGCGGCAGGTAAAACTATAGTCCGCCGAACGATGCTTTGTGGAATCATAGTGAGCATCAAATCATGCAGAAAAGGACTTAATGTTCGAGCTCAAACAACTGCATTATTTTCTGGTCCTGGCCGACGAGCTCCACTTTGGCCGCGCGGCGAAACGGCTGCATATGACGCAGTCGCCGCTCAGCCGCCAGATCCAGATGCTGGAACACACACTGCAGTTTCCGCTCTTCAAGCGTAACAACCGCAGTGTGCAACTCACCCCGGCTGGACATGCGTTTCGTGCAGAGGCGCGGCAGCTTCTTTCGCTCGCCGAAAATGCAGTCTCTGTTGCCCGGCGTCACTCGCAGGGACAGGCCGGACGTCTGCGCATGGGCTTCACTGCCGGCTCCAGCTATCGCCATCTTCCTCGTCTACTGGCCTATTCCAGCCGCGAGCTCAAAGATCTGGAGATCGTGCTGGAAGAGATGGTCACCGTACAGCAGGTTGAAGCCCTGCAGGCCAACCAGATTGACCTCGGCCTAGGCCGCCAGCAGCCAAAGCAGCCCGATCTGGATGGGCTGTGTATCGCCCGCGAGCAGTTGCTCCTCGCTGTGCCGTCGGAGCATTCACTTGCTCGTAAAACTACGGTTACCCTGGACGATCTGCGCTCAGAGCCCATCATTACCTTCTCTCCCAAAGACGGCTTCTACTTCTATGCTCTGATCGACAGTATCTTCCGCCGCCATAATCTGCAGCCGACCTACGTGCAGCACGTCAGCCAGATCCATTCCATGCTGGCGCTGGTCAGTGCCGGGCTGGGGGTAGCCCTGGTACCGGAGACAGCTGAGGCGCTGCATTTCGACAGCGTGGCGCTTCGCCGCGTCAAAATGCCCCCGGTTCATGCCGACCTGTACCTCGTCTGGAAGAAATCCAACACGAACCCGGCGGTGAAAACCTTCGTGCAGCTCATCCGCAAGCGGACTCGTCCGGCGTCGACACGCAACTGATATCCGCAGAGCGGATCTTTCTTCTACACTTACACTGAATAAAAAGGAGATTGGATGGCTGTCCGCCTGAAGGACATTGCTCGCGACCTTGGTGTTTCGACCGTTACGGTTTCCAAGGTGCTCCGCAACCGTAAAGACGTCGGTGAGAAGACCCGCCAGCGCGTGTTGAAGCGGATGGAGGAGCTGCAGTACAAGCCCAACCTCATCGCCCGGGCCCTCATTAGCGGACGCACGGCTAACGTTGGCCTCGTGGTGCCGGACCTGCTGCATCCCTACTTCGGCGAGGTCGCCAAGAGCCTGGGTGCGGTGCTTCGCGAACATGACCGGGCACTTTTGCTGGCCTCCTCTGAGGACGATCCAGAGATCGAACAGCGCGAGATCCGTGCCCTGCTCACCCGCGGGGTCGATATGCTGCTGATCTCCTCCTGCCAACGCAAGTTGCAGAACATCTTCAAGGTCGGCGAAAAGCAGACGCCCATCCTCCTGGTAGACCGCAATTTCCCTCTCCTGGATGCCCATTATGTCGGGTCAGACGATTTCAAGATTGGCGAGATTGCTACCGAACATCTTCTGGAGACCGGACGGAAGTGCATTGCGCACATCGGCGCTTCGCACTTGAGTACCGGCCATGAGCGTATGCGCGGTTACTCAGAAACCCTGCAGCGGCACCGCACCACGGTGCCACCAGAGTACGTTCTGATGCACGAGCGCTTCGAAGAGACGGGTATCACCGCCGGCCAGAAGGCCATGCAGGAGCTACTGAAGCTCAATCCCCGGCCAGACGCCGTCTTCTGCTACAACGACCTCACCGCCATCGGCGCCATTGAGGCGGTTCTGGAGGCAGGTCTCCGTGTACCGGAGGACGTCGCTATCGTTGGCTGCGGTAACTTCCGCTATGCCCAGTACTTACGGGTGCCGCTCACCTCTGTCGACCAGTCGACGGACCAGATCGGCCGGACGGCGGGAGAAGAGGTGATTCGCCTGCTGGACGATCCGGAATCCCCCGCACGCAGCACCCTGATCCAGCCGCATCTCCGTATCCGCGCGAGCAGTTGGAAACCGGCGTAACCGATACCGGAACGGATTGTAAATTTTCCTTGAATCTCTATTGTCAACGCCGACAGAGCGTGTCTATAGTTTTACGTAATCGATTACGCAGGTGGCCTCTGGCGAGGATCGGCTATCGCGTACGATCCGTATACCAAGGAGCCGCCCCAATGTCCGCCACACCCGCCAATGCTACCCCCCTCCACGATCTCGATCAGTGGGAAGACTTCCTGGAAGGCCGTTACAAGGCAGGAAAGTCTGAGACCGAGTTCCGTCAGTACGACGCCGAGGCGCAGCCCGGCGTGGCCGAGTTCTATCGCCTGAACCATCAGTATCAGACTGTTGATTATGTCCTGGGCAAGGAGAAGGACTACTTCGGTCTGACGCGTGGTAAGAAGACCGTATGGGAAGCGGCTGAGTTCCTGAATACGCTGGTCGATGACAGCGACCCGGATACTGACCTCACCCAGATTGAGCACCTGTTGCAGACCTCTGAAGCCATGCGCCGCGACGGCCAGCCTCGCTGGATGGTTCTGGTGGGCTTCATCCATGACCTGGGCAAGTGCCTCTGCCTCTACGGCGAGCCGCAATGGGGTGTTGTGGGCGACACCTTCCCGGTAGGCTGCGCGTGGTCCGATCAGATCGTCTTCCCCGAGTACTTCGCCGCCAACCCGGATCGCCTGGTGGCCAAGTATCAGACCAAGTACGGTATCTATGAACCGAACTGCGGCCTCGAGAACGTGCACATGTCCTTCGGCCATGACGGCTACATCGCCGAGGTGATGAAGCCGTATCTTCCGGACGAGGCGCTGTACATGCTGCGCTTCCACTCGTTCTATGCATGGCACCGCCATGGCGCCTACACGCATCTGATGAACAAGAAGGATGAGGCCATGCTGGAGTGGGTGCGGAAGTTCAATCCGTATGACCTCTATTCGAAGGGCCACACCAAGCCCAACATGAAGGAACTGAAGCCCTACTACGACGACCTGTTTGCGGAGTTCCTGCCGGAGAAACTGGACTGGTAATTTCGCTCGCAGCTTTGTAGAACGTGTTTCATGATATGCCGCCTTTCGAACGCGGGATTCCTGAAATCCGGCTCGTTGCCGGGTTTCATACGTGCCTGATTCCAGCGAATCGGATTTATGAAACACGCTCCAGGGTTGATCCCTATGGCTTTGCGGTATACGACATCGACGATACGTCGCCTCTTATGGCTGGCAGCTCTGCTGCCAGCCATAAGTTTTGCGCAAAAGAACTCTGCTCAGAACTGGACCATCGGGCCATTCACGCGGCCAGTCTCCGCTCCGATCCTCTCTCCCAGACCGGCATCTTCTTTCACCGATCCTCTCAGCCGGCAGACCGTTCACTGGGAGTCGACCAGCGCCTTCAACCCTGCAGCAGTAGTGCGCAACGGCAAGGTCTACGTGCTGTATCGCGCGGAGGATGACTCCGGCGAGATGAAGATCGGCATGCATACCTCGCGCCTGGGGTTGGCCTCCAGTGACGATGGTGTTCACTTCACCCGCGAGCCTGGACCGGTTTTCTATCCGGCAGACGATGCTCAGAAAGATCGCGAGTGGCCTGGAGGCACGGAGGACCCGCGGTTAGTCGAAGGCGAGGACGGCGTCTACGTGCTGACCTATACCCAGTGGAACCGCAAGAGCACCGGCATCGGCATTGCGACCTCAAAAGATCTTGTCCATTGGACCAAGCATGGCCCCATGTTCCCGGGGAAAGATTCAGGCGCCTATCACAGCTATAAGTCTGGCGGGATCGTTACGCGGCTTAGCAACGGTCGCCTGATCGCTACAAAGATCCATGGCAAATACTGGATGTACTGGGGTGAGGTGGAGGTACACCTGGCGACCTCTCCTGATCTGGTCCACTGGACCCCAGTGGAGAATGCCGACGGCACTCCGGTGACGGTGCTTAAACAGCGGGCCAAACTCTTCGACAGCGCATTTCCTGAAGTTGGTCCTCCGCCAGTGCTGACGGAACGAGGGATCGTGGTTCTCTATAACGGAAAGAATGGAGCCAGTGATGGAGCGCCTGGCCTTGATCCTGGCGCGTACTCAGTTGGACAAGCGTTGTTCTCTGCGATGGAACCCTCAAAACTGCTGGAGAGAACCACGGAGCCTTTCCTCAAGCCGGAATTGCCGTTTGAGAAGACGGGGCAATACGTCACTGGAACGACCTTCGCAGAAGGGCTGGTGTACTTCAAGAACAGCTGGTTTCTTTACTATGGCTGTGCGGACTCGCTGGTTGGAGTCGCTGTGTCTGGAACAAAATAGACCGCGCGATTGCTTTTTTGCTGTCATCCTGAGCGACCGGGTCCCCGGCGAACTTGTTCGCTGGGGTGACGGAGCGAAGGCCCCTGCTTTATTGCTGGTTCCATCATTGCGATTCCAGGCCCCACCAAAAAACCGTTCGAGCTTTGCTCGAAGGCCCATGTCCCCGCGGGACATGGGGCACCCAGCGCATGGGCTAGAGCATTTCTCCTGTTGCTGGGTAGCCCGGAAGTGGAGTGCAGCGGCGTTTTCATTATGGAAAACGCCCATAGATAACGAATCCCTACACTACACCTACAGGAGAAATGCTCTATTGCTAAGCCTTACTACTCCACCTCATTGTTTTTAATAGTTCCTCTGAAGGCTCCCATTCGCCGATGCTTGGATAGAGCAGCATCGCCTTGCGAAGATCTCGCTCCGAGCCACTGACAGCCGCCGCAATCGCTGCGCGCTCATACGCTTTTACCGCCAACACCAGGCCCCGTACCGCCTCTGGCAGCGGGCCCACCGAAATGGGAGCAAGCTGGGTCCGGCTAATCTGTGTCGCGGCTTCGATGATGTCTCCCGGCGCAATCTCCGGAATCGTATTGCCGTTGCGGAGATTGACGATCACGCTCTCTGGTCTCTCACTGCTCAGCGCATTCATCACCTGCAACGCGATGCGATGGTAGCCGCTCGCTGCACGGAAGGGATCCTCCTGCGGCGCAGCATCGTCGAATGCCGACTTCCCTTCCCCTTCCAGCTTCATATAAGAACCGGAACGCAGATTCAGGTAGTCCACATAGGCTTGCAGTGCAGCGGCATCCTCACCGGCCGTCAGCAGCTCGATCAACCGCTGCATCAGAGACTCGTTCATCGCTGCAATCTGCTCTCCACGCGTTGCGCCCTGTTTGCGCTGATTCTCAAGCGCACGGCGACGGGAGTAATAGAAGAAAAGATATTCGGTCGGAATCAGGCCGATTGCCCGGATCAGCTCATGATCGAAGAGCGGCGCGGAGTAAAGCTGCGAGAGGATTGCATCGTCCTGCAGGATGCGCGAGGTCACGTCTTCGCCGCGTAGCGTGACACGGCGCACCCATCCCAGATGGTTCAGACCGACATATTCACAAACGACATCCTTCGCCGGAGCCTGCAATGCTGTCTGGATGCGGTGCAGCAATTCCGTCGGAGTATCACAGATGCCGATTACCTTTGCTCCGCTGTGATGTGCAATCGCCTGGGTAATAAGTCCGGCTGGATTGGTGAAGTTGATGATCCATGCGGAGGGCGCAAGCCGTTCCACCAGCTTTGCTTGTTCGATCGCAACCGGAATCGTGCGCTGTCCCATGGCCACACCACCGGGACCGGTTGTCTCCTGGCCGGGATAGCCACACTGCATCGCCGCACGCTCATCATGAGCACGCGTCCCAATGCCTCCAACACGAACGCTGTTCAGCACGAAACTTGCACCATCGACAGCTTCTTCAGGAGACTTTGCGACCGAGATCTTCAGCGTGCCGGACTCGCGCCGCACGACCTCTCGCCCCAGCCGAGCGATCATTTCTGCGCGGTGCTGGTCGACGTCGTACAACATCAGCTCTTCGGCATCGAGCGTTTGGGCTGACTCATTGATACCGAAGACAACCAGCGGCGTACGGACACCGCCACCGCCGAGAAACGCAATCTTACGTGGCATAGAACTCCTCAAGGGCGGCCTCTACCTCATTACGGGTAGGAAGCGCGCGCAGAGCGCCGGCGGCGCGAGTCGAAAGAGCTCCGCAGACGCAGCCGTGCTGCAGGCACTGCTGTGGCGAGAGGCCTTCCAGCAGCGCGTGGATAAAGCCGGCATCGAAGGCATCGCCGGCGCCGGTTGTGTCGACCAGATCCACCAAAGGAGGGGCAGCCCAGTACTCCTTGCCGTTCGACAGCATCATCGCACCCGCAGGCCCAAGCTTCACCAGTGCATGCTCTACACCGTGCTGACGACAGAGCCGCAGATATGCCTCAGGACTGCCGGCAAGCATCATTGACTCTTTCTCGTTAGGCATGACGTAGTCAATCATGCGCATCAACGTCCAGTTCTCCTGGTTCCGCAACCACTCCACATGATGTCCGACGTCGATGGAGACGGTAGCTCCATGGCCTTTCAGCGCCTTCACGATTCTGGCGCCTGCTCCCACCTCTAACGGAAGCGCGAGATGGACGTGCCTGGCGTGCGCAGCTTCCTCCGCCACCTCAGGATGCTGCTCCAGATACGTTGCGAGACGGTCATTCACACCGCGATAGGTAAAGAATGTGCGGTCATGGGCGGTGGAGATACTGACGGTTACACCGCTGCGTCCTTTTTCAACGATCAGGTTGTCAGCCGAGACGCCAAACTCTTCCAGGCGATCAGCGATGGCCTTATAGTCTCCTTCTCCTACAACGCCTGCGAGACGCACCTTTGCTCCCAGCAGTGAGAGCGCACAGGCCGTCGTGATGGCCCCGCCACCAAGTTCCCAGGTGTACTCGTCGGTAAAGACCTCAGACCCAGGAACGGGCCAGTCCACAAACCCGCTGAAGACGTGGTCCAGATAAATCTCACCGATGACTGTGACGTCGTATTTCATGCCTGCTGAAATGGCCACTCCTGCGCCCGGTTTGCCTGAAATAAGAAGACCACCACACCGGCGACGATCAGGCTCGCGCCTACGATGACGTGTTTTAGTTGGCTGGTGCCAACGATGTAGAGCCATCCCGCCAATGCGACCAAGGCGGGCAACGGATAGAGCGGCATGCGGAATCTGCCGGGTGCAGGTGGTGACTGCCGCCGCAGCAGCATGACCGCGATGCACTGTCCAAGAAACTGCAGCATAGTCTGAATCACGATCAACCCTGCAATCAGATCAGCCAGCGAGAAGAAACACATCGCCATGGAAGCAATGCCCATGTAGATCAGCGAGACGGTTGGAAAGTGATCCTTCGGGTGCACCCTGGCGAAGACCGCGGGAAACTCTCCATTGGTCGCGGCCGCATAGGGAATGCGCGAATACCCAAGCAGAATGGCAAAGGCCGATCCCCAGCTTGCGATCAGGATCAGGATGGAAACGGCCTTGGCGGCCCATGCTCCATACACCGCCCACATAAAGTCGGAGACGATCACCTTCGAATGCTGCGCCTCACGCCAGGGCAACGTACCCAGGATCGAGATATTCATCGCCAGGTACATGACCGCAACCAGCACAATCGAGAGCAGCACAACGCGCGGAATATTTTTGGTTGGATTTCTGACCTCTCCGCCCAACAGGCAGACATTGTTATAGCCGCCGTAATCGTAGGTTGCGATCAGAGTCGCAGAGCCGAGTCCTAGCCAGAATGTATGGGAGAGATGGAAAGCGTGGGGAGGAAAGTCGAAGGCGGTAGCTGGATGGAAGTGTGTAATGCCGCTCAGGATGATCCAACAACAGGTCGCCAGCACAATCACGGTAACAACAACCGAAAGAACTCCGATGGAGCGGATCGAGCGATAGAGCACGGCCATGTTGACCAGGCACAAGACCATCGCGATCAGCTTCAACTGGGTAGCCGACATGGGATGAAAGACGCTGGCGTAGTCCGCGAAGCCTACTGCGCCGGAGGCGATGGAGATAGGCCCCACCAGCAGCGATTGCCAAAGGAAGAGAAAGGCCATCAAGCGTCCGAGCGTCTTTGGACCGAAGGCCGTCAGCAGGTAGTGATAGGAACCGCCGGAGCTGGGAATCCTGGAGCCTAGCTCGGCCCATACCATGCCATCGCATAGCGCCAGCAGGGCTCCCAGGATCCAGCCTAGCATCGCCTGCGGGCCGCCCATCGCTGCCAGCGCCAGGGGAATTGTCAGAAAGGGGCCTACGCCGACCATGTTCAGCACATTGGCCGACAGCGCCCCCCACAGACCGATTCCGCGATCCAGATGCCCGAGTTGTTGTCCTGCGTTCGCCATGGAGATAATCCCGACTACTTGATCTCCGGATTCTTCGGCAGGCTCAGCATATTGGCAAACAAACGAAAGGCCCCTGGAACTCCCAGCGGGAGTTGACGATAAAAAGCATATGCGTTGTAGATGTAGACGCCCTTGCCATAGCGCGCATACACCAGGCCGCCCTTCTGCTCCGGCTGGCCGGCATCATGTGTCTCCAGCAGTGCGGTGTACTTCGGATCCCACGCCTGCAGAAACTTCGATCCGCGCTCTTCGATCCAGCCGTCGAAGTCCTTCTCCGTGATCTTATTTGGCCAGTTGAAGACAGGATTCTTCGGATCGAGGATCTTCACGACTGACTTCTCGTCTGTCACCTCTTCCGGGTCATTGCTCATCACATAAGGATAGGGTCCAAAGTTGTGGTCGAACTCAGGCGTATTGTATTGCACGATAACGGTGCCTCCCTTCTCCACGTACTGCAACAGACGCGCATTATTGGCGATGAGATCGGGGCGCACGGCATACGCTCGAACACCGAGCACGATTGCGCTGTACTTCTGCAGTTCGGCATTTGCCAGGTCCTGCGCCGAGAGATACGAGACGTGCACACCGATCTGCTCTAGCGCGGCCGGAACATCGTCGCCGCTACCTTCGACATAGGCAACCGGGACATCCGGAGCCATCTTCACATCAGTTCCCGTGGTGACATACTTCGCTTGCGAGTAAAGGAAGTATGGCCGCAGCCCGGTGTAACCGATCGTCACATAGCCTTCCGAATAGGACTTGCCATCAAGTTCTGCGACCGCAGTGACCGTGTATTCCTTTCCTTCAGCAACCTTGGGAGTCACGGTGAAGGCCACGGTCTGCTCCTCGCCTTCCTGCGAGAACTTTACCGGAATGGATTTCGGAGTAGCCGTCCATCCTTCTGGAAGCGACAGACTCACGGATGGCGAGGCCGCGGGCTTCACGTTGTTATGCACGCGGACGCTCACGTTGATCGACTTACTGCCGAGAGGCACGACTCCGGCCGATGGCGACATCGCTACCGAGAGTGCGGGACCAACCGGCATGGGATATCGCAACGTACCTGGGCCGTTCACTTTGCTGACGACCTGCACCACGCTTGCTAGCTCTACGTTTGCACCTTCGTATTCCACCTGGGCCACAGCTTGTAATGGGTAAGGAGCGAGCGGTGTATTCCTGGACGCACTGGACGCGACCTCATACACCGCATTCTGAAGCCCGGCACGGGTAAAGTATGGCCGCGTGTACGGCTCGTCATCAGGGACCTTAACTTTGAAGGTCAGGTCTGCTGCTTTTTCAGAAGTCAACGCTGCGGGAGGGGCGGGACTTGAGATGCTCCAGTCTTTGCGGGATGTGCCCACCAGCTTCACGCTCTTCACCGTCAACGATGGGATCGTGGGCTGGTAGAGATGAACCTTTACGGGGAATGCAAGGCCGGGTGTTGCCATCTGGAAGGTGGAGGCTGCGCCTCGCATTGCGGCCATCATGCCGTCCTCCTGCCCTGCAGGAATGACATCGGCATTCAGCTTCAACTGCAGAGCGGCCACCAGAGCATCATTGAACTGATGCTGCTTCACCCGCAGCTCATGCAGGACGTTGTACTTCGCCTCTGCGGAGAGATCGCTCTTCTCAGTCTCGGCGATCAGAGACTCAACCTTAAGCTTGCCCTTCGCCAGCGAAGAGGCCACCGCCGCAGGCTTCTGTACGGAGAAGCTCTTCATCGCCTGTTCGATCTGCGATGCGACCTCCTCTAATCCTGGCTTCAGAGATGACGGGGGCTTCGGCCCTGCGAGATCGGCAATGCCAGTCAGCGAGACGTCGATGCCGTCGAAGAAGGTCTCTTCCTTAGCAGGAGAGTTGAGTGACGATCCGAAGCGGTGGTAGTCGCTCATCTGTCCGCCCGGCAACGGCACGCTCTGTCCGCCATTCTGCGAGCGCTGATATCCAAGACCCTCCCGAGATACCTGGGAGTAAGTCTCTCCGATCACCGGATCGAAGCTTCCGGCGGGAATGCTGACCGTTACGGATGGCTTGCCTTCCTCCCACTTCCCGGTAATGTGGTTCGTCACTCCCACCGGACCCCAGGTGTGGTTGGCATAGTCGTACATTCCCTTCTCTGAAACGCGGAAGAAGGGAGCGCGGGCGTATGCCTTTATGGGGGACCATGGCAGCAGACCTTCCTTGATCTGCTCCGGGAACTTTGTTGGATCACCTGCGGCTTTAAAGACCTCCTGTGCCATCAGACCCGCGGTTGCGTGTTGTCCATGCCCGTCCGTAGGCCCTCCCACAAAGACAGAACACACGACGAGTGGACGTACGGTGCGGACGACGCGCACCGCCTGCTCCAGCACCTTGTCATGTCCCCATTGTCCCAACGCTTCATCAAGAGACTTCGAAAAGCCGTAGTCGGTCATCGAGGTGAAGTACTGGGCATCCAGACCGTAGTAGCGGCCGGCCTGCAACAGCTCCTCTGTACGGACCAGACCGAGGGCATCCCAGTAATCGGAGGACATCACGTTTGCTCCGCCTTCACCGCGGTCCAACGTCAGCAGCGCCACGCGCGCACCGACACCGCGGCTATGGTAGGCCAGGGTCGCTCCGTCCTCGTCATCCGGATGCGCCACAATCATCATCAGACTGGCGCGTGTCTGCAGGCGCTTCAACGACTGCCACAGCGCGGCGGCCCCTTCATCCGCGGCGATCGGCCTTGCGTCGGCCTGCGGGCGCGCCTGAAAGGCATGTGCGGCCGGGATCGGTCCCGCAAACAACACGGGAGTCAGCGCCAGTACAGTGAACTTTCTGACAAACAGCATAAAGATCTTTCATCTCCTTGCGGCCGGACCGCGATCCGGCCGCTCATATTGACTCGATATCAGAAGTAGAACTTGGCAGCCATCTGTACCTGGCGTGCGTTGTTAACTACGCTGCTGATCTTTCCAAACGTGCCGGGGGTTGCAATGCTGGAAGCCGGAGCCGCCAGGTTGGGATGGTTCAATGCGTTGAAGAACTCAAAACGAAGCTCCAGCTTTCGGACATCGGTGAACTCGAACTGTTTGAAGAGGCTAAGGTCCTCATTGTGACGTCCTGGTGCAGCATAAGGACGCGGCCGGCAGCTCCCAAAGGCGCCTGTCGCCGGCTGAGAGAATGCCGCCGGATTGATATAACGGCCCGTCGCCGACTGGGTCGTAACCGCCAGGCGATCACGCGTCGCTCCGGCAAAGCCGTCTGAGAGGCAGTTAGCGTACATCGCATGGCTTGAACCGGTCTGCGTCAGGTCGGTAGCTGTCACGTTGAATGGATTTCCCGCCTCCATCGTAACGATGGCATTGACCTGCCAGCCACCGACCAGCTTCGATGCCGTCGAGCCATTATTCAGTACCAGGCCGTTGCGGCCGATCGGCAGCCTCCACTGCGCATTCGCCACAAAGCGATGGCGCTGATCGAAGGGCGATTGCGAGTACTCGTGTGCATAGTCATAGGCATTTTGTGGGGTGGAACCTGCGGTGAGATTATCCGCGTAGTCGCTGAAGGCATGCGCCCACGTATAGCTGAACTGGTACGCGAGGCCATTCTTCATGGGCCGGCGCAGACTGGCTACCAGGCCGTGATAGTTGGTGTTGCCGTCGTTAGTCGCCTGCTCGAGGAAGGCATGCAGAGTGCCGGAGTTCAGATTGGCATAGGGAAAGATCACGTTCGGCGTTGAGCCCGTATAGCCGGTAATCAACCCCTGGTTGGCGTTCCGCAGGCGGTTCATCTTGTGTCCGAAGTTCCCTACCCAGATGGTCTCAAGCACCATGTTGCTGGGCAACTGAATCTGCGGTCCAAAACTCATCTGTTGAACGTAGCTGGTACGCTGATTCGAGTCCTGCCAGTTTGACTTCTGGATATAGAGCGGTGTTGTCGCATTGGCATACGTCGCTCCCGGGAAGCCGTTCTGCAGGAAGAAGACAGGGGTGCTGCCTGCGATGGTGCGGGAGTCGTTCACGAATTTCAGGAAGGGTTGATTCTGAGCCAACTGCGACTCAGACCCGATACGGTTAATGTACTGGTAAAAGACACCGTATCCACCACGTAGAACGATCTTATCCGTCGCCTGATAGCTGAAGCCGACGCGCGGAGCAAAGTTGTTCTTGTCCGGATTGATGAGAGCTCGTTGCGCCCATCCGCCACTACTCGCCACCGTCAGTGATCCGCCATTAGCAGTATTGAAGTTCGAGAGCTGATTGGTCCGGTTCAGCATAGGCGAATACAGCTCATAGCGGGTTCCATACGTAATGGTCAGGTTCCGCGTTGCACGCCAGGTGTCCTGCCCGAAAAAGGAGTTGCCATACAGGAAGTTATGGACGACCAGTGCGCTGTTGTAGATGGTCTGATTCACATTGCCCAACAGGAAGTCCGCAAAACCAAATCCATTGCTATTGGTGAACAGACCAGAGAAACCCATATAGCCCTGCGGAGCCTGCAGATCGAGGAAGGTCGACGTGTTGCGGTGATACTCATAGCCAAGCATCAGACTGTGATTCCCCTTCAACTTAGTAAAGGTATCCAGGAACTGATACACCTGCGCTGCCTGAAACTGTGGACGGTACAGATCCACGCCAATCCTTCGAAAACCGCCGGAGATACTCATGGGCGGCAGGCCGGCGGAGTAGGAAGAAACTGGAACGCCAGAGAGTCCGACATCGCCTGCAGCCGATGCTCCCAAGGTGAGTCCAATGGGATCGCTATGCGCACTGTCGCGGCTCCATCCAAAACGCGCCTGATTTACAGCAGAGGACGAGAAGACGGTTGTCCATCCCAGTGCAAGCCCCTGGTTGCGGATCTTGTAGTCGGTTGCGAACCCGCCATTGCCGACCGTCGGGTTTGACGTCCACGGCGGATCCTGGCGGTGCTGGTCCAAAAAGCTGTAGCGGCCAAAGATCGAGTGACGCTCGCTGATCTTCTGATCAATGCGCGTGTCGAACGAGTTCACCTGCTGGGGAAGCTGATAGCTAAACCTGTAGTTGCTCGAACCGTCCCATTTGTTATTCAGGCTCTGGATGTTATTCGGATCGGGGAGTAATGCAAGAACGCGGCGTGCTACAGGATCAATGCAGTTAGGATTTACCACTTTGAGAACGATGCAACCTATTTGTCCCGGAAGTGTCCCCGTCGGATTGTAGGCCGCAACCTCACTCAAATCACCCGATTTCATCGCCGCCGAGGGCACGACCGAGTACACGGTCGTCTGCTGGGTGCTGCGTAGCCCCTGGTAGTCTCCGAAGAAGAACAGACGATCGTGGCGAATCGGGCCACCGAAGGTTCCACCGAACTGGTTCTGGCTGAAGTTGCCCTTCGCAACCTTGGGCGTCGCATGATTGTTGGCCCAGCTATTGGCGTCGAAGACGCTGTTGCGGGCGTACTCCCATGCACTGCCATGGAAGGCATTCGTACCGCTCTTGGTGGAAGCATTCACCACCGCTCCGGCGGAGGTGCCGAACTCCACCGAGTAGGTACGTGTCTGCAGGCGGAACTCCTGGATCGCATCCGGTGGAGGCTGCACATTCTGTACAGACCCCTCCTGCAGGTTCGTCGATCCGGAGTTGTTATCTACGCCATCCAGAGCAAAGTAGTTTTGCGTTTCCAGGTTGCCGTTGGAGCTGAAGCGGTCTGGCGCACTGTTGGCCACCGCCGGATTCTTGAAGATGCCTGGTTCCAGCAGCGCCAGATCGGCATAACGGCGGGCGTTCAGAGGAAGATCGTTGATCTGGGTTGTACTGACGACGTTGCCTACATCAGCCGACTGCGTCTGCAGGCCCAGGACCTCGGCGCTGACCTCCACCGTATCGTTCTGACTGCCCGCCTTCAGCTCAAAATCAACTTGCGCACGTGTCTTGACGTGCACTTCGACGCCCGTCTGCTTCGAGGTGCCGAAGCCGGGAGAGGCCACCTCCACCTCATACGTTCCCGGAATCAGAGCAAGCGCCTGATACACGCCGTCCTGATTGGTTGTCAGCGTCGTGGTAACGCCGGTAGCTACGTTGCGGATGGTTACGGAAGCCCCGGCGATGACGGCGCCGCTGACGTCGCGCGCCGTGCCGGTAATGGATCCATTGTCGAGCTGCGCATGTGCGTGGACGGCTCCGAGAAGAAGACACAGAGGAAGAAGGAGGCGAATCAGAACCGTCCGTTGAAAGATGTTGGAGAATGCGGGGACCACAGTGACAAACGAGCTCATCGACTGCCTCCTAAGGAGCGGATTAACCGGAAGCGGCCCCTGCAGCAAGGGTGACGGAACCAAGCTTCCGGTGTTCCGATATCGGTATCGTTATCGGTAACGTAAAGCCGCCAAACTTTCTCTGTCAACAAAATTTTATGGATTTTTTATCGGCTTTGCGCTCTTATCCGCGCTGAACGGCCGCTTCCCTGAGCCATATAGTGGCGAAACTCCTTCGGATCGGGCAAACCGTGTGAGCCGCCCGGATAGGCCGCCGACAGGCTTCCGCAGATATTTCCCGCCCGCAGGCAATCGGCCCAGTCCGATCCGTGGAGAAAGGCATGCAGGAAACCGCCATCGAATGCATCTCCGGCACCGGTTGCATCCACTACTGCGATGGGCAGTGCCGGTTCCCGATAGATCTTGCCATCGGCCATCAGCATGGCGCCGCGGCGGCCAAGTTTAACGACAGGCACGCGGACCCACTCCTGCAGCTTCTCCAAGGCCCGCACAGCATCACTGGCCCCGGTGATGGCCTTCGCTTCGTTCTCGTTGGGAAAGATGAATTCGCAGTGGCGCACGATGGAGTGGATCTGCGAAGGAGACAGATCAGGATTCCAGCCGAAGTCGGCGGATACCGTAATGCCGGCTTCCCGCAGCTGCTTCAACACCGGGATCCACTGCTTCGGACGACGTAGAGCGCAGGCGAAGTGTACATGCCGCGCGCGATGCAGCTTCTGTTGTACCGCTGGATTGGAAAGCAAGTCCTCCAACCGCTGATTGATCGGATCGTGCGTCACCATCATCCGGTTGGAACGGTAGGCCATCGAAACCGTCAACGCCGTCGCATAATCCTTGTTGATCTCACAGGCGCTGACATCCAGTCCTTCCGCCATCAGGGCATTCCATGTGGGCAGACTCGCGGCGTCCGTTCCAACCCGAGTTACGATTCCGGTGGCAGACCCCAATCTGCTGGCAGCGATCGCTGCGCGGGCCAAGCCACCGCCGGGAGCGATCAGGAAGCTATCGGTCTTTACCTCTTCGCCAAAACGCGGCTGGTTGCGCAACTGGTAGAAGATCATGTCGGAAAAGAACTCGCCAAAGATCACCAGGTCGAACTTCTTGGCAGCGCCAGTGCGCGTCTTTCTGCCGATATTGCTCATTTCGTCTTTTTCCTTTCCGTCGCGGCCCACTCACCCGTGGAGCTCCTTGGCACTATTCGCGGAGACAGAGAGACTGAGCGCTGTGCCGTCGCATTTCCCTTTTCCCCAATGCCGCGCAGGGCAGTCTTGGCCGCCCGTTTTCCAAGCTCGCGGCAAGCAAGATCAATGCTTGAGAGAGTAAGTCCCGTTTCGCAAAGAGGCAGCGTATTGCCGCAGCCCAGAATGCGTAACTGTCGTGGAATCTCCAGGCCTGCTACCAGTGCCGCGTCTCTTACACCCATCGCCTGCAGGTCGCTGTAGGTCATCACTCCATCAGGAATCGTCTTTGCCGCCATGAGCCGCTGCATGGCTTCGTAGCCGCTGCGATAGCCGGTATCTCCCGGCTGGGGCTCCAGAATCCACTCCTGCTTTACGGCAAGCTCCGCACTTCGCATCTCTTCCAGAAAGCCGGTGAATCGCATATCCCCAATTGGAGTGCGCGGTCCGCGCAGATAGGCGATGCGCCGACATCGGTGCTCCAACAGGTGCTGTACGGCGATCTGCCCAACCTCTGTCTCCCGGATCGCAACGCTGATCCCGTTGAAGCGCGAGGGCGGATACCCCATCAATACAACGGGAACAGTTGCTGATTCCAGCACCTGGGGCAGATCGGAAGCATCACCCCGCAGGCAGAGCAGCAATGCGTCCACCTGCCTGGAAAGATGCAGCTCGACCTCACGCTCTTCCCGTTCCGCATCGCCGTCGGCGGATGTGATCACGACGCTATAGCCGTGGGGACGCACCCCCTCGTTCACGCCGGCGACTATCTGAGCCGCGGAGGGATCCTGCAACGATGGCAGCGCCAAGCCAATGGTAAAGGTCTGGCCGGTCCGCAGACCGCGTGCCGAGATATTAGGCCGGTAGTTGAGCTCCTGCACGCGCTTCAGAACACGCGCCTTGGTCTCTTCGCTGACGTCTGTCTGGCCCCGAAGGACCTTCGAGATCGTCATCTTCGACAATTTCAGATCGTCTGCGATGTCCTGAAGACGGATCGCCATGCACCAGCCCCGGATAAGGAAAGAATTGCCTCCATCCTAACCGAGATGCACGCAAACGTATGCAGATAACCTCATTTTGGTACAGCCTTCGCTCAGCGTGACGCGCTGCCGACGCTGGAAGATTGACTCTTCCGCTCGTATGCAACCGCCTTCGTGCCGGCGTCTTCGGAGCGCCGCTGGTAGTAGTCACGCAAACGATGTGCCGTCTCATAGCTGGATGGGTACTTTACCCCGGACGCATGCGTCGCCTCCTGACGCATAATCGCGTCTTCGTCGGCGGCATGCTTGTGGAAATGGAGGGATCGAGCGTGGAAGTAGTCCGCCAGCTTTTCAAAATCCGCGCTCGTATGTGCGGTCTGTGTGAGGAGCTTAGCCTGCCGGGATGAAAGATTATCTAGCTGTTGCGTATTGCCTTCGCTCCCTGCAAGAAAAACACACGCTATAACAGCCAGAACCGGGAACCGTACGAACATACAAATCTCCTTCTACCAGCCTCTCAAGAGAGCGATGAAGAAGGCATAAGGACTCACCCGGTAAGATCGTTAAAGCGGTAGCCGATGTAGTTCTCCGTCAAGATATACCTGGGGCGGGCCGGCTCATCTTCGATCTTCCGACGAAGCTGGTTCACATACGTCCGCAGATACTCACGCTCATTGCCATACTCAGGCCCCCAGACGGACGTAAGCAGGGCATGATGCGAAAGCGGGCGGCCTAGGTGGCGCATCAACAGGTGGAGAAGATCGAACTCCTTGGGCGTAAGGTGGACAGGTTCTCCGCGTTTCAGGACGCGATGCTGAATCGGATCAATCAGAATCTCAGCACTCTCAATCGAAGCCTCGCGGTCCGTCTCAATCAGCTTTGCCCGGCGAAATGCGGCGCGGATGCGCGCAAATAACTCTCCCAGGGGAAATGGCTTTGTCACGTAGTCATCCGCTCCCGCATCAAGAGCGATAATCTTGTCTTCTTCCCGGTCCCGAACAGTTAGAACAATAATCCCAAGCAAGGGATATGACTCTCTTATCCGGCGGCATGTCGCCACACCGCCCAACCCCGGCATATTCAGATCCAAAAGAACGACGTCACACGCATGCGGATGATCGCTGAGATACTCGAGGGCCTGTTCGCCACTCGAAGTCTGGATAACTTCCAGCCCCATCGCCGAAAGCGTCTTCGACAGACTCAGCCGTAACGACTCATCATCCTCCACAATCATGATGGATCTCTTCATGATTCCCCTTCCTCTTCCGTGATCGGCAACGTAATAACAAAAGTCGTGCCTTCACCTTTATCGCTCCTGATCGTGATCGTTCCTCCGTGTGCGGTCACGGCATGTTGGGCTACCGAGAGGCCGATCCCAGTACCGTTGGCGCGATGTACGACCGTCGGACTGCGATAAAACTTTGTGAAGACGAGTTGCTGTTCTTTCGGCGAGATATAAGAACCGTGATTATGAATCGAGATCGTCGCCGTGCTTCCCTGGACCGCGACCAACACTGTCACACGCACTCCTGGATCTCCGTACTTCAGCGCATTTTCAAGAATCTGTTCGAATGCAATTTTGAGAACCGCCCGATCGGCCTCGATCGTCATACGTTCCGTTTGCTGAACGATCCCGATCTTGCCAGCTGCCCGCTCTCCAAGGACAGAGATCGTCTCTTCCAGAAGGACTCTAAGATTCACGCAGGTGAGCGTCAGAACTTTGTCCCATTCCAGACGTGCAGTTCGCAGAACCTGCTCGGTGATCAGGTTGAGCCGCTCTGCTTCCTTGCGGATCAGACCCAGCAGTTCACCGCGCTGCTCTTCAGGAAGCTCCGCTACCTCAGCCAATCCCGCGCTGGCAACAGAGATTGTCGTCAAGGGCGTCTTGAATGCATGGGCCAGGCCATCGAGCACAGACGTACGAAGTTGCTCCGAAAGGCGTTCTGATTGAGCGGTTACCTCGTTCCTTAGCGCCCGTACACGTTCCAGCGAAGACGAGATGATCGACGCTACCGAGTCGACTGTAAGGGCATCTACTTGTTCAGACTTGATGCAGAGAACACCGATATTCCGAGTTCCTGATTTGAGCAGGCGAATCGCAACTCCATTCCGCGCAAGGTCATATTCCTTTCCAGCCATGAATGTCGCGCGCAGCGAATCTGCCGGAATATCAATGTCTCCCGCCACCCATGTTCGTTCTTCACGCGCGGTCCAGATCGATACACCTTCCGTCTTGAGCGTCCGCTCCACCAACCATGCCAAATGCTCGCCATAGGCCTCTCGCCAATCGAGAAGCAGCGCAGCCGCGGAAAGCTCATGCAGCGCTCTTTGTTGCTCCCGCTGCAGCACCAGATCTTCCGCCTGCAGCCGGACGCGATTTGAGAGATGACTCACGAGCAGCGCTACTGAAGCAAATGTAGCCACTGATGCGAAATCGGCAATCGAGACAAATCGAAGTGTTCTCCTGGGCTCGGTAAAGAAGTAGTCGAGACATAATGTTGCATAGATAGCCGTGACCACCGCGGCGCGGAATCTTGCCTGCCAGGCCACAATAATCGTCAGCAGCAGATAGATGACGCAGGCAAAAGCAAGCTCCACCTGATCGCCAAAGACGAAACCGAACAATCCGACGGCACCGCAGGTACCCGCGGTCCATATCACCGATCTCGATCGAAGTGCCTTCACATGGACCCTTCATCTCAGAGATTAGCCAGAGATGCATAAGAAATGCGTAAAGGTTGAGCATTTCGCATTCGCACTGACGGAAGCTTTATGCCTCCCTGATGGAAACAAAGCTTCAATCATCCTGACCGGGACAAATGGTCAGGAGAAAACAATGAATATTTTTGGAGGTCGTACTCTGTCCGGGCGACTGGGGCATTTTCCCTGTAGGTGTAGTGCAAGGCTTCTGCATCTATGGGCGTTTTCCGCAACGAAAACGCCACTTCACCCCTCTTCCGGGATACCCAGTAATAGGGAAAATGCTCTAGCAGTTACGGCCCGCATGCTCGCAGTGTTGGTTCTGACAGGCGTGTTGATGATCCGTCCGGCAACTGCTCAGTCGACATTCGGCAGCCTTATCGGCTCTGTACAGGATCCTTCCGGAGCGGTGTTACCTGGAGCAATTGTCCATATCAAGAATCTGAACGACAATTCCACTCGCGATACGGCAGCGGATGCAGGGGGCGAATTTCAGGTACTCAACCTGAATCCCGGGACGTATGCCGTCACCGCCAGTTCCGATGGTTTCGCCGCAACAACCATCACCAACATCACTCTCGACGCACGGCAGCAATTGCGAGTCGATGTGAAGCTGCAGGTCGATAATGCGCAGCAAACCGTGTCCGTGGAAGCCGATGCCACAACGGTCAACACAGAAAGCGGCACGATCGGCGATACCAAGAAGTTCAACCAGGTTGTTCAGCTCCCCATGAACTATCGCGGTGGAAACGATAGTCCTTTGGCGGCCCTCGTCGCCGTACCCGGAGTCCAGCAGGACAGCAGCGGCAACGTTTCCATTGGCGGAGGAACTTCAGCGCAGATTCAGTACTCGGTCGATGGCACATCCACCGTCAACATCCGCCAGAATGGCGCATTGAACAACATGAACCCTTCTTCAGAGCTCATCAGTGAGATGAAGGTGACCCAGTTCAATAACAATGCCGAGTTTTCGCAGATGGCAGACGTCACCATCATCACGAAGTCCGGATCGAATCGCTTTCATGGCAGCGCCTTTGAGTATCTGCAAAACAGCGCCTTCGATGCAAAGACATGGGGATTCGACAGCAAGGCGCACAAGGCCTACAACACCTTCGGCGGCAGCTTCAGCGGGCCACTCCGTTTTCCTCACGTAAAGTCCGGAACCGACAAGACGTTCTTCTTCGCCGACTACGAAGGCAATCGCCGCCGCTTCACGACTCCCCTCGTGCTCAGCGTCCCTACGGCCGCAATGCGTTCTGGCAATCTGAACAACGTTCCTGGCCCGGCTGCAGTCGATCCTATGACCGGACTGCCCTTCGCCAATAACCAGGTCCCATTCAATCGGCTCAGCGCGGTCTCGCAGTCACTGCTGAACAACTACGTGCCTCTTCCAAACTCTGGCGATGGTTCGAATCTAACCGGCAACTATCGCATCCAGGCACCTACCCCCGCCAACATCAACGGGTACGATCTCCGCATCGACCGCACGCTCTCCGATAAGCAGCAGCTCTACGGACGCTGGAGCTGGAAGAACGTCGACTCCACAGTGACGAATAACCTGCTTCCCACGGAAGTGCATCGCGAATCGAATCGCAACCTGATCCTCTCGTACAACTACACCATCCGGCCCACGCTTCTGAATGAGGCACGTTTTGGCTTGACCTATTACATCGCCGTCGTCGACTTCCCCGTGAGTGGAGCATCTGCCGTACAGCAACTCGGCCTGCAGGGCCTGAACTTGGGCGATGTACCGAACGTCAATGCATTTCCAACCTTCGACTTCAGTGACGGTACAAACTTCACTCCGATTGGGAGAGACAAGACCGGCACCACACGGTCGCAGACGTTGCAGTTTGCCGACAACCTCTCATGGGTGAAGGGTAGCCATACTCTGAAGTTCGGCGTCGACTTCCGCCGTGTTCGCTATACCGATCTGGAGAGCTTCGGCGGCTCGGACGACTTCGGTGCATTCATCTTCAATGCATCCACTTTCAGCGGGAATGCGTTTACCGATCTGCTGCTCGGCCTTCCGTCGAAGAGCTACGTCGCTCAATCCGGCCCCGATACAAAACTGCATGCCTATCAGACTGGCCTCTATGCTCAGGACGAGTGGCATATAACACGCTACATCACCTTCAGCGCCGGTCTCCGCTGGCAGGCGCTGCCTCCTTTTGTAAGCGAGAACAATAACCTTGGAGCATTTGACCCTTCGAATGGCGGCTTCATTCTCCCCAACAATGGTTCTGCTCGCCAGCAGATGCTGTACACCATCAATGCCTGCCCAGGTGTGAACGCCTCTCTTCCCTGCGCACCGATCGAGAAGGCCAGCCAGAAGGGCGTCGGTAATGGTCTGCGGGAGTTCTACAAAAAGAACTTCCAGCCGCGTCTGGGCATCGCCTACCGCCCCTTCGGCGATAACAAGACTGTCTTGCGGGCCGGCTTCGGTATCTTTACGATGACCAGCCTTGGCCAGCTTTCATTCAACACCACCAATATCAACGTCGGTGTCGTACAAACGACGGCAAACCTGCAGGCGAACGGGCAGCCGGCCTTCCAGTTCCCGAACGTGAATGCTCCTCTTACCCCACAGGAGGCGGCAGGTACGGGCGACTTCTATCAAAACGTCAATCTGCACTTCCGCGATCCGCAGGCGGCGCAGTGGAACTTCACCGTCGAGCGTCAGGTCACCGACGCCATGGGTCTTCGTGTCAGCTATGTCGGCATGAACTCCTATCGCATGGGGCAGACCGTCGACCTGAACCAGCAGCACGCCAGCGTCACTGCGAACGACTACAGCCAGCGTCCCTATCCGAACTGGGCCCGCATCCTCTCCAGCGAGAATGCCGGAGGAGCCAACTACCAGGCGCTGCAGACAGAACTCAATCAGCGCACGAGCCATGGCCTGCTGTTCCAGGTGAATCACACCTGGGCGAAGAACCTCAGCAACGCTGCAGGCGATGCTCCGTCGGTCTTTGCACCTGAGGTCAACTACGGTGTTCCAGTTGCAGACCGCTTCAACCTCCGGGCCAATCGAGGAAATGTGGTCGGCACGCGCCGTAACCGCTTCCTCGCTTCCGCGATCTATCAGCTTCCCTTTGGCCGCAAGAGGACGTTCTTCAGCAATATGAACTCCTTCGGGGATGCTTTGCTGGGTGGCTGGGAGATCAGCACCGTCTCCATGTGGCAGACTGGACCGTACCTTACGCCGACCACCAGCCCGAGCTACGATACCGCGAATCTGAATCTGGTCTTCCGTGGAGCCGCACTCCGGCCGGACTGCATTGGGAATCCGATTCCTTCGATTCGTTCGCTCAGCAACTACTTTAATATCAACGCATTCAATCCGATTCCGGGCGCTGGTCGCATCGGAAACTGCTCCGTCGGCAGCCTGGTAGGACCTGGCACGACCGCGGTCGCAGGCGGCCTGTCGAAGACGTTCCTGCTCCGAGAGTCGCTCCGGATGCGTTTCGAGGCGACCTTCACCAACCTTCCCAACCATCCCAACTTTGCGCCGCCTGCGGTGAATGTGTCTGCTCCTGATTCGTTTGGACAGATAACCTCAACGCAGACGGCTGAGAACTCCGGCAATCGAACAGGGCAACTGGCGCTGAGACTCGATTTCTAGAGGGGTTCAACAATGCACAAGGGCAGAGCCTCAGCTCTGCCCTTGCCGTTTCTGGTCACTACATTCAAGCACGGATGCGGAAGGCATAGACATCGAGATGGTCTTGCGGTTTTGCTGGAAGCTTGATCGTCAACGACTCCGATTCCTGCCGAAACTCCAGGCGACCATGTCCCCCCAGCATCTCCACCGAACCGATCTTGCGGGGATACATCGCATTGTTTACGGCGAGCGACTTGATGCTTACCCTCCCATCTGCCGGCCACCCCAGGACGAATGCATATAACACATCGCCTTTGGTAGTGAAACGGATATCGCTGGCGTCAAAGGCTCGGGCCTTGGTCTCGTTGAAATTGTGCGATCCGCTCACATCCGGTGCGCCTTCGCCATAGATTTTGAAGGGACGCGTGCCGTAGATGGCCTCTCCGTGTACTGACATCCAGCGTCCGAGCTCCGCAAGGAATTTGTGCTCATCTTCATCGATACTGCCGTCACCGCGAACGGGAATATTCAACATCAGGTTGCCGTTCTTGCTGACGATGTCCACCAGCGACTTCGCCACCCACTCCGGAGTCTTGTACTGGTGTTTTTCAAAGAGCGAGCGTTTATAGTGCCAGTCACCGATACAGGTATCCGTCTGCCACGGAGCTTCCAGAATGCCCTGGGCACGGCCGCGTTCGATGTCCAGCATCGTCGCTCCCGTATGTTCGGGGCTATATTCCTTTGCCGCGACAACGGCCTGCTGCTGGCCTCCATGCCACGACAGGCTGGCGTTGTAATAGTACGCGGTGATGTCCAGACCAGCCTGACCGAGCGGCAATTCGCGGTCATCGAAGTAGAGAAGATCGGGTTTGTACTTGTCGATCAGATCTTTGCAACGGAGATACCAGGTGCGGACGAACTCCGGGTTCGCCGGAGGTGGAGCCTCGTCCCAGACACGGTCATGCTTCTCGTGCCAGGCGTTGGCCTCGGCAACGGTTTTGAATCCATCGGGCATGACGATATTCCGGCCGGTGTAGAGCTCCTGCGGATCCAGTCCATCCCACCAGGTTCCCTTTCCGTCCTTAGCGCTGAGCTGATAGGCGTCATAGCGGACTCCCGCCATCGGCCCCTCGGGATCATATCCATAGGCCGCTTGCAGCCAGTGCCAGGCATGCGAAGCGTGATTGGAGACGCCGAAGCGCATTCCATGCGCGCGAGCGATCTTCTCCCAGGTGCCGACGATATCCTTTCCCGGACCAACCCGCGTGGTGTTCCACGGATGATGTGTGGAATCGAAGCAATCCAGATTGTCATGATGACAGGCGAGCGACATGAAGTACTTCGCTCCGGCCTTCACATAGAGCTCCATCAGCTGTTCTGGTTGCCAGCGCTCAGCCTTCCACAGATGATCAATCTCTTTGAAGCCAACCTTCGATGGATGCCCATATGTCTTCACGTGGTAGTCGTAGCAAGCGTCTCCCTGCAGATACATGCGGCGTGCGTACCAGTCACCTTGCTCCGGCACACACTGCGCGCTCCAGTGCGCCCAGATGCCAAACTTGGCATCGCGAAACCATTCCGGCATTCGCCACTGTTTGAGGGAATCCCAGGTCGGCCCATACGGTCCCGATGCCGGCGCATTCTGTGCCTTCGCAAAGCGGGATAATCTCGCCGATGCGAGTGCGAGCGCCCCACGTTTCAACAGATTCCTGCGACTAAGACTATCGATACGTTCCATTGCGTTCGGCTCCTTGTGACCAGTCCATGCTCTCAAACTTCCTCCCTCTTTGGTCAAGAGGAATCAGGAGACCAGCAACAAAAGCAAGCCGCATGGGCCGTTTCCCGTGCGGCTTGATAGCACTTTTCGTACTGTTACATTAAGGACGGATCAATAGAAGCACGACACCGTGTTTGGGAACGGTGGCAGTAAACGTGTCCGCATAGGCTACCTCTTTGCCGGCCCACACATCTCGCAGGTCTGCCTTTCGGGAAATGCCTAGCCCCTTCAGGTTCGCAGTGACCGGATGCGCCAGCTCTCCGCGGTTGAAGAGCGCTATCGCCATGCCACCGTGTGCGAGCGGCTTGCTCCAAACTTCATAGGGTCCAATCGCAGAGACGCGGTCGCCCTGCTTGCCCAGAGAGTCCTGATCGATCGCAATCGCGTCTTTGTTCACCAGGATCGCCAGATGCTCCGGCCTCATCCTGCTGAGGTCGTTACCGGCAAGCAGAGGCGCTGCCAGGATTGCCCAAAGACTCATATGAGTCTTGTACTCGTCCAGATTCATGCCACCGTTACCGATCTCCAGCATGTCCGGATCGTTCCACTGGCCAGGCTTCGCGTAACGCGCCAGCCCCGCCTGTTGAAAGCCGATGAGCGCCATCCGGTCATACTTGTCACTGATGTCGCCAGTCGTGCGCCAGAGGTTTCCTCCGACCTGAGGTCCCCACTCCCACACGCTGCTCATACCGTACTGGCAAAGGCTGAAGACAATCGGCCGTCCCGTAGCAGCCAGAGCGTCATGCATCTTGCGATAGGCCTCCTGCTGCAGAGCAAATGCCGCAGGCGCCGATTGATCGCCATTGCCGGCCTCGCTCAACATTCCACCGAAGCTGCACAGGTCATACTTCAGATAGTCGATACCCCAGGCAGCATAGGTACGAGCGTCCTGCTCTTCGTGTCCATAGCTTCCCTCGAACTTCGCACAAGTCCTGGATCCTGGCGACGAGTAGATCCCAAGCTTCAGTCCACGTGCATGAACATAATCTGCCAGAGCCTTCATGTCCGGAAAACGATCGTTCGACTGAATGGAGCCGTCAGCCCGTCGCGTTCCCTGCCAGCCATCGTCGATATTGACATAGACATAGCCGGCGTCCCGCATTCCATTGGCAACCATGGCGTCAGCCGAGGCGCGCACATCCGCGTCGGTTACCTTTTCAAAGAAATGGTTCCAACTATTCCATCCCATCGGAGGAGTTGCGCCCATCAGGGGCGTCGCAGCAAGCCCCGCCTGAGCGGAAGCAAAGGAAGCAGAAGCCAGTAACGCAGCAGCAACGCAATGAACAACAAGTCGACGCATGACGATTCAATCCCCCTGAGATTGAGTATGTGGAGATTCTTGCGGCTAGTGCTTCTCAACGGATGGCTCGGAACTCATTTGCAACGTGAGCGAGGTTCCTTGCAGCATCTCCTGATGGGAGAATGTCCATCCGGAGTATGCTTTTCCATTCAGCCGAACTGATTGCACATAAAGATTTGAGGCGGAGTTATTTTTTGCCTCAATGCTGAAGCGCTTTCCGTTCGGCAGATAAATCGCGACGTGGGAAAACAGGGGAGAGCCGATGGTATAGCTCGGTGTTCCTGGACACCAGGGATAAAAACCCATCGCGCTGAGCACATACCACGCAGACATCTGCCCAGCATCATCGTTTCCTGGAAGCCCATTTGCTCCTGGTCCAAAGTCTGTCTTCAGAATCTCGCGCACACGCTGCTGTGTCTTTGATGGTGCGCCGATGAAGTTATAGAGATACGCAATTCCGTGGCTTGGTTCGTTTCCCTGGTTATAGAGTTTCTTATCGAACAGGCCATCCAGCTTCGCGATCATCGCCTCATGTCCACCCAGTGCCTTGCTCAAGCCCTCGATATCATGAGGGACAAAGAAGGTGTACTGCCAGGGCAGACCCTCCGTGATGTAGGTGGCCGGCTTATCGGGGGCGAATGGAGTTACCCAGCTACCATCCTTGTGCCGTCCACGAACGAATCGGGTCTCGGGATCGAGAACATTCTTCCAATTGGCTGAACGCTTGAACAAACGCTCAGCATCTTCCTTGTGTCCCAGGGCTGCAGCGAACTGAGCGCCAACGTAATCATCGTAGGCATACTCCAACGTACGAGAGACCTGCTCGCGTTGATGGAACGCATCCAGAACCTCATCTTCCAGCGGAATGTAGCCATACTTGTCATACGAGATTAGCGCCCGACGCCCCTTCCCTTCCACGTAGTCATCGTGAGGGGGTGTGATGAACGCATTTTGGCGCACCAGGCGATACGCCTCCGGAACATCGAAGTTGCGAATCCCCTTGGCGTAGGCGTCGTAGATCACAGCTACGGTGTGATCCCCGATCATCTCTGAGGTGTAGCTATTCCATGTAGGAAAGATCGGCAGAAAGCCGGCCTGGGCGCCCTTATCGACCAGGCTCTGCACCATCTCTCCATCGCGCTTTGGGTCCAAGATCGTGAGCAGCGGATGTAGCGAACGGAAGCTATCCCACAAAGAGAAGTCGTCGTAATAGTCTGTGCCGGGAGGTGCGTGATGCAGCTTCCCTTCCTGGCCGAATCCGTTATAGGTTCCGTCTGCGTCACTCACAATACGAGGAGCGAGCGAGGCATGGAACAAGGCGGTGTAGAACATCTTTTGCTGTTCTGCCGTGCCACCCGTAACCTCGATGCGCCCGAGATAACCACGCCATGCGTCTTCTGCCTGCTGGCGGATGGGCTCAAGCTCCCATCCCGGCTCTTCGGCAGAGAGGTTCTTCTCGGCTTCCTCAAGGCTGGTAAATGAGGTTCCAATCTTCGCAACGACGGTCTTCGGCGCGTTGTCGGCGAAGGTTACGAAGCCACCCAAGCGATCGCATCCAGAGCCCTGAGTATGGCCATGCGGGGTTACCGTCTTTCCGCACCAGGTTCCAAAGTCCTGTATCTCTTCGCGGAACTTGATAACGAAATACCCGCTGAAACCGGCCGGCTTTCCCGCGCCCTGGTAGATGCGCACTACCGGGTTGTAGCCAACAATCTCCTTCTTCTCGGGGCGGACCTCAACGAAGCCCTGTCCCGGCCTGACGTTCGGTTCGACAAGCAGATTGTGTTTGCCGTTTTCCGGATAGGTAATCCGCAGTATTCCCGCTCGCGTCGTTCCGGCCAGCTCAGCCTTTAGATCGTAGTCATCCAGATGAACGGAATAGTAGGCCGGGGACATGACCTCGGAGGCATGCTTGTAGGAAGAACCGCGCTCTTCCGGGCTAACCTTGATCGGCCCTACCGTCGGCATCAATGTTGCCGTGCCATAGTCCTGCGTGCAACTTCCACTGAGCCAGTGGCTCCCGCGGAAGCCGGTAATCTTCGGGTCGTCGTAATAGTAGGGCGAGATACATTTTGCTTCTGTGCTCCGCGTCTCCGGAGTCCATCCGGTCATACCGAAAGGCACACCCACCACGGGGTAGGTCTGGCCTTCATTAGAGGTACCGATCCTCGGATCGACCAGAGCAAATGGATCGACATGGGACGTCTTCTGCTGCGACAAGAGTGGCCCTACAGCCGCCCCTGTCGCCAAGCCGGAAAGCACGCCCAAAAAGCTCAACCTACGCAGGACTGCATTTGCCTGCCGGATCTTGATAGCAATCATTGAATCGTATCGCCCTCTCGTCACCGTTCTAGAGCATCTTGCCTGTTGCTGGGTATCCCGGAAGAGCGTCCGGCGGTGTTTTCATTGCGGAAAACGCCCATCGGAAGCCCTACACGACACCCACGGAGAAAAATGCTCCATCGTTTCAATTTACGCACAGGAACAACAAAGGGAGATGGATGCGAGCCAGATTCGCGATGCGAGATCCGCATCGCAGCCTCTACCGCACCCATCTCATCGCACAAGGTGTGTGTTGGTTGTTCGATGAACATCTCTGTTGCGTTTAGAAGGTAAATTCCGCTCCGATCCGAATCACGCGGGACATCCCCGCAGTCTGTGACTGGTTGAATTGTCCAAAGTTCGCCGCATTCACCGGTGTCACAGCTCCCGTAATGTTCGAGACAGTCGTAGAGCTCAGTAGAGAGCGTCCCACGCCATAGTAGACCGGGTGATTGAAGACATTGCTGAAAGTTGCGTTGACATTGATGGCATAACGGCTTTCGAACTTGATGCCCTTATTGAAACGCATATCGAACAATGCCTCTCGAGGACTGCGCGCGCCTGGCAGGGTACGAGGCGCATTTCCCAGCCGGGGACTGTTTACGGAACCGGGCACTGCAAATGCCGCCGGGTTGAGGTAAGGCGTAAAGTTGGAGTTTAGAGCGTTCTTCTTCCAGTCTTTGTTTATCAGCGGAACTCCGGGAACGATGTCCGGCCGCAAGGTATAGCCGTAGTTCGCGGGAAGAGCACTTGCCGTGCAGTACTTATTGGAGCCGCTCGCGGTGCATCCGTTCGTACCGGAAGGCGTCACTGAAACGAAGTAACCAGCATTTCCCGATCCCAGAATTACCGAGTTTGGCAGACCATCGGCATAGGTTGCGATACCCGCCGTCGAGATATTGCCGATGATGTTATCCAGAAGGCGATTGTGAGCGCTGAGAGAATGCCCAGAGCCGATAGGAAGATCGTACGTATAGCCGATCTTCAGACGGCTTGCCTGATCGAAGCTCGCTACCGCCCATTCGGCGTATGGATTGGTCGGGTCCTGCGGCGCCACAAATCCGAAGCCTCCCCCATTCGCTCCCGTGTTGGTATCCGGAATGTTGTCCATGATTTTTGACCAGGTATAGTTCGCCAGCGCGGAAAGGCCATGTCCAAAACGCTGGTTCACGCTGAGATATAGCCCGTTGTACTCCATGGTTCCCCCACGCGGATAAATCTCAGGGAGTGGCTGGTTGTAGAAGTTCTGGTAGGGGTTGAGGAGTTGAAGGTTGCTCTCGCTGACCAGCGATCCATTCTGCATAATGCCATACTTATTCGGCGCCGAAGCTCCCAGATTCTGATGCGTCTGGATCGCGTTTACGAGTGTACTGAAGCTCGGGATATTGAGTGCATTCGTGAAAGGGCCAATGAGATGTGTCCCCTTCGAACCGTTGTAGGTAGCCTGCACGACCGTTCGCGCAGCCGGCTGATACTGCACCGTGAACGACCAGGTCTGGGTATAAGGAACAGCATTACTCTGATTCACAAACACAGGCGACAGCCCCGTAGAGTACAGAATTGGCCCACGATTGCCTGCCAGGGCCGTATAGGCAGAGGTGAGTGGCCCCACTGGGTTGGTGATGTAATTCACCGTTGAATTCGGCGTCACACCGCCACTCTGACCTCCAACCGCCTGAGAGGCTACGTTGAAGTTGGGGTCCGGGTTGTTTTCGTATCCAGTCAGCGGCAGCCGCTGCAGTGTGTATGCAGCACGTATGGACGTCTTTGGCGTGGGAGCATAGACAAAGCCGACACGGGGCTCAATTCCCTTGTAGTTGATCGGCCAGAGCGACTGCGGATTGCCGCACGCGCCTGAAAAGCAGAACGCTGAGGTAGTCGGGAGCAAGCCGTTGAGATTTCCGGCCGTACTCAGATTGATGTACGCCTGATTGTTGAACTTCTCCATACGAGGAGTCTCAAGCTCATAGCGGACACCTGCATCGATCGTAAAGTTTGGTGTAATGCGCCATTTGTCCTGAATGTAGCCGGCGTAGTAGCGCCAGCGGTAATAGCCAGGCACCGCAACCGGCGTATTGGAAAACGACGCAATACTTCCAAGAATAAAGCTGGCAAGAGGCGCGCCACCGGTCGAGCCGTTGTTGGTGCTGTTGGCCGTGAAGGAATACCGTCCTCCAGTGGCTCCGCCCAAATCGTACTGGCTCGACTGCAGCCAGCGGATATCGGCGCCGAACTCCACGACATGGCGACCGTGGGTCCAGGTAATGTCATCCCCGGCGATGAAGTTCTGGTCCACCTGGATGGCCGCGTTGGAGAGGCCCATCTGCATGGTGTACCCGACTCCGTTGGCATTCAGGTTGCCAAGGCTTGGGAAACCATATCCGAAGGATGCCGGAGTAAGACCATACGCGCCTGCGTAATCCTTGGAACGCGTGCTGGGTGGGGCCAGACGCTGCTGGTTGACGCGCATGAACGAGTAATGGAAGCTAGTGGCGATATTGTTTGTGAAGACGTGAGAGTATCCCAACGCGATGTCATGCGTATTCGCAGCGTCCGTCGGAACGATGGTCAGCGGATTTGACGGATCTACGGCAAAGAACCTGGCAGCGTTAACAGGAATCACCGTATAACGGACAAACAACTGATCTCGGTCGTTGAAGTGATGATCGATACGGAAGGAATAGCGGTTGTCCTTATTGATCACACCGCGTTTGTACGTCGCATTGGTTCCATCATTCTGGGAGGTAGCCTGAGCGTTATCAAACTTGATATAGGGCCCGGGATTGCTGGGGGTAGGAAACTGCGACAAGACGAATTGCGCCAACTGGTTCTTTGACAACTGCGCAGAGACGTCGTCATTCGGAACGGCGTGGATCTGCGATGCATCATAGGGCCCATTCGGAAAGCCATTAGCATCGACAGTGGACTGGTAGTTGATCGCTCCTATGCGTGGTGCTAAGAGCGCGGCTGCATATCCCTGGCTCTTCAAAATGCTCTGATTGAGCAAAGCAAGAGAGTTGTGAAGCTTTCCAGAAAGTTCATCGGGAGTTGGGAAGATACCGCGGAAACCAAACGAGTTCTGCATCCGGGCAGGTTCAATACCCACGAAAAAGAAAGACTTGTCCTTGTGAGGATAGACCTTCGGAATCCAGATCGGGCCACCGACATAGAAGCCGTAGTAGTTCTCACGGAGGGCGCTTGGCGCGGTGTTACCGTCCGGAAAAGCGTTGAAATAAGGGTCGGTATGCCGCCACGAAATCGCTCCATGATAGTTGCTGGTGCCGGGCGCGCTGCTCTGCACGATAACACCGCCGCCGGTTCTGCCATACTTCGCGGATAGTCCCGTAACAATGACCGTCGCTTCCTGTACCTGGCGACCGGAGAGGTTAACACCCGTACGCGCGAGGCTTGCCTGCGTCACGTCAGATCCGTCCACGACGATGGAGCTTGTGCCTGGAGGTGCTCCGCCGATCACGATTCCGGCACCCGGCGTGACATAGCTAGTGAAGGCACCTGGGTTCTCCGTGGAGATACCGCCCGGCTGCAGAGGATCGCCTTCGACACCTGGCACCAGCAGCGCTGCCCCCAGGGAGCTGCGCTCGGGATATGGCAGGTTCAGCACGAGTGCGTTGTCGACCGTCGTGACGACATCAGTGTCGGTCTTGCTGATCAGTTCTGCGTCAGAATTGACGGTAACCGTCTCCGTGGTCGCCCCCAATGTCAACATGACATCAATAGGCGTCGCTCCCACACCTGAGACATTAACCGCTTTGACGGTCGTTTTCTCAAACCCTTCTTTGGCGATGACAACCGTGTAGGCCCCTGGGTTGAGTGACTGAATCTGAAAGAGACCGGCGTTATTGGTGGTCGCCACCTGCGATACCTTGGTCGCATCGCTGATGACCTCAATCCTCGCCCCCGGGACCAGATCGCCCTGGCTGTCACGGATGGTACCGCTGATAGAACCCTGCCCGGTCTGCGCGAAGGCAGCGGTGGCAGATACCAGCGTTACGGCCAGTGCGGAAGAAACCACGCCTGGAAAAGAAAGTGCGAGAGAGAAGAATGGGCGCATCCAGACTCTGCGTAGCGGTTGGTGCCACTTGATCTCTTTTTTGTTGATAACTTGCATGCAGCCTCCCGGGAAACGTACTCATTGCCGGCCCARCCATCTCGTTGGGGGATCAGAATGGCTGATGTACCGGGTCGAGCAGCGTTGTAAGTGTTGGCGTAAAACGATGTCAACGGGGCTCTCCCGACTTTGAGTCGTTTTGCATTGTGAAATGCCTTTCAGGTCAGAGCCACTCGCAGGCGGTAGCCAATTTCCGGGACATCTTGCTATCTATCAAGAATGGACGCCAGTTTTTCCAACTGACGGCCTCCAAAGAAGTCCGTTTGCAATTGCACAACATATCTCACCTAGTGAGACAAATCGAAGCAGTTTAGACCCGATTGGGCCGCACCTTCATCCAACTATCGTTTGGATAAATCTTGTCTACGTTCTGCGGTGTGATGAGTTCATGCTGCACAAATACGGCTGGAGCCACGGGTTTGTGCTTCAAGACATCCAGCGCCAACTGGATGATCCGCTCGCCGTACATCTCCGGAAAGTAGGCGACTGAACAGACCAGCCGTGTTGAGGCACGGCGCATCTCCTCACGGGCGGCCACGCTGCCATCCTGCCCTGCGATGGCACACGCGCGCTCAAGGCCAACCTCACGAAAGGCCTGCAGCGCAGCCAGAGCCGTAGAGTCGTTGACCGCTCCCACCAACGCACGCTCCGGTTTTCTGCGGCGGATATGACGACGGACGATGTCCAGGGTGGCCTCAAACTGTCCCCCCTTGGTGTCATAGTGATGCGTCGGAACGGTGCGAGCGTACTGTCCCACTTCATTAATGCCGTCCAGAACTCCGGTCAGCCTCGCATTGAGCAGTGGGCCGGCCACGTCAACACCAAGCAAAATGATCTGTTCAGGACCGCTCTTCCAGTTCTTCTCGGCCCACCGTGCGAGATGCCGTCCGGCCATCCGCCCCGCCTTGTAGTTGTCCGCGCCGTAATAGATAGCGCCGGGATGCGGGATATCCAGAGCAATAAAAGGAATACGGGCATCGGAAAACTTCGCCGCAATCTGTGCAGCGACCGCCACATTGATCTGGGAGTCGACGACAAGGTCGACCTTCTCATCAACGAAGGTCTCGGCATTCTGCAGAGCCACCCTCGGGCTGAAGCCATTGTTCAGCACCAGCAGATCGATATTCGCCGCATTTGCAGCGACCCCCAGGCTGTCACTCACGGTCGTTGTAAATGGCAGGAGGTTACTTTGGGAGGCATAGCCAATCCGATAGCGTTTAGCACGCGCCGTCTGGACACAACAGCGATACCCCTGCTTCCCCGCCCGTTCCAGCATGCGCGTCTCCACGAGTGTTTCCAACAGGCGAAACGTAGTGGCCTTATGCAGCCCTGTTCTCGCAGCTACCACTCGAAGATCCAATACCTCGGAGGTTGATTGAAATGCGTTGATGATCGAGGCAGCGCGGACAACTGCCTGAATCGTGTATCCCCGCTTTGGGCCTTCTGCAGGAGTTGGTTTCGATAAATGCTTCATCTTGCGCTCTCTTCCAATCATTGTGTCCATGTGGCCTGTCACTCGAAGGGGCTGCGTTCGCTTGAGTCATCATGGATCTCGATGTATCTCACGATGTGAAACAACTTCCCTTCTCGCCAAGTGAGATTCATCTCAATACCGCTGGGAACGTAGGATCGTAACGCTGGTGGGCTGACTTCGTGCGAGTTCGTCATCGTGCACAGGAAACTTATCGCAATACATGCTGAAAATGCAAAGGGAACAACTCTGGGCATCTCGCCGTAGGAGTTTCCTGGGGAAAGGTAAGGATGTTATTGGAGCAAACCTGGCGCTGGTTCGGTCCGCTGGACCGTGTCACCTTGCGAGACGCAAGAGAAGCCGGCGCGACCGGAATTGTAACGGCTCTGCATGAACTTTCGGCTGGGGAGATGTGGCCGGTCGAGAGCATCCAGGCGCGTCAAGCCGAGATACGGTCCGCGGGTATGGAATGGGCCGTCGTCGAAAGCCTCGAGGTCACAGAGCGCATCAAGATGCAGGCACCCGGTTGGCGCGCTGATGTGGAGCACTTCGCGCAATCGATTCGAAATCTGGCAGCCTGCGGCATACGGACCATCGCCTACAACTGGATGCCTCTCTTCAGTTGGATGAGGACTCATCTGCACGAATCGGCGCCAAACGGTGGATATACCACGCGTTTTGATACGCTCGCCTTCGCTGCATTCGATCTCTATCTGCTGCAACGGAAGGGTGCGCAAACCGACTGGGGCGAAGAGCTGAGCCGGGCGGCGTATGCCTATCTTTCAGGTCTGTCTCCGGAAGAGAAGGACCTGCTGCAGCAGACGATCCTCCAGGGGCTCCCTGGAGGGCATCGGTCTCTCACGCTGCAGAAGACGAACGACCTGTTACAGGAGTACTCCGGTCTCTCCACGGAGGATCTTCGGTTCTCGCTTCGGGAGTTCCTCACGCTGGTTTGCCCGGTAGCGGAGGAGTGCGGTGTAAAGCTTTGCATCCATCCAGATGACCCGCCGCGCCCGTTATTGGGTTTACCCAGGGTTGTCAGCACGGCGGATGACCTGCAATGGCTTTTGCAGCAGTATCCTCATGCGGCCAATTCGCTGACCTTCTGCACGGGAGCTCTGGGCGTCAGAGCAAACAACGACCTGCTCGCGATGGTGCAGAGCTTCGCTCCTCGCATTGGCTTTCTTCACCTGCGCTCGACACAACGGCAGACGGTTTACTCGAACGGTATCGAGACGTTTTTTGAGGCGGCTCATCTTGAAGGAGATGCTGACCTGATTGGCATCATCGTCGAACTCGTGAAAGAAAAGCGTCGTCGCGAGTTTGCCGGAGATCATTTCCATTTACCATTCCGGGCTGACCACGGCCAGGAGCTGCTCAATGACCGCGAGCGAAATGCCGCTCCCGGATATCCCGCCATCGGACGTCTGCGAGGACTCGCGGAGCTGCGTGGCGCTTTCACCATGGCTGAACGACTGATCATGGAAGTGGAGTAGGAATGCAGATCACCCAAGGAAAAAATGCACTCGTCTTTGGTGGGGCTTCAGGCATCGGATGGGCTACGTCACAGACATTATTGGATCAGGGGGCCGAGGTTACGATCGCCGATCTGCGAAGGCCGGCTGAGCCTGAAAGACTGCGGTACATAGCCTGCGATGTACGCGATGCCAACCAGGTCTGCGAAGCGGTCAAAAAAGCTATCGAGCGTGGACCGCTTGACTGGCTGGTTTATAGTGCCGGGATTCAGCACTACGGGTCGGTTGTCGATACATCGGTCGAAGAATACGACTTTGTCCAGCAGGTCAATGCTCGCGGGGCCTTTCTCGCCTGCCGGTCCGCCATTCCAGCAATGACGCGTGGTGGATCGATTGTCCTGGTCTCTTCCGTACAAGCACTCGCATGTCAGGAAGGCGTTGCGGCCTATGCGGCAAGTAAAGGAACACTCGAAGCCTTAACCCGCGCCATGGCTGTCGATCATGCAAAAGATAGGATCCGCGTCAACGCCGTCCTTCCGGGCACCGTAGACACGCCAATGGTTCGTTCTTCCGCAGAGCGCTTCGGGGGAAGGGATGGGCTGGAGCAGACATTAGAACAGTGGGGAGGCAATCACCTGTTGGGCCGTGTAGCCCATGCCTCCGAGATTGCGCGCGTGATCGCGTTCCTGCTCAGCGACGCGGCCTCATTCATGACCGGCGCTTCCTATCGCGTCGACGGAGGTCTGCTGTCTCAGTTACCGGTCCGGCTATGAGGTACCGGCAACTGAGATTGTGCAGGTCTTCCAGTTCCCCTTCAGAACCGGAAGATGCCCCACTGACTTGGATTCAGGCGAGCCTCACTCGGAACGTCAGCCGTCATAGAGTCGGCCTTGTTGTGCCAGTAGACCCGAGCCCGTGCTCGTACGCCGTCGCTAAACACCATGCCTACGTCTCCGCGATATGTTTTGCCCGGTGATGGATCGATACCCAGTAGATCGAGGGGCACTGAGATTTCATATGCGGCTCCATTCACGGCAAGCTTGACGCGATCGCTGACATCCTGGACATCATCGAAGGTCACCTCTCCCACTGGCGACGCGAAGGTGACACGGTTGCCCGCTCTCTCAGCCTTTTGCCGATAGAGAACTGCCAGCAGCTTGCCATTTCTCTGTGTCACGAACAACCGGGAATCACCGACAAGGACTTGCCGGCTATCACTTGCTCCCTCCGCTCGGATCATGAGGTCCAGCCCGCCGCCCTGCGTGAACGCATAGGGGAATTCAGCGGCGCTGTTGCGGAGAAGCTGCGGTTGACTCGTCCTGTAAGCAACAATCAGACTCTTAGCATCCGTACCGAGTTGGAAGGACGATTGAGCATCGATCGATGCCCAGTCTTTCTCGCTCCACTTCTTATTCTCAGTTGCACTGACGCGATGGACCTCAACTTCAGCGCGCAGCTTTTCTCTCGATGCGGTTTCCGTGCGGAGCGGTTCGGCAGCTGCAATTGTCTCTTTCGTGGCGTCTATATATCCCAGATCAACCCGCCGGACTGAATCGAGGCCATCGAGACGCACGATCGAGGTGTGCCACTTTCCGATAGCCAGGTAGACATTGCCGTCGTCTTCTCCAAACATAAACGGCCAGAAGTGTTCCGCATCGAAACTGAGCCCCGTGACCGCCATACCTGGCTTCTGTTTCGGATACGGCCAGAAAGGGGCCATGCGTGTATCGGCGCCAAGGGTCGTAACCAGCAAACCGTCGGTGGTGTAGATGTAAATCTCTCCCATATAGGAGTAGCGGGCAACCACGTATCCCGCCTGGCCTTTGGCCGGCATGACCGGATATCCGAGCATCCGCTTCGGTTCCTGGATGTCTCCCGGCCCTGTTGGCGGCGTTCCAATGCCACGGCTCGACATCGTCCACCGAAGCTGCCCATCTTTATAGCCACTCATATCGGCAAGGAACCAGCCATCGGGGCTTAGAGCCACATCCCCTTCCGCAAGCGTATGCGAGAGCAATGTCAGCTGGTTCAGGTCATAGACAGGAACACCGGCGTTGTCGACCGAAGCCGCGGGAAGGCGGTAAGGCCCTCCGCTGATAACGGAAAGATCGGGCTGTATCACGACACCCGCTGAACCGCGCACCGCCGGACGGCTGAACTCTACCTCGTCGGCCTGAACCGCGTGGTCATGATTGCGATCGGTCCAGACAAAGAAGACGCCCTCCGGTTTCCCTGGCGGCATCTTGCTCTTAATATCGGGCCTATCCAGAGTCGTCCAGTAATGAGGACCTGGTTCGAGCCAACCTGCCGAAGCAATGGGACGGCAAACACCATCCTCCATGATCCACAGATCGCTAACGGCGGTCTGGTTATACCAGTAGGTGTTGTAGGAGTCGGTGAAGTATTGGTGCCCGTTTCGATAGAAGGTCTGCGCCGGCGTAATGCCTCCATGCGAGCCTACCGGGATCATGTCATTCGGAAAGAAGATCGGCTTCGCAGGCTGACCAGCATAGGCAATCACATCGTTGAGCGGATCCGGATAACGGTATCGCACTGCCGTCAGATGGGAGTCTCCGGTTGCGGAATCTACCTTGAATTCGAGCAGCCCCATACTGCCTGGGTTTCCGATCGACGGATAGTAAGCACGATAGGGATCATGCGGATCGGCGAATCCTCCGCCGCCATATTGTGTAGGACCATACCATGCGTTGAGAAACGCACCGGTCTTCGCATTCCACCGGCTGATTCGCTTGGGAAGATAATCTTCTTCGGCAACCCAGAGCACGCCGTTGGAGTCCACCGTCATTCCCAAAGGATGCGCCATGCGTAGTTCGTCGTATGCGCCGATCTGTGGGCCTCCGGGACGGCCGATCACACGCGCGAGCTTGCCTGCCGTCGCAGAAAACACTTTCACCTGGTGACTGCTTCCCCAGTCTGCAACATAGATCTCACCATCTGATTCGATGATCTGCTTGGGCGCCTGTAGCGCCTCTGAAGCGACGACCACCTGCGCTCCTGTCAACTCCACGGAACGCCAGTCGTTCTTCACGGTGAATCGCGTAATGCCTTCCGTGGTCGTGACCAGCAAATGGCCATCCGGCTCGAAGGTTAGGGCACCCAACCCGGAGAGCTTAACCCTTGCAAACGCAGGCTGCGTAGCATGCCGCACGTCAAAGGCAACAATCTCGTTCGCAGCCGGATTCGAGAGCAACAGCAGACCGTTATATGCCGCCAGTCCAACCAGCTCACGAAAGGCGTCATGTACCTGGATACCACCAACAACCTTGTCCACCGGAGCCAGACCATTCCTGGTAATGGCATAGACCTGCAGCGCGCCAGGATCCTTTACGCCAAAGTCTCGGCTCGGATTCACAACATAGACGGTGTAAGCAACATGGTCAGGATTTCCGGCGCTGCCGATATCCCGCGCAAGCACTATGCCACCGTTCCATCCGCGAATCTTCGTGCCACCAAGCTTGTGGCCATTCAGATCAGTCCAAATCAGGGCGTGACCGGCCTCCGCCGCATCCGCTCCAAGCAAAATCTGTGGTTGCGTAGAGTGCGTTGGCCAAGGACTACCCTGCGGAAGAAACAATGCAGAAGCCGGCGCTGTATGATCTGCCAGCCACGCTCCGGTTCCATCGGATGTGGGCCACGGCGGATCACCCGGAGAATAGATGGAGTACTGCAGACGTGGCGTAATCGCCTGATGGAAAAGACCGCGGACATGGTACTTCCCGGGATGAGCCACACCGTCTGTCGAAGTTCCATCCCACCTGATAATGTTCTTTCCTTGATGGACAGGCTGGTCGGCGACGAGGTTCTTGACGCGAATGCCCTTCGCATCCTCAAGCACCAGTGTCAGAAGACCATCCTCGGGAGCCTCATAGGAGATAGAGATTCCCTGTGACTTCGCCGGAGACGTCCCCTGCGCCTGAGAGCATTGCGCCCAGGCGAATATAGCAAGACCGGCAATCGCGCCGGCGCGGCAATTCATCCATCTTCTGCAAGACCAATACAACATACGCACGACGGCCATCTTCCCTCAGCAGATACGATAATGACTCCATATCAGACATCCGAGTTTCACGAGGAAACCGGCGTCGGCGTTTCATTTTCCAGGAGACGGCCAGCATCGGGGGCATGACGAATGTATTCGTTCCGCACGCATGAATGCGCCGTACGGGTAAGAATGGGTACATTCCGCATTACAGCATTCTTCTCATGGATCGTTTCACGATCTGAAACGCGATAAGCGGGCAAGTCGGGAGTATCAGCTCTGCAGTGAGTTCAAACTACTTGCCGGCCGGCTTTCGATCGCGAGGAGCCGGCCCCGTGGAGTCCCGGATCACGAGCGTGGTACTCACCATGGACTGATGTCCTCTTCCATGGGGATGCTTCGCCAGTACATCGAGCGCCCGGAAGAGCGCCTGCGCCAGTTCCTGCCGCGGCAGGCGCAGCGTCGTCAATGCGGGATAAACGATCTCGCACAGCTCAATGTCGTCAAATCCGATGATCGAGATCTCTTCGGGAATGCCAACGCCCTGTGCACGTGCCACTCGCATGGCTCCAATCGCCGTAAGATCGTTCGTCGCCAGAATGGCAGTCGGACGCGTTTTCATCGCAAGGATCTCGCGCATGCCCGCTTCTCCGCCGCTGATCCGGTAATTCCCCGGCAGAACAAACTTCGGATCGTACTTCAATCCGGCCTCTTCGATTGCAGTGCGGAAGCCCTCGACACGATGTTCTGAGATCGTCAGCCCAAGCGAACCACCGATATATCCAATGCGGCGATGCCCCAACCGCTTGAGATGCTCCACTGCCTGTTTCATGCCACTTAGGTATTCCACGGCCACATCACTTACGCCTCGCGCAATACTGCGACGGTCGAGAGTGACAAGCGGGACACGATTATGGATGAGCGATTCGATCGGCTGCGTTTCAATCTCTGCCGCAAGCAGGGCAACCGCATCGACCTTTCGGATCAGCATCCGGCGAATAGTCCGCTGCAGCTTTGCCGGCTGAAAGTCGGTCGTCGCCATCAGCATGTCCTGATCGTTAGAGACCAGGATGGCTTCGAAGCAACGAATCAGTTCCGGGAAGAACGGGTTGGTAATGTCGGGAATGATGAGACCGAAGGTGCTGCTGCGGCCATACTTCAGAGTCGTCGCACTTCCATTCGGCACAAAGTTCGTCTTCTCGATCACCCGCTGCACGCGTTCTGCAGTTTCAGGGCGAACGAGGGACGATCCATTGATGACTCGTGAGACCGTTGCGCTGGATACGCCTGCGATCTTCGCAATGTCTCGCATGTCCATGTGGAAGGCACTCTCCAAAGTGCGGAAATTACGGCGAAATTCACCGACTGAACCTAGTTTATAGGTTGACTCATGTATACGAATACATCTATCGTTGTCCCACCTCGAATTTCTTCGATCCGGACACCATTCCATGCCTGAAAATTATCTTTCTTCCGCACAAGGTACGCCTGCTCGTCTCACTCGCCGTCAGTGGCTCGAAAAAGCCCCTCTGACAGCCCTTGCCGCGGGAGCTGCCTTCGACATGCTTCCGAAGCAGGCTCATGCAGCAGCTCCGTCGCGAAGCGACATCGATCTTGGCAGCCGCGTCTATAACATTCGCAGCTATGGCGCGAAGGGTGACGGCGTCGCGCTGGACACCAAAGCCCTGCAAGCGGCGATCGATGCGTGCAACCACGATGGCGGGGGCACGGTTCTTGTTCCAGCAGGCACCTTCCAGATCGGTACCGTGGAGCTGAAGAGCAACGTCACGCTGCATATTGCGGCATCCGGCAAACTGCTGGGATCGGCGGACGGAAAGCAGTATCACGCCGTTGACGCCATTCCGCTTAGCGGAGATACCACACTGATCGATGGCAACTGGGCATTGCTCTATGCTGTCAATGCCACCAACGTCACCGTTGAAGGCCCGGGAACGATCGATGGCCAGGGCTACCAGTTCCATTCCCCGGTCCGTGGCCAAAAGCCGCCCAGCGGTTTGGGCGGAAACAGCCGCCCATACCATATCCTGGCTTATCGTTGTGAAGGCCTCCGCGTACGCGATATCGATCTCCTTGACTGCGCGTACCACAGCATCCGGGTCATCCAGAGCAAGCGCGTCCACATGGACGGCATCTATATTCATAACCGGGTGAACGGCAACAACGACGGTTTTCACTTCATCAGTGCGCAGTATGTCACCGTTAATAACTGCATCATTCTCTGCCAGGACGATGCATGCGCTCTCTTCGGAAGCTGCCACAACGTCGCGATCACCAACTCTATCTTCAGTACACGCTGGTCGGTCTTCCGCTTCGGGGGCGGTTCTCCGCGTAATATCACCGTCTCCAATTGCGTTCTGATGCAGGTGTACGGATGCCCGATTAAGTTCCAGGGAAACCCGGGCTCCAGCTATGAAAACATCAACTTCTCCAATATCACTCTCGATCAAGTAACCGGTCCGATCCACGTCGGTGTTGGTCCACGGCAGCCTCGCGCCAACGCGCCACGCACCGACGATATGGCCACTGCTCCTCGTGAGGAATCAGGCGCACCTGCCGTCCTCCGCAATGTCTCTTTCAGCAATATCCAAGGCACAGTAACCACCGATCCCCCGCAGCTTGCGGAGGCAAAAGTCACCAGTGGCTACAATCCCGGAGAGAAGCACTCCTGCATCACGCTCACCTGCAGTGGGGGCGCGACGATGGAGAACGTCTCGCTCTCCAATATCAATCTCACCTTCGGTGGTGGCGGAACCGCAGAGGATGCTGCCCGCAGAGACCTTCCTGAGATCGCCGGCGAGTACTTCATGATGGGGCCGATGCCTGCCTATGGGCTCTATGCCCGGGGAGTCCACGGTTTGACCGTCGAGAACGTAAAGTTCCGGCTGGCCTCGTCGGACCTGCGGCCGGCGGTCATCTTTGATCGCGTCGTAGATGCTTCCATCCGCGGCTTGAATGTCGAAGCCGACAGCCAGACGGAATCTGCTGTACGCTTCATCAACAGCAAGGAAGTCCTTCTGACAGATCCACGGATGAAGGGTGCACCGCAGACATATCTTCAGGTGGAAGGTTCAGGCTCAGAGAAGATCACACTCGACGGAGGCGATGTTGCCTCGGCGAAACTTGTGAAGTATGCTGCGAGTGCAAGCGACGGAACGGTAAAAGTCCGGGCTTAACCGAGACCCAAAAGTGAACGGCCCTCATGCTCTCATGAGGGCCGTTTCTCTTTTTAGATGTCCCGTTTGTCGATCTTTTCCTCTCGAACGTCTTTGATCGACTTGCAGCCAAAGACGCGGAAATCACTGACATCCTGGAGATGAAAGGCTGATCCTTCCGGCGCCTTCGTCTTGATACGGAAGCAATCCACACCATCGACATCATTCATCCAGAAGGCAGGCCTGGCATCCGCCTTCTCGGAGATGATCTCGACATTGCTGAAATCGATGTTCCTCACGTGGCGTACGAAGAAACCATGTGCCGGCAGCGTGCCGAACATTCTTGGTTCCGGATAGTCGTTCGGCTTTTCTACAGGCTGAAGCGCTGCCATCTCCGAAGTGCCACCACCACGCTGATGGATATAGACGTCGCTAACCTTCACATCTTCGATATAGTGCCCAGGAACACCGCTGATGATAGAAGACAGCTCCGTATTCGCTCCATAACAGGTAATGCCGCTCATGATCACGCGCTTGAGCGTGCCTACAGGGGTTCCAACCGGCCCACGCATTCTGGTGCCAAGCCGCAAGAAGATCGGTGAGTTACGGATGTCCCGCATCGTAATGCCGACGAAGGTGATGTCTTCCAGCAGCGCTCCATCGACCGATTCGAGAGCAAAACCGCGGCAGCTTTCAAAGACGCAGTTGGAGATGGTGATGTTCTTGAAACCACCATTCGACTCCGTTCCACACTTGATGCGGCCGGTTGGAACGACCTTGAACTCAGGTGGATGCCGCTTGAAGGTTCCATCCAGCAACGTCCCAAGCTGATAGCCGCCGGTCACATAGCAGTTGGTGATCGTGACATTCTCAGTGGCACGAGCATATCCCAGGGCGAACGAGCTTTTGGGGCAGATACCGTCGTCCCACGGGGAGTTAACGCTGCAGTTCGATACACGCACGTTGCGGCAGCAGTCGATATCCATGCCGTCGCGATTGGTATCGATCTTCAGATTATCGATGGTGAGGTTATCGACGCCTGTGGCGAGGATGCCGAAGTGTCCTCCCTCAAGGATCGAGAAGTCGCGAAGAACAACATTGAAGCAGTTCTTGAGTGCTATCGCCTTGTTACCCGCTCCTGGCTTGTCGGCTTTAGGGCGATCCTTATCCGATAGTCCGCGACTGAGTCCCTTACCCCAGATCAGGCCGGTACCGAGGATCGCGAAGTCATGAATCCCCTCGCCCCAGATCAGGCTGTTGTGCCAGTGGTTATGACCGTAGTCCTGGTACTCCTCCCAGGATTGCCGTTCACCCGGAGGATCATACCCATCCGTCCCACCTTCCAGCGGTGTACTTGCTGCAAGAATGGTTGCGCCTTGCTCGATGTACAGAACGATATTGCTCTTCAAACGAATCGAATAACTGGCATACACACCCGCCGGGAATACGACCGTTCCACCTCCCGCGGCAGCTGCTGCCTCGATGGCGCGATTGATGGCAGGCGAATCAATCGTCTTACCATCCCCTTTCGCTCCATATTTTCTGACATCGAAGAGTGAACCTGCAGTGGTCGTCGGAGCCGGTGCCGCCATGGCTCGCGCTCCGACGACGGCTGGCGCTAATGCTCCGGCAACACCTGTGCCCACAAGCTTCAAAAAGTCTCTGCGAAATGCATCCATCGTGAGCTCCCTGTTGTGGTTGCTAGAGCATTTTCCCTGTTGCTGGGTATTCCGAAAGAGGAGTGCAGCGGCGTTTTCATTACGGAAAACGCCCATAGATGCGGCCCCCCTACACTACACCTACAGGAAAAATGCTCTACTGCGATACTTTCAAGAAAATGACTCCGTGTGCAGGAACGGTAGTCTGGAAGGAACTATTCAGATTCTTGAGTTCCCCCTTCCACAGATCACGCGCCTTTACCGGGCCGGTAAAGCCCAAGGTGCGGAAGTCGACTGTCGTTGTGAGAGCGGTGTGGTGCCGATTGAAGATACCCACCGCCTGCGATCCATCGGCGAGGTGGCGCGACCAGACCTCAATCGGCCCCTCGGTGCTGACTCGATCCCCCTGCTTCCCTGCCGCGTCCTGATCGACGGCGATGACTTCCTTATTCGTCAACAGGGCTAGCGTCTCCGGAGTCATCGAGGAGAGATCGTTCCCGGCGAGCAGCGGCGCCGCGAGAATCGCCCAAAGGCTCATATGGGTCCGATACTCGTCCGTCGTCATGCCGCCGTTGCCGATCTCCAGCATGTCCGGATCATTCCAATGCCCGGGTCCTGCAAAGCGCGCAAGCCCAGCCTGACTGAAACCGATCTCCGCCATCTTGGCGTACTTGTCGGAGATGTCGCCCGTCGTCCGCCACAGGTTGCCACCGACCTCAGTGCCCCAACGCCACACGGCGTCCTGGCCATACTGGCAGAGGCTATAAACAATCGGCCTTCCTGTGTTGCGAAGCGCGACGTCCATCTTCTTATAGGCATCGATCATGATCTTGTGAGCTTCTTCAGGACTCGCTGCCGCCTTCATCTGCTCTTTCAAACCGCAGAGATCATACTTCAGATAGTCGATTCCCCAGGCGGCATAGGCCTTCGCATCCTGTTCCTCGTGGCCGAGACTACCTTCAAACTTCGCACACGTCTGGCTTCCGGGCGAAGAGTAGATGCCCAGCTTCAGACCTTTGCTGTGAACGAAGTCAGCAAGCGCCTTCATATCCGGAAACTTGCTGTTCGTCTGGATGTTGCCGTTGGCGTCCCGGCCCGCTTCCCAGGTGTCATCGATATTGATGTAGACGTAGCCGGCATCGCGCATACCGCTGGAGACCATCGCCTCCGCCTGCGCGCGGATGACGGCATCGTCCACCTTATTCCGAAAATGGTTCCAGCTATTCCACCCCATCGGTGGCCGCTGGGCAAGCTGGTTAGAACTATTTTGTGCATGCGCACAGAATGAAGCAAAACAAAGCGCCAGAGCAGTAGCGCCGAACACAGAAATCCGATGCAACAGAGACATGACAAAGCCCTTTATTGGTTCCGGCCGAAGAGATCTATAGATAAAAAAGGGGGTCACGGCTGTTCGGAAGCCGTGACCCAAGAGGTAACCAACGTCTAGAAGTTGATGCGTCCGGAGAGCTGCAACTGGCGTGGACCGCGATCGCCGGTCAGATTTCCGAAGGTAGAAAAGTTGGTTGTGCCGTTCGTATTGAAACGTGCCGTGTTATCGATGGCATTGAACGATGCATGGTTGAATACGTTATAGGCCTCGCAGCGGAGCTGGAAGAGAATGCCCTCGCGGATGGGAACATTCTTGTTGAGGGCCATATCCATGTTGTTCGTTCCGGGCCCGCGGAAGACGATATTACGTGTAATACCTGGCGTGTCGGGTCCGGGTACCGCCTTATACGTCGGCAAAACGAAGGTGCTGGTGTCGAAATACTGCGTGACTGTCCTCTTGTTCTTTGGAAGAACAGGGTTAGCAGTTACTACAGCACGTGCACCATCTCCGCCGCCGGTCAGGTCGATGCCAGAGGTGTTGAGCGTGATACCGTACGGAGTTCCACTGACAAGCTCCGCGATACCGGAGTACTGCCAGTTATCCAGCACGGCCTTCGTAGCCCAGTTTGACCACAGAGCACTGCCCTTCGGAAGATCCCACAGCCAGTGAACGACAAAGTTGTTGGTGCGGTCATAACTGGCCAGGGAGTAATTCCAGAAACGGCGGTCCTGGTAGGTCGCCACCGTTCCGTTCACAGCATCCGCGTCGGTCATGGCCTTCGACCAGGTGTACACCACACCGAACTGCAGCCCCTTGGCAAAGCGGCGAGTCAGCTGTGCCTGCAGCGAGTGATAGTTGGACGTACCCGAGTATGAACGAAGATTGATCGCGCCGTAGCCCGGAGTTGGACGGAAGAAGTTATCGTTCAGTGGAACCGGCTGTGAAACGTTGCCAAGCACCGTAGTCGCGGCGACCGTATTGTCGATGTTCTTCGCTTGGAAGTGCGAAAGATACGGCACCAGATTCGTGTTGTACTGCTCGCTCAGGTGGCGTCCGAAGGTACCGACGTAGGCAACGTCAATGACCGTGCCTCCGTTGATGGCCTGCTGTATGCCAATTGTTCCATTGAAGATGGTCTCCAGCGGCCTGTTCGGCTGAAGAATTCGCGTATCTTGCGGGCTGATCGTCGAGATACCAGCACCGCTGCACGCGGAGCCGGAGCAGTTGTTGGCAAACTGACGGGCATCCCCATAGTTCTGCACAGGGTTGATGACGATCGGTCCTATCAATGAATAGTCGCCAACAGTACCGCCGCCTTCACGCATGTTGTAGAACAGTCCGGTTCCACCGCGAATTACGGTCTTTGAGTTGTTGAAAGGGCTGTATGCAAAACCGAAACGGGGAGCCACCAGTAGACCATTACTATTGCGCAGAGATGCCGGATAGCTGGTGTCGGTGTTCACTACTGTGCCATTGAAGAAGTCACCGGAGTTCGGCACAAACTGTCCGATATAGACAACAGGCAACAAAGGATTTCCGGAAGATCCGGGCGTGCCGGCTCCAGGATCGACAGCATAGCGTGTCTTGGTCTTCGGGTCCTGATACGGCGTATAGAGTCTCGGCACCTTTGCACTGTTGTACCGGCTGGGGACGTAACCAGCGCCATTCCCCGGCTTCAGAGTCGTCGGCAGGTCATAGCTGAACCGGACACCATATTCCAGGGTCAGGCTAGGAACCACCTTCCAGCTATCCTGCAGATACCACTCCAGCACCTTCCACGTCGGAGCATAGTCGGTCGTATTGCTCCCCTCTGTGTAGGAGTTGTAGTAACCGGCGACGGCATTGGCGTAGGCATAACCGGTGTCGTTCGGATTCGAGGAGTTCGTGTCGAAAGAGAACTGTCCATCGAAGGTCGCACCCGTGTGCCGTTGGATATAGAGGCCCTTCTGATAGTAGATACCTGCCTTCGGCGTATGACGGTTGAAGACTTTGGTGATACCGTCCGTTACCTGCCAGGAACGTGTATCGTCCGAGAGCGGGAACCGGTTGTCAAACAGAATCGACGGCGAGTTGGCGATCGAGAATCCAGTGCTGCCTGCAAAGCTCGCTCGCGGCACCAGCTTCAGCGGATTGATGGCCGGATTGTACTGCCCAAGATTGATGCCCAGCTTGTCCTTCTGGAACTTGGCGATATCGGCAGAATTGGAAAGACCTGTTGTCTCGTTCCAGCTCGCAAAGCCGACATTGAGTTCGTTGATCAGTGTCTGGGTTGGAATATAGGTGACGTTTAAGGTCGCATTTCTCGAAGGCGTGGAATAAAAGAACGGTACTCCCCACTGCATCAGCGCGTTGACCGCTGCCGCATTCGGACCATCATTCGTGGTCGTCATATGCGTTCCGCGGAAGTAGGTGTGCAACTGGGTGAAGGGGTTGTAGTCAACGCGCAGCACTTGCTGGTTTACAGGGTTCTTGGTTACGCCCTGATTGACGTAGTTATAGAGGCCACCACCAATTGTGCCGCTCGCGTTCGGCAAAGGCAGAATGCTCATCAGTTTCTGCGTGTCAGGGTCGATGCGGCTGGTTGGGATCTTATTGCCCGGAAAGCATCCCGACGTGTTCGCCTTGGAGCAGGTTGTCGACGAAGATGTCGGGTCCTTGATATAGACCTGATTGCCGCTCTTATCGACACTCTGCGAGAAGTCACCCTGGCGCTCCAACGCTGTCGGCATCATGAACTGGCGTAGTGTTCCAGGCTTCTTGGTGGGCCAGATCTCCTGCGAGAAGAAGAAGAAGATCTTGTCTTTTCTCTCATTGAGAAGACCGGGAATGAAGAAAGGTCCGCCGACGTTATAGCCGATGGTGTTGTAGCGGCTTATCGGGCGAGGCACATAGGTCTTGTTCTTATTGAAGTAGTCGTTGGCGTTGAAGGCTTCATTACGGTTGTAGTAGTAGGCCGAGCCGTGAAAGCTTTTCGAACCCGACTTGGTCACAATCTGTACCACTGAACCGGCGGCCTGACCGTACTCTGCCTGGTAGTTGCCCAGAAGCACCTTTACTTCGCCGATCGCGTCATAGTTCATCGGTGTGTCAAGGTTCGGACCGCCACGCGTGTTTCCCGTGGTTCCATCGATACTCAGGCTGTTGTAGTCGCCGCGTACGCCATTGATCGTACCCGCGCTCTGTGTTCCGAGCTGGCTTGCGCCGCCGCCATCCTTAACCACACCGGGAAGAACGCGAAGCAGCGCTGTCACGTCGCGCCCCGCCGTCATCAGGGTGGACAGCTCCTTCGAGTCGAGCAGGGCCGAGCGTTCGCCGCTCTCAGTCTGCACAGGCGTCCGGTCTGCCTGGACCTCAACCGTCTCTGACTGTGCGCCGACGGCCAGGGTAATGTTACCGGCGGAGAGACGCTCGTTGGCGCTGAGGTTCAGGTTCTCTTTTTCGTAGGCCTTGAATCCGATGAGGGCGATTCTGACCTTGAACTGACCGGGTTGGACGGCGGGAAAGACAAAATCGCCCGATTCGGCGGTTTTAGCCTCGCGCACCTCTCCGGTTTGCAAGTTAAGGAGCTGTACGGTAGCTCCGACAATGTTGGCGCCAGATGGGTCTACAACGTGACCGCTGATCTGGCCGCTGGTGCTTTGTGCGGAAATGGAGACAGTGGTCGCGAGCAACACCAGCAGAAGAAATGGCCTCAAAAACGATCTGATCATTACAACTTCCTTTCGCGCCCCAGATGTCGGTCAGAGCCAGTGGGTATGAATACGTATACAACTCGCGAAACGTATTTATGCATTCAGAGGAGCGGGCATCATCGTGCGTGATCTATTCAGCCTTTGTCAATGGAAAATTTTCTCTGTAAAAACAGGCTTTCAGGAATGAATCGCCTCAGAAATGCCTGGTTACCGGAGGATATGCCGAACGCCCTTCAGCCCCTCAGAAAGCAGCAAATCTTTCTTGACACTGTTTCCTGCACACGTATACATTTTTGGGGCTTTCCTCCTTCCCCCTGAGAAAAATCTGCCCCGCACAAGGATTTCGTTGACCATCGATCGATGGTTCATGAAAAATGCTTTTCATATTTGACAATCGCCAATCGCCCACAGCTAACCGTCTTACATTGCTTCAGGAGGAACCTTCGTGCTCAGTAAGAAACTTTTCGATCGCCGGCAGGCGCTGCTCGGGACCGCTGCTTCGATCGCCGGTCTCGCGGCTCCAAAATTCGGCTTCGCCCAGCAGACCATCTCCAATCAGGCCTACACCGGAAAAACGCAGCCCGGGGATGAAACCCGCACGCAGCGCCTGCAGTGGTGGCACGAAGCAAAATTCGGCATGTTCATCCACTTCGGCGTCTACAGCAGCATCATGCGGCACGAGTGGAACATGGAGAACGAAGCCCCGCCGATCGAGGAGTACATGGCGCATGCGAAGTCGTTCAAGCCATCCCGTACCGGACCTCGCGCGTGGGCCAAACTGGCAAAGCGCGCTGGCATGAAGTACATGGTTCTGACCACGAAGCACCATGAGGGCTTCTGCAACTTCGATACCAAGCTCACGGACTACAACGCGGTCAAACAAGGGCCCGGCTTCGACATCGTCAAGGAATACGTAGATGCAGCCCGGGCCGAAGGGCTCCGCGTCGGCTTCTACTACTCGCTGATGGACTGGCACCATCCGGACGGCGCCCACTGCGCCACCGACGAGGCTGCCCGTAAACGGTTCGTGGAATATACCCACGGCCTCATCCATGACATCCTCTCCAACTACGGGAAGATCGACGTCCTGTGGTACGACGTTCCCTGGCCACTGGACGCTGACGGATGGGAGTCCAAGCGGATGAATGAGATGGTCTTCAAACTGCAGCCGGAGATCGTGGTCAACAACCGGAACAAGCTCGATGGAGACTTCTCCACTCCGGAACAGAAGATCGTCGCGGAGACCGGTGGCCGTGCCTGGGAGTCGTGCATGACCTTGAACGATAGCTGGGGCTACCAGCGGGCCGACGATGCCTGGAAGACCTCCAAGACCGTCATCCGCAACCTGATCACTTGCGCCCGCGATGGTGGAAACTACCTGTTGAATATCGGCCCCAAGCCGGATGGCTCCATCCCGGAGGAGTCGGTACGCATTCTCACCGAAGTCGGTGACTGGATGGCCGCCAATGGAGAAAGCATCTACGGCAGTGATCTCTGCCAGCCGCGCCGCTCCAACTACGCCAGCTTCACGCGGAAAGGAAAGACGCTCTACATGCACGTTCACTTCTGGCCGGGCGAGTACATCGCGATCGGAGGACTTAGCGTGAAGGTGAAGAGCGCAAAGTTCCTCAAGACCGGCAAGCCCATAACCTTCACCCAGAATGAGTGGCACGTCAAGTTCACCGACCTGCCGGAGAAGGCGCCGGACTCTCCGGTAACCACCATTGCAATCGAATGCGACGGCGAGCCGGCCCAGGACAACATCCGCGTTCGGAAAGAAAAACCGCGCGCCGGCGTCTAGCTGGCATGGTCCCTCCAACCTGCCACCGGGAGCCGAAATCACTAGGCGACTCCCGGCGGCTTTGTATCAGAAGCGCAGCACGCTGCCCGCTTCGTAATATCGCCAGGTCATCGGCAACCTTATCGCTACCTGCCCAAAAGGAAGACAAACATGACAGATTTCACTCGAAGAGAATCGTTCAAACTGTTCGCAGCCGCGCCTCTGCTCACCACAGGCCTGCATCGTTCCGCATGGGCGATGAAGGCGGAAAAGCCCTCAGCTCAGCCCGACTGGTCTCGCCTTGTGATCGATGGCATGCTGCACCGCACACCGGACCCTCGCAACCTGAGCGGCTGGGGCTATGCCGTTTCCCTCTTCCTCTATGGGCAATATCTCTTCTATAAGCGAACCAAGGAAAAGAAGTATCTGAACTACATCCAGGGCTGGGTCGATAAGCACGTCAACGATGAGGGCGTGATTGATCGTCCGATCACCGCGCTCGACTATGTGCTGCCCGGCAATCTCCTGCTCATCCTGCATAAGGAGACCGGACAGAAGAAGTACAAGACCGCCGCCGACACCATTCGCCACACCTTCGACAACTATCCGCGCACCGAGGACGGCGGCTTCTGGCACGCACTCTCTCGCCAGCACCAGCTATGGCTCGACGGCATCTTTATGGGAATGCCGTTCCTGGTGCGCTACGGCACGGCCTACGGAGAGAGCAAATATACGCTCGACGAAGCGGCAAAGCAGTTCCAGATCTATGCCAGCCACCTCAATGATCCGAAGTCGGGCCTGATGTTCCATGCCTATGACGAGTCCGGAGCGCAGCCATGGGCAGATCCCACCACGCATCACTCGGCCTATTTCTGGTGCCGCGCGATTGGATGGTTCGGCATGGCCCTGATCGAGGTTCTCGAACTTATGCCTCACTCCCATCCGCAACGGGAAAAGCTGATTGCCCAGCTTCGTCAGCTCTGCGAGGCCTACAGCCGCTACCAGGACAAGGAGACCGGCCTCTGGTTTCAGATTCTGGACAAAGGCGACGATCCGAACAACTGGCGCGAGACCTCAAGCTCGTGCATGTACACCTACACTATGTCGATGGCGGCCAAACGTGGCTATATTGCAAAACGCTATGCCGACGTCGCGGTCAAAGGCTACAAAGGCGTACTCACGCAACTTTCAAAGGACGATGACGGATTTGGCCATATCGCCAATATCTGCGAAGGCACCAATGTAGGCGACCTCGCGTACTACTACAACCGCCCGCGCCGTACGGACGACTTCCATGGCCTGGGAGCCTTCCTCATCATGAACGAGCACATGCGCAGCGCTTAATCGGACGTCGAAAGCGATCAGAGCATTTTCCCTGTAGGTATAGAGTAGGGCTTCCGCATCTATGGGCGTTTCCGCAATGAAAACGCCGCCGCACTCCTCTTCCGGGATACCCAGCAGCAGGGAAAATGCTCCTAGACGTGCAGTCCGATCGCTTTCGACACCTCCTGCGTTCCGGCACGCAGCATCTCCGTAATGCTTGCCGGCGAGATATGAGCGTCCATGTGGTCGATGTACGGAATGGTGATCGCCGCGATGGCTGAGCCGGTGTGATCGAGCACGGGGAAACTGAAGTTGACGACGCCACGTACCTGGTAGCTCTCGCGCTTCTCAAAACCCTTCTTCTGGATGAGCGCCAGGTGGGCTTCGAGGTTCTTCGGCGGTTTGCGGCCGGTCTCACGCTGCCACTCCGTCAGGGTCCGCTCCTGCTCCGCCTTATTCTGATGAGCCAGAATGACGTATCCGGACGAAGCTTCCATGATGTCCACGGTCGAGCCAAGCTTGACGTAAAAGCCGACGGAAGTAGGCGCATTGACCTGCGCCAGAATCACGACACGACCGCTCTCGACCACACCCAGATGGCAGGACTGCATGGTCTGCGACGCCAGCCGGTGCATGACCGGCAATGCCTCGCTGATCAGACGCTCGGTAGGCGGATGCTCCTGCACTAGCTTGAAGAGCTTCAGAGTCAAGGAATACTTCTCCGCCCCCGCCTGTGCGATGTAACCCCGATGCTCCAGACAGAGCAACATGCGAAAGATCTCTGAGACGCTGCGGTTCAACTCACGCGCGATCTGGCTCATGCTCAGACCGACGGTCTGATGAGCCAGAAGTTCGATTACGTCGAGCCCCTTGTCGAGGGCGGGCGCGGCATAATCGTTTTTGAGGTTGCGCTTGGTGCGCGGGCTGGTCTGCTTGGCGGTCTGTTTAAGGCTCATGGCGAGTTATCTGGATACTTTAGAGCATTTCCCTGTTGCTGGGTAGCCCGTGAGGGGGCGTGCAGTGGCGTTTTCATTACGGAAAACGCCCATAGATGTGGAACCCCTACACGACACCTACAGGGAAATGCTCTAGCGCACATCCGCCCTGCCTGCTAGGTAAGGGCTCTGTCCAGATGTACATAGCCGCCATCAGCGCTGAGATGTTGCCCGGTCGTATGGCCAGACATCGTGGGAGATAGCAGAAAGGCGGCCAGCGCCCCGATCTCCTCGATGGTCGTCATCCGATGACCAAGGGGAATGCGGGATTTGATGCGCGACAGCTCCTTCTCGGGATCGCCTACAGTCTTCAGCCAGGTTTGATATAGAGGGGTCATCACTTCCGCCGGCACCACGGCATTTACCCGGATACCGTATGGCAGCAGCTCCGCCGCCCATTCGCGGGTCAGGGCAAGCTGTGCTCCCTTGGCGGCCGCATAGGCTGAGGTTCCGCCCTGCCCCGTCATCGCGACCTTCGAGCTGATATTCACGATCGCGCCTACCGACGCCTTTAAAAGAGGCAATGCGAACTGGGCCAGAGCGTAATAGTGCAGCAGGTTCTGCTGCAGGCTCTCCATAAACCGCTCCGGCGTGCCATTTTCAAGGCCGATTCCATCATTCGCTCCGGCGTTATTGACCAGGCCGAAGAGTTCACCATATTTGGCCTGTATATGGTCGATCGCCGTCCGGCACTGGCGGGTCTCTCCCAGTTCCAGCTCAACCAGCTCGCAGGGCAGACCTTTCTGGTCCACATCTTCCATCAGTTGCCGCACGGCCGATGTTACACGGCCTAGTATCACCACCCTGGCGCCTTCGGCCAGACATGCACGGGTGATTCCCTCGCCGATGCCAGAGCCCCCGCCGGTGACGGCAATCACCTTCCCCTTAAGTCCCAGATCCATATGCGCCCTTTAGCGGAGATTGAAATAGCCACCATCGATCGGATAATCGGCACCGGTCACGAACGACGAAGCGTCCGAACAGAGATATAGCGCCAGAAGCGCGATCTCCTGGGGAGTCCCCATGCGGCCGACCGGCTGGGCGGCTGCCAGACGGGCCATCTGCTCCGCCTCTTTGCCGGCGTAGTTACGCGCCAAGAAATCGTCGACGAACGGCGTGTGCACACGTGCAGGCGAGATACAGTTGCACCGAATGCCGTGCTGCAGGTAGTCCTTTGCAACAGAGAGTGTCATCGACAGTACGGCTCCCTTGCTCATGGAATACGCGAATCTGTCTGACAGCCCGGCAGTGGCGGCAATCGACGCCATATTCAGAATCACTCCGCTCTTCTTCTCGACCATCTGGGCAACCGCGGACTGCATCACCAGGTATGAGCCTTTAACATTAATCCGGAACAGACGGTCAAACGAGGCGACATCGGTCGAAAGCAGCGTTCCGATATGTGAAACGCCGGCACTGTTTACCAGGATGTCGGTTCCACCTGCCTCGCCGATCGCTGCAAATGCCTGCTGCACCTGCGCTGGGTCACTTACATCGCACGGAATACCGCTTGCCCCCGGAATCGCCACAGCCGCGGCCTCTAACTGCGCGGGATTGATATCGAGAAGAGTGATGCGTGCTCCGGCCTCGGCGAAGGCAGTGGCGATCGCATTGCCGATGCCGCTTGCACCGCCCGTAACGACCGCAGATTTCCCTTCAAGGCGAAATGGAGAGGATGGCATTCCAGTTGTCATTCCCGGAGTTATAGCATCGCAAAAGACCGCTTGCCAAATAAGAATCCGGCGTTTCGCAGGCTGAGAAATAGTTGGGCAGATTACCGTATGCGAAAAAATATTTTTATTGACGAAATACAATGGAAAAACATAAACTGCCAGCAATTTACCGAGGGGCAGTCTGAACGCGCCCATGTTGGAGCAAGCGTGACATTGGAGTGCGATAACATGCTCACTGCCATCTGTTTGGGCAGCCTGACGGTTGCGTTACCGCATCATCTCTCCCTGCCGAAGGACGAGATGTCACTGTCCGCACCGTTAACCGCTATCGGTATGACCAGAAAGCGTTGAACGTATGCTGCGAACCGGAATCCTCAATCCTCATATCAATTCGCTGCTTAGCAGGGTCAGACACACCAATACTCTCGTCATCGCCGACCGTGGCTTTCCCTACTGGCCGATGATTGAGACAGTGGACATATCCCTGGTGGACAACATTCCCAGCGTGACCGATGTGCTTCAGGCGTTGCTTCCTAACTTCGTTGCCGGAAAATGCTGGATGGCACGGGAGTTCCAGGAGATGAACGACGCAGCTACCGTGGCGCGGTTCACATCGCTTCTTCCTCCCATCGGCTGGGAACCACACATCGATTTCAAGAAGCGGGTTCCACATGCCATCGGCCTGATCCGGACGGCAGAAACGATCCAGTATGCAAATGTGATTTTGGAGTCTGCCTGACACGATGCCTTCGGATTCCACCAAGCCTCATGACAGCAATTCCAGGCAAGTCTGCGTGGATGCACACCACCATCTCTGGGAGTATGACGAGATCCAGTATGACTGGATCTCCCCGGAAATGCCGGAACTGCGACGGGATTTTCTTCCATCGGATCTGGAGCTTAGGATGGAAGAGGCTGGCGTCGACGGGGCCGTGACAGTGCAGGCGAGACAAACGATTGGGGAGACGGAGTGGCTGCTGAAGCTTGCGGCGCAGCATTTTTTTCTCTACGGGGTCGTAGGCTGGGCTCCCATTGCGGAGGACAGCTTCCCTGCGCTTCTGGAACGGCTCAGTCAGGAGTCGAAGCTCCTGGGTCTGCGCCACGTCGTTCAGGCCGAGCCCGCCGGCTTTCTGGATGCACCGGCCTTCAACCGCGGTATCGAGCGCCTGCAAACCTGCGGCCTCATCTACGACATCCTCATCTTTCAGCATCAGCTCGAGGAGGCGATCCGCTTCGTCGATCGTCATCCCAACCAGCAGTTTGTTGTCGACCATGCCGCCAAACCACGCATCGCCGCGCGGGAGATCGAGCCCTGGGCGGCCAATCTCCACGAGCTGGCGAGACGGCCCAACGTTGTCTGTAAGATCTCCGGCCTGGTTACGGAGGGCGACTGGAAGTCATGGTCCACCGAAACACTGGCGCCCTATCTCGACGTCTGTCTTGAAGCCTTTGGCGCAGACAGACTCATGGCCGGGTCAGATTGGCCTGTCTGCCTGTTGGCGACGGACTATAAACAATGGTGGGGCTTCCTGCGGCAGTACTTTGCCGCCCTCAGCGATTCCGAACAACAGAGCCTCTTTGCCGGAACCTGCTGCCGCACCTACAAAATTTCCATGCCCAGACTCTCAACACAGGGAAAGGCGATCTGACGATGGCCGCTTCACAGAAATCGCACGCACCGGGCATCTTCCCCAAGGGAAACATGGCGGTCTTTGTCCTTGTGACCGTCCTCTTCTTCCTTTGGGGCATGTCCAATAACCTCACCGACATCCTGGTACAGCAGTTCCAGAAGTCGTTCGAGCTGACGCAGATGCAGGCCCAGTTGGTACAGACGTCTGTCTTCTTTGGATATTTCTGTATGGCGTTGCCGGCAGCCTTCCTGATGGAGCGGCGCGGCTACAAAGCGGGCATCCTGGGCGGACTCTTTCTCTTCGGCACGGGCATGCTGATGTTCTGGCCGGCGGCCGTCGTCGGAAAGTATTGGACGTTCCTGACGGCCCTCTTCTTTGTCGGCTGCGGATCAGCCGTGCTTGAGACCGCCGCCAATCCGTTCATCGCGCAGTTTGGCCCCTCTGAAACCTCGGTACAGCGGCTCAATTTCTCTCAGGCATTCAATCCCCCCGGAACGATTACCGGTGTCATACTCGGAGCCACCTTCATCTTCTCCGGCATCGAGCTCAAGCCTGCGCAGGTCGCGGCCATGAAGCTCCAGGGAACCTATCAGAGCTACCTGCATAGCGAGATCATGCGCGTTGTCCCGGTCTATCTGGGACTTGGCTGCGTCGTCTTCTTTCTGGCGTTTCTGATCTGGCGAGTCCGCTTCCCGGCTATCGACCAATCTGTGGAGGCTGCCGGCGGAGAAGCCGCGATGTTTTCGGATCTGTTGCATGCTCCGCGGCTGTGGTGGTCTGTGGCGGCGCAGTTCTGCTATTGCGGAGCGCAGATCAGCACATGGTCCTCTCTGATCCCTTATCTCCGTCAGTACACGACACTTACAGAGAAGAAGGCAGCTTACTGGCTGATCGGAAATCTGATCGCATTCTCTGTCGGCCGCTTCGCCGCAACCGCCCTGATGCGCTGGATCCGGCCCATGCGGTTGGTTCTCGCCTATGCCGTGATTAATCTGTGCCTGTTGTCAGTCTGCATCACCCATCCCAGCCTGGTGGGCGCGGGCGCGATTCTCGCAACCAGCTTCTTTATGGCCCCGATGTTTCCGTCCATCTTCGCTGTTGGCGTGTCGGACCTCGGCCCAGCAGCGAAGCTTGGCGGCTCCACCATTGTCATGGCAGTCGTGGGCGGCGCTATTATTCCGCCGCTCCTCGGTTATGTCGCCCATCGCTACTCCAGTTATGCCCTCGGTTATTCCGTTACAGCGGTCTGCTATCTGTTTGTCGTTCTCTACGCGTGGATGATGGCAAAAAGCATTCCAGTCGCCGAACAAGCAGCTACAGCACAACCTGCAACCGGTATTACCCACTAGTGGAAGGAACACACCGTGAACGATCTTCGCATTGAACGTATACGAACTATCGACCTTCGCTTCCCGACATCTCGCGAGGCCATTGGCTCGGATGCGGTCAACAAGGATCCTGACTATTCCGCCGCCTACTGCATCCTGGAAACAAACTCCGGACTGGAAGGTCATGGGCTGACGTTTACTCTCGGACGCGGCACAGACATCGTTGTCCAGGCTCTCGACTACCTTGCCAGGACCGTCAAAGGCCGCACACTTTCCTCCATCGTCTCCAACTTTGCCGCCTTCTCCCGCGAGCTTACCGATGAGAGCCAGTTCCGTTGGCTCGGTCCGGAAAAAGGCGTGATTCACCTTGCCACCGGCGCCCTGATCAATGCGGTCTGGGACCTTTACGCCAAGGTGGAGGGCAAGCCGCTTTGGAAGCTGCTTGCGGAGATGGAGACCGAACAGCTGCTTTCAGCAGTCGACTTCCGGTATATCGACGACGCCATTTCCCGCGACGAGGCGAAAGCGATCCTCGATGCCGGAAAGGCCGGCATAAGCGAACGGCTTGCCCAGCTTCAGGCGGAAGGTTACCCGGCTTACACCACCTCAGCCGGATGGTTCGGCTTCAGCGACGAGAAGATCAGGCGCCTGTGCCATGAAGGCCTGGCCGATGGCTGGACTCACTTCAAGCTGAAGGTTGGCGGCGATCCAGCGGACGACCTGCGCCGCGGACGCATCGTGCGCGAGGAGATCGGCTGGGAGAATCGCATGATGGTCGATGCAAACCAGAAGTGGGGCGTCTCCGAATCCATCGATCGCATTCACCAGTTGCAAGAGCTCGAGCCCTGGTGGATGGAAGAGCCCACCAGCCCTGACGATATCCTTGGCCATGCGCGAATCCGCCGAGAGTGCAAACCGACACGCATTGCCACTGGGGAACACTGCCATAACCGCGTGATGTTCAAGCAGCTCATGCAGGCCGAAGCCATTGATGTCTGCCAGATCGATAGCTGCCGCGTCGCCGGAGTCAACGAGAACATCGCTATCCTGTTGATGGCGGCAAAGTTTGGCATCCCGGTATGCCCGCACGCAGGCGGTGTAGGACTTTGCGAGTATGTCCAGCACCTCTCGTTCTTCGACTATCTTCGTGTCTCGCGGAGCCTCGAAAACCGCGTGATCGAGTACGTCGATCACCTCCACGAGCACTTCCTGCATCCTGTCCACATCCGCAAGGGCAGATACCTTCTGCCGGAAGCACCCGGCTACAGCATTCAGATCTATCCGGAATCGCTGGAGACCTATCAGTATCCCGGTGGCGCTGCGTGGGCCGAGCCGTCGTATCAGGAGCAGCACGTCCGCTAATACTGAGCAACGCCATTACCCTGCAACTGCCGCCTCTCCAGGCGGCAGTTTTGCTTTAAATAAACGAAATCTCCCTTATTTCATTTATGAAGAGTTGTTTTTCCTTAGCGACAGAAGAAATTGAGAGAAACGACGTCTTTCACCTGTTCGTTTTCTCATACGCGATAGCTTCCTGCCGCACGTCAAATCTACAAATAACGGGACATTTCTCCATCTTTTGGAATATCGACGCGCGCACTGGCACCCTTTTGATTCCATTGCAATTCTTGTCTTTATTCCATATACGAGAATTAATTTTTACCCTTGACAATCGAAAATCCTGACAAACAGACTGGCCAACATCCCTCGGGGGTATAAAAACAATGATCCGAACTGCAGTACGCATCCTTTGTGTGGCCACGTGTCTCGTTTTCTTCTCGTCCATGGCCGTTGGACAGCTCACCACGGCGACCCTTTCCGGAGAGGTCCAGGACAATACCGGAGCGCTCATTCCGAAAGCTCACATCACCGCCGTCAATACAGACACCGGTTTTACCCAAAGCACAGACAGCAATGACCGGGGAGCCTGGCGCATTGATCTGCTTCCGGTTGGCGGATATCGCCTGACCATCAAGGCTGAGGGATTCAAGACCTTCGCACAGTCAGGCATCGTCCTGAGCCTGGGGCAGTTTGCCACGGTCAATGCGGCGCTCCAGATTGGCGACACTTCTGAGACCATCAGCATCAACTCGGACGTCCCGCTGGTAAATGTCACGAATTCTGTAGTCGGCGCCACAGTGCAGAACAGCGAGATCGTCAATCTGCCCATCGTGAACCGTAACGTCTATGACCTGTTGACACTGGTTCCCGGCGTACAGACGAACACCACCTCCTACACTCTTGGTTTTCCGCAGCAGACTGTTCAGATCAATGGTGGTGTCATGCTCGGCAATGCCGGTTCCACCAGCTATTACATGGACGGCGGCACGAACATGACGGGCCTGCGCAATACCGGGAATACGCAGCCTAATCCAGACGCCGTCAATGAGTTCCGTGTGGAGACCAATAACTACAGCGCAGAGTATGGCCGCTTCCCGAACGGCGTCATCAACGTCATCACCAAGTCGGGCACAAACGCCTTTCACGGCTCACTTTTCGAGTTCTGGCGAGAGAATGCCCTCAATGCTCTTGACCGCAGCTTTGTAGCGTCCGCTCCTGCGGCGCAGCCGTTGCACCGCCATCAGTTCGGCGGTACCGTCGGCGGCCCGATCAAGCGCGACAAGACCTTCTTTTTCTTCAGCTATGGTGGCCTGCGCCAGATCACGACAACGCCGATCAGCAGCGGTGCAGCCGTGGTTCCTTCAGCAGCCCAGCGGTCGGGTAACTTCAGCGAGAATCTGCCTTCGGGGCCGGCGGCGTCTTCCTGTCAAAGCGGCACATCGACCACCTTCTACGTCTGCAACCCAAAGACCAACAAACCGTACGCCGGCAACATCATTCCGGCATCTGACCTCGACGCGACAGTGCAGAACATCCTCAAGGGCGCCAACGGTCTGCCATCGATTCCCTTGCCGAACGGCGCCGGCAACACGTACGCCGGATATATCCGCAACCAGAACAACACCGATGAATTCCTGATGAAGGTCGACCACCAGTTGACCGCAAACCAAAGGCTCACCGGCGAAGTCTTCGAAACAGCGGGCATCAACTCCCAGAACGCCGGCGGCAACCTGCCGTGGTCACAGCAGAACTATGTCTGGCGTCAGTGGAATGCCAACATAAGCCACGTTTATACGATCAGCCCTACACTGATCAATCAGGCGTGGATCTCATTTGCGCGCAACCTGGGCGGCCGTGTGAACACCCCGGCACACCAGATCGGCGAGTATGGTTCGAAGTTCCAGGTTCAGGGGACTCCATCGCTTCCTCAGATCGCCGTCAGTGGCTATTTCACCGCCGGTAACGCCATCGCCGGCCCGCGCGCCGGCTCCAACTACTATGAGGTGCGCGACACCATCATCTGGACCAAGGGCAAACATTCCCTTCGTTTCGGCGGCAATGCAGCCCTCGACAAAGACATCCAGGAATCGCTGCTGAACAACTACGGCATCTTCAACTTCACGTCAGCGAAGTCGCGCAGCTACAACGCTCTATCGGACTTCCTCCTGGGACTTCCCAATTCCATGAACCAGGACGCGCCTAGCATTCAGCGGATGAATAGCTGGTATGCCGGTCTGTTCCTGATGGACGACTACCGCATTACCTCCAACCTGACCTTCAATCTCGGCCTGCGCTGGGACATACAGACACCTCCAGTCGACACCGACAACAAGGTGGAGAACTTCAAGTTCGGTCAACAATCAACCACCATCTCCAGTGCTCCGATCGGATTGCTCGTACCTGGCGATAAGGGTGTCTCGCGCGGCATTGTTCCGGTCCACTGGAATCACTTCTCTCCCCGTGTCGGCTTTGCATGGGATGTCTTTGGCAACTCGAAGATCGCGGTTCGCGGTGGCGCCGGTATCTTCTGGGGCAGTATCTCCGGCAACGAATGGGGAGCGGCCGGTCAGCCCTTCTCCTTCCGGGCATCCTTCTCAAACGTGAAGTCGATCACCGATCCCTACGCCAATGTGGCGGGCGGCTCGCCTTTCCCCTACAACTACACACCGTCCGCTCCCCGCTTCACCGCTCCGTTCTCTGTCCCTGGAACGGATCCGAACTTCGACTGGACGTCGACCTATCAGGCGAACCTTACCGTCGAGCAACAATGGACCTCCACCTTTGCAACCTCCGTGGGCTACGTTGGGGCCATGGGGCGGCACCTTCCGTACACAACGGACGTCAACTACCCCATGCTGGTGAACGTCGGCGCCGCTACGCCTTCCACCAGCAACGTCGATCAACGCCGGCCGTACCAGCCGAATCCTCCGCTATCGACCGGCACGGCCACCAACTACCAGGGCATTCCCATTACCTACCAGGGAATCAATATCTTCGGCTCCAACCAGACCAGTGCCTATCACGCGATGCAGGTGACGGYGAACAAGCGCATGAGTCAGCACTTCACGGTGCGCAGCTTCTACGTGTGGGCTAAGAACTGGGCCAGCCTTGGCATGCAGAACAGCACCGCTTCCGTGGCCAACCAGACGAAGCTCTGGCTGGAACGTGGCCGCTCTGACAATGACTACCGCCACATGTTCACCACTTCCGTCGTGTGGATGCTGGACTACTACAACGGCAACAACCGCTACATCAAGACCGCGGCCAATGGCTGGCAAGTCTCTCCGATCGTCCGCTTTCGCAGTGGAGCTCCATTCACCGTCACCAACGGTGCTGATACCAACCTTGATGGTACGAACAACGATCGTCCTAATATCGTCGGCAACCCATACCTTGATGCTCACCGTTCGCGGAACGACGTCATCAATGCCTGGTTCAACACGGCAGCATTCGTTGCTCCAACCACCGCTACCGAAGGCACGACAGGACGAAATACTCTGGACGGCCCGGGATCGAAGTCCGTGGACGTTGCCTTCTTCCGGAACTTTGCACTCTGGGAGAAGACCACGCTGCAGTTCCGTGGCGAATTCACCAACGTCCTGAACAATGTGAATCTCAGCAATCCGAATGCGACCCTGAATTCACCCAACTACGGCAAGATCACTGGCGCAAATTCGATGCGCCAGACGCAACTCGGTGTTCGCCTGACCTTCTAACCAGCACTACTCCAACGGAAAGAGGCCAGCTTTGAGCTGGCCTCTTCTCTTTTGTCTCTCATAAACCGGAACAACCATTATTGTGGCGGAAGCCCGCCCAGGTACATGTAGCTGTGGCTAGGAGCCGCAGCGAGTAGCTTTGTCGTGACAGGATCGGGAAAACGGCGATTGTAGGGTTCGGCCCAGCCGATCGCCTCCCCGGTCGGTGGATCAGGACGCTCCTGCGGAATCCCCGTCTGCTTATCGAAGAACGAGGAATCGACCAGACCTGCCGTCGAGATCGCAATCAACTTCTTCAACGCCCCGGCGTCCTCCGCATAAAGATCAACGCCGTTCGGCAGTCCAAGCTCTGCCAGCATCACGAGCGGTGATGCAGCATACAGGTGATAGTGCAGGGCACGCTTGCCACGGCGCATCTCTTCCGCAAGTGTGCCGTCGGGCCGGATTGCCGCGATCCCGGCTTTCGCCTGCTGCATCGCCCAATCAAAGTCGCTGGGGTTATTCGCCGCAATCCCGATGGCTGCCAGTTCCACTGCCGCCCAGTAGAAGTGGTTCTGGGCTCTGTTACCGCCGCTCTCTTTCGCGCGGTCCTCATAGAACTTCATCGTCTGCGCGCCCACCTTCTCCAGCCATGGCAGAATCAAAGTGCGCTGCGCCGCCGTCGTCTTTGCCGGCCCTCCGACCTTCAGATACGCAATGGCTTCCGCACCCACAACCCATCCCTGGACAAAGTAGGCCTGTGAGGACGACATCTTTCCTGTCAGCGCACCTTCTTTTGCCTGCACTTCCAGGTGCTGCAAGACGCACTTGGCCGCCTGTGCAGATCCGGTCTTTCGAAACTCGTCGGCCGCGGCGACCATCAGATCACCTTCGCGCTTTACCGGACCGGAGGACTCCGCATATGCCTTCTGCTTCACCGGATCAATGATGGAGTGCGTCGGATCGTTGTCTGCGTAGAAGCCATCCGTGACAAAATCCACGGGCAGATGTGCCGGCTCCGGGCAGCTATATGCCGCGCTGGTCTCCTTTACTGGATGCGCATCCCAGGGCGAGTGATACGCGGGGGCGGCAAACGCCACGCTTTTGATCGAAGTTGCAACAAATAGGACAAACGCATACCGAGACATCGTCATGGGAAGGTAACTCCGGGCTGAACCGTAATGGAATGTGAGGCTTCTTCGGTAACATCGAACGAAGGTTCAGAGCGCGTGAACACCGCTCCTCAGAAGCATGCCGATCATAGCACCGGGCCTGATGAAACGTGTCGCTCAAAGAGCGTTGGTATGCCATCAAAGATGGGTCTAGGGCGTTTCTGTCATGAAGCGGTAAGATTGTCGTCGATTCGTTGTGGGCATCTGAGGTGCCGAGTTCTAGGTCAGCTGTCGCCCAGGTTTCTATGTCATGTGCCGTGCTGCGTGTACTCTTTCTTGACAATCGCGAGGCGGATATCCTACCGATCCGGCATGCGCTCGAGTCAGCGGGCCTGCCGCATACCTATCGCGTCGCAGCTACAGGAACACAGCTCAGAAGGGCACTCGCTTCTTCCGGCTGGGATATCGTCATCTGCGCAGATTCCGTTCAGGAGCTCCCCGTCCTGGTTTCGCTTCAGATCGTCCGTGAGCTTGCCCCGGCACTCCCCTTCCTCCTCATCTGCGGAAAGGCCTGCCCTGAGCACATGGACACCCTGGTGAAAGCAGGCGCGCAGGACTATCTCCAGAAAGACGACCTCACCCGCCTGCCCTTCGTCGTGCTGCGTGAGTTGCGAACAGCAACGGAACGGCGAACGAGAATGCAGACCGAGTTTGCCTTGCGCCGAAGTGAGGAGCGTATCCGCCTCGCCGCCGGAGCTGCGAATCTCGGCATCTGGTCCTATAACGTTGCCGCCAATGTCATTGATTGGGATGCGGAGTGTTACGCCGTAGCCGGTGTCTCGCCGGGAGTCATCATCACTCCAGAACTCTTTGAATCACTCATCCATCCCGACGATCGTGTCCGGCGGCGAGAGGTCTTGGCAGAGGCAATTCGGCAGGGCTCCGAGGCGAAGATGGAATACCGCCTTGTGCGTCCCGACGGTGGAGTACGTTGGGTCCTGAGCCATGGACGTGTTTATCTTCACGAAGATGGAACCGTCAAAGAGATCGTGGGCGTAGCTTCCGACATCACCGATCGCAAGGCTGCAGAGCGAGCGCTTCGGGCCAGCGAAGCACGCTTCCGCAGTCTCAGCGCATCCAGTCCGGTAGGCATCTTTCAGGCCGACCTGCAGGCGAACGTCTCCTATACCAACCCTCGTCTCCAGGAGATCTGGCACATGAATGAATCGGAGATCCTTGGACGAGGCTGGACCGCTCGCATCCACCCAGACGACGTCACCCGTCTTGTCGAAGGCTGGTCTGATGCAAGCAGCCGCGGATTTTCCTTCGAGATCGAATACAGATTGCTGCTGCCCGATGGAGAGACCCGATGGATCTTCGGCCGATCCACCGTCTTCTTCAACGAAGCGGGTCTGCCGATGGGGACGATTGGAACCGTGGATGACATTACGGATCGGCGAAGAGCAGAAGAGAGCCTGCGCCGAAGCGAGAAGCTGGCAGCAGTCGGCAAATTGGCCTCGATGATCGCCCATGAGATCAACAATCCGCTTGAAGCCGTAACAAACTTCATCTATCTGGCCGAAACCTCCAGCGAAGTCAATGAAGAGACGCAGTCATACCTCAGAGATGCCCAGCATGAACTTCAACGCGTCTCCCAGATTGCGACACAAACCCTTCAGTTCCATCGTCAGAGCAACCGTCAGACCCGCATCGCGCTATCACAACTGCTGGAGTCTGCGCTGGCACTCTTCGCCCGCCGGCTCAACGAGCAGCAGATCACGGTAGAACGAGACTTCGCAAACGTGCCTGCCATTCTGATTCACGCCTCAGACATACGCCAGGTGCTGGTCAACCTGCTAAGTAACGCGCTTGATGCCATGGCCGGCACGCCTGGGAAGTTACGGCTGCAGCTCCGCCGCGTCTCCACCTCCGCCGACGGCACAGACCGTGTTCGCATCACCGTTGCCGATACCGGCCCCGGAATGGAGTCAGCAGTCAAAGCACGTATCTTCGACGCTTTCTTCACAACCAAAGGGGAAAAGGGTTCGGGTCTCGGGCTATGGGTAAGCGGAGAGATCATCGCCAGACATGGCGGCAGGATTCAGATCCGCAGCCGTAAAGCTGAGTCAGGCGGCGGTACGGTCATCTCGTTCACGCTTCCTGTGAACAGCTTCGAATAACCCTCTTCTTATGGCCGGTCCAGGCTCTCATAGAGCTAGAGCATTTCCCTGTAGAGCTTCTGCGTTCATGGGCGTTTTCCATAGTGAAAACGGCCGCTGCACACCCCTCCCGAATAGCCAGCAACAGGGAAATGCTCTACGAGGCTAAACTGGGAGGCCGAGGAAAGCATCGGCTCTTTGATCCGGAGCTTCATAACAGAGGTGTCAATCGGCGTAAATTGGAGAGTGACCTGCGAAGCGCCTTTGAGCGCGAACAGTTCCGTGTCCATTACCAGCCGATTGTCTCTCTCGATACAGAAACCGTGCATGGATTTGAGGCTCTCCTGCGATGGGACAGGCCGGGAATCGGCATCGTCGCTCCAGGGCACTTCATTTCCGCAGCCGAAGAGATGGGGCTGATTATTCCGCTCGGAGCCTGGGTGATGCGCCAGGCCTGCGCCCAGATCGAAGAGTGGAACCGCCGCTTCAACACTCGGTGAACGTCTCGGCAAAGCAATTTGCGGACCCCGATCTTCTGAACTCTATTTCGTCCATGCTGGAAGAGACTCGTCTTGCACCGGAGTTCATGACCGTTGAGATCACAGAAACCCTCACCATGACCAATGCGGCTCAGGCGGAAATCACCCTCAAAAAGCTGAAGGAGATCGGTGTCGGGATTAGCTGCGACGACTTCGGGACGGGCTTTTCCTCGCTAAGCTATCTCCACCACTTCCCTTTGGATACATTTAAGATCGACCGGTCTTTCATCTCGTCGGTAGACTCCCTCCGCAATCCAGGCAGAATCGTTGAACTGATCATTACTCTCGGTCATCAATTGGGGATGGAGTTGGTCGCAGAAGGAATCGAGACCAAGGAACAGGCCGACAAGATACGGTCTCTGGGATGCGAATTCGCGCAGGGATATTTTTTCTCCTATCCCCTGGCGCCCGAAGCGATTACAAACTCCCTTTCTCAACCAGATTCCGGTACAGAGCTTTCTGCCCTGCTCGCACTTCAATAAACAGGCCAGGACGCAAAATGTAACGTTCGCGGTCTGAATACGGCAGCTGGTGTGGTGCAGCGATCTGCGTGCTTTCAGGCTTTGGCGCCCCGATGTTCGCGTTCCGTCTGACGCCGTGTCTCCGCCATCAACTGGATGGCTGCATACGGCTTATCTGGAGTAGTTCCAGGCGAGCACGATCTCTATACAAACCCCAGATTGCTGGTGCTGAAGCTTCCAATGTTCGGGAAGACGAGTGGAAGCTGCGCAGCACTCACACCGAACCATTGCGCCAGCGTCGCAGCATACTGCACCGTCCCCGTCGTCGGAACCCAACGTCCATTGGAGCCGGAATCATCTGGACCGCCAAGCGCCAGTGTCGGGAAGGTTCCGTACATCTTTCCGCCTTTCACCGCACCGCCAATCACGAAATGATGCGATCCCCATGCATGGTCACTCCCTGTGTTGGAGTTAGGCTGATACGTCCGGCTGAAGTCTGACATCGTAAAGGTCGTCACATTGGATGTCACGCCTAGCTCCTGGATCGCCTGATAGAAGGCCGCAATTGCAGGGCTGATCTGAGACAGCAGCGTGCTCTGCAGCGTGAGCTGATCGGAGTGGGTATCGAAGTTACCGATCCCGGCAAAGAAGATCTGACGGCTCACGCCCAGGGCCGCGCGAACCTGGATAACCTGCGCCACCTGTGCAAGCTGCGCGGCAAGTCCGTTGTTCGCTGGAAATACAGTCTGCAGCTTGGGAACCGAAGCCGTGGCGGCAGCCAGAATCCTGGAATAGTTGTACGCATTCGCCGTAATTGCATCATCTGCCTGCACCAGTGTTAACCCGCTGCTGAACGTCAACAACGCCTGGGCCGTTGCCTGCCGCGCGTTACACTCCGCTGTACTTTCTGAGCATCCTGCAGCGCCCAGATTTCCCGGACTAATGGACACCGGTGTGCTCGCCTGGCCATTGCAGAAGAGTGTGTCGCCAGCCACAGAAGTAATCATTGGTATCAGACCGTTTGGGTTATACGTCGTATTCAGCACATCGGCAATCCGGCCGGCCCATCCCGTCGGGGTCGCACCGCTCTGCGCGGCGTTCTGCCACTCCAACTGCTGGTCAGGGTGGGAGAAGAGATTACTGGGAAGCGACTGGTTTGCCTGGTATTGGGCCTTCGTAATCGGCTTTATCAGGGTGCCCACATTCGCCACAATGGCGGCATTGTTACTGTTGAAAAGCGCCTGAATGTCAGGAAGATTCGGATTCAAGGCAAAAGCCGGAAGAGCATTCAAGGGAAGAAGCTGGTTCTGAGCAAGCGCCAGCGGCCCCCGAACGCCCGCGTAGCTGTTATAGCCAGCCGCGTCGTACGGAATAAATGTGTTGTTCGCGTCATTGCCGCCATACAGGAAGACGCAGACCAATGCCTTGTAGTCCTGTGTCGATTGTGCCAGGGCGTTGAGTGCACCAAATGGACGAAGACCTACTGCATTGCCTGCAGCCGCCAGCGATGCATAGCGAATAAAACTACGGCGCGAAGGACGCATAACCGGAACTCCTTTTGACTAGTGCAGAATCTTGTATTGCGATGACGTAGTTACCAGGTACAGTGCAACGCGAACACGCTGCCCCATATCAGTCAACGAGCTGATGTGGTTGACGATGGCCGTACGCATCTGGGATGGCATCTGACCGTGCATGAAGAGAAGGCCAAGCGCATCGACAAGATCCCCCGGTTTAGCCGCTAGCGTACCCCACGAGCTCTTCGCTGAAAGATCAACGCTAAAGCCCGAAATCTTGTTGGAGACAACCGTATTTGCCAGGGTCAAACGCAATACCACGCTTGCCGTGTTCTCCAGGCTGAACTCGGGAGCATTTGTAGACGTACCGGGAATGACATATTCCGGAGGGAAGAAGTTAAAGACGCTGGGGGAGGCATACGGCTTTTCGCTGAGATTCGCCGTGTAATTCCCAAGAGTGTTGTAGGACGCGTTTGCCACAACATCGTTTCCCGCTACGGCATCGTTGTTGGTAAATCCCAAACCGCGCATCATGTTGGCCAGCCAGAGCACGGGCTCTCGAAGATGACCGCCCTCCGCCGCGGGATCGGTATCGCCCGCGCGAGCCTCCTTGTCGGTGAGAATCGCACGAACGACAGCCTTCATATCTCCACGCACATTGTTCCCGTTGTTTGCGAACACGGCAACGACACGCTGCACATAAGCGGGGCTCGGATTACTAGCCACCAGATGTTGGATCAACTGGCGACAAACAAACGGGCCCACATTCGGATGGGTAAAGATGTTATTCAGTGCACCATCAAGATCCTGCATGGAACTCTGTCCTGCCGGCAGCGTAGTACCGCTCAACAGGATTTTGGCAGCAGTGTCGTGATTGGCGTCGACAGCAGCCATCGGCATCGTATAGTTTGCGGTCCCGTTTGGGAACTTCGCAGGACTACCGCCGGTCGACGTGGCATACGTCCATCCCGTAAAGGCGCGTGCAAACGCCTGCACCTGGTCCTGTGTATAAGCCGGGATCATATTATTGCTGCTATCCAGCTTAGGGGTGCCGTCATCGTTCAGCAGAAACAGACCGGTGGTGAACAATTGCATTAGTTCGCGGGCGTAGTTCTCGTTGGCAATCTGTGGAACTCCATTTACAGTGCCCGGTTTGTTGCTGTTCAACATATTGAGGTAAGCGCCCATTCCCGGTGAGAGCGTTACATCTTTCATGATGGTGGAGAAGTTTCCGAAGGCGTCATTCACCAAGACGTTCTGAAAGGCCGCGACCGCACGCGAATTAACCGAATTCGTCGAAATGACAAACATCTCGGCAAGAGCAAATGCGACCCGCTGACGAAGCTGATCGGGGGCCGTAAGTGTTGCCTGCCACCATTCCGACTGCAGACAGGGCACAAGAGTCGTTGCACAGACGGTCGGCGGAGTCGTTGGAAATAACGCCAGCGTCGTGGGCTGCATCGCGAACTGTTCGTTCAGATATCCGTCAACACCGATGGATACAACGTGTTGAATATCGGGCAAGGTCGGCCCAAAGGTGGCCTGATCCAGCAGGCGGGCGGCGGCAGTAACGGCTGCCTGGACTGTCACCTGTGCATTCACTGAAGATGACGCCGATCCACCGGGGTCGGGATTAATAACAGTCACGGGGATCGTGTTGACACCCTGGGCGAGGTTCAACGTACAGATTGCCGTCAGTTGCGTTGCTGTAGTCAGTGCGGGGGAAACGGTCTGCCCCTGAATCTGGACCTGGGCTCCACTTACAAAGCCAGTTCCTGTGACCGTGACGGTATACGCCGGTCCAAGACCGATCACCGTGGCAGAACTGACAACAGGAAGCGGGTTAAGAATTGACTCCGTCACAGAAGCTGTTGCCGACGAAGATGCCTGACTTACCGCCGTGATGGTTACTGTATTCGGGCTGGGCAGGATGATCGGTGCGGTGTAGAGTCCGGAAGCCGAGATCGTCCCGATTGCCGACGAGCCGCCTGCGGTTCCGTTCACCTGCCAGGTAACACTAGTCTGACTCGTGTTCGAGACCGCTGCGGTTAACTGCGTGGTGGAACCCAGGCGAACCTGGCCCCCTCCCGTGATAGTGACCGTCACGGGACCCGCAGGTGCGGATCGGCCACCTCCACATCCAGTAAGGAGCGGCAGAGACACCACACTCATCAACACGATGCGAAATAGACAACAGGAACCAGGGTGAAAAGAGACACAAGAACGCATAGCGCCAGACTCCTGTCTGTACGTCGGGGCGCCCAATGCTCAGCAGTCGGCGACGAGGCTGCCCTGTTGGGAAGAGGCAACAGATATAACATCTGTTTGTAAAACAAGTTGCGATTTTTTTTAAAAGTTATCCAAGTCTTTTCTGTCGCGTGCCGCACACATCAAACTACGCACAATTCTCTATTCCCTCGTTCAAAATGCAGAAAGGCCCTGCCGGGTTACCGGCAGGGCCCTTCTAGCTATCGCACGTACCAGGTTAGAACTGCGCAATCACCCAGGTCGATGCTCCGCCGGCGTCAATGCCCCATCCCGTCTGACCACTTTCAAATCCGGGATTTGACAAGACATTTGTTCCTCCAGCAACCCCCATAAAGCAGTCGTCGGCGATCAGCGTCCCGACGCCCGAATAGGAGTCCTTGAGCTGGAACCTCAAGCTGGTATAGCTTCCCGTGCTGAATGCCGGAGTTGAGCACTGTGTCCATGTGGAAGTCGCCGTGCATTTCACACTAGCCAGGTTGGTGGAGTTGTACATTGCATCCAGTTCCACCGAACCCGATCCCTTGATCCACACGCTGGCTACATAGGTTTGATTGGCTGCCACCGATATCTGCTGATGCGTAGAGGTCCAGTTTGGGCTGGACGGCACTGCAACCTGCAGGCACCAGAGTCCCGTCCGGCAATTACCGCTTCCCGAATAGGCGCCAATGCTGAGAGGTGTTGTAAGCGGATTTTGATAGTAATCCACCCCGCCGTTGTTAGAGACAGCCACAGCTGCCCCTGCTGCTGGAGAGCCCGGCTGCAACGCATATCCTGCAGGGCATGGCTGCGGACCGTTCGCCAGCGAAGCCGTCCAGGTGCATGTGCCGCCATTACCGGCGCTGTTGAGCAGAGGGTCACCATATACCGGACTTGATTCGCTGCCAGAAGAGGCCCACGAAGATGCAGTGGTATAAGTTATTCCATTCCATATCCACTGTGGATTGTTGGGAGTGTAGTAGAGATTATTGCTGAACGTGAGCCCGCTGATCGTATTCACGTCACGGAGAAACTCCACATTGTTGGCGGAGTTTGGATTCGCCATATAGCAGATGTTGTTCTCAATCATCGATCCCGATGCAAATGTGCCGGAACCGTTCCACATCGGCAGATAGAAACACGCACTTGGATCTGTCGAGATAGACGATTGTGCAATGTTGTTGAGGAAGGTATTGCCGTAGACATACACGGGATTCGGTGCAGGATTCGGCGTCAGGCCAAAGAGCCCGCCGATACCTCGCACCAGGTCATCGTTCTCAGAGATGTTGTAGCGGAATGTATTTGGTCCCCATGTGGTGCCGCTGGGGTTGCCATCATACCCCAGTATTCCAGCGCCGCCATTGTGATGGGTGTAGTTATATTGAACGGTCGAGTTGGTTGTGCCTCCATCAAGATCGATGCCGTCCCAATCGCAGCCTGTCGTAAACGCAGGCAACGGCTGCACGTTGTAGACCTCGTTGTACTGGATGAAGATATTGTTCGCGTTGTAGGTCTCGATGCCGCTCGTTCCACCACACGTGGTAACGTTTGCCCCAACATCATGGATAAGGTTGTATTGAATAACCGCACCGTTCACACCATTGGCGTTTAAGCCGGCATAAGGGGCGGGACTTCCCAGGTTGTAAACGGTGTTGCCCTGCATTAGCACGTTGGTAATATTGCGCCCATATCCCCAGCCGGCCACTCCAGCCCCATCCGTAGATGTCGGATCTGCTCCGTGGAGAGTATTGTTCAGGATCTGGATATTGTTGAGGGGACCATTGTTCCCATTCAGGGCATAGCCAAGGATCCAGATCTCTCCTCCGCTCTGCCCGCCGGTCGTTGCAAATCCCGACACCTCGGAATTTTTGACGGTGATTCCCTGGGTCGCCCAACTGACGGAACTGTTCTGCAACAGGATGCCCCAGTTCGTACTCGCTCCATTCACGACCTTCAAAGTATCCACGGTGAATCCATTGATGTTGTCCCCGATAATCGCAGCGGTGTTCTTCCCGGAGCAACTCGACGAGGACTGAATGGTAGCCACTCCTCCGCCATAGGAGGTCACGGTAAAGGGATTCTGTACCGAGGAGGTCGGCACGATGGTTCTGGTAAAGACCAGGCATCCAACGAAGGTCTGGCCTCCCTCGAAGGAAACAGTACTTCCTTCCGGATAAGTAAAGCTATTCACCTTAGCAATCGTCTGCCATGGGGTTGATGACGTTGTGCCGTCATTGCTTTCGTTCCCATTCGGAGAGACATAGTACTGCAGTTGCTGCTGACTGAAGGTCGCCGCGAATGCCTCGTTCGATGGGCTTGAAGTACCGGCCCCGTTCACTGCCTGCACGACGTAGTAATAGGTCGTGGCATGCGTTAGACCAGTATCGGTATAGGGAGAACCAGCAATTCCCTGCGCGACGAGGTTCGACGGGGACGGAGTGAATCCGCTCGTCAGGCTGCGATAGATGTTGTAGCTCCACGCATTCGTGGATGGAGACCATGTCAGACTTACCTTGCTCACGGATGTCGGCGTCGCCGTCAGACCCGTCGGCGTTCCCGGAGGTGTGGTGCTTCCGCCGCCGCCCCCTCCGCCTGTGCCAGAGTAGGCGCCGATACTCGGCGGGCTGGTCAAGGCACTTTGGTAGTAGTCCACGCCGCCGTTGCCTGTGATGGCAGCTCCCGTCCCCAATCCGGGAGAACCGGACTGAAGTGCATAGGCCGAGGGACACGGTTGTGGTCCATTGCCCAGAAGAGGAGACCAGCTGCAAGTTCCGCCGTTACCACCGCTGCTGAACAGAGGGTTACCGTACGCCGGACTCGTTTCCAAACCAGTCGCCGTCCATGCGGCGAGCGTGGTGTAAGACGTCCCGCCCCAACGCCAGGTTGGCGTGGTTCCCGCATAATACAGATTGTTCTGAAGCGTCATCCCACTCTGGCTATATGGGTTGTAATAAAAGTTCCCGCTTCTGCCGTACTGGTCATGGTTATTCATGTAGCAGATGTTGTCTGCAATCAGAGAGCCGCTTGCCCAGGTTCCACCACCATTCCCAAAGTTGAAACAGGCGCTGGAGGTCGACTTCGTATTCTGCGAGATGTTGCTGAAGAACGTATTGCCATAGATGGAGAGCGCATTCGCCGGCACATTTGGCACCACATCAAACAGAGCCCCCTGTGCCTTAGCCCAGTCGTCGTCCTCTGAGATGTTGTAGCGATAGACATTCGGCCCCCAGGTGTACCCACTTGGCTTGGAGGTGTAGGCGAGAAATCCGCTGCCGGCGTTGTGATGCGTGTAGTTGTACTCAACCAGAGAGTTGGTGGTGCCACCGTCCAGGTCAATTCCATCCCAGTCGCACCCTTTGGTAAAGCTCGGCGACGGTTGAATGTTATAGACCTCGTTATAGCGAATCGTGATGTTATTCGAAGTATAGACTTCGATACCGGAGGTTCCACCGCACGAGGTCACATTGGCGCCAATGTCATGCAGAATGTTGTACTGGATCAGGCCTCCGTTCCATCCATCGGCGCCGATGCCTGCCCACGTAGCCGCGGCCACCATGCCATTGTTGTAGATGGTGTTTCCTTGAACCAGGACGTTCGTGACGTTCTTTCCGTAGCCCCATCCATTGACGCCACCGCCATCGGCGGAAGTCACCGTGGCGCCATGCAGTGAATTATTCAGGATCTGAATGTTGTTCAGTGGACCATTGTTGCCGTTCAGGGCGTATCCAATGATCCAGATCTCTCCACCGTTCGCACTTCCGCTTACCGGCCCGAACCCAGTCACTTCAGAGTTTTCAATCACGATGGTCTGGGTCGGCGAATTCGAGGTCTGGTTTTCCAACAGGATCCCATAGATGGTGCTGCTTCCATTCACCACCTTCAACCCGTTGAAGTAGAAACCGCTGACGTTATCGACCGTGACCGCGGCGCCGGTTGTTCCGGAGCAGTTCGATTGAATCGTCGCAACACCTGCACCATAGGAGTTCACGGTAAATGGCGTCGAAGCTGACGACGCAGGGACATTCGCCGTATTGAAGACCAGACATCCCGTAAAGGTCTGCCCTCCCTGAAACGAAACCGAGCTTCCCTGCGGGAAGACAAAGCTGTTGACCTTGCTGATCGACTGCCAGGGGGTAGCGGTCGAGGTCCCATTATTGCTGTCACTGCCATTCGGCGAAACATAGTATGTTTGCGCTGCCAGGGATGACACAAAAATCATCATCATCGCCGCAAGCCAAAAGACCTGCATGGGCCTTTTCATAAGCTCCTCCAGAAATAAACTTCGATGGTGCTATTGCTGTATCGCGGGCGATCCGAACGCCGCCAAAGGTGCAGGGGCGCAGGAAGCCGCAGACGGGAGGTCAGGAAGTCTTCGGTGCGCTTCCTTGTATGTTCCGTTGGGGTGGATCTGGGATGTGATCTGGTTCAAATAAGACAGCGAGGGTCTATCAGCCGTCTGGCGATTGAGCATTTTTCCTGTCGGTATAGTGCAGGGCTTGTGCATCTATGGGCGTTTTCCTCAATGAAAACGCCACTGCACGCTCCTCTCGGAACACCCAGCAACAGGAAAAATGCTCTAATGCCGTTTGCAGGCTGCGTACATCTTGGGGCTGGAAACAAAAGAGGGCCAGAGGGGTGGAGGTACATCTCGAAAGATGCTTCATGGGTAGCCTTGTCGGAAGTCCAGTTTTCAAAACCAGTGTGGAGACGAGGCTAAACCTCCTCATTCTCCGCATGGCTGAGAACTATCGTTCCTGAGTCCTGCCCACGGGAAGTTCCAAGCTGTTACATAACGTAACAGCTCAGTATTCCCCGAAATCCAGCCATTGTTTCAGGAAGACAGGTCGCATCGTTTGCTTTAGACAAACGTTTGTGTTTGCGCCTTGGTAGTATCATACCCTCCTGTAAGGACATCGAATCACCCGCCAGGAGAAGCGTTTCACCTTGCTTTAAAGCTGTTCTATCCCTTACCGTTGCGGAACTGTTCCACGACGGAGGACATGTCCTGTTCTCCGTAGCCCAATTCTTTCGCTCTCTCCAGGAGGTCCAGCGTGCTGCCCGCCGTGTGGAGAGGAATGCCGGTCTCCTGGGCGTCTTTCTGCGCATACCGGACGTCCTTGCCCAGAAGCCGGAGTAGAAAATTGACCTGGTAGTCGCGTTTCATCATGCGTTGAGACATTCCCTTCAGCAGCGGACTTCCGGGAGCACCGGTACACAACGCATCCAGAGAAAGGTGCATATCCAGCCCGGCGCGCTCCATCCATCCAACCGCCTCCGCCAGGGAGGCGAGCTGCACCGCACACAGGAAGTTGTTGACTAACTTCAGGCGGCTTCCGCTGCCTGAAGGACCTACATGGACGATCTTCTTTCCCATAGCCTCCAGTACCGGCCTAGTCGCCTCAAGCTGCGCCGCAGGCCCACCTACGAGAAAGGTGAGCTCTCCTCCCGCGGCCTGCAGTCTGCTGCCGGTCACAGGAGCGTCCAGCAGGACGCACCCTTTCTCCTGCCCTGCATGACACAGTTCCTGCACCCAGCCCGGAGTCACCGTACCGCACTCCACCAGAATGGCGCCGGCGGACACCGATGCGAGCGCACCCTCGTCGCCCATCCAAACCATTCGCGACGCCTGGTCGTCAGCCAGCATGGAGATCACGACCTCCGCCTCGCGAGCAGCCTCAGCCGGGGAAGCAGCTACAACAGCGCCGGCCTCCCGAAGAGTTTCGGCTTTGGCAGCCGTACGGTTATAGACCGCCAGTGAGAATGCCGCATCCAGCAGGCGCTTTCCCATACCGGCGCCCATCGTCCCCAAACCCAGCAAAGCAATCTTCTTCATGCCATTCTCCTGGTATCGGCTAGAGCATTTTCCCTGCAGGTGTAGTGTAGGGCTTCCGTATCTATGGGCGTTTTCCGCAATGAAAACGCCGCTGCACTCCCCTTCCGGGATACCCAGCAACAGGGAAAATGCTCTAGGCGAGTGAGTGCACAGTGATCAAGCGATCACGCTGCGGCGTTGCCACTCGTAGTGGATTTCGCAACGGCCGCCCGAAGCCCTCGAACGCAACCCGCATCCAGTCGCCATCTACCAGACTAACGTTGTTGCTGAAGCTGAGCGCGGCGGCGCCAAGGAAGTGCACGTGCAGGTCGCCCGGAATACGATGGTTTTCAAACTTGAAATGATGATGTTCCAGATTCTGGAGGCTGTGACACATCGCCTCTTCCCCCGTCTCGATCGCCGCAGACCAGAGCTCTTTGCCCTCTCTCTCGATCGAAACCCTGCCGGGTACCTGTTTGAAATCGTCGGTAACCACCAGTTCCGGCCCCAGGGCACAGGACCGCAGCTTCGAGCCGGCAAGGTTCAGGTAGTTCTTCTTCTCAAAAACATGATCTGAAAATTCATTACCCGCGGCAAACCCCAGCCTTTGCGGCATGCCCTCATCGTCAATGAAGTAGATACCGGCGACCTCGGCTTCTTCACCACCGTCCTCGGCATAAAACGGCACATCGAGCGGTTGAAGATGAGCACGCACCATCGTGCCGGTTCCTTTGTAGAACCACTCCGGAGCAATGCCGACCTTTCCTTTTCCGGGGTTCCCTTCCTGCAGGCCCCACTGAAACATGCGCATGCTGTCTGTCATCGCCTCAGCCTGCATCGCATGCATGGCCTGGCGCGATGCGGCGCTGCCCAGGTGCGTAAGACCAGTTCCGGAAACGATGCAGCGCGACGGATTCCCCGGCACATCCACCGGTGGCAGCAGACGCCACTCCGACTGCCCTGAGTAGATCGGTTCATACCGTAACGTCGCGTCCACATCCAGCGCTTCGGCATACGCCGCGAGTGGCTGTCGTACGCGAACACAATCACGCGCCAGATCGTATACGGATGACACGTTGCTGAGGCACATCAGTCCGTCGCCATCGACACGTGCGACCCGGCGCTGAACCCCGTTTGTGAGCTGAACCAGATGAAGAGCCATCGTTTATCCAATCACGTGGAACTGCCGTAGTGAATCTTCGTTGACCGTCAGACCGAGTCCCGGCTTACTCTCATCCAGATTGATATGACCATCTGTCGGAACTGGCTCGCCATCGAAGATGTACCAGAACAGCTCGTTTCCTACCTCAACATCGACCTTGGGGAAGAACTCGGCGATCGGCGAGTTCAGGCTCGCCATCACGACATGATAGTTATGCATCTGTCCTGCATGCGGCACGACCGGAATCTGGAATGATTCCGCCAGGGCCGAGATTTTCCGGGCCTGGCTGATGCCGCCCACGCGATTCGTGTCGAACTGAATGTAGTCGAGGGCGTTATTCTCAAGCAGCTCACGGAAGCCGAAGATGGTGAACTCGTGCTCGCCGCCCGCGATCGGGACCCGGCCATACGCTTTTAATTCCTTATATCCGCGGGTGTCATCTGGGATGACAGGCTCTTCCAGCCAGCGCAGATGAAATGGCTCCAACAGCGGCAGCATTCGCTTGGCGTAGTCCAGTGTCCATCCCATGTAAGCATCGGCCATGATATCGACACCGTCGCCGACCACCTCTCTTACCGTGCGAATGAGTTCCAGGTTCTTCTGCATGCCCTCCGCGCCATCCAGCGGACCCCAACCAAAGCGAAGCTTCATCGCCTTGTAGCCCTCATTCTTATAGCGCTGTGCTTCAGCACGTAGTTCAGGAATCGGCATCGCATAAAGGCGGCTGGCATAGACGGGAATCCGGTCTTTGGTGCGTCCGCCCAGCAGACGGAAGACCGGTTGCTTTGCATCTTTGCCCAACAGGTCCCAGAGCGCGATATCTACCGCCGAGATCGCCGTCAGCGCTACCCCCTTGCGCCCAAAAGCCAGCGTCCGCCGATACATCTGCTGCCAGAGGAACTCAACATCCCAGGGATCGGCTCCGATCAACAAGGGTTTCAGATAGGTATCGATCAGAGTCTTGGTCACCTGCGGCGACAGCGCCGCGTTGCCAAGTCCTACGAGACCGTTGTCCGTAAAGATCTCTACCAGCACCCACCCATGAAAAGCGAAGTTACCCATCGATGCCTGCCGAAAGCTGACCAGGTCCATGGGGTTGGTGCAGAAATGCGGGGGCAACGGAACCGTCTCACCTTCCCATTGCACAACACGTGTACGGACTTCAGTGATCTTCATGCGAGGCTCTCTATCTCCCGGAGGTCTTTTGAACGAAGTGGTTGAATCCTGCCTCCCAGCCATGCCAGAGCCAGGAAGCCGATCAGGTGGAAGGTACCGACAAGAAAAAATAACGCCGTATAGCTGAAGCCGTGCTGCAACATACGACCCGCAATTATGCCGAAGATCGCTCCGCCCATCGATCCGCCGAAGCCAACCAATCCGGCGACAGTCCCGACCGCCGAAAGCGGAAAGACATCTGCGGGAATAGTCATGATCAATCCCGACCATGACTGCTGCGAGAAGAAGGCGAGGCTGAAGAGGAAGATCGCTGCGCTTACCGGAACGAAGGGCACCAGCATCACCACTGGCATGGTCGCCGCATTGATGCCAAGCACCAGCTTGCGCGAGAAGTTGAGTGAGCGCCCGCGTCGTAACAGCTGAGCGGAAAAGTATCCGCCCAGAAAGCTGCCCACACCTGACGCAGCATAAGGAATCCATGCGTAATAACTGACGTGTTTTATATCAAAGCCACGGGCATCATAGAGATATTTCGGCAACCAGAAGAGCAGGAAAAACCATGCCGAATCGCTCATGAACTTAGCGAAGACCAGCACCTGGACGCTACGCACGCCTACGATCTCACGCAGCGACAACTTCTCCGCGAGCAGGCGAGCATCCTGCGTACTCATCGTCAAGGTTGCGGGATTATTGCGGTAACTCAGTGTCCACCAGAGCGTCCACGCCATACCGATAGCCCCGGCGACAAAGAAGACGGAACGCCACCCGGTATTGAGGATGAGGGCTCCGATCAACGGCGGCGCCAATACGGAGCCGAAGGCCGTGCCGGCATTGATCAGTCCCATCGCCGTCGAACGCTGCTCTCGCGGCATCCACTCCGCCACAACACGGGTTGCAGCCGGAAACGCTCCGCCTTCGCCCATGCCCAACAGGAACCGCATCCCCAATAACCAGGTGAAGTTGCGCGCGAAGCCATGAAGCGCACATGCCAACGACCACCACAGCATGATCAGCAGGAATCCGCGCCGCGTACCGATGCGATCCAGAAGCCGTCCCCCGGCGACATACATCACCGCATATGCGAGTAGAAATGCTGTCTGCAGATAGGAAAACTGCTGCTCTGATATCGGTATCACATGCTGGATGGCGGCAATCGCTACCGAAATCGTCTGCCGATCGAAGTAGCTGACGGCGATGGCCGCCGTCACCAGTACGATGTAGTACCAGCGCGTCTCCAGCAGACGGTTGCGCTCACCCCGCATGGTCGTGGCCATCGTCATCGCCCTTTACCTTTACCAGCTCACCTGCAGTAGAGAGATGGACTCGCGCGGCAGCTCCGTGCTGACCTTGATCTGTCCGTTCACCACATCCATCCAGACAGGTGAATCGAGAAGCTGCAGGCCTGCCTTATTCACCAACTCGGCATATTGCTCCGAGGTCGGATGCTGCGGCGATCCCATCGCCTTCCACACAGTGTATGCATTGCTGTGATTGGCATCGATGCGGAAGTGTTTGACCAGCACGCGCTTCGCCGTCACCGGAAGTCCGGTAATAGAAACGCTGGTCGGTGCCGCGGCAGCCGGCTCATCGGCATCATGATAGTTCCACAGCAGCACATCGGCACGACGCGTTCCGGTCGTGGCCATTGCATCGACATCGGCGGCTTCCCGCACACCACTCGCCACCAGGTTCTCCAGCGGTACCTTTCCGTCACTCGACGTCGCCACTCGAGTGGGCCCCATCAGGGCAAGCATGCGGAAGAGATTGAGAACGGGCTTGTTGACTCCATTCGAAGAGAGCGAACGGAAGCCCTCGAAGTATTCCCGGTCTTCAAACTCAAACGACCAGCTCAGCATCGAGATCAGGTTGACCTTGTGCTTGTCCTGCAGCTCGAAGAGCGCCTTGTAGGCCGCTGCTGTATATGCGGGATAGAGCGTGCCGTTGCGATAGTTGTTGGCTGGGTTGACCTTGCTGGAGCACGCCGCGCATCCCTCCGGATCCGCCTCGCTTAGAATGATCGGCAGGTTCTTGAACTTAACAAACGAGGCGATCGTCGCAAACCCGCGGTCCGCATCCTTCAGCTCCCGATCAATGCCCATCTGTACGTGACCATTGGTAATGGTGGGCTGCCCTTTCACGTGGAAGGAGATAAAGTCCAAAGGCACCACGCCACCCGTTGCCGCGCTCTTACCCGTGTTCACATGCTCCAGGAAGTTCTGTAGAAACTTCTGCGCCTTGTCCGAACGCGGGCTGGTCGTCGCAGGGCCACCTACCCTGGCGCCGGGCAGTGCAGACCGCACACCAGCAACCGCATAGTCATACAACTTCCAGTAGTCCTCGGGGGTGGCGTGCCAGTAGTCGATGTCGGGCTCGTTCCACACCTCGAAATACCACTGGAGAACCGTCTCACGGCCGTAGCGCTCGACCAGATGGGCGGTCAGCACACGCACCAGCTCGCCCCACTTCTTGTAGTCCTTCGGAGGATTGTTGGATGCTCCGGAGATGGCGCTCTTCGGATAATGGACCTGATATTCCTTCCGGTCCGGAAGCGTCGCTGCCAGATCCTTCGGCATAAAGCCGAGTTCCACCATCGGCCGCACACCGGCCGCTTTGTACTCGTCGAAGATGCCGTCGATGATCTTGAAGTCATAAACTGGCTTCCCGTTGGCGTCTTCACTGTAGATGTTGGTCGAGCTCCACTTCAGCTCCGCTACTCCATTTCCAGAGGTCAACAGGTGATGCGCGCGAATGTAGACCGGCACCGGACTAAGGTCACGCAGCTCCCGCAGTAGTTTCTTCCCATCGCGCATGGTGGTGTAGTTGCCCTCGTCATAGCCAAACCAGCTATAGATCGGCTTATTGGGCGCAACCGGCTTGGATAGATCCACAGAAATGGCAACCGGCTTTTCACTCGACGCCGGCAACGGCGCGGGAACCGTACCCTGAGCACTCACGACACCGGCAGACGCCGCCAACACAAAAGCCACCTGGCTGAGTTTGTTGAGCTGCATTACATCCCCTTCATGCGAGGTATTCGAATGCGCCAAAGGTAGTACCATTAGAGAATTCCTGTCAAGCTCTTTCCCGGTCTTCGCAGAAGAATGCTTGCTGCTCCGGGATTCTTCGTGCACCATTACGACATGCGTGGACGCGGTAAAACGAGATTGTCTCTGATGACGCCCGGGGGCAAGGACAAAGGAGATGTCACTCATCTTCTGATCCTTCGTTTTCAGCAAATGCTGAGCGACGGATTGCTCTCGCCGGGGTCGAAGCTGCCTTCTGAACGTGAACTCGCGCTGCACTTCGGTGTTGCACGGTCGTCTCTTCGACAAGCACTTAAAGTCCTGGAGATCATGGGCGTCATCCAACAGAAAGTCGGAGACGGCAGCTACCTGAATCCCGACGCTTCTTCCGTATTGGCCGTACCGATGGAGTTTCTCTTCCTGCTGGACGACATCTCCTGGCAGGAGCTGATGGAGATGCGTCTGATCATGGAGCCGGCACTGGCGGCACGCGCCGCCGAGCATGCCAACTCGGCCGATATCGCGCTCCTCAAGCAATCTCTCGATGACTTCGAAAACAGCAAGGGCGACCACTTTCAAATGGTCGCTTCGGACCTGTTGTTCCATCGAGCCATCTTCATTGCCTCGGGCAATCGTTTGAGCGAGCGGCTGTTTCACCTTATCCACCGGGCCATGCTCAATGTCATGCTGGTGACATCACAGCTGGTTGAGCTGGAACACACGCTGGCATTTCACAAGCCCATCTTCAACGCGATTAAACAGCGGGATGCGGAGCTGGCACAGAAGCTGATGACGGACCACCTGAACGATGCCAACAATCTCTTGCTCAGGGGCCGCCAGCGCGAGTCGGAACGCGTCCTGCACGAACATCTGCGCACGAAGCGTCCTTCAGAAAAGCCCATCAAGACCGCTGCACCTCGCCGTTTGAAAGCTTCGACCTGACAAAAGTCGTTGTCCACGCGAAGGCCGCCCGCATATATCGCGGGCGGCCTTCTTCGGTTTAGAACCGATACTTCAGTGCGAGTTGAATGCTGCGAGGATTCACCGCAGTCGAGCTGACCTGCCCTCCAGCCGTTGCATCGATAGTCGCATTCGGAGCTGCAAAGCTGGTCGTGTTCGACACATTGAAGAACTCCGCACGGAACGACAGAATGCTTTCGCCGGGAAGGGCGAAGTTCTTGAAGATCGATGCGTCGTATTGACGGAACATGTCACTGCGCTGCGTATTGGCTCTCACATTGCCATAGGTTCCGGTTGGAGCGACCACATAGCGCGAGGTATCAAACCACTTTGTCAGCGATTTCTTAAAGCTCGTCGAACCTCCCGCAGGATTCAGATTCGGTCTCTGGCTCCCAACGCCGGTCTTTGCCACGTCACCCGACACAACCGGTGTAAACGGCGTTCCACTGCGCAGAATGACAATACCCTGCACCTGCCATCCCCCGATGAAGGAGTCAACGAACCCGTTCGCATTGCCCAACATCTTTCTTCCACGGCCGAACGGAAGCTCATACTGTCCGCTCATGGCCAGGTTATGGGGCACGTCATAAGCAGCAAGCGCATACTCGTACGCAGAGTTGCCACCAAGCGCAGAGGCCTGGTTGTACTGCAATGTCTTCGAATAGGTATAAGCAGTAAGCAGGCTAAAGCCGCCATGGAAACGATGCTCGTACTTGGTCTGCAGTGAGTCATAGTGATTGGTGACATCCTGCGTGTTGTACGTGATATTTCCCCATGGCTGATACGGCCGGCGAGACTGTACCGAAGCCGTACCGGTGGTTGGAGCGGGGATGTTGATATCGTTCGTCCCGTTCAGATGGACTCCGCGATTGCCCACATAGCCGATCTCCAGGACATCGTGGTTCGAAAACTGCCGCTGAATATTCAGGCTGTAGTGGATGTTTGTTCCCATGTTTAGATAGAGCCGTGTAGGCGACAGGGTGGGATTCGCCGTCGTCGAGCCAAGTTTCGAACCCTGGTAGTAGTCGGCAAGGGTCCTTGGATTCACGGAGTACTGGGTCTGCGCTACCGTCTCCGAGAGGCGGAACGGCAAAGTGTTCAGGTTAACTCGGCCGCTGGTTCCCTCCGGCTCGTAGAACATTCCGAATCCACCACGGATCACGGTCTTGTTATCCAGGGAATAGGCGAGCCCGATTCTCGGGCCGAACTGGGTCTTGTCCGTATAGGTTGCATTCTTCGGAAGCTTTGCCTGTGCCGTGGTCTGGATGTACTGGCCGAAGAACTGATAGGCCGTAGGGGCTGCAGGCTGCGCCGTCAGGTCCGGTGCGGTGCCGTCACCGGAGACAATGATCGGTCTCGACTGAGATGGATCGAAGGTTCCAACCTGGCCTTTGTAGCCATCCAGCCAGGGTGTGTACTCATAGCGAAGGCCGAGGTTCAGCGTCAGCCGTCCCAGGCGGACGTCGTCCTGCACATAGAACTGCTTCGACCAGACCCGCCCTCCGAAGTTGATCGCGGGGAAGGCGCGGCTTCCAGTATTCGGCAGGCCCAGCAGAAAGTCTGCATAGGCGTCTCCGCTGGCGCTTCCGCTGAAACCGAAAGAGCCGGCGTAGATCTGGCTGTCATAGCCTAGCCACTGGTAGTAGCGGACCAGCGTGCCCATCTTGATGGATTGCTTTCCCTTCAAGATGGTGAAGTTATCGCTGATCTCCCATGCCTTGCGATCCTGCGACTTCGGACGCTGGTCGAAGGTCGATCCCTGGATGGAGGAATATCCACTGAAACTGTAGTCAGGGAATGAGCTCTTTCCATCCCTCAGCGTCTCACTTAACCCGGTGACGCCAAACTTTGCGTTGAAGTCCGGCCCCTGCAAAAACGCCTGCAGCCGCACATGGCTGGGCAGGAAGTGCGAGCGAATCTCGTTCACCATCGTCGACCCGAAATTCGTGATCAGCCCCGCCGCAATATCCTGTCCGATCGAGGTCAGATTGGCTGTCCCCAGCGCGGGCGCATTGTTCGGATCGACCTCATGGTTCGTCACATATACCCAGCGCGCAAAGAGACGGTTCTTCGCCGTCACTTGATGATCAAGCCGCACGATGTACTGATCGAAGTCGATTGCCTGCGAGGGTACGGCGGCAAAGGTTCCCGAAGAGGTGTTCTGCCGCGGGATGTACTGCTGAATGGCCAATGCCTGGGACGAAAGACGGTTCGTGGGAATCGTATTGCTTGTAAACGGCAGTCCAGTCTGCGGATCCCGAATCGTCTTCGAGCCGAAGTTCCCGGAGCGTTGCGCATCGGAGGGAACAATCATGTTGACCACCAGGCCGTTGCGCAGCCGCTGCCCTTCATAGTTGACGAAGAAGAAGGTGCGATCCCGGCCACTGTAAAACTTCGGGATGAAGAGAGGCCCGCCAAGCGAGGCTCCGAACTGATTGCGCTTCAGGATTGCCCGGGTAGGAGAAAAGAAGTTACGTGCATCGAGCTTCTCGTTTCTCAGGAACTCAAACAATCCACCATGGAAACGATTGGTTCCGGATTTCACCGTTGCGTTGAAGAAGGCGCCGCCACGGTTATATTCAGCGGAGTACGGGCTCTGCTGCACAGAAAACTCCTGCAGCGCATCAATGGATGTTTGAATGAAGGTTCCGCCCTGGTGCTGTTCGCTCACATCGTTGCCATCCAGTAGAAACGAGGTAGCGCTGCCGCGGATTCCGCTGATAACGTTTCCGTTCACAACCTCCGGACGGATGGCAAGCGAATTCCCTGTAGGCGGCAACAGCGCCGCTCCCGGAGTCAGAGATGCCAAACGATAGAATCCTCGCCCGTTGATCGGAAGCTCCGTCAACTGCTTATTCGTGATCACCTGTCCGACTGTTGCACTGTCCGTGCTCAACAGCGGAGCAGTGGTGCTCACCTCAATCGTCTCGCTGGTTGAGCCGATCTTAAGACTGAAGTCCTGGCGAACGATCTGCGCGACCTGCACCTCAATCCGTTGGGTCACCGCCCCTTCAAAACCCTGTGCAGCGACCTTTACCGTGTAGTTGCCAGCCACAACCGACGTAATCACGTAGTCGCCGTTCTCGTCGGTCTTTGCCGTCTGCGTGATGTTGGTATCGAGATTCGTGGCGCTGATAGCGGCGTTGACCACAGCACTTCCCTGCGGATCGGCTACATGGCCAACGAAGCGCCCCTGATCTACCTGCCCTAGTGCGGATACAGCCATGAAGAGAGATGCAAACGCGGCGCTTCCTAGCGACCTGGCAATTTTTTTGAGCAGCATATAGCGAACCATCACTTCCCCCCGATGCGAGGTACAGGCTTTCAAATCCGCCTCCCTCAAAATCGGGACAAAAGGTACTACCTTTGAAGAAAAGGTGTCAACGGGAGTTTTCGAAGCGGGCCTTTTGTCAGCCGGGAACAAGGAGCTCTTAGCCAATCATCCACAGTTCACCTGCGACTCTGGATGGATAAAACCCAAGGATTTTCGCGGATCGCAGCCCTCTGCTCCAGCCACGGCAGGCGGGTTCCATTTTTTCGTTCGTAGATACGAGCCCAGCCCTGCAACAGGTGCGAGCGCCTTATCTATTGGTAGGCCCATTCGATGCCAATCCTAGGCAGCCGCAGAAAAGGGTTGCTTGACAAGGCTAATGGCGGCTCGTATCGTCGTCTTTCTAGAAAACGTTTACCCCAAAGATCCACGACCCAAATCTAACGGGAGACAGCATGAACCCCCTCGCCAGGACAGTTCTCACGCCGCTCATCGCCTCCGTGTTTCTTGGTCTCGGTTCCAGCCAGATATCCGCACAGAGCCCAACCCTCAAAGTCGAAACCGACGCAATCCTCTCTCCCGTCAGCCCCACCCTCTATGGCCTGATGACAGAGGAGATCAACTACTCGTATGACGGCGGCCTCTATGCAGAGCTGATTCGCAACCGCACCTTCCAGCACCGGGGCAAAAGCTTCGCCTCCTGGCTGCCGGCCTCTCGCGGCAATGGTGAGGTTGAGATCGACGCGGGGTTGGATGGCCCCGGGGCGGCACTTAGCTCAAGCATGAAAGTGACCATCAAGGTCCATGGCGCCGGCGATGAAGCAGGCGTGGCAAATACCGGTTTCTGGGGGATGGGAGTCAAACCATCCACCACCTACGCCGGCGGACTCTATGCAAAGGCTGAATCCCCCATGAAAGCGCATATTCGCCTGATCGCCGATCAGACAGGTGAAGCTGTTGCGGAGGCCACAGCAGATTTGAGTGGCGCAGCATGGAAGCAATACGAGTTCAAGATGACCTCGAAGTCTGGAATCGCCGCCTCCGCACAGCATCACCTTGAGATTCTGTTCGACCAACCCGGCACAGTCTCATTGCAGCTGGTTTCGGTGATGGGCCCGACGTATCACAATCGCGCCAATGGAAACCGTCCCGACCTGATGGAGCTCATGGCCGCAATGAAGCCAAACTTTCTGCGGCTTCCCGGTGGGAACTATCTTGAAGGCGACACTATCAAGGAGCGCTTCAACTGGAAGGAGACCATCGGCCCTCTCGTCGATCGTCCTACGCACCGAAGCCCATGGAACTACACCTCATCCGACGGCCTGGGCCTGCTCGAGTTTCTAGAGTGGTGTGAAGACCTGAAGATCGAGCCCGTACTGGCCGTCTACGCCGGCTACTCCCTCAAAGGAGAACACGTCACCGGAAAGGACCTCGAGCCATTCATCCAGGATGCTCTCGACGAGATCGAGTACGTCACCGGCGACACCAGCACCAAGTGGGGCGCGGTCCGGGCAAAGAACGGCCATCCCGCGGCCTTCCCGCTGCACTACATCGAGATCGGCAACGAAGATTACTTCGATAAATCCGGTTCCTATGACGAACGCTTCCAGGCCTTCGCAAAGGCGATCCGTGCCAAATACCCCCAATACAAACTGATCTCAACGGCGCCCAACACCAAGGGAGATCCTGATGTGCAGGACGACCATTACTACAGGAATCCGGAGGAGATGTTCCTCCTGGTCCACAAATACGACGACGCGGACCGCAAGGGCCCGAAGATCTTCGTGGGAGAGTGGGCCACGCGCACTGGATCCCCAACACCCGACTTCGGCGCCGCGCTCGGAGACGCCGCCTTCATGGCGGGCATGGAACGAAATAGCGACCTGATCGTCATGGCCGCATATGCCCCGCTGATGGTCAACGTCAATCCAGGCGGTATGCAATGGTCGTCTGACCTGATCGGCTACGATGCCATACGCTCCTATGGATCACCTTCGTACTATGCCCAGGTCCTCTTCGCAAACCATTTGGGCGACCACACGGTGAAGACCACAGCGAGCGGGGAGAACCCACGCTTCTTCTGGTCGGCCACCGTTTCCACTGCGGAAAAAGTCCTCCACCTCAAACTGGTTAACGGATCGAGCTCGGCTCAACCGCTTACGCTCGAGATTCCCAATGCCGCGTCAGGCAGCGCTACGGTCTATACCCTGCACGGAGCCAGCCGCTGGATCACAAACACCATCGAACACCCTGACGTCATCAAGCCGGTGAAGTCGAGTGCGACCTGGAAGCCACAACTCTCTCACGACGTGCCTGCAAACACGATTGAGGTCATTGATATTCCGTTGAAGTAAGACCCGGAGTTACAACATCCTGCAGGTCTCTCGTTCATAGGCCTGCAGGATGGCTGCGATACTCATCCGCACATCCTCCTCAGTCGTTGCCCAGGACGAAACACTGATCCTCATCGCCTTCTGTCCTTTCCAGACCGTCCCTCCACACCAGCAAACGCCATCGCGCTGCACCTTGTCGATCACCCGTTCTGTCACTTCGTCAGAGCCGAAAGAAACCATCACCTGGTTCAGGACCACATCGTTCAGAACCCGAAGTCCTCCCTTGCGCAGGCCTTCTGCAAACGCTTCGGCATGGCTACAGGTACGTTCGATCTGTGCGGCGATGCCCTTTCTGCCAAGATTGCGCAAGGCGGCCCACAACTCCACCGCACGTGCGCGGCGGGAAGACTCCGGACACCACTGCATCGGCTCCCGTTTAGATAGCGGCCCATAGTAGGCCGCGGAGATCGCCATCGCTCTCCGCAGCGCCTCTTTGTCGCGGACAATTGCGATGCCGCAGTCCTGCGGCGTGTTGAGCCATTTATGGCCGTCGGTCGCCCATGAATCCGCCTGCTCCAGACCGTGCGCAAGATGACTTCGCTTCGGCGTAGCTTTCGCCCAGAGCCCGAACGCTCCGTCAACATGAACCCATGCGCCAGTTGCCTTTGCAATCTCACAGACCTCCGCAATGGAATCGCAGGCCCCCGAGTTGACATTCCCAAGCTGTGCGCAGATCACTGCTGGCCCTTCGATCCGCGGGATCAGCGAAGCACGCATCCTACCTTGGTTGTCCACTGGCACTCGATGGACGCGCTCCCGGCCAAAACCCAGCAGGGCAAGCGCCTTCAGCATGGTGGCATGCACTTCCTCGCCCACAATCACCGCGATGGGCGGCGCGCCGAACATGCCATCGCCTTCTACGTCCCATCCAACGCCTTGAAGCAACGCGTGCCGGGCCGCGGCAAGCGCCGTCACATCGGCCATCTGCGTTCCCGTTACCAGCGCTCCACCTGAATCCACAGGCAACTCAAAAAGATCGATCAGCCATGCGAGTACCACTTCTTCGAGATAGGCCGAGACAGGAGACAGCTCACAAAGACACGCATTCTGGTCCCATGCATCCGCCAGCCAGTGCGCGGCAACCGTTACCGGAATGGACCCGCCGATCACTCCACCGAAAAAGCGGCCACCCATCACCGCCATCGTGGCCGGCGAACCGGCTTCATCCAGCAGACGCAGCACCGCTTCCGCCGCCTGCCCCTCTTCCGGCATCTCACCTCCCAACACATGCATTGCCTGAAACGCTGCTTCGGGAATACCGACATGACGGTCATTGATCGTTGAGAGGTATGTCTGGGCATATGCCGCAGCCTGCACCAGAAGCGGAGCATACGGATTTCCACGTGGCTGTTTCGCGGCATCCCCAACAGTAAAAGCCGATAAGAACGACGTATCACCCATAACCGTCAAAATAGCACACACCGGTTACTATCGATACCCTCTTTTCAGAGGTACGATATCTTCGTGCAGGCACCGGGTTCAGAGAAAAAATCAGGACATGTCCCTTTCCAGATGGTCGGCGGACATCCGATCCTCGATTTCGTGAATACGCTTGACTGGCGCTTTCGGCCGTCGGGAGCGGAAGAACTGATCAAAGACTATGGAGATCTTCTGCGGTTTACCGCCCAGTGCGGCTTGTTGAACCGCTCGGAGGTCTCCCGCATCCGCGCAAATGGGACTCCAGGCGCAGGACAGCAAGTGTTGACCGCAAGCAGAAGGTTACGAGAGACGCTCGCAGCCATCCTCTACGACATTCTGGACCTGCAATCTCCTGCGGCGGCAGCCGTTGCCACCCTGCACGCCTATGTGGCGTCCGCCCAGCGCGAACGGGAACTGGGGCGGCAGGAGAACCGTTTGGTATGGATGTGGAGCCCAAAATCGGCAGATGCAATAGAGCTCCCACTCTGGAAGCTCTCCGTCGAAGCTGTAACGCTGCTGACGTCCAATCACATGAGCACGCTCAAAGCATGCAGCAACCAGGAGTGCCGCTGGCTGTTTCTCGATATCAGTAAGAACCGCTCAAGACGATGGTGCGACATGAAGCTGTGCGGCAACCGGCTGAAAGCGAAAAGATTCAGGGAGAAAAAGGAATAGAGCATTTTCCCTGTCGGTGTAGAGTAGGGCTTCCGTATCTATGGGCGTTTTCCGCAATGGAAACGCCGCTGCACTTCCCTTCCGGGCTACCCAGCAACAGGGAAATGCTCTAGCCTGGTCATCACAGCCCCGCAAGGCTCTGCAACGACCAGGCCCGGTTTCTTCTACTTCACCGGCTTCAGATTCAACTCAAAGAAATGCACGGGTTCCGCAGACCCTTCCGCGGTAACGGTGATGTCCTGCAGGTTTCCTGATGCGATCTCAAATGTTCCGGCATTTGCGGTCTTGATCTGCTTCGGACCGGGGGTCGCTTCCATGGGAACGGTCAGAACATGGTCGCCCATCTTGACCACGAACTTTTCTCCTGTGGGATTGGAGCCCTTCGGGGTCGAGTACTTCACCTCAACCTCATACCGCCGCGGCTTGTCCGAACGGACGTTCCAGGTCAGAGAGTTCCCCGCTTTCTCCAGCCCATCCACGAAGTACTGTGCGGTCTTACCGTCGCCGTAGACAAAGCCATTTCCATGCGAGGCAGCATCGAAGCCCAGAAGCCGGTTCGGCCCTGACGTCGCCTGCAGTAGCCGTCCCATCTGCCCACGAACAGGACCATCGGTCTTGAGCACGATTACGGTATCGACCGGGTCCGGAGCTGTTGCCGGAACATGCACCAGCAGGTCGTTTCCTTCCACCGCGGTCTTCAAGGAATGCTTTGCGCTATCGCTCAGCAGATAGGCCTCCGTCACCTTGCAGGTTAGCCCTCCAACCACAAGCTTTCCGTCGGACGGCCAGTTCATGACGTGCAGGTACAAGGTATTTCCTTTAACGGTGGAATCCCCCCAAGCCTGCCGGTCCAAGGGAGTCCTTTCCGTACCGTGAATGCTTTCTCCATTCACCGCCATCCACTTTCCGATACCAGCCAGGATCTCCGCGTCCGGCCGGTCGATGGTTCCGTCTCCCTTCGGTCCGATGTTCAACAGAATGTTGCCGCCCTTTGCGGAGGTCTTCGCCAGCAATTGGATGAAGTACGGTACCGGCTTATGAACCGGGTCCAGCTTGTCGTAACCGTACGACTCGTTCGTTGTCGGAATTGCCTCCCAGTCTCCCGGAGTCGGCCGCAATTCCTCAGGACGATCGGCCGTGTCCAGGTAGTCTCCGAGATTCACGCCTTTGGTCCGTGCGGCGCGTCCGTTGATCACCACATTGGGATCAGCCTCGCGGACCGCCTTCACAATCCTCGCCTGCTCGTAGAAAGGCAGCTTGCTGGGGGTATCGAACCAGAGGATGTCCGGGTGATATCTGGCAATGAGCTCTTTCAGTTGGGGAATCGCTTTTCCATCGATGTACTTATCAACTTTGGCAACCAGCTCCGGATGGGCGTTGTACCAGTTGAGCCCACCAAAGAGTCCCTTATCGCCGGCGGGATTCGTATAGTCCCAGTCGTTCCCTGGAGCATTGGGGTCTTCCCAATCGAAGGCATGCGAGTAATAGAAGCCGACGTGCAGACCTTCTGCCCGGGCAGCATCCACAAGCTCTTTCAAAGGATCACGCTGGAAGTGCGCAACATCGCGGATGTTGTACTTGTTCACCTCCGAAGGCCAGATCGCGAACCCGTCGTGGTGCTTCGACGTGATGATGACATACCGCATACCGGCGGCCTTCATCTGCCGTACCCACGATTTTGCGTCGTATGCATCCGGATGGAATCTGGCCGCAACTTCGTTTTTGTAGGTCTCAACCGGAATGCGGTTCACCCGCATGATGTGCTCTGCATATCCAGGGTTCGGACGGTCCTTCCACTCTCCCCCCAGAACGGAGTAGGCGCCCCAGTGGACAAAGCAGCCAAAGCGGGCCTCCCTCCACCATTCCAGCCGCTGCTCCCTCGTCTCCAGCGAGGCTGCATACCAGCCTGAAGTCGCATCTTTGACGGCGGCGGCATCCTTAGGAGCGGCATCGCCGACCTTCATCGGCTCATTGCCTGTATCCAGTTGCCGCTGCGCTTCATCCGGCGTCATGTGCTGCGCGTACCCCACAGCATGCAGCGCCAGAACCATGGCGGACGAACAGCAGACGGACCGGACAAAACCTCGCATACCCATAGCACCTCGAACGCGGAACATCATGCGCACACACAACTCCTTACTCTTCTGAGCGCACACAGCCTATCACGCCATAATTTCACTTGTGAAATATATTTTTCACAGGAGGATTGACGGGCAATCTACATGGGGTCCATAGTGGGTCAGTTCACCCGCGTTGATTCATAACGTCCGCAAAGGAGCAAGATGGACATCACGCGCCGTAACTTCCTCGTAAGCAGCGGTGCTGCCCTTGCTGCAGGATCACTGTCGCTCCATGCCTCACAGCCGGCACAAAAAGAAGCTGCCCCTCTCACCGGCCGGGCCTCATGGATGCAGGACCAGCGTTACCGCTGGGGAGTGATGACGCACTATCTGTCAGACTGGCAGGCGCGCGATCACAAGCTTGAGATGACCGTCGAGCTCTGGAACAAGCTGGTAAATGGGTTCGATGTAGAGGCGATGGCAAAACGTCTCCATTCCGTCGGCGCGGGACGCTATCAGATCAGCATCGGCCAGAACTCCGGCTACTATCTCTCACCCAACGCAGCCTATGACAGGATTGTGGGTAACAGTCCGAGTAATTGCTCGCATCGCGACCTGGTAGCCGACCTTTATGAGCCGCTCAGCCGGCATGACATCAAATTAATGGTGTACCTGCCTTCCGGTGCACCCGCGCAGGACAAGGCCGCCGTTGCGGCTCTGGAGTGGGCAAACGGGCCACATGCGAACAAGAACTTCCAACGCAAGTGGCAGCAGATTATTGAGGAGTGGTCTCGCCGGTGGGGACAGAAGGTCTCCGGCTGGTGGTTCGATGGTTGCTACTTCCCAAATACGATGTATCGCAGCGCAGACGCACCCAACTTCACCAGCTTCGCAGCAGCCGCCCGGGCCGGAAATGCTGCTTCCTGCGTCTCATTCAATCCCGGCGTGCTCTATCGCTTTCTATCGGTAACTCCTGAAGAAGATTTCACTGCCGGAGAGATCGACAAACCAGAACTTGTCGCCATCCGCCGAGCCGAAAAGGGGCAGGTTGATGGAACACAGCTCCAAATGCTCAGCTTTCTCGGCGAGAAGTGGGGCTCCGGTGCACCCCGCTTCACTTCCGAGCAGGTGGTGGCTTTCACGGGAAATATCCTGAACGCCGGTGGCTCCGTCACCTGGGATGTCCCGGTGGCGCTTGACGGGACCATCCGGGATGTCTTTCTCGATCAACTGATGGCTGTCAACAAAGCATTCCCGAGAGAAGCCAAGGCATAATCAAACTCCGGATCCCAATGCGCTCTGCTGCGGCATCGGGAGAATGTAGCCGGACCTGGGTGATAATGGCTGACGTATTCGATTCCAGGGCCAGAGGCTGCACACCGCACGATGCCTATCGACAAGAGCCAGCGTTCCCCCTCCGGGCCGTTGCAGGCAACTCCGCCCGCCGAGGTTCGTGCCGATGATCGGGACGCAAAGATCTCATCCGTTACCGGCTGGCTGATCTTCGTCATCGTGTGTGCCGGAATCCTGCTTCGCGTTTCTTCTTTTGAGCCTGGGATCGCTCGCAGCCCTGACGAGAGAACCTATACGCGGCAGGCAAACGTCCTGCTGGAACAGGGTTTCTCCGGCCTTCGCATGCTCGGCGGGGAACTCGTTCGCAACCCGATGGAAGTCGGCATGGCTCCATCCCCGGTGCGTGTTGGGTATCTCGGAATCCTCGCGGGATATATGGGCATAACCGGAAACCGCACGGTACTCGCCGGCGCGCAGGTTTCACTCCTCGCGAGTATTGCGACCCTGATCCTCGTAGCCTTCGCTACGTGCCGCAATCTCTCACCCACAGCGGCAGTGATCGCAGTCCTGTTCTATGCCGTTCTTCCATTTGAGTTGATGACCGGGCGGCGAGCCTGGCAGGAAGCCATCATCTCGCTGCTCGCAACCATTTTGCTTGTTTTAGCAGTCGAGCTTCCGAGATTACGTGGCTTGCCGCGCCTGTGTGCGTATGTCGCCTTCATCATCGGCGGCGTACTGTCGCTCACGACCAAGGAGAACATCGGCATCGCCTTCCTGCTCTGCACGATGGGCCTGTTAGGAGCGGCAATTCTACGAAAAGATCGTGCCACGGTTGTTGGCACCGCGGTAAGCTTGGGTGCGGCAATGATGGTCACGGCAGCCATCCTGGCATCCATCTTCGGGGGGCTGGGAAAATATATGGCCCTTCAGCGGATTGCAGAGAACGTCTCCGCCATGAATGTATACGACCAAACCTATAGCGTGGGTCCAGCCTGGATGTTGCCCGCAGCCATCGTTCGAGTTTGCCCCCTGGTGGCTCTCGGCGCACTTGCAGGTATGGTGATCGCGATCTACCGCGCTGTAACGTTCCGAAGCCTGAGCGCGGCAGGTCTGCCATTGGTACTCGCGGGATACTGCATCGTGTTGCTGCTGGCACAGATCGTCTCCGAGCGGATGAACCTGCGGTACACCGCTCCCATCTACTCCGCGCTTTGTACGCTTTCCGGTGCAGGATGCGGCTGGATAACCGTACAGCTCCATCGCATGATGCGACCGCTCGGCAGTCCGCTTGCATGGGGCATCCTAAGTGTCGTCCTCGGAGTAGCAGCATTACGCGACGTAAACTTCGCCCGCGACTCCCTGCTCAATACAGGGATGCAGGACCTCGCGTTGAGACCGGTTCTCGGCGAGCCTCCGGCTCAGCCTGCCGCTTCCAATCCAAGATAAGGATGGCAACGTTCCCTCGGATATGAACACACCCGGCAAATTCGGTTCGTGGAACTCCGAGTGGCTGCGTGCTCTCGCCGTGGCCGCTGTCTTACTCGTATGGCCGGCATACTACCTCACCGGCTATTACCTCTTCCCAGACCGGACACAGGCTTCAACCCAGGAACTCCGTCTCGCGCCAAAGAGTGCTCCCACCGATCCAATGTCTGAATCCGTCGCTGCTCGCATCGACCAGGCCCTTCACCTGATCCAAGCCAATCAGCCCGGTAAGGCGATTCCTCTCCTGGAATCAGTGGTCGCATCAGATCCGCGGAATGCCGTCGCCTGGAACAATCTTTGCGCAGCCAACACGATGCTGATGTCTTACAACATTGCCATCCAGGACTGCGGAAAAGCGCTCGCCATACAACCGGACTTCCAGTTGGCTCGCAATAATCTCGCATGGGCGCAAGGTGAGGTTCGTAAAACGCAAAAGATTCTGGCCGATCAGGAGCAGACCGCGCCTGCCAAAAGAGACTCAGCTTTCTATCTGGAAGAGGGCCTCAATTTGCTCCATCTCGGCGACTACGCTCAGGCCATCGCCGCGTGGCGGCGCGTTCCTCCACATGACACACAGGGTCCACTGGCTGCCAACAATATTGGTACCGCCTACATGTTCCAGCACGACCCGAAGCAGGCGCTGGACTGGTTCAGAAAGGCCTTGCAATTGAATCCCACCCTCGCCCTCGCACAGAACAACATCGCATGGGCAAATGAGGAGATTGCGAAACAACGGCAAACGCCCACACCGAGGAAACCCGAGACCAAATGACCGCGGCCGATCTTACACAGATGGCTGTCCTTGTACCCGCGCGCCGGCTGGAGCCTGGTCTTGCCCCCATGATTCACGAACTCAGCGAAGCGGGGTTTGGGGCGATTATTGTCGTCGATGACGGCATGTCCGCCACGGACCATCCCGCCTTCGCTGCGTTGCAGCAGATCCCTCAGGTTCATCTCCTGCGCCACGCCGTCAATCTTGGCAAAGGACGAGCCCTGAAGACAGGCATCAACTTCTTTCTCGACAAGCTGACCGGCTTCTCAGGCTTGATTACTGCCGATGCAGATGGCCAGCATACGGTAAGCGACATTGTGCGCGTCGCAGAGGCCCTGGGCACTCGTCCGCGAACAGCGGTTTTGGGCTGCCGCGCCTTCGCCGGCGATGTTCCGCTTCGCAGCCGATTAGGCAATAGTTTGACCCGAGTCGTCTTTCATTTTTTCAGCGGGCACAAGGTCACCGATACACAGACCGGACTACGTGCCTTTTCCTCGGCACTGCTGCCCGAGCTTCTGGCTCTTCCAGGGGAGCGTTACGAATACGAGATGACCGTGCTCGCTCACCTGAGCTCAAAAGGTATTTACCCTGTCGAAATCCCGATTCAAACGATCTATATCGACGGGAATCGCTCCTCCAGCTTTCAGCCTCTTCGCGATTCGATGCGCATCTATTTTGTGCTGCTGCGTTTCTTCGCGTCGTCGCTTATCTCCGCGGGTCTCGATCTGGTGTTCTTTACCTTTGCTTTCTGGCTGACACACAACGTGCTCACTGCCATGATCGCCGGACGGCTGAGTTCTCTCGTTAACTTTGCATTGAACCGAAAGCTCGTCTTTCAGAGCCATCGATCAGTCGCCTCGACTCTGTGGCGCTACTACCTTCTGGCGATTCTGCTGGCAGCCATCTCGTATGAAGGCATTCGTGGACTCTCTGAGGGGTTTGGCTGGAACGTCGTCCTCACCAAGATCCTTGTCGAGAGTGTGCTCTTTCTCCTGAGCTTCTCAGCACAGCGGCTGCTTGTCTTCGGAAACGATCAACGCGGCTGAACACTGCGTTGTTGCTGCGCCCAGGCGAGATTGTTCTTTGCCAATTGAAAATCGGGCTTCAGGCTCACTGCCTTCTGCGCAGCTTCAATCGCACGGTCCCAGTCGTGGAGTCCCTCGTACCCTGCCGCGATATTGTTGTACGCTTCCGCATAATCTGGACGTAGCTTGAGCGCCTCGCGCGCATCCTGAATGCTCTTCTGAAAGAGGCCGGCTTGATTGTCATGCAGCGAAAGATTCAGCCAATCCTCAGCCGTCTTGGGAGAAGACGGTGCGACCTGCCGCGTGTAGGCCTCTAGATTATTCTTCGCCACGGCGAACGAAGGATCGATGCGCAAGGCTTCACGCTCATTCTGAATAGCGAGATCCCATTGCTGTAGCGCAGCATAGGCTGCGCCGATATTGTTATACGCCGGCGCCGTATTAGGTTGGATGTCCAACGCCTTCTGGGCATCTGCAATGCATGCCGCGTAATTACCGCTTCGATACTGATAGAGCGATGCATCCACCCAGTAGTTCACCGTATTGCCGGTCGCCTGTGCAACCGTGAGCAGCGACTGCGCAGCCTGCCTGGATGGATTCAAGCGCGTTGCGGTCTCCAATTCGCGGACGGCAGACGGCAGATCTCCACTCTGATAGAGCCAGCGCCCATAGAAATAATGAGACTCATCGCTACCGGGGGCCAATTGAATCGCTCGTTGAAAATGCTGCGCCGCTTCTTTCGCCTGGAACATGACGCCATAGAGTACGCCCAGGTTGATCTCCAGCGTCGAGTAATCAGGCGTATAGAGCAACGCTCGCTGAAACGAATCCAGGGCCTCGGGATAGGCGCCCTTGGCCATCTGCGTAAGCCCATAGTTCATCAGCCCGCGGCCATTGTGAGGACTCTTCGCAACATCATCTTTCCAGAGAGACTCATCGGTACGCCAGACCCTGTTCCGTTGATATGTTCCGAATGCATACGCCGCCAGCAGCACCAGGACACCGGCAAACGCAACGTGACGGGTGGCCTGAAGCTGCGACATACGTTGCAGCTGAGACTCAAATGCCAGCCAGAGCGACCAGACAACGGCAAACACCAGTCCCACAAAGGGGAAGTACATCCGATGGTCATTCTCCACCTCTGACAGGACATAGAACGAGGTGGGCACGGAGGTGATCAGGAACCAGAAAAGTCCAAACGCAATCGGCCGTGTCGATTCTTTTCGCGCAGCAAGCCAACCGGCAATAAAAATCGCGATGACAAACAGAAAGCCAGCCTGGGCAGCCGCATTAAAGGTATGAAAAGCCGTCAGATCGGTATCGACATTCAGATGAAGCGGTAGAAAGAGCGAACCGAAATAACGCAGCAGTACGAACGGCTGCGTCATCCGGTAGTCGGCTGCCGACAGGATCGAAGGTGCATAGCTCTTCGGTGTCATCAACGACTCGAAGATCAGAAGCACGATACAGACCGCCAGCGATGGAAGAGCGGCCAGGAAAGAGCGATACAACCTGCGTTCGCGGGCTGGCTCGAAGAATGCTACATAGAGCCATAGCAGAAACGGAAAGACAACGGCCGGTGGCTTACTGAGAAGTCCGATGGCGAACGGGAGCAGATACAGCCCGCGCCTGCGGATCCTTGGAAAACGAGCATAGAGGGCAAGTGCCGCCACAACTCCGGCAGTGCTGAAGACATCGCCCCGCTGAATGATGTAGTTAACAGTCTCCGCAATCGCGGGATGAAGTCCATACCAGGCTACCGCCAGAAGGGATGCGATCCGGTTGCCGGTCTCATACTCCGCCGCAGGCCGGATCCGCCTTAGTACGGCTACATAGAACAGATACATTCCCGTAAGCTGCAGCAGGAAGACGATAAAGGTAGAGAAGTGGAACCAGAAGGGCACATACCCGCGGCCAAGCGCGTAGTCCAAAGCCAGCGATGCCGAAACAAACGGGCGGTAGGTACGGTTTGCCGGCAATACGCTAAACGTGGTTGCATCGCTGAAGAAACGGGGCAGATTGGTAAGACTGCGGACAGAGGGATTATCGACAACGGCGTGAGCGTCGTCGAAGTGGAAGCCGTTGTGAAAGTGGTTCGCGTAGGTCGCGGTCACCACAGCCAGTAGGGCAACCAGCAAAAGCCTATGCGTCAAGCGGGACAAGGTTGAGCCGGAGTTCTCTGCCATTGCAAGGTCGGTTCAGACAGCACCATTGTGCCAGCTTGGCCATCACGATGAACAGTGCAATGCCGTCAGGAACCGTTGGCTACCTGCCGTCTGTCAGCTCGCATCACCACGGCGATATTCTCCTGGAGCGCACCCCATGATTCGCCGGAAGACGCGATGAAACTGGGGATAGCTACCGAACCCAGCCTCCAGGGCGGCGTCGAGCATCGTCTGCCGTTGCCCGTTACCATAGATATCCAGAAAACGATCGATCCTCTGACGATTGCGGAAATCAACCATCGCAAAGCCGGTTTGCTGCTTAAACAAGCGGCTGAGCCGTGCCGCCGAAAGTCCAGACCGCCGCGCCAATTCATCGAGGTTCAACGTATTGTCCTCGTCGCGCAGCAGGCGGGCGGCCCGCTCCACAGCGGGATGCACGTCACGTACCGGCACCGTGCCCGCCCGCTCAAAACACTGCCAGCCGTAAAGCAACAGATAGCTGAGGCCGGCATTCAGAAATCCGGGCTGCTTTGCTCCTGCCAGCAGATCGGCGCAATGGGCCTCCATACGCGACAATTCCTGCGATGTCAGACGGCGGCAGCACTCGCCCTCGCGGGTGAGTTTCAGCAACGGGGCACTGAACTCGTCGATTGCGAAACGCTTGACGGCGCGCCGCTTGAAGACAGCAATCCACATCTCAAAATCTGCCGACTCTTCAAAGAGCACATGCTCCTGCGTCGGGAACAGCCAGATCAGATCGCCGCTCCGAATCTGATATTTCCGGCTCCCCAGAAGATAACTGCCCGTTCCCCGGGTGACGATGTTGAGCTCCAGCTCGGCATGGTGGTGCCGCCGGTTAGTCCAGCCCAGGTTGTGGTACAGCCAGACGTTTCCATCGAATTCCGGACGAATTTGCAGGCGCTCGCGCATGACAGTGATCGCTACGACAAAATACGATAACAACTAATTTCAAAAATGAGAAGCCAAAGGTAATCTCTACTACGTAGATTGCAATGCGTATGGCGATCATTACGGAACAACAACGCGAACTGTACCGCACAGAAGGCTACATGATCCTGCCCGGAGTCATTCCTCCGGAGATGCTGAGCATGTTGCGTGAGGAGTGCTCTTACTACCTCGGTTACTACGATTCCATGATGGACGCCAAGGGCGTTCAGACGGAAAACATCAGCCACCGCGGCAAGAGATACTTCATCAATAACCGCTACCGTCTCAGCTCCCGCCTGTGGCGTTTCGTCTTCAGCGATCTGATGGCACAAGTGGCAGCGGCCACGGTCGGTCCTGACGCCTATCTCTTCCACGAACAATGGGTGGTAAAGGGCGCCGAACAGGGTATGAAGTTCGCCTGGCACCAGGACTCCGGCTACGTGAAGTGGTACAACCCGACGACCCAGCACAAGCCCTACGTGACCTGCTGGTGCACGCTGGACGACGTCAGCGAAGAAAACGGCACCGTCTACCTGCTGCCCCACTCGCGTGGCGGAACCCAGCACAGCATCATCGACCACACCAAAGAAGACGGCACCAACGACCTGATCGGCTATACCGGCAACGACCCCGGTGATGCAGTCATCGTGCCCGCCGGAAGCATCGTCGCCTTCGACAGCTACGTCTTCCATCGCAGCGGGCCGAACAGGACGAACAACATGCGGCGGATCTATCTGCCGCAGTACAGCGCAACACCGATCGACCGTCCGGACGGTAAGCCCTGGGCCATGGCCACTCCATTTCTGAAGGATGGCAAAAACATCTACGACCACGCGGACGATACCCCGGAACAATACGGCCCCTTCCCCGAATCGTCGAAGGAAAAGGTAGCTTAGTCTTCGGCATAAAGGGCCGCTGGCGAATCTCCGTCAGCGGCCTTTATGCTTTGTAGCCGCTAGAAGAAAAGGGAGAAGGGTGTGCTGAAGACACGTCTAAGTTATGCTGCCAGCGAAGTCGCGGGCCAGCTCATCTTTTGCGTCGTCTCGTTTTACCTGCTGAAGTTCTATACCGATGTGTACGGCATCTCCGCGGCTGCGGCGGGAACCATTCTGCTGGCAACCCGATGCCTGGACGCGGTGGACGCGCCGCTGTGGGGCATCCTCTTTGACCGAACCCATAGTCCGCTTGGAAAGAGCAGGCCGTGGTTCCTATGGCTGTGTGGGCCGTTCGCCATCTTTGGCGTGCTTACCTTCCTCACGCCGCATCTCAGCGGAACGGCGAAGGTTCTCTACGCGGGTGTTACCTATGCCATCTGCAGCATCCTGTACACGGGTATTAATACGCCGGTCACATCGATCCTCTCCGGGCTGACTTCGGAATCCCGCGAGCGGGTCACGCTTACCACCTTCCGCATGTTCGGCTCAAAGCTCGCTGTCCTGTTCGTGAATCTGACCGTCCTGCGCCTGGTGGATCGGGCTGGAGGCGGTAATGACCGTAAGGGATTTTTGATTGTCATGTCCCTCTACGCCATCGGCTCCGTGCTACTTTATCTGACCGCATTTCGGAATCTGCGGGAGACCGTCGTAGAAGAACACAGGAAGATCGCCCTGCGCGAAAGCCTGCGCGCGATCCGTGGCAACCATCCATGGCTGATCACCTTCGCAAGTGGCCTCTTCTTCTGGATCGCCTTCATCGCCCGCATCTCGGCCGCGCCATACTTCTTTGAATACACGCTGCATCGCCGCGACCTCATCTCCGTCGCCAACAGTTTGGACTTTGTCTCTCTGGGAACAGTCTTCCTGCTTCCATGGCTCTGCCGCAAAACATCGAAACGCAACTTGTGGGCCGCAGGGCTGCTTGGCTGCGTCGCAGGACAACTCCTGCTTGCAGCCGGAGCACACGCACATTCCGTACCCCTCATATTGACCGGCTGGGGGCTTGGTTTCTTTGCCAGCGGCGCGGCGATGGCGATGCCCTTCACCATTCTTTCCGACAGTGTTGATTACGGCGAATGGAGGTGCGGCATTCGGGCAACCGGCTTTCTTACAGCTATCGGCTTCTCTTTCTGCCTGAAGGCGGGTAGCGGTCTTGGTGGTGCAATTCCCGCGTGGATTCTGGACCGTTATCACTACATCCCGCACGCCCAGCAGACGGCAGCGTCTTTGCACGGCATCAGCCTCAGCTTTGTATGGCTGCCGGCAATAGCCTATGCCCTGGCGACCATTCCGGTTCTCTTCTACCAGCGGTATGAGCGGCTGGAACCGCAGATCCGCAAAGATCTTGAGCTGCGCCGCGCCGCGGCCGTAGCCATGAGTGCGGGTATCTGATGTTTCAGTTTGAACGCCATTACGGCGATGCCATCTTCGTCTCGGGCACACACCGCCTTCGTCTGCGCTTCCCGACCGAAGCCACGGTCCGCGTCACGTACACGGAAGACAGCGCCTTTGCCGAGCGCACCTCCGCCATCGTCATAGCCCGCGAAGATGTGTCTTTCAACATTGCGGAGGAGCAGGAGCTCTATCGTCTCTCCACAAACGCGATCGAGGTCTTGATCGCGAAAGCGAGCGGAGCTCTAACAGTAGCGGATTCCCGGGGCAAAGTTCTTCTCAAAGAGCCTGGCCGGGGCGGCAAGTGGCTGACGCGCAAAAAGGTCTATCGCAGTTTCTTCTCCGCGACACAATCAATCGCCACTGACCAAAGCATCGACGGCGCGCGTGCAGCAGCGGAATCCTTCGAGACCCTCTTCGACCGCGAAGCCTTTGAGGCCAAGCTGGAGTTCTCCTTCGCCGACGACGAAGCGCTGTACGGTCTGGGATCGCACGAAGAAGGATACGGCAATCTTCGCGGCCGTTACCGCGAGCTGTATCAGCAGAATATGAAGGCGGTCGTCCCGGTACTGATCTCATCGCGGGGATACGGAGTCCTGCTCGACTGCGAATCGCTGATGACCTTCCACGACGATGCCCTGGGCTCTTACTGGTGGGCGGAGACCGTCGCAGAACTGGACTACTACATCTTCAGCGGAGACACCCTCGAAAAGCTCTATGGGCAGTACTACGCCCTAACCGGCCAGCCCACAATGCTGCCAAAGTGGGCTCTGGGATACGTGCAGTCTAAGGAACGCTACGTTAATGCCGAAGAACTCCTCGATGTCGCCGGAGAATACCGCAGACGCGAGATTCCTCTCGACTGTATCGTGCTGGACTGGAAGAGCTGGCCCAACGGCTCCGGTTGGGGCCAGAAGAGCTTTGACCCAATTCGTTTCCCTGATCCATCCGGCATGACCAAGGCGCTGCACGACATGGATGTGCGACTGATGGCCTCCATCTGGCCCATCATGACCGGCGGATGCGATAACCAGATCGAGTTACAGCAGAATGGCCAGGTGCTCGGCAATCAATCGACCTACAACGCTTTCGACGACGAGGCACGAGCCACCTACTGGCGGCAGGCCAAACGTGGACTCTTCGATCATGGCGTCGATGCATGGTGGTGCGACTGTACCGAACCCTTTGAAGCGGACTGGGCAGGCGCTGTAAAACCCGAACCGCATACCCGACTGCGCATCAATACTGATGCCGCAAAGAAATACATCGACGAAGCCCGCATCAATAGCTTTTCTCTTCTGCACTCGCAAGGCATCTACGATGGCCAGCGCAATGCCACGGAAGATCGCCGCGTACTCAACCTCACGCGGTCATCCTACGCCGGCCAGCATCGCTATGGCACCGTCACCTGGAACGGCGATATCTGCGGCACCTGGGAGACGCTACGGCGGTGTATCCCTGAAGGCGTGAACTTCTGCGCGACCGGCGAGCCCTTCTGGACGACTGACGTTGGAGGGTTCTTTGTCGCCAACGATCCCACTCTCTGGTTCTGGCGAGGCGATTACAACGACGGCTGCCGTGGCCTCACTCCCATGGATACTCTGCAGCCTGACGTCGCTGACACCGGCTGCCGCGATAAGGGGTTCTGGGAGCTCTACGTTCGCTGGATGCAGTATGTCTGTTTCCTTCCAATGATGCGTTCTCATGGCACCGATGCCGCGCGTGAGATCTGGCGTTTCGGCGAACCGGGCGAACCTTTCTATGACGCGCTGGCAGCGATCATCCAGCTGCGCTCTCGCCTTGTACCCCATCTCTATTCCCTGATGGCTGCCGTCTGCCGCACCGGTGCACCGATGCTTCGCCCGCTTGCATTGGAGTTCCCCGATGATCCTATTACTCGACAGGTGGACGATACCTTCCTTCTGGGAGATTGCCTTCTCGTTGCTCCGGTAACTGAGCCGATGTACTACGACCGTTCATCGCGGCCACTTGAAGGACGCCGGCATACCCGCCGGGTCTATCTGCCCGCACCGTCCGATTGGTTCGACTTCTGGACAGGCATGCCCTACGCGGGTGGAATGTGGGTCAACGCTGATGCACCGCTTGAGACGATTCCAGTCTTTGTCCGTTCCGGCTCCATCCTTGTGCTGGGTCCGGTACGGCAGTTCGTCGGCCAGTTCTCTGATGCGCCATACACCGTCCATGTCTATCCCGGCGCCGATGGAACCTTCACGCTCTATGAAGATGCAGGCGATGGCTACGCCTACGAGCGCGGCGAGTATGCCCTCACCCGCCTCCGCTGGGATCAGTCGCAACAACAATTGACCATTTTGCCTCGCCAGGGAAGCTTCCCCACGATGACTGCTTCCCGCGAGTTGACGATTCATATCTACACCGATGCGGGTATGAAAACAGAAACAGTGCGCTACGACGGCGCAGAGGTCCACATACGATGCACCGAACCATAACCGCCATCACCTTGTTGCTGACCGCAGGCGCCCCGATGGCCCTGGCTCAAAAGCTGGCTCCCGATGCCGTCATTCTCTCCGTCGCGCCGAACGGCAACGACAGCAATGACGGCTCAGCCGGCAAGCCGTTCCGTACCTTCGAACGCGCAGAGGCAGCCGTACGCGAGATCAACCTCCAACACGATGTCGTGGTGGAACTAAGCGATGGGATGTACCGCATCACCCAGCCGCTGGTCTTCCATGCCGCGGATGGCGGGCAGAATGACCATCAGGTAGTGTGGCGTGCATCGAAAGATGCAAAGCCTGTGATCTCCGGCGGCATCGCAGTTACCGGATGGAAGGTCTTCGACCTCGCCAAAAACATCTGGGTTGCGGACGTACCCGTGGGAACCGACAGCAGCGATCTATGGGTCGATGGCCATCTGGCGCCCCGCGCACGCGTCGAACTTCCAAGAGCCGATGTCACGTTTACGCGCGAAGGGCTGACGCTACGCGACGCCAAATACAACTATCTGGCCGCTCTTCCCGACCCATCCCGCATTCTCGTCAGCGGTACCGGCTTCTTCACCGAACGCTTCTCTCCGGTTGCACGCATTGACGGGATGAAGATCGTCATGCAGCAGCCTGCGTGGGACAACAACCTATGGGGATACGACAGCCTTGCCTTCCCCTACCATCCGGAACTTGCGCATCTCTATCTCAGCAATGCATTCGCCTTTCTCTCCGAGCCTGGGCAGTGGGACGTCGATCCACGTCGAGGCAAGCTGTATCTCAAGCCCGCAGCCGGCGTCGACGTCGCTAAGGCCGATGTCGAACTTCCCCTGGTGACAGTCCTGCTCTCCATCAGCGGCAGCTATGACACACCGGTCAGGAATCTGAGCTTCCGCGGCATTCGTTTCTCGCACACTACCTGGATGGGTCCCTCTTCTTCCGAGGGCTATGCCAGCCAGCAGAGCGGTTCGTACCTGACGGGCCGCGCCATCGCCTATCCTGCCGATCCGCTCAGCACCTGCAGATTCGGCTGCACCGAGTTCGAGAGCGTACGCAACGAATGGCAGCAGATGCCGGCAAGCGTGCAGGTCTCTGCAGCAGAACGCATCACCTTCGATGGCAATGTCTTCGCGCATCTCGGCCAATACGCCCTTGGCATCGGTAACGACGCCGACGCCATGCTGAGCGGCATTGGCCTAGGAACCGGCGATGTTACGGTGACCGCAAATGTCTTCACCGACCTTGGCGGAGGCGCCATTCTTGCCGGTGGCGTTCGCCGCGACGCTCACCATCCTCGGCGCCCGGAGATGGTGAACCGCCAGCTCATCATCCGCAACAATCGCATCCGTCTGGTCAGCAAGACCTTCCGCGACAACAGTGCGATTCTCAGCACCTACATCACACAGGCCATCATTCTGCACAACGACATCTCCGAGGTGCCCTACGATGCCATCGACATCGGCTACGGCTGGGGGATGCACGATGCCGGCGGAAACCCCAACTACCGCGTGCGGATGCACGGCTATGACTGGAAGGCCAATCTCGTCTACGCTACGCCAACCACGCATCGTGACACCGTCGTCGCCGGCAACCGTGTCCACGGAGCCAAGCGCTTCTTCCACGACGGGGGAGCCATCTATAACCTCTCCGCCAGCCCTGGTACGCTGATCACCGAAAACTACATCTTCGACAACAGCAAGATGATCGGTCTCTATCTCGATGAGGGTTCTCGCTACATTACGGTTCGCCGGAACGTCGTGCAGGACCCCGACAGCGAATGGCTGAACATCAACACTGTTAGAGCCGCCTACCCGCTCCGCATCTCACCCGACAACACTGCCGACTCCAACTGGCACGACGGCACCAAGATCGGCGGCATGTGGACCAACTATCAGAACGACCTGATTCTCAACGACCATCTGATCACCAACGGCCAGTGGCCCGAGGAGGCGCAGGAGGTCATGAAACAGGCAGGCATCGAGCCTGAAGCCGGTCCAGTCGCCTATGGCGATGCACAACCCGGAGCCGGCGAACCTGCCAAACCATAGAGCATTTCCCTGTAGGTGTAGGGTAGGGCTTCCGCATCTATGGGCGTTTTCCGCAATGAAAACGCCGCTGCACGCCCTTTTGGGATACCCAGCAACAGAGAAATGCTCTAGTCCGCTAGACGGAACCATGCACTCCGGATTGCACATCCCGGGCCGTTTACTTCGCGGACTTTGCCGCCTCGGCAAAGCACTGCTGAGCGATCGTGCGCAGCAGCAACGATTGCTGCCAGCGGTCGCTCTCTTCCTTTCCCTGGAAGGTCCGTGCGTAGTAGATGTCGGGAGCGAGCAGCTCCGGCGTAAACGTGAAGAACTCCTGCTTCACCGTCTCTGCCCGCAGGTAGCGGGCAAAGACGTGTGTCCACAACGCCTTGAAGTGGTCGATGTATGGATGCTCCGCTGGGTCTCCCGAGCCGAGACCGACCTGGATCGATCCTGGATTGCCGATCCGTCCATGCATGAACCGCACACACTCCAGCAATGGTTTGATGAACGCAAACTTGGTCTCGAAGCCTCCGTAGACCATCTCCTGTCCGGTGTACCAGTGCGAGAAGTCTCCGTTGAACTCCAGGGCGGGAAACCGCCGGTGAAAGCTCACTGCACGCCACATGTCCTGAAAAAGCGTAGCCCGATGTGTCTCCACATACATCGGAACGGCATGTTTCGCCGAAGCGTTCAGTACGGCCTCAATCAATCGCACCGCCTGATCGTCGTCTTCCAGACCCCAGCCCACGTGCAGCGTCAGGCACTCCAGCCCCATCAGATGGGCCTCCTGCGCAACACGGACAGCATCCTCAGGCACGTTCACCCGCGCCGCGGCACAGACTCCAAGCCCTTGCTTCAAAGCTTCTTCGAGATCATGCGGTTCCGGCGAGATATGGAACTGGACGCCGTCGTACCCGGCCTCGCGGATCGCCGCCATCGCGCCGTCGGGAAAAGGTCCCAGACCGACAAGAGCCAGAGTATTGAAGTAGCAACGAAGAGTACGTTTCTGGGAACGAATGACAGCACCTCAAGCCAGATAAAGGTCAGAACACAAACACGCGAATACAAGTTTCGCGTGAAACTCCTTATACTTGTTTTCCCGCAACTTTGTCTGAAAACCTATTTTCGAATATGAAAATCACATCACGATCTGAACTCCCCGATTTCAACGCACGAAAGATCTTATCGATGGTATTTCAATTAGTTGCGGCTACAGCAATCCTCTGTACAGCGACAGCCTTTGCTTCCACTACCTGTGATGCCCGCCAGATGGGCGCCAGGGCCGACGGCGCGACCAAAGATACCGCCGCGATCCAGAAAGCGATCGACACCTGCGCCTCCAAAGGTGGAGGAATCGTGATCCTGCAGGGAGGCACCTTTCTCTCCGGCCCGCTCGATCTGAAGAGCCATGTGGCCCTCTCTGTCGCGAAAGACACCCTGCTCAAGGCCAGCGAAGAGGTCGACGATTTCCCCATCCGTGAAGATGCCAAATGGCGCCGCATGGCGCTGATTCATGCCGATCAGGCAGAAGATATCGCCATTACCGGCGAAGGCACCATCGATGGCAGCGGCCAGGGCTGGTGGACCCGCCACCTGAATCGTCCCAAGGGCTCGCCCGAGCCACCGCGGCCCATGATCGTCGATATTACCCGGTCTAAAAAAATCCACATCGAGGGCGTAACCATCCAGAACGCTCCGATGTACAACATCCTGACCAATCTCTGTGACGGACTCACGGTGCGGAATGTTCGCATCCTGAATCCCGGCCGTAAGGCGCCGAATACCGATGGCATCGATCCGCTCTCAACCTCTCACGTCCTGATTGAGCATGCCTACATCGACACTGGCGACGACAACGTCGCCATCAAGAGCGGACTGGTTGAGCGTGGAGAACCCATCGTTCCCAGCCGCGACATCACGATCCGGGATTGCGAGTTTGTTCATGGACACGGTCTCTCCATCGGCAGCGAGCTTGCCGGCGGCGTGCAGCATGTCCGGGTCGAACGCGTCAGCTTTAAGGGCTCAGACCAGGGCATCCGGATCAAGAGCGCACGCGGGCGCGGAAATGACATCGGCGACTTCCACTACAAGGACATCACCATGGAAGATGTCCGTACCGCGATCCAGATCACGGGCTATTACACCGGTTACAAAGCCGACGATCCTGGCGAGCCCGTCACCGAGCACACACCCCGCTTCCACGACATCTACCTCGAAAATGTAACCGCGAAGAATTCGCAGACGGCCGTGCAGATCCAGGGACTACCCGAGGCCCCGATCCGGAATCTGCAGCTCAAGAACGTCCACCTACAGGCAAAAAAGGCAGGCGTTACCCAGTTCGCGCAGGGAAAAGCCGAGGGATTCACCATCCAGGCTGAAGACAAGGTGGTTCGAGGCAAAGGACTCGCAGTGGAAGGGTGGACGGAGTGAGGATGAGACACAGAAGGCATCGGTGGCTCACCGCCGCTGTTGTTGCAATGGTCACCGTTGCGGTGGACACCGTTCCGGTAGTGGCTCAGCAACCGTTGCAACTTCCCGATACCGTTGCTCCCGCGGTCACACAAGCAGCGGACCATTTCGAGTTTGTCGCCGACGGTCCTGCCGGACCCGGGTGGACGCGTCCGAACGAGCCCGCCCGGAAGTACTTCCATGAGATGCTGCCGGCACTCTTCAGTCGTACCGTTGCAATCGAAGGCGATCTTCCGCAGCCCGCTGCGTTGCGCTGGATCTTTACCGGCCCCCGCGCCAGCCTGACCATTGAACTCAGCGAAGGGGACATCAAACTCTCAGAACGCTGGTACGACAGCACGCAACTGCTGGGGGACAAAGGCACCCTCGTACGGCAGGAAAAGGCGTTTACCGGACATTCCCGGACTCTTACGGTCGTCGCTGATGCTCATCTCTCTGTACATGTTCTGGTCAACGGACAAGATCTCCTGCAAGCCCCGATGTACTTCGACCTGCAGCGGCATCAGATAATGCTGGTCGCTCCGCGCACGCAACACCTCGTCGTGCGCGGGGCCCTGCTTCCACCGGCGATCAAAACCGTAGCGCTGCAAATCGATCCGGACAACAAACAACAGACCATGCTCGGCTTCGGCGGCAGCCCCGGAATTCCGGCGTATGCCGAACTGAGCGAACACGGCAAGACCGAGTATTGGCATCTCATCCGCAAATACAATCTGCTGCTCCACCGGGAATATCCGATGGGCACGGAGCTCAAGCAGGATCTCAGCAACTTCGACGATCTTTCATCAGCCACACCTCACTACTACGGCGACAACTTTCCCAACGGAGAAGTCAGCGACTTCGACTACTCCCGCCGCATGCTCGCGCTTGGCGGTCACGTGATCTACGAGATGTGGGCTCTGCCGAAATGGGCGGAGAAACCGTACGACGGCCCCGTCAAGATCATCGACGCATGGAAGAAACCCGTCACCAAGCAGGCCGACGTGGAAAAGTACGTCCGCATCGTGGTGGCCTACTGCCGTATGGCTGCGAAAAAGTCCGGCAGGCCTCCGATGATCGTCGGTATCCAGAACGAAGTCGAACAGATTCCCTCCGTCTATGCCGAGATGACGAAGAGTCTGCGCCGTGAACTGGACAAAGCAGGCTTCAAAGAAGTGAAGATCCACATGGCCGATGCTCCCTATCTATGGATGGGCGTCGGCCGGGTGAACGACCTGAAACAGGACTCTGAAGCGTGGAAGGATACGGACTACGTCGCCAGCCACGTCTATGACTGGCAAAAGTATGCCGCCGATCCTGACCGGTACGACGAACAGCTGCAGGCGATGCGCGCTGCGATGGGTGACAAACCATACCTGGCCACCGAGATTTGCCTCAACGACGGCAAGCTGCAGGAGCCCAGCTACCGCGTAGCCTTTCAGGTGGGACAGCTCTACCACAAGCACCTGACCGAGCTGAACGCCATTGCACTGATGTATTGCTGGACGATTCTCGATGTCGAGCAACCCAACTTCGGCGCGTCACGCTCTCTTCTGATTCCCGACAAGACACATGGCAATGTTCCGGTTGCTTCCAGCTTCCAGCTCCGGATTCTCGGCGCCTATAGCCGCCATATTCAGGAGGGCATGTGGCGTGTCAGCGCTACTGTTCCAGGCAATTCGGATCTTCTGGTCTCAGCTTTCGCCGGCGCCGCAGGTAAGAAGACGATCGTGCTCCTGAATCGCGGTACCGATGCCGCTCGCGTCAAGATTCCCTGGAGCGCACCGTGGCGCCAGGTAGAGCACGTGACCCAGTACGAAGAGAACGAGGTTGCTGCCGCAAAGCCTGGATTGCGTGATGTCGTTGTCCAGCCTGGAGAGATCGTGATTGTCTCCACGTTGGAAGGAGGCAACTGATGCTACGCCGTCGCGATCTGCTGATCGGCCTGGGAGCCACTGCCCTTCATCCCCGGCTCTGGTCACAAAGCACCAGGGAAGCCTCGATCTCTGTTGATTGGAGGAGTGAAGGCCACAAAATTCCATCCGATTACAGCGGCTTCAGCTACGAGTCGGCACAGCTCGTAAATCCCGCCTTCTTCTCGCCGCACCATCGGCAACTCATCTCCCTCTATCGGGAGCTCACACCTCACGGCGTGCTTCGCATCGGCGGTGGCACCAGCGCCTTCACCACCTTTACAGGAAAACCACAGCAGACACCGCCTCCCTTCGATGTCTTTGGCCCCGATACAGAGAAGACCGCGAAGAAAGAGTTCCCCATCTCCACTACGGCGATCGACGCCCTACGCGGATTTCTGGATGCCACGGGCTGGACCTGTATCTATGGCCTCAACATGGCACAAGGCAGCGTTGAAAATGCAGTCGCCGAGGCCGCCTATGTGCAAAAGACACTCGGGGCAAAACTCATCTGCTTCCAGCTCGGCAATGAGCCTGACTCATGGCGAACCCGCTACCGCCCCGCAACCTGGGGACCCGTTGATTTTCTGGAAGAGTGGAAACGGTTTCGCGAGGCCCTTGTCTCAAAGATTCTGGGATTAAAGCTCGCCGGACCGGATATCTCCAACAAGCTCCCTTACCTCACCGCTTTCGCGGAAGAGATGCAGCGCGGCCACTATCCGGAGGTCATCCTGCTCACGGCTCACTACTACGCGATGGGTCCAGCTCGAAGCGAAGGCGCCACGCTCGATCAACTCATGTCGCCCACTCCAAAGCAGCGGACCGGGGACGTGAATAAGATCATGGCCGCGGTGAAGCCGACCGCGCTTCCCTTCCGCATGGCGGAGGGCAACTCCTGTTGGGATGGCGGCAAGCTCGGAGTCAGCGACACCCTGGCTTCAGCCCTCTGGTGCGGAGACTTCATGCTGCAGTGGGCGCAGGCCGGATGCGTTGGCGTCAATATGCATGGCGGCGGCGATGGTAACTACACTCCGATCGCCGGTGGGCTGGTCAAACCGTTGACCCGGCGTCCCGAATTCTATGGCATGTTGCTGGCCCAAAGGTTTGTCGATGCAACTCTCATCCCCTGCACACTCACCTGCGACAGCGACCGTATCACCGCCTATGCGGCGAAAGATGCACGCGGAGAATCGAGGCTCGCTCTCTTTAATAAGACCGCAGATCCCCTTCGTATTCACACGGAGAGTCCCTGGAACAGGGGCATGCTGCTGACCGGTCTCGGATTCGAAAGCAAAGAAGGAATCACACTACACCCCATGCACATGGGGAAAACCTCTACCCTCGATCTGCCTGCGCATAGTGCGGGCTTCGTGTGGAAACGATAAGGAGATATCAATGCACCTCTCACGCCGCAGCTTTCTGCGTGACTCCGTCCTGGCCGGTGTCGCCGCCACTTCCAGGCGAGGCAACGCCATCGCGACCTCTCAGCCAGAACCCCGCTATCGCCTCTGGTTTAACCATCCTGCCGGGGAGTGGCGCGATGCCTTCCCTGTAGGCAATGGGCGCCTTGGCGCCATGGTCTTTGGGGAGCCTGTTCAAGAGCGTATTCAGCTCAACGAAGAGACCATCTGGGTCGGCGAGAAGCGCGATCGCGTCAATCCCAATGCAGCCGAAGGCGTTCGCCGTGTTCGCGAGCTGCTCTTCGAAGGCAAGGTGAAAGAGGCGGAGGCGTTGGCGATGAAGGATGTCATCGCCGTTCCGACACGGATGCCTTACTACCAGACTCTCGGCGATCTGCATCTGAACTTCGACGGCATTACTGACACTTCGAAGTATCGTCATGAGCTAGATCTCGACTCCGCCATCGTGACCACGCGGTTTGTCAGCAACGGAGTCACCTTTGTCCGTGAGGTCTTCTCGTCTGCTCCGGACCAGGTCATCGTCGTTCATCTCACGGCCAGCGCTCCTGGAAAGCTCTCCTTCACCGCGACACTCGACCGTCCGGCAAATGCAACCACTGAGGTCGTAGGCAGTAAGCGGCTGGTTATGACCGGACAGGCGCTACCGGTGAAGCCGACCACCGACCCAGCAACCCAGGAACGTCAAGCCGGTGTCCGCTTCCGTTCCGAAATGGTGGTCCTGAATCACGGAGGCCGTATCTCCGCAGCAGAAAACACTCTCAAGGTTGAAGGTGCCACCGAGGTAACACTGCTTCTGTGCGCCGCAACCGAGATCAGAACGCAGGATATGGAGGGGGCCTGCCGCCGCTATCTCACCGTAGCCTCCGCTCCCTTTGCCGAGATCAAGCGCAGACACATCGCCGACTATCGGCAGTTCTTCCGCCGCGCGGACCTGACGCTCCTGAATACACCCGATCCCAATGCAGCCATACCGACCGATGAACGCCTGAAGCGCATGAAAGAAGGAGAGGACGATGTTCACTTGCTGCCCACCTTCTTTCAGTTCGGGCGCTATCTCCTGATCAGCAGCAGCCGTCCAGGCACGATGGCGGCGAATCTGCAGGGCATCTGGAACGATGCGCTCGATCCACCGTGGGGCTCCAAGTTCACCATCAACATCAACACACAGATGAACTACTGGATTGCAGAAGTCAGCGGTCTTGGCGACCTGCACTTCCCTGTCTTCGATCTGCTGGACGCAGCCCACGCAGCCGGTGTCGTTACGGCAAAGAAGTACTACAACGCCCGCGGCTTCTGCATTCACCACAACACCGATCTCTGGGGAGACGCTGTCCCCATCGACGGTATTGGCGGAGGCTTCTGGCCGCTGGGTGGCGCATGGCTCACCACTCACCTTTGGGAGCACTGGTTACACTCCGGCGATCGCACTTTCCTGGAGCAGCGTGCCTATCCTCACCTGAAACAGACGGCCGAGTTCCTGCTCGGCTATCTGCAAACGGATAAGGACGGCCACCTCGTCGGCGGGCCTTCGTGCTCTCCAGAAAATGGCTATATCCTTCCCGGCACCACTCAAACCAAGGCCAACCTCTGCATGGGACCAACCATGGACCAGGCGATTGCCCGCGGCCTCTTTCGCCAGTTTGTCGCGGCGAGCAACGAACTCAACCGCGATGCGGATCTCCGCGCCGAAGTAGAAGCCGCCGCAAAGAAGCTGCTGCCTTACAAGATCGGCAAACACGGCCAGCTTCAGGAGTGGGCCGAAGACTACGACGAGTTCGAGCCTGGACACCGCCACATCTCGCATCTATGGGGTTTCCACCCCGATGACCAGATCACGCTGCGCCAGACTCCGGACCTAGCCGCCGCGGTCCGGGTCTCTCTGCAACGCCGTCTCGATGCGGGCAGCGGCAGCACTGGATGGAGCCGCTCCTGGATCATCAACCAGTGTGCCCGTCTGGAAGACGGCAACCTGGCCTACGACAACATCAAATGGTTCTTCCGCCAGAGCGTGCGCCCGAACATGTTCGATGTCTGTGGACTGAAGGACAACTCTCCGTACCAGATCGACGGCAACTTCGGTATGCCGGCCGGTATGACGGAGATGTTGCTGCAAAGCCACGGGGATGTCGTGCGTCTGCTTCCCGCCCTTCCCGGCGTATGGCAGGACGGCAGCTTCCAGGGATTCCGCGCCCGTGGAGGCTACACCGTCAATCTCACGTGGAAGTCAGGTAAGCCGGTCTCCGCAGTCGTTCTGGCATCGCGCGCCGGAAAACTTCGCCTGGCCGTGCCTCATGGCTCTCGCGTGGAGACAGTGCAGCTACGCGGTAAGTCCACTGGTAAAGCCGAAGGAGAAGAGTACGTCATCGAAGCGGAAGCCGGGGCGCGTTACTCCGTCCGTTTTGTATAAACAACACTGGGCCGACAAAAGGAAACGGGGCGCGTTGCGTTGCGCACCCCGTTCCCTTTGTTCAAGGGAGGTTAGAAACTCAACCGTAGCGCCTGCTGCAGCACGCGTGGCGGAGTTGAGGTTGAGGTGATGAGGCCGAAGCTGGTGCTAGTGGGTGAGACAGTCGGCGCTCCGAAGTTGGTGTGGTTGAGGACGTTGTACGCTTCGAACCGGTACTGCATATGGATGCGTTCCTTGAAGACGTTGAAGTCCTTCAATACCGAGACGTCCAGGTTGTTCGTTCCGTCCTGCCGCCCGTAGAAGAGCGGGAAGGTACGGTAGTTATAGATGGAGCTTGGCTGAGAATTCGCATCACGATTGAACTTCGTGATATCGAACGCTCCTTCCACCCGGCGCGCATTGAACGTCACATTGTTATATGCCGTTCCATCGGCAAAGAGCGGTGCATTGTTCCATTGAACGGGAGCTCCTGACAAATGCTGGAAGATCGTATTCATCGTCCAGCCGCCGATCAGAGCATTCACAACATAGGGGGCATTTGCTACAAACTGCCGTCCGCGTCCAAAAGGCAGACGGTAGACGCCGGAGATAGAGAGATGTTGCGGGAAATCCGAGGCATTGGTCTGGTAGGTCAGTGCCCCACCCGGATTAATCTGCTGTGCCTGCAGATTACGAGAGTAGGTGTAGTTGACGTTAAGCGTAAGCCCATCCGAAACACGCTTTTGGAAGCGTGCCATGAGAGCGTTGTAGTTGGAGCTTGCACCTGGTGCCAGTTGCTGGGTTACACCGCTCTGCGCCGTGCCGTTGCCGAACTGAGGATAAGCCTGCAGCAACACATACTTCGGAATCGTGCTCGCCGTTGCCAGCGTTCCCGTCATACCGGGTGCGCCTTTGAATGGGTTGGTAACGGCTCCACTCAGATTGTTCTGTACCGCGGCATCGCGCGCGGGAGAGCGGCTCAGTAGCGGCAGAACCGGTACACAGCTTACGCAGTTGCTATAGGAGAGATGGACCTGATGGTTGCCCAGGTATCCCACCTGGAACATCGTGTTCTTGGTCACCTGGAACTGCAGATCCAGATACCAGCGCTCGGAGTACGGAACCTTGACCGCCATCGGCCGAACCGTAATCGCTTGTCCAAGATAAGTATTCACACCCAGCGCATTTCCGGTCGGCTGCAGAATCGGATTCGCCGTCGGAAATGGATCGGAGAGCGAAGATGCCGGCGTAAAGTTGCTGTTGAGCGAAGCCACCAGGGAGGTATTGGAGATATAGCCGTAGCTTTGCGGCGTGTAGTAGTCATTGAACGGATTAACGAAGATGCCGAAGCCCGTACGGATCACCATCCGGTCGTTGAAGATCGGCGGGTTGAAGGCGAGCCCAACGCGCGGCGTAATGTACAGCGGCGCCGTAGCGTATTCATGGCGGCGGGCATCGGACGCAAAGACTAGACCACCCTTCGCGTTGAAGCTGGAAGCCGAAAGCTCAGGAACCGGAGAAGCGGCGTACTTCGTTGCCGCTGCACTTGCAGCCGAGTTTACGGCGTTCGCATCGAAGTAAGAGACGGCTCGATTGTGGCTCTCATTAATCGACGTCTCACTCTCCAGGCGGATACCCATGTTCAACGTCAGCCGCCGGGTTAGCTTCCAGTCATCCTGGACGAAGCCGGCGAAGTAATGGTTGTTGAAAGTCAGGTAGGGACTGATGGTATAAGCACCACTCGAAGGAACACCCAGCAGGAAGGAGGCCATCGAGCCGCCAAAGACCGGCCCGGCAAGCGCGGTACCCGCCCTAGTGAAGGTACTGTCAAAAGCGAGGTTACCGGTGAAGTAGTTGTTTGTTCCGGGAGCCGTAGGCGTAGCGTAGCTTCGGTTCTGACGAAGATCCGGACCGATCTTCAACGTGTGACGACCATGCACCCAGGTGACTGCTGTGAAGAATTGGATGGTGTCAAAAGCAGTCCGGCTGGGCGACGCCGCGCTCAGAGTGGTGTACGCCGTTCCGGATTCGGTGAACTGAATGCGAGGCAGCGCGGCGCCTGCACTTGACGATGAGTCCATATAGCCGGGGAAGCCATAGCTGCTGGGTTGGACACCGCCGCTGGCAATCGCTGAATTCTTATAGGAACGGGTCAGGCTGATTCGGGAATCCATGACCACCGACGAGCTGAAGGTATGCACGAAGTCGACCAGGCCACCCTGGTAGACCGTATAGCTCTTCGAGCCGGTGGCAATATTGCCGAAATAGTTGTTGCTGATGGGCTGATACTCGCTGCGATGCACATCAACAAACAGCTTATTGTTGGCGCCGATGCTCCAATCAAAACGACCCGAGTTGGAGTTGTAGTTGTTGATGGTGTTGTTGCTCGAATAAAAGTTGTTCTGACCATCGGCCGTGCCCGTGACATTAGGCTGCGGATAAAGCGACAGATACTTCTGCGCGATCTGACTTAGACGCGACGCCGGGACAACGTTATTTGTGAAGGGCGTGCGCAGAGCCTGACCGGAGCAGTTCGGATCGGCAGTACCGCTCGCGGGATCGAAGATCTGATAGCTGTTGTAGGTGGCCGTATAGCCAGTACAGCGAGCCGCCGACTTGTTCGTCCCCAGACCCAGCAGCGCGGAAAAATCACCATTGCGCTCCGCTGCAGTCGGCACAGTCGTCAACACCGGGCTGGGCTGTGATCCCTTGAATCCTTCGTATGCATACAAGAAGAAGAGCTTGTCCTTGCCATTTACCAGGTGGGGAAGCCAGATCGGGCCTGCGATGTGGCCGCCATACTGATTCTGGCGATAGGCCTGCTGCTTCGTCGTTCCGGCAAACCAGCGGTTTGGCGCATTGATTGCAGAAAACTGGTTGAACTCTGAAAGCGAGCCGTGGAACTGATTCGCTCCTGACTTGGTCACCAGGTTTACGGTACCGCCCGAGGTATCTCCGGTCGAGGCATCGGCATTGAAGATATCTACCTTCACCTCCTGTACCGAGTCCTGCAGCGGACTGAAACCGGGCAGACGTGAGGAGTCCTGCATGTTGGGTACGCCGTTCAACAGATATTCGTTCGACTGCGAATTGCCGCCTCCAAGAGAGAAGTCGGAAGAAGCGGAGTTGTCGAAGGGACGAGCCTGCACCACGGAGTTCTTCTGTTTAACGACGACACCGTACATCGTCTTGGCGAGCGCCAGGGGGGAACGGCCGTTGTCTGGGAGATTCTCGATCTCCTGCGCCGACAGCGTCTGACCGGCTGAAGCCGTCTCCGTTTGGATCAGTGGAACATCGGTCGTCACCCGTACTTCCTCAGTGGTGGCTCCTACCTGCATGGTGACGTCTTCGCCCACCTTCGATCCAGACTCGAGCGTCAGGTTCTCGTGCACATAGCGCTGAAAACCGTTCGCTGTCACCGTCACGCGGTACTTGCCCGGAGCAAGGAAGGGCACGGTATACTCACCCGCACCATTGCTCGTGGTCATGGAATTGACGCCTGTCTCCATGTTGGTGACAAGCACGGAGGCGCGCGGAATGGTCGCGCCCGTTGGATCAGAGACTCGCCCTGTCAGAGTTGCGCGAAACTCCTGGGCGGACATGATGGAAGCACTGGCGACAAGAAGCAAAAGCAAAGCGGCAAAGCGTTTCATAGACGTGCTCCTGACGAAAACCGGATTTCATTCATGAATCCGGAACGGCTGCCACACTAGCGAGGTGAAGAAAGAATTGTCAATAAAGAATGAGAGGAAACGCGATGATTTTCTGCGCTTTTCCCTTGAAATTATCGTATTTTGTCAAAATGTATCGACAAAAAATGCAATGCACGTTCGACCCTCCTCATTGCATACTTGGGTGGCATAAACGACAGCACCTTCTCTTTTCCTCGGCACACTTCAACGCAGGATTCGGTTGGTGTTAACCATCGTTTTCACCAACGACGAACGAATCGCGATCAACCACAGTTGCTTCGCGAGCTGGAGAGACGCACATCCATGAATCGCCGCGAAATGATGAAGCTCGGCGCAGGCGCTTTTGCAACCGCCGTTCCATTGGCCGCACACGGAGAGCATTCATTCCGCAATGCGGCATCGCATAGCGGCGCCACTGCGGAACAAGCTGGCGCTGGAACTATAGAACAGTGGGGAATCTTTGAGGTCGCGCTTCAGGGCCCATCCGAGGGAAATCCATTTATCGAGGTCACGCTGTCGGCGGAGTTCCGCAACCAGCATCGCACCGTCAGCGTCACTGGTTTCTACGACGGCAATGGAACCTATCGCGTCCGCTTCATGCCTGATGCCACCGGAGACTGGAGCTACATCACAACGTCCTCAACCGCCGCGCTGCATGGCAAGTCGGGCAGCTTTCGCTGCACCTCGGCCTCGTCAGCAAACCACGGACCAGTCCACGTCGCTCATCAATTCCACTTCCAGTATGCGGATGGAACGCCATACTTTCCCTTCGGCACCACCACCTACTCCTACCTGTTCACGTGCGAACCGTACGATGCGCAGACGATTGCTGCGTTGATGGACTCTCCCTTCAACAAGGTGCGCGTCTGCATCCTGCCAAAGGGACAAGGCAAGCGCGGCCTGCCGGAGTTTCCGTTCGAACATGCTGCGGGTTCCATCAGCACTCATCACGAAGATTTGAAAGATAACAGTCAATCGAACGCGACCTTTGATTGTGATCGCCTCAACCCGCGCTATTTTCAATTGATCGAGCGGCGCCTTCTCGAACTTCAAAAGCTCGGTGTCGAAGCTGATCTGATCCTCTTTCATCCGTATGACTCGTGGGGCTTCAAAGCGATGACTCCAGAGCAGGACGACCGTTACCTGCGTTATGCCATCGCCCGCTTTGCCGCCTACAGGAGTGTCTGGTGGGCGATTGCCAACGAGTATGACCTGGTAAAGACCAAGAGCATGGCCGACTGGGATCGCTTCTTTCGCATCACGGTCGCCAGCGATCCCTACAGCCATCTGCGTTCCATCCATCACAGCAAGGTCATCTACGACCATTCCAAACCGTGGTGCACGCACGCGAGCCTGCAGGAGTATGACTTCCAGAAGTCGGCCGAGCGACGCGCTGCCTGGAACAAACCCCTCGTCTATGACGAGATCCAATATGAAGGGAACATCGCCCGCCGCTGGGGCAATCTCTCTGCCGAAGAGATGACGCGGCGTTTCTGGCTCGCTACCGTCCATGGTGTCTATGCCTCCCACGGAGAGACCTACAAGACACCGGCGGGCGAGCCCGTCTGGAGCGACGGCGGAAAGCTTCGCGGCGCCAGCGCGCCACGCATCGCCTTCCTGCGCAAGCTGCTGGAGCGAGTGACGCCAACAGGAGTCAATGAGTTTGAAGACGCCTACTATCCGTCCGCCGGCAAAGACAAAGAGCTTTATCTCTACTACTTCGACTTTCACTGTGTCGGTGAATACGATTTTCCTCTTCCTGCGGGTATGCGCTTCAAAGCCACACTGATCGATCCCTGGAATATGAGCGAACGCGAGCTTCCTGGCGTCTTTACCGGGAAGTCCACGGGCAGCAGATTCGTCGATGAAAATGCCGGCGACCAGATTCAAGGCGGCACCAATCACATCGAGCTTACGGGCAAGCCTTACATGGCTGTGCTCTTCCAGAAGGTTTAGGAGTTCTGACATGTATCTGTTGACCCAGGCCCGCGTTCGCATTCGGTCCATTGTGGCTTTCTCTCTTGTATTGGCTGCGCCCGCCATCGTGATGGCGGCTCCAGTAAAGGTCGTCGTCCTGGAAAACGCGACACCTCGTGAGCGCTTTGGCGCCGACCGCCTGCAAGCGGCCCTCACAGCGAACCACATTGAGAGTGGCGAACAAATCGTCCTTGGTCTACGCTCTATTCCCTCGATCGAAAAGTACAAGCAACTGCCGCAGCTATGGCCGGGCGCCAGCGAAGCCTTCGTCATCAAGCGCATCGGCAATCAGATCGTCGTCGCCGGCAGCGATGCCTCCGGCGTTCTGTACGGAGCACTGGAGCTGGCCGACCGAATCGATCAGACACATGCGCTCCCGAAAGAGATTGAGTTCATCGATCATCCCGCCCTGAAGCTGCGCGGAACCTGCATCGGGATGCAGAAGCCCGAGATTACCTACGAAGACGCGCAGTATGACTACCCTTACACGCCCAAAGACTTTCCCTTCTTCTACGACAAAGCGGAATGGGCTCGTTACCTCGACATGATGGTCCGCCAGCGGTCGAACACACTCTATCTCTGGAGTGGCCATCCCTTTACTTCGCTGCTGAAGCTGCCGAAGTATCCCGAAGCGCAGGAGATGAGCGATGCGCAATTGAACCAGAACATCGAGATGATGCGGTGGATCACGGCAGAAGCCGACAAGCGTGGCATCTGGCTGCTGCAGGGCTTCTACAATCTCCATCTATCCCATGCGTATGCCCGAGCCCACCATCTTCCCTACCATCTGGTGAACCCCACACCGGAGGCCATCGAGTACACCCGCTATGTCATCTCCGAGTTCATCCGCAACTATCCGAACGTTGGCCTGATGATGACGCTGGGCGAAGCCCTCTCCCCACACAAGGGCGTCGAGCTCATGACCCAAGCCATCATTCCAGGCGTGAAGGACGGCATGAAGGCTCTTGGAACGACGGTGGAACCACCGATCGTGCTACGCGACCATGCCACCGACATCGAAGATGTATTGAAGGCAAGCCAACCGCTCTACGGCAATATCGATACCCTCTCCAAGTGGAACGGCGAGTCCCTCACCTGGACAAACGATCGCGGCAAGGTGCTTGACCGCTTCAAGCTGCTGGTCGAGAACAGCAACGTCGCCGTCTCCAACGTCCACCTGCTTTCGAACCTTGAGCCCTTCCGCTGGGGAGATCCTGACTTCATCCGCGAGACCGTGTTGAACTATCAGCGCATCGGCATTGGAGGTGTGCACCTCTACCCGCTGCGTTATTGGGACTGGCCCAATGCCGCCGATAAGACCGAGCCATTGCTCTATCAGCCGGAACGGGACTGGATCTGGTTTGAAGCCTGGGCTCGCTATGCCTGGAATCCCAATCGCGATCCACAGAAAGAACGCACGTATTGGATACAGGAGTTCGCCCAGCGATTCGGTACACCACAGGCTGGAGAAAAGCTGCTCGATGCCTACACGCTCGCAGGTCCAGCACAACCACGCCTGCTGCCGCGCATCGGCATCACCGAAGGCAATCGTCAGGCATTCGCTCTTGGGATGACAATGCCGGAGCTGATCGATGCCAAACGCTTTGGCCCTGCTGAGACGCTCTGGACCGCCAACGCTCCAGGCGGAGAGCGTCTGTACGACTACGTGGACCATGAGTTTCATCACCAGCCACACCAGGGAGAAACGCCTATTGGCGTAGCCGATACCGTCACGAAGGATGCGGAACAGGCATACGAAGCCGCCAAAGCAGCGGCGCCGCTCGTTACGAAGAACAAGGACGAATACAACCGTATCGTCGGCGATATGCAGAGCATCTGGCTTCTGATGCAGTTCTATCAGGCAAAGACCCACGCTGCTGCTGAGGTCATGTTGTTTGGGTACGACAAAGATCAGCAACATCTTCAGAAAGCAGATTCCCTGCTCGCCTCGTCGGTTGAGTTCTTCCGCCAGTTGACGACTATCACCGACAAGACCTACCGCAACGCAGCCGGCATGCAGACCTCACAGCGGCAGATTCCAGTGCGCGGAGGTCCAAAGACCAATCACTGGCGCGATATTCTCCCTGTCTATGAAAAGGAGCTGGTCACCTTCCGCTCGCGCCTGAACAGCATGAATGATCCGGCCGCACTGGCAGAGGCGCAGAAACCGATAGAGAGACTGCCTCAGGTCGCCTTCCAGCTCGAGCCCGGCTCCGGAGAAGCATTCACCGTCAAAGCCGGCGAACCGATCTTCCCCGACGGACCACAACAGATCGCATCCATAGCCGGTGAACTGGATGGTATGCGCGGCATCCGCGTCAGCGGCAAGAGCAACACACCTGTACGCTTCACTCTCGAGAAGCCTGCTCAGGTTCTCGTCGGCTTCGTTCGCAAGGGCGTTAATAAAGCAGGCCCACAGAATGCCGACGCCGAGAACTGGAATATCGTCCTGACCAATGCGATTGCATTGAAGGGAGCACCAGCCCTCACCGTATGGGCCGCGCCGCTCTCGGCTGGACGGAACGAGCTCGACCTTGGACGCGGGAACTATGTGATTCTCGGTTTCATCCCGCAGGAGACAAAAGTCAAAGCCCGCATCAACTTGTCCGCTGCTTCTGTTGATGGAGAGCCACCAAACCTCGACTGGATGTTCGAAGACTAAGCAGAACCGACAAGCCCATGCCCTTGATCAGAACATGGGCTTGTCGGCTTTTTGTTTTGTCATTTCGTAGCTCCCGAAAGGGAGCTACGAAATCTGCTTCTTTACCTCTACCTTCAAGAACACAGAGCTTTGCACTCACCTAGAAGCAGCATCATGCCGCTGCTCTAGGCCAGCCGCCACCTCATCGCTAATCTTCAAAAAACTTCCGTGCTTGCATCCATGCGGCAGATCAATCTTGTCGGTCGCGTCACTCCAATGCACCCAGTCCGTGGTTTCCACCGCCTTGAACCGCGCCGGCGGGCGATAGTAGTCGTAAAAGACCACATATCGATCGCCAACCTGCAGGGCCGACGGTCCCTCGCTCCATGTCGGTGTAATCGGTCCGGAGATATTGCTCCACGGTCCCTGAACACTTGGTCCGCCGGCGACACGAATCTGGTAACGCAGCGGATCCTGGTTCTGGTCCTTAAAAACGAGGTACCAGGGAGCGAGATCCTTCCGAGACGTGTTGTGAAAGATCGTCTGATCGATGGTGACGTATCCAGGATCGAACCATACCGATGGTTTGGTAAAGCTCTGAAAATCCGCCGTCATCGAAGACCAGATGTGGTGATTGTTCGGTTCGCTCTTCATCGCTGAAGACCACAGAACCAGCCACTTCCCGGCTTTCGCGTCCCAGTAGATCTCCGGAGCCCAGGTGTTATTGGTCTCAGGAAAATCGGCCATGATAGGAATTTCGCGCGTTGCCGTCCAGTGCTGCAGATCGTCGGACTCGGCATAACCGATCGACTTGCCTCGCCAGTCCCACGTCCACACCAACCTATACTTCCCATCGGATCCCTTCGTCAGGTAGGGATCGCGAATTCTCTGCCCCGCGGGAGGAAGAAACCACGGCGCGCCATCGTTCAGCGGAGCGTAATGATAGCCATCATGCGACAAAGCAAAGTAGATACCGGTATCGCCCGGCTCCTTGAAGTAGGCAAACAGATAGCTCTCCGCCTGCCCGACAACTGTCGTCAGTCCCAGCAATATCGAAGCGGCAAAGGTTACTCGTTTCATGGTCTCTTCGTTCCCGGAAGCTGCACGGTCAGCGAACCGAGCGTTTCGCGATGCGCTGCTATCTTCCCATCGATCCAGACCTGAAATCCGCGCCCTTTGTGGTAGCGGGCCCCCGTGCGGTCGTAGACCAGAGTCAACTGGTGCCCGTGATAGGGCACACCGTCCAGAGCAAAGTATTGCCATGTGCCCTCAGGCAGCAACGGCTGGATGTGCAAGGTGTCTCCCGATTCAGGCCGGATGCCAAGCAGACCGGTGATCAACGGATCAGCAAAGCCGGAATGGTTGTAGTAGTTCCCTCGCCCGACCTGCTTGTTCTTCTCCCTGAGCATGCGGCGTGCGATCCAGTCATCGGCATCCGCGTCCCGATCCTCGTCAATCCACGGGATGGACTGTCCGCCTGGCAAAGTAAGGTGCTGCGCCAACACATAGCGCGCAAACAACTTGTAGTATTCGTTGCTGCCGATGGACGACGTTCCGCGCGTCTGCAACAACTCTGCCAGCGCTGTCAGCGTCTGAGTCGTCGCAAACGGCCACATGGGACCATTCCAGGTGCACTGATCGCTGCTGGCAAAACGAAACCGGGGACTACGCTTCTCCGCCGTCGTCGGTCCGTACTTCCCATCAAAGCCTTGCGGGTCAAACAACTGCTTCCAGGCAATATCCTGATCCGGTGTGGCAATGCCATAGGTCCATGGGATGTAGCCGATCTGCTCCCGCACGCCTGCAAGCTGCATCTGCGTTCCAGGATCGACAAACTTCTTTTGTTTGCGGATACCTGAATCAGCAGCCGGCGAAACCACATCGTAAAACTGATCCTTAGTATTCCAAAGCCGCTCATGCACCAGGGTCCGCAGAAGATCCGCCTTGCGGGCAAACTTCGTACGCAGATTGACATCGTCGGTAAGCGCGGCGATCGCCCTCGCATCGGCGACCATGTAGCTGTTCAAGGTAGGCCGGTAGCCATCGCCCGAGATCGACTTCTCCATCGCATCCCGGGTATCGATCGACCAGTACAGCCCGTTGCTGTCTCGCTGCGTTGCATCCCAATGCTCCGCATATTGCATCAGCGCCGGCAGATTTTCCCGCCCAAGATCGCGCGATCCCGTTGCCAGCGTGACCTGATAGAAGGCATCAGCCAGCGGCACCGAATACTTCCACGGATCGGCTTCCGGCTTCAACCAATAACGTGCATAGTCGGCAGCGATCTGGCGCGTCCGCAGCCATCGCGCCTCACGCAGATGAAGCGGTGTCGCGTCCGGCAGAACACCATAGGCTCCATCCTGACTTTCCGGTTTCGGCAGCCACTCGGTGATCAGGTAGCCATACTTCTCGCTGTGCACTACATGCTTCTGAAAGACGTACCAACGGAAGTAATACAGATCGTTGAAGTCCTTATCCGAAGACTCGAAGAGCGGAACGTTCGCCGCCATCCAGTCATACGAGTCGCTTCCCATGATCCCCGTGACCAGCTTCTCCTGCTGGCGAAACTCGTCCACATAATGACGAAAACTCTCGGGCCGCAGAACCACCTGACCATACAGGCTGGAAGCCGCGAACGTAACACTGCAGACGATAGCGTGAAGGCGTTTCATACGGGCATCCACGACAATAGGGCTGCAGGTTGACGTTTCGCAATCACTTCAGTGCACTTGCACCATAATCTTCTTCATCGCAGCAGGATTCGCAGCCCAACGGGCGATATAGTCAGAAGCCTCATCCATCCCCACAACCGCACTGATCGCCCTCTCCACAGGAAAGCGTTGGGCTTCCAGCATCGCAATCACTTCGCGGAAATCGCCGGCCAAGGCGTTCCGTGACCCCATGATGTTGAGCTCCTTCTGAACAAAGAGCTTCGTCTCATACGAGACCGGTTGCTTGGCGTAGCCGATATAGACGACCCTGCCGGTAAAAGCAACCTGCTCGACCGCCATGCGGAATGTCTCCGGCAGGCCAATCGCTTCGATCACGACATCCGGTCCACATCCGGTAATCTCCTTCAACTTCACGGCAGCATCGTCGCGCCGGGTGTTGATCAGATGTACTGCTCCTGCAGCACGGGCAATCTCCAGCTTCTCGTCATCCTGATCGATCGCAATCGTCTGGGCGCCGCGAAACGCCGAACCCGCTACCGCGCCCAGCCCAACCCCGCCGCAACCGAAGATCGCCACCGTATCACGCTCGGTTACACGCCCCTGGGCTGCCGCATGAAATCCGACGGTCAGCGGTTCTACCAGGCACAGCTCACGCAGGCTCAATTTCGGCGAGGTGTACAGCTTCTCCTCCGGCACGCGGATACGCTCTGTCAGAGCGCCATCGCGTTGCACTCCCAGGGTCTGGTTGAACTCGCAGGCATTCACACGTCCATTACGGCATGACGCACAGCCCCCACAGCTCGTGTAGGGCGAGACCGTTACTTGCGTACCAGCAGGATATTTCTCTGAGCCTTCCAGGACGGTCGCTGCAATCTCATGCCCTGGGATCCTCGGATAGCTCACCATCGGATTGTTTCCGCGGTAGCTGTTCAGGTCTGATCCGCAGAGCCCGACCATCTCTACCTGCAGCAGAACACCATCGTTTCCGGGCTCCGCGACATCGGTTATCGCCAGCTCACCGGGAGCAACCATCGTCAACGCTCTCATGCCTTTGTCACCTTGATCACGTCTTCTTCCGATACCGCTGTCATCCGGTTAGTATCTTCGTTCTCCGGGCGTCCCTGCGGCCATGAAGTGTTGTGTATCGGAGCCACCAGACGTCGTACCGTCTGCAGCACCTGCGCATCCGGCTCAAGATCCAACGCAGCACACGCCGCATCGACCTGCTCCACACTCGCAAATCCCATCAACGTCGATGCAACAGATGGATGTTGCAGACACGCCCACATCGAAAGCGTGGCGGGACCCACGCCAGACGAACGGCAGAACGCGACCACCTCAGCGCCGGCCTTGCGCACTTCGGGCGGAGCCGGATGCCATTCGGGCAGCGTAACTCCTCCCAGAATCCCCATGTGCAGCGGCGACGCGTTGATCAATCCAATCCCCATCCGTTCCGCAACGGGCGTCAACGCTGCATCCATATCGTCCGAGAAGAGATTCCAGTGACAGTAATTCAAAACCGTATCGGCTGGCGCCTCAGACGCCACCCTGGCCAAAAGGCCAGGCCAATAGCCGGTAATACCAACCGTTCGGGCCTTGCCCTGCTGCTTCAACGCGAGCAGCGCAGGAATCGTCTCGTGAATCACCTGATCGATATTCCCGAACTCGATGTCGTGCGCCTGAATCAGATCCACGGTATCGGTCTTCAACCGGCGCAGTGAAGCTTCCAGACTGGCAGTGATCCCCTTTGCCGAGAAGTCAAAGCTATCGGCGCCGTTCCGGCCGCACTTGGTCGCCAGCACCACATTCTTTCGATAAGGAGCAAGCGCAGCGCCAAGACGCTCCTCCGCCAGTCCCGCCCCGTAGTAAGGAGAGACATCGAAGAAATTGACGCCGGCGTCTACCGCCCGCCCAATCAGAGCGCCATCGTCAGCTTGTGGAACTGGCGAAAAGACGTTGCCGAGCGGCGAAGCGCCGAACCCGATCACGGAGACGGAAAGGCCGGTAGAACCGAGTGTTCGATAGCGCATAGTAAACGTAACAGTTAACGTTTACTGAAAAGTAGAGAAATTAGCAATCACTCTCTGCTTCAGCTTTGTCGGGACGTACGTCCAAGGCGCTGCTAGAGCATTTTCCCTGTAGGTGTAGTGTAGGGATTCGGTATCTTAGGGCGTTTTCCGCAATGAAAACGCCGCTGCACACCCTTTTCGGGGAAAATGCTCTAATGCTTGTACGGAATCTCCAAGACCATGTGCTTGTCGATATGGTTCCGTTCCGCGAAATTTCCCTGGTTGATCGCGATGCTGAGCCGATCTCTCGAATCGATGTAAAGCAGGTCCTTCCCAACGGGAACGTCGTCGAACGTTCTTACAAAGGGCGTACGGTAGGCCTTTCCATTCAGCGTCAAAGGAACGACATCGCCATGGGAATAGCCGAGTTTCGCGAAGAGAGGCTGCGGTACGTTGAGGACCAGGTTTCCATAGGGTCCATCCGTACCGATGACCTCCGCGTGCAAACCTTTATCGTCGAGCTTTGCTACCGTTCCTTGCAGCCTGACCAGTTGTGCGACGGGGATCTCGGGACCAGCCGTCGTCCAGTCATCCCCACGCGCGAGATGGGCCGCTGCTGGAGAGAAGATGTCACGGCCATGAAATGTGGACGAAAGCTTAGCTCCAATCATCCACTCCTGACTGGTTATCTCGCGTGCAGCTTCCAGGCCATCGCGCTCCGCAATGCCGGTAATAAGACCATTGTCAGGAAGGACGAAGTACTGTCCCACCTTCGACTTCACAATAATGGCTTTTCGAGCCGTACCCACGCCTGGATCGATCACTGCAATAAACACCGCATCCTTCGCAAAATACGGAGCGCTTCCAGCGAGAAAACGAGCACCTTCGCTGATGTCGTAGGGCGTAACCTGATGCGTGATATCGATAATCGTGGCCGTTGGCGCAATGCCATGCATGACGGCACGGCAGATACCTACTGCATCATCTTTCGTATCGAAGTCGGTCAGAAATCCAATCGTGTGAGGTCCGGTCTGGGCGATCGCCCCAACGCCAACGCTCAATAGAGCCATTGAAACAAGAAGCAAAAACGCTAGAGCATTTTTCCTGCGGGTGTAAGGTAGGGCTTCCGCATCTATGGGCGTTTTCCGCAATGAAAACGCAGCTGCACCCCCCTTCCGGGATACCCAGTGACAGGGAAAACGCTCTAAATATCGAAAAACTCTCAAGCCAACTCCTCACTTCCTGAAAGGTGCTCGTTACGGTTTCGGCCGCCGGAGATCGCGGAAATTTGAGATGCGGTCCCCCTCTAAGGCATTATCCACATCGATAGCGGCGGAAAATCGAAAGCCGCCCCACGCCCGTCTTCCATGGGTGCTGGGGTGGCTTTTTACGTTTTTACGGCCGGAGAAGGGCGGCGGTCCCATGGAATCTAACCTGGCGAAGCTTTTCAACCCGAATAGCGGAATACAGGGCTTTAGCATTTTTATGCACTATTGCAAAAAAGTACGACGATGTGATGTCATGAGTGGCAAGTCGAACCCTTGGTTGCCCTTACCCTATGGCGGAATCATCCGTGAAACACCTGCAACAAGCTGCAAACCTGACCCGCATCCGTGCGATGTCGATGACCCATCATTCGCAACTAGGTCACACCGGCGGCGACCTCTCCTCTGCCGACATCCTTGCCTGTCTCTACCTGGGTGGAATCCTGGCGGTCGATCCCGCCCGGCCTCACTGGGAACAGCGGGATCGCTTCATCATGTCTAAGGGACACTGCTCGGGCGCTTTCTACGCAACGCTCGCCGCACGTGGCTTCTTCCCGGTCGAGCAGCTCAAGACATTTATGGACCCGCTGTCCATGTTGAATGGACATCCGGACCGGAACAAACTGCCCGGGGTAGAGGCAAATACCGGCCCCCTGGGCCATGGAGCCCCCATCGCCGTCGGCGCCGCACTCGCGGCAAAGATGCGCGGCGAACACTGGCGGGTCTTTGTCCTGACCGGCGATGGCGAACTGCAGGAAGGCTCCAACTGGGAGGCCGCCATGACCGCGCATCATTACAAGCTCGATAATCTGACGGTCATCGTCGACCGCAACCGGATTCAGCAGGGTGACTTCACCGAAAACACGGTTCAACTGGACCCGCTCCCTCCGAAGTGGTCCTCCTTCGGCTTTGCCGTGCGTGAGGTGGACGGGCATAACCACGAGGAGCTGATGCGGGTCTTTCAGTCTCTCCCCCTCGAAAGGGGGAAACCCACCTGCATCATTGCCAATACGATCAAAGGCAAAGGCGTCAGCTTTGCAGAGAACAAGCCCGCTTGGCATCATGGTGTGCCGACCCGTGAGCAGCTTTTCATGGCGGCAAAAGAACTCGGTGTGGAGGTCCCATGGTAGTCGCCGCCCCCGTTGAGACATCAGCCAAGACCTACGATTGCCGGGAAGCCTACTCCAGAACGCTGGAAGAGATGGCCGCTCAGGACAAGCGGGTCTGCGCCGTCGTCAACGACTCCATCTCTTCGACCAAGCTGAAGAAGTTCAAGGAACTCTTCCCCGACCGGTTCGTCAACGTCGGCATCGCGGAGCAGAACATGATCGGCGTGGGCGCCGGCCTGGCCAATGGAGGTATGGTCCCCTACGTCTGCGGAGCCTCCTGCTTCCTGACAGCCCGCGCCATGGAACAGGTAAAGGTCGACCTCGGCTACTCCAAGTGGAACGTCAAGCTCTGCGGCATGTCGTCCGGCATGGCTTATGGGCAACTTGGCGCCACCCACCACTCCATCGAAGACATGGCCTGGACGCGCATCATTCCCAACCTCACCGTGATCGTTCCGGCCGATCCGCTCGAAACCGAGCAGGTGATGCGTTATTCGCTGCGGCACGATGGACCCATGTTCCTACGCATCAGCCGGGTTCCGGTGCCTGAGGTGCACGATCGCGGATATCAATTCACCCTCGGCCGGGCCGCGCTCATGAACGATGGAGACGACGTCACCATCATCACCAACGGCATCCTGGTGGCTCGCGCGCTGCAGGCCGCAAAGCTTCTGGAACAGCGCGGCATCTTCGCCCGTGTGCTGAATATGAGCAGCATCAAACCCCTCGACTACGACGCAATCATCAAAGCCGCGAAAGAGACCCGCGGCATCGTCACCGCGGAGGAAGCACTCACCGCAGGCGGTCTGGGCGGAGCGGTCGCAGAAGTGCTCGCACTGCATCATCCTGCGCGGATGCGCATGCTGGGGCTTCCTGACGTCTTCGCACCGACGGGGTCGGCAGAGTTTCTGCTCGACCACTTTCATCTGAACGCAGATGGCATGGTGAATGCCGCACTCGATCTGCTGGGAGAGAACAAGTAGGCGCAGATCATGTCCGACCTTATCCTCGCCATCGATCAGGGAACAACGAATACCAAGGCTCTCCTCGTCGGCAACGATGGACAGCCGGTCTTTCGTGCGTCTGCACCGCTTGCGCTGCTCACACCGCAACCGGGCATGGTGGAGCAGGATCCCGAAGCACTGTGGCAGTCGGTACTCACCGTCATACGGGAGTGTATCGCCCATAGCAGCGCGGACAGGATCAAAGGCATCGCCATCTCCAACCAGCGGGAGACCGCCGTGGCCTGGTACCGCGCAGATGGCAGGCCTGCAGCGAATGCCATCAGTTGGCAGTGCCGGCGAGGCGAGGTCATCTGCAGACAGCTAGAGGCACACACGGATCTCATCCGGGAGCGCACCGGTCTGCCACTCGATCCACTAGTGTCCGCAACCAAATGGAGCTGGCTGCTCCAGCAGAACCCTGCGTTGCGGACCGAGGCCGAACAAGGCAACCTTTGCTTGGGCAATGTCGATAGCTGGCTCGTATATAAACTTACCGGCGGGAAATTGACCGGCGGCGCCGTCCACATCACCGACCACACGAATGCATCGCGTACAGCCTTGCTCGATCTGCAGACCCTGCAGTGGGATCGTGAACTGCTGGAACTATTCGCGATTCCATACGCCGCGATGCCACGGCTTGCCTGCTCCTCATCTTTGCTTGGCACGGTCTCAGCGATTCCAGAGCTTGCGGGCGTCCCCATCGTCTCCGCCATCGGAGACTCCCACGCCGCCATGGTGGGCCATGGAAGCTACACTCCCGGAACCATCAAGGCGACCTACGGAACCGGCTCGTCGTTGATGACGCTGGCACCGGGCCTGCCAGCACCGACACGGAGCCTGGCACGCACCATCGCCTGGTCGCACGGCGGCACAGCCCATTTTGCCCTTGAGGGCAACATTACGATGACCGGGTCAGCAGTGCAGTGGGTAGGAGAGTTCCTCAACCTCACCGAGCCCACCCGCGACACCGTTGCTCTGGCCGAAGGTGTAACGGATGCAGCAGGGGTCTACTTCGTTCCCGCAATGGTCGGCCTCGGAGCACCTTACTGGGACTCCGCAGTTCGCGGCACACTGGTTGGCCTTAGCCACACCAGTCGTCGGGAACACATGGCCCGCGCCGCCGTCGACGCCATCGCCTACCAGGTCGTGGATGTCTTTCATGCGATGCGCGACGCCGCCAGAATAGACCTTCCCGCTCTGCACACCGACGGAGGCGCAACCCGCAACTCTGCCCTGATGCAGTTTCAGGCGGACCTGTTGCAGGTGCCGGTCCAACGCTCCAGTTGCGAAGACCTGTCGGCGCTCGGGGCCGCGTGGCTCGGGGGACTCACACTTGGGTGGTGGCACAGCGTCTCTGATCTCGCCTCGCTTCCGCAAGAGTCGACGACATTCCTCCCCGCAACACAACTCGCCTCCCACTATGAAGGCTGGAAGCACGCTGTCCGGCAGGCCCGTCTGAAGGGAGACCTCGCATGAGCGACGTAATCCTGCAGGCAAACGGCATCCTGAAGCGCTATCCCGGAAATATCGCGCTCGACCACGTCGACTTCAGGCTCCACCGCAATGCGGTGAATGTGCTGATCGGAGAGAATGGCGCCGGCAAGTCCACGCTGATGCGCATTCTGTCCGGCGTTGAATCGTGCGACGAAGGCACCATCCTGCTGGACGGCAAGCCTATCACTCTGCGCAGCCCGCGCGATGCCGGGGCACACGGCATCAGCATCGTGCACCAGGAGCTGAGCGTAATGCCGAACCTCGACATCAGCGAGAACATCTTCGCCGGCCGCGAGCTAACCCGCGTGGCCATGGTTGATCGCAAGACCGAAGACAGCCAATCGGCCGATGCGCTCCATCGCCTGCACAAGCCGATGCCGGTCAGCGCACAGACTGCTCACCTCTCGCTCGGATGCAGACAGATCGTCGAGCTGGCCCGCACCATTGCTCATGGATCGAAGATCCTGATCCTCGACGAACCCACTTCTGCTCTTTCGATGGCAGAAGCAGAGTCGCTCTTCGAGGTCATCGAAGACCTTAAGCGCTCCGGCGTCACGATCGTTTACATCTCGCACCGCCTCCACGAGCTGCTGCACCTCGGTGACTACTTCACTGTCCTGCGCTCCGGCCGTGTCGTTGGCGAAGCTCCGCGATCCGAGGTCACACGGCAATGGATCGTGGAACGCATGTCTGGCCGCGCCGACACCACGGACCTGCAGGTCCGTCCCGCTGCCTCCACCCAGGCCGTGCTATCAGTCCACCACTTAGAGCTCGGTTCCTCCTCCGCGGGTGAAGAATCGCAGGCAGCTCTGCATGAGATCTCATTCACCCTTCACAAGGGCGAAGTCTTGGGCATCTATGGTCTTCTCGGAGCGGGCAGAACCGAACTTCTGGAGACACTCGCGGGAAACCGCACACCGCTCGAGGGTTCCGTCCAGATCGAAGGCCGCACGCTCGCACTGAACTCCGTTGGCAGTGCGGTCAAGGCAGGCATTGTGCTTGTCCCGGAAGATCGCCAGCGCGACGGTCTGATCCCCGAGCTGTCGATCCGCGAAAATGTGGCCCTCGCCGCCTCGCACGGTCCTTTGCTCTCACGCGCGCACGAGACTGAGCTGGTCCGAAAGCTGGCGAAGGACCTGAACATCGCAGCCAACGACCTCGAACTGCCGGTCACCTCGCTCTCCGGCGGCAATCAGCAGAAGGTCCTCATCGCCCGCTGCCTTATGCGTAACCCGCGGGTCCTTCTGCTCGATGAGCCGACACGCGGGGTCGATGCCGGAGCCAAGGCAGAGATCTATCGCATCCTTCGCAAGCTGGCCGCGAACGGCCTGAGCATTCTGTTCACCTCGTCCGAGATTGAAGAGACGCGAACGCTCGCCGACCGCGCCCTCGTCCTCTGCCAGGGACGCATTGCAGCCGAGTTTCAGCATCACCAGTTGACCGACGAAGCCCTCTTCGCCGCAGCCAGCCCGAACGTGACCACAGGAAGCATCGCATGACCTCTATCTCCGCCACGCTCTCATCGTCCGATCGTCTGGCCAGCAGTGGAGCCCGCATCGCACTCATCCTGCTGCGTGCCCGTGCTGTCCTCGTGCTGGTGCTTCTGCTCATCCTCTTCTCTGCCCTGGCGCCAAGCTTTCTTACGGGCGCCAACCTGTCCATCCTGACGAAGCACGTCGCCATCTCCGCAATCCTCGCCATCGGCATGACCTTCGTCATCCTCTCCGGAGGCATCGATCTCTCCGTCGGCTCTGTTGCCGGTCTGGGCGGCATGGTTGCAGGCTACATTCTCACCCAGGGCATCGCCGTCGGCAGCACTACCTATCATCCCGGCGTCTTCGTCGCCATTCTGGCAACCATTGCTCTCTGCCTGCTGGTAGGAACGTTGAATGGCTGGTTGGTCTCACGCGCCGGCGTCGCTCCCTTCATCGCCACCCTCGGCACGCTCTATATCGCCCGAGGGTCTGCGCTGTTGATGTCGAACGGCAAGACCTTTCCGAACCTCGCGGCCCACGCGCCTTCCTTCGCCTTCATCGGCCAGGGCTTCCTGTTGCACATTCCCATCCCGGTCTGGCTCATGTTCTTGTTGTTCGCTGTCGCGGCATTCATCGCGGCCAAGACACCATTTGGACGTCATGTCTATGCCATCGGCGGCAACGAACGCGCCGCCCGCCTGGCCGGCATTGTTGTGCCGCGTGTGAAGATGTATACCTTTCTCTTCTCTGCGCTCTGCGCTGGGCTGGTTGGGCTCATCATCGCCTCGCAGCTCGAGGCCGCTCACCCGGCTACAGGAGAGAGCTTCGAGCTGAATGCCATCGCCGCCGTTGTTCTGGGCGGCACGTCACTCATGGGTGGACGCGGCTCCGTCACCGGCTCGCTGATCGGCGCCTTTGTCATCGGCGTACTGGCCGACGGCCTGGTGATGCTCGGCGTCTCCGAGTTCTGGCAGATCGTCATCAAAGGCGTCGTCATCGTTCTGGCGGTCGCCATCGATCAGCTGCAGTCGCGGTTGCAGGCAAAGTTCCTGCCGCTGTTGCTGCGCTCCAACCCAGGAGCCGGAGCATGAAGCTCGCGACACTGTTCGTGGTTGGCGCCATCGCTCTTACCGGCTGTCACCGTGAAGAGCTGTCGAAGCCGCTGATCGCCATCATCGTTCCCTCGCAGGACAACCCCTACTTCAAGGCCGAGGGCGATGCAGCCGCGGCCCGCGCGCAGCAGCTTGGCTACCGAACACGTATCGATGCACACAACGATGATGCCTACCGTCAGGACAACCTGATCGATGCCGCTATTGCTAGCGGAGCCAAAGCCCTTATCCTCGATAACGCTGGATCGGAGTCCTCCATCTCCGCCGTACGCCGCGCGAAATCGGAAGGCATCGCCGTCTTCCTCATCGACCGTGAGATCCAGGTCACCGGAGTAGCCCAAGCGCAGATCATCGCCGACAACCACCAGGGCTCCCGCATCGTTGCCGAAGAGTTTGCCCGCGCCACCAAAGAAGGGGAATACGCCGAGCTACTCGGACGCGAATCCGACACTAACGCGCAGATCCGCACTAAAGGCTTTCACGAGATCCTCGACACTGCACCGCAACTGAAGCGTGTCGCTGCCCAATCGGCCAACTGGTCGCAGGCTGAAGCCTTCCAGAAGACCGAGACCATCCTGCAGGCACATGCGAAGCTCGCAGGCATCATCGCCGGCAACGACACCATGGCGCTCGGCGCTGCGGCGGCCATCAAGTCCTCCGGGCGCAAGGGAATCATCGTCACCGGCTTCGACGGCTCACCGGATGCGGCTACGGCCATTCGTTCCGGCGAACTGCAGGCCACTTCTCTGCAGCCCGCCGTCGTCATCTCCCGGCTTGCAGTCGATGAAGCCGATCGCTTCCTCAAGACAGGCTCGACCGGCAAGCCGGAAAAACAGATCATCCCCTGCGACCTCGTCACCCGCACCAACGTGGACGACTATCGCGACTTCGAAAAGATCAGGTAATAACGGAAAGGAATCACCTCTCATGCCCAGCACCTTAGGCGTCATCCTCGGTAACCGCGACTTCTTTCCCGACGCTCTCATCGCCGAGGCACGGCAGCAGCTCACTACGCTCTTCTCACAGCTCGATGTCACGCCCATCTGGCTTACCCAGGGCCAGACCAAGCTGGGCGACGTCCAGGGATGGCCCGATGCAGTGAAGTGCGGCGAGCTCTTCCGCGCACACCACTCTGAGATCGAAGGCATCCTCGTCTGCCTGCCGAACTTCGGTGACGAGAAGGCGCTCTCCGACGCTATCCGCCTCTCTGAGCTCAATGTCCCCATCCTGGTGCAGGCCTGCCCTGACGATCTGGACGCCTTCGGCCTGGAGCGCCGCCGCGACGCCTTCTGCGGTAAGATCTCCGCCTGTAACAACCTGCGTCAGTACGGTTACAAGTACACCCTTACTCGCGATCACACCGTCGCCATCAACAGCGACCGGTTCCGCGAAGACCTCACCCACTTCCTCGCAACCTGCCGCGTCGTGCGCGGTCTCCGCCGCGTCCGCCTGGGAGCCGTCGGAGCTCGCCCCAACGCCTTCAATACCACCCGCTTCAGCGAGAAGCTCTTTGAGGCTGCCGGCATCTCCGTCAATACCATTGACCTCTCAGAGGTCTTCGGCTCCACACAGCGCATTGCCGATGCCGACACTCGCGTGAAGCAGCGCATCGAGCAGATTCGCAGCTACGCCGATGCATCCAACGCTCCCAATGAGAGCCTGGTGAAGATGGCGAAGTTCGCCCTGGTCGTCGATGACTGGATGCAGGAGCTTGGCCTGACCGCGACCGCCATTCAATGCTGGTCGTCGATGCAGAAGAACTTCGGCGTCAACGTCTGCACCATCATGTCGATGATGAGCGAGCAGATGCTACCCTCGGCCTGCGAGGTCGATATCGCCGGTGTGGTCAGCATGTATGCCCTGCAACTCGCCAGCAAGAAGCCTTCGGCGCTGGTCGACTGGAACAACAACTACGGCAACGATCCGGACAAATGCGTCCTATTCCACTGCGGCAACTGGGCGAAGGATTTTCTCCCCGACATCCGCATCGGCACCGCTCCCATCCTCGGAACTGTCCTTGGAGAGCAGAACACCGTCGGAGCTCTCGAAGGCCGCACGCCTGCCGGCCCCCTCACCTTTGGCCGCGTCAGTACCGATGATCTCCAAGGCAAGATTCGCGCTTATGTTGGCAATGGCCTGTTTACGGATGATCCATTGAATACCTTTGGGACCCGCGCCGTGGCGCATGTGCCGAAGCTGCAGAAGCTGATGCATGTGATCTGCAAGAACGGGTTTGAGCATCATGCTGCGATGAATGGAAGCCACTGTGCCGAGCCGGTAGCAGAGGCTCTGGGGACCTATATGGGATGGGATGTTTATCACCATCACGCCGAGGCTTGATCTTTCTAGACACATCACAACACTCGGCCCGCTTACCAGAGCGGGCCTTTTCTTTTCTCTATTTCCCTGTCGGGGTGCCCCACCCTCGCAACGCTAGGGTGGGAAAGGTGGCACAGATTAAATATCCAAAACGTCCCCGACGAACGTACTCGTTGGAGTAATCAGCGATGAGTGAGATGTTCGAGTATCGAAGCTTGTCGAAATTCTTGGGCATCTCAACCCACCCTAGCGTTGCGAGGGTGGGGCACCCGGGCGAGGGAAACCATGGAAGACAAAGCTTCGACCAACCTCACGTGTAATATTATGCAGACATAAATTTATATGCCACGCATCAATGAAACCCGACTGATGGTTAAAATCGCCCGCCTCTATTATGTACACGAGGTGCGGCAGCAGGACATCACTGAAATGCTCGGCATCCATCAGTCCACCGTCTCCCGTCTTCTGAAAAAGGCACGCGAGGCGAACGTGGTCCGCGTCATCGTCGATGTTCCCGGCGGCGTGTACGCCGAGATGGAAGAGCAGCTGGAACGCCGCTTCGGCCTGCGCGAGGTCGTCATCGTCGACTGCCCGGATGACGAGTTCCATATGATTCAGGAGCTTGGCGCCGCTGCCGCTTTCCTGCTCGAATCTACCCTGCGCCCCAAGGAAAACATCGGCATCTCCTCCTGGAGCCGCCACCTGCTCGCCATGGTCGATCAGCTCCACCCGACCAATCGCGCCGAGGGTGGACGCGTGATCCAAATGCTCGGCGGCGTCGGAACGCCCGACATCCAGTCACGCGCTACCCAGCTCGTAAATCAGTTCTCTCGTCTGATCGGTGCGACTCCCGTTCTGCTGCAGGCTCCAGGTGTGACTGGCAGCTCCAAAACACGGGACCTGCTGCTGCAGGAGCCGTACGTACGAGAGACCATCGAGACCTTCCCAACGCTCGATCTCGCACTGGTCGGCATCGGCGCCCTCAAGCCATCGGCCCTGCTCGAAAGCAGCGGCAACAGCTTCACCATGGCAGAGCTTGAGTCGCTGCAGAAGAAAGGCGCTGTCGGAGACATCTGCCTGCAGTTCTTCAATGAACAGGGAGAGTTGATCCGCTCTCCGTTGCTCAACCGCGTCATCGGCATCGAGATGCCGATGCTCAAGAGTGTCAGCAAGATCATCGGCATCGCCGGCGGGCCTGCCAAGTTCACCGCCATCAAAGCGGCGATCAAAGGCAAGCTGATCAACGTCCTGATCACCGATCAGAAGACGGCCCAGAAGCTGTTGAAGAGCTAGCGCCCAACCCATGCACTGGGTGCCCCAGGTTCGGGGTCCCCGACGAACGTGTTCGTTGGGGTGATGTCCCTAAAGGGACCTGGGTATTCGCGCCTGCGCGAACCGTCTTTCGTTTGTCATTCACCGGGTGCCCCGCCCTCGCAACGCTAGGGTGGGTAAGGAGGCCACAGCCTTTGAGAGAAGCAGATCCCTTCGGGATGACAAACAAAAATGGTTCGAGCGGCGCACCCCCCGAGATTAGAGACCTCTGATCCACTCACCCCATCGACGGCCCAAAAATTGCACTCCCTCACCCCGTGAGCCGCGCTATCCCACGTCAACGTCAACCTCTACCGTCTCAGCCTCTCTACGGACAGGCCTTCCAATGCATCAGCGGGGCCTGCGATGACACCTGCTGCAACGGATTCTCTGTCCCCGTCGACAAACAGACCTATGAGTTCTACCGTTTGCTGCCTGTCAGCGAGATCCGGTCCGCCGTCGATACCCATGTCCGTAAGGTTCCAGGCTCTCCCAGCGATAACCTCTACGCCAGCATCGAGATGACCGCCGACAAGAAGTGCCCCTTCTTCACGGCACAGCGTCTCTGCGGCATCCACAAGGAGCATGGCCACGACTACCTGTCGGCCGCATGCTCCACCTATCCCCGCGCCCTCAATCAGGTGGAAGGACAGCTCGAAGTCTCCCTGTATCTCTCCTGCCCCGAGGCAGCGCGCATGGTGCTCTTGGATCCAGGATTTGCGAACCGCCACACCGATGGCCCGGCCGTTCCCTACCGCACCGACCAGTTCTCCAAGCTCGCCCAGAACGGACCCGACTCGCCTCACAAACCCTTCGGCTATTTCACCGAGGTCCGGTTATGCATGGGCGACCTGCTTACCGATCGCAGCCGTCCCCTCTGGCAGCGGATCTTCCTCCTGGGCATGATGTGTAAGCAGCTCGATGAGGTGACTTCGCTTGAGGGCGAAGCGAAGGTGGCGGAGATCATCCAAAGCTACCAGCAGATCGTCGACGAGGGAACTCTCCGGACGGAGCTCAACCATCTGCCCGCAAACCCCGCCGCGCAACTGGATCTCGTTCTCCGCGTCGCTGACCTTGCCAACCGCTCCGGCGTGAACTCAAAGCGATTCAACGAATCCTTCCAGGACTTCCTCGCCGGCATCGGTTACGCACCGGAATCAACGGCCGCCCAGGACCTGGAACGCTACCAGCACGCCGACAATGCCTACTGCCAACCGTTCCTCGACCAGCATCCGCACATTCTCGAGAACTACCTGCTGAACTACATCTTCAGAACGCTGTTCCCTTTCGGCCGCGAAGCCAGCGCCCATTCCACGCCAAAGACAATCTTTCAGGAATACACCCTGCTGATCGGCCAGTACGTCCTGGTCCATGGCCTGCTGATCGGCATCTCCGGCAGCCGCCAATCTGAGTTCGATGAGAAAGCAGTTGTGAAAACCGTCCAGTCCTTCTCCAAGACGGTCGAACACAGCCCCGGCTACCTGCAACAACTGCTCGCCCTGCTGGAAGACCGCAACCTGGCAGACATGAAGAGCATCGCGGAGATCCTCCCCCGCTAAGTAACCCATACACCGGGTGCCCCGGGTCCCTAAAGGGACCTGGGTATTCGCGCGTCCGCGCGAATGTTTTGCTTAAGGGCACGGCTTCCAGCCGTGCCGCATCAAGTCATTCAAATAAAGTGGCTTTAGCCACTGGGGTACGATTCGCGCTATGCGCGATGGGTGGGAGCCGTGGGCTTTTAGCCCACGGTCTATTAGCTCTAAAGAAAATTGGGCTTCAGCCCTGGGCTTTTTGTGTCGGTCTCAGAGAGAGCCCAGGGCTGAAAGCCCATCAATCATTTGAGACCTTCAATCAGCGGACTAAAGTCCGCTGCTCCCACCCGCAACCACCCCAAACCGTCTTTTGCTTGTCATCCTGAGCTACGCGAAGGACCTGCTTCTCCACCGTCACCAACCATCTTTCCTACAAAACTTTCATCAACCCGATCTTGACACCACCCCAGGAAAAGGCCGAAGCTGTCGGATGCACCTCCTTAGCCACATCCGCGTGTATGGCTACGGAGCTCCGAGATCCAGCGGAGCAACTACATCTGGACGCTCTTGAAGTACCTCATCTGCCCCCCTTTTACTTACGAACTTCTTCGCTTAGGTCTCGGCTGAATTCAGGAACTCCACGTCCCATTCAACGAGAGGAACCTTTGCAATGACATCTGAAAAACAGCAGGCTTCTATTTCCAGTCTCCCTCAAGGCTCGCAACTTGCGTGGAGCCTTTGTGACTGGATCGACCATGTATCTTCCAACCCCAATCCACCATCGCCCTGGACAGTCGTATGGCAGCCGAGCTCGATCGGCGAGGATTATTCGGCTGTCATCCAGAACACGACAACGAACCAATATGCCCTGGTCATTCAGGGGACCCATGGTGCTCCCGATGAACTGGAGGACTTTTGCTGCGAGTTCTGGGCCGGCTTCGAGCCGGTCAGCGGAGCCAAGGTAGCCATTGGCGCCCAGGCAGCGCTCTTCGGCGCCCTGATGCAGATGAACGCCAAACTTACCCAGGGTGGTACAGACCTTGCTTCCTACCTGCAGTCGATCTCCGGATCATTTAACGCGACAACTCCTTTGCTCATCACCGGCCACAGTCTTGGTGGGACGGTTGCCTATCTGGCGGCATGCTGGATTGCCTTCCAGTTCCTGAACAATCAGCAACCAATCACAACCCTTCCTTCCAGTATTCAGTCCTTCACGTTTGCGCCGTTCGCAGCCGGCAACCAGGCACTGGCGGACGTTCTGAATGCGTCATCCAACTATGTGCCCTGCTTCAATCTGAACGACGCCATTCCACATGTCTGGGCAACGGACACGAACGTCAACCCAACCCTTAATATGACGAACTTCTTTTTACTTTTCCCCTCACCCGGGCCTAATCCCATGCCCAACAACAGCCTGCAAGCTGCGCTTCAAAACAAAGTAACCCTGATGCAGAACAACCAGGTCAGCTATGTGCAGACGACCGGCCTGTACAGCTACGTATTCACCTATCCGACAGATTGGAATACCTGGGATGGGGAGCTTATTCGGCAGCACAACTACGCTTACTCCGAGACCTTCGCATCAACCGGCAATGCCGAGACGGCACCGACAGGAGCGCGGGAAGTAGCAGCTTAATGAATCTTGCTGAGATGACGAATTCTCCGTAAGACTGGAATAGCCATGTCCGGGGTCCCCAGCGAACTTGTTCGTTGGGGTGGTGTCCCCATAGGGACATGGCTATTCGGGGTCCCCGACCAGCTTCGCTGGTTGGGGTGAACTATTCGCGCTCCGCGCGATCGTAATGCTCGGCCAACTCCGCTGGCTGGGGTGGTTAAGGGGGACGGCTTTCATAGCCCGCTGAATAAGCGCTGAAGGCGCGCTCTATACCAGCCTGGGGCAACGCCCCAGGTCTCGGATAGTTAAGAGGGGTCTGAGGGCTGAAGGCCCGATCTATAATCCTCATGCCTAATGGCTGAAGAAACCCATCTGGGAAAGGAAAGCCCAACTTCTTTGACCGTAAAGCGAAGACTAAAGTCCACCGCTCCTACCCGTTCCCGCATTAGCACTAACCTGCCTTCGCTGCAGAGTTATAGAGCGGGCCTTCAGCCCTTTAACATCGTGTGGGCACTGAGACCTGGGGCGTTGCCCCAGGCTGGTATAGAGCGCGCCTTCAGCGCTTATAGTGCCCGCCCGAAAGCATTGGGGGATGGGCATCCGTGCGCTCAGAAAACGAATAGTCTGGAGCCCGTTGGTCCATTAAGGCTGGCCGCGGAGCGCGCGGCGTGTTTAGATAGGCCTTCAGACACTTCCGCATCCAACTTACTTGATCTGAGAAAGCAGGGCCCACACCATGTTGACTCGCGTGTTGTACCGGACAATCTTGGCTTCCATGGCGGTTCTGATTCTTGGTGCGGCGGTTTGCCGCGCGGAGAACCGGGTGACGATTCTTACAGATGCATTCGGCCGCAAGCCGGAGTTGCAACTGGACTGGGGCTATGCGGCTCTGATCGAGTACAACGGCAAGCGCATTCTGTTCGACACAGGAGACAGCGCGGCGATTCTGCAGGCGAATGTGAAGCGCATGCATGTGGACCTGTCGCATCTGGACATGGTGGTGATCTCGCACTCGCACGGCGATCACACGTCGGGGTTGCGGTATGTGCTGGGCCTGAATCCTGACGTTGCGTTGTTCGTTCCCGATGATGTCGTGTTTCGCGGGCACGAGGTTCCGCAGCAGTTTCTTGCGGCACATCCCGAGCCTACGCTCGAAAAGGACCATCGTTACTTCAACGGCAATCCGCCGGCGCATATTCCCGACTGGAAGGGATACAGCGATACGAAGATGACGGTAGTCAAAGAGACGATGACGGTGATGCCGGGCGTGCGGCTGGTGACGCTGGTCTCGGACAAGCCGGCGTTCAAGGGACTGGTGGAGGTATCGATGGTGCTGGATACGCCAAAAGGCCCTGTGGTGATTGCAGGATGCTCGCATCCGGGCATCGAGAGGATCATTGCGACAGCAACGGCAGGCGCCGCGAAGCCGGATGTGTACATGCTGTTCGGTGGACTCCACCTGGTGCAGGATACAGACGAGCAGATCAACGGTACGCTCGATGTGTTGGAGAAGACGAACAAGTTGCAACGTATCGCCGTGGGCCACTGCACGGGGGAGAGGGCGTTCTATCTGATTCAGCAGCGGTGGAAGAAGAATGATGTGTATGCGGGGCTGGGGGAGACGGTCGCGTTCTGAACCGCGTTCGCTAGGGTGATTTATCCCGCTACGCGCGAACCGTTTTTATGTTTGTCATCCTGAGCCGCAGACGAAGGACCCGCTTTTGTTTGTCATTTCGTAGCGCCGGGTCCCCGACCAGCTTGCTGGTGGGGGTGGTCGACCAAAGGGGAGTGGAGAAATCCGCTTCTTTACCAAATCATCTTTCCCTGTCATCCTGAGCACCGCGAAGGACCTGCTTTGTCCATCATTTCGTAGCCCCTCTCCATCCGTGATAGAAAAATCCCGGACAAAAAAACCCATGCTGCCGCTTCTCCCACTCCTCGCCTCCGCAGCTCCCACCTGGAGCATTTTCCCTGCGCTGGGTATCCCGGAAGAGGCGTGCAGCGGCGTTTTCATTGCGGAAAACGCGCATAGACGCGGAGGCCCTACTCTACACCTACAGGGAAAATGCTCTCTGGTTCGTACGCAGCAAACCCGACTTCTCCTGCTGGAGAATCCTGGTCAGCCGCTGCATCGACAACTATCTCCAACCTCCAACCGAATCCCCCATCGCCGCACCCGGTTTAGAAGCAGACCCATACTTCAGCCCCGACGGCCGCACCCTCTACTTCATCTCCTCACGCAGTACCGGAGCTCTCACCAGCGCAGGCCTGGAGCATTTTCCCTGTAGGTGTAGAGTAGGGCTTCCACATCTATGGGCGTTTTCCGCAATGAAAACGCTGCCGCACTCCTCTTCCGGGATACCCAGCAACAGGGAAAATGCTCTCGACATCTGGATCGCCACCCGCTCAACCTCTGGCACATGGCAAACGCCAACCAAGCTACCCGAACCAGTGAACTCCAACGAAGCGGAGTGGTTCCCCCGCCCCGCCTCCGACGGCTGGCTCGGGAGCAATTCTCCTAAAGGTGTAGAGCGAAGTGCTGGCTGTTTGCGCCGTTTTCCGCAAAGAAAACGGCATTCGCAGAGTTATCCAACACCACAGTATTAGGAGAATTGCTCTACTTCGGCTCCGGCCGCCCTGGAGGATTCGGCAAAGACGACATCTACCGCGCCCGCCAGACACCCAACGGAACCTGGCTCGAGCATTTTCCCTGTCGGTGTAGTCCAGGGCATCCGCATCTATGGGCGTTTTCCGCAATGAAAACGCCACTGCACGCCCCTTTCGGGATACCCAGCAACAGGGAAAATGCTCTAGAAAACGCCGGCCCCGGCCTCAACACCGCCGACGCCGAGTACGAGTTCCTCCCCCCCAACGGACAATGGGGACTACGGGCAATCGACAAAGGCATCTACCGCGTGGAGCACACCGCAAAAGGCTGGCAACGAACCGGCCTGCTCAGCAAAGAGATCAACGCCACCGGCACCGAGATCGGAGCCATGTTCATAGGCAGGGACGGCAGCTTCATCTTCTCCCGCGACACTGGCAAAGAAAAATCAGGCGAGTTCTTTCTCTCCACCCCGAACGAAATCAAAGCGCCAGGCAAGCCACCCAGGCTAACCAAAAACTGCACCGCAACCCTAACTCATCACAACCAGATACTGGGTGCCCCTCGATAAGGAAGAAGACTCTGTCAAGGGGTAAGAGGGCGCACATCATTATTCAATGCGAGAGCACCATTGCCCACCTCATGAGTCCATGCCAGAATAGAATAGTAGGCGAAGAAGAGACGAACAAATCCACATTCCTGTGGAGCGCTAGATTCTTCATAGGGGGTTGGCTTTGGGACATCAGACGGTCGAATTATCTGACTCGCTACGCCAGACGATTTCACCCCAAATCACCCAGGCCCACAAATCCAAGTTCGGCCAATTCATGACGCCCGCTAAGGTCGCGACGTTTATGGCGGCCATGTTCCCAAGTTCGACAATCACCCATTGCTCGCTCTTGGATGCTGGCGCTGGGATGGGGGCGCTCACATCAGCGTTTCTCGACCGCTGGACCAAGGGCGGATTCCGATTTTCTAGCGTCGATGCAACTGTATATGAGATAGACGGGCGGCTCCGTTCTCATTTGAAACATGTTCTATCAACCTATCAGGGACTACATCACGAGGCCCTTCGCATCACAGTCTCCGACCAGGATTTCATTGATCAATCGGTCACGAATGGGTTGCTCGGTCTCGGAACTCGCTTCACTCACGCGATCCTCAATCCTCCCTACAAGAAGATCAGCAGTAGTTCGGACCACCGATCGACTATGCGGCGGCTCGGGATCGAAGCGGTCAACTTGTATACGGCGTTCGTTTCACTCTCTTTGGAACTGATGCGACCGGGTGGTCATATCGTAGCGATCATTCCGAGAAGCTTCTGTAATGGTCCTTATTACAAACCGTTTCGGGATCAGATCCTCGAACAAGCTGCTATTAGGCAAATACATCTCTTCGCATCGCGCAACAAGGCTTTCAAGGATGATGATGTTCTTCAGGAGAACGTCATCATTCATTTGGAACGCCGCGGCCAACAAGGCGACGTAAGGATTACAACATCTACGGATGATTCATTTTCCGACCTGGTGGAGCACAGTTATCCGTTCGAGCGGATCGTTTTTCCTAACGATCCCGAACGGTTTATTCATGTACCTACTTCGCCAGAAATGGGGATATTGGAAGGCTCTCCTCAAATTTGCCATTCGCTCGGTGCCATAGGTGTCAGCTTATCGACTGGTCCGGTCGTCGATTTCCGGCTCAAACAATATATCCTCCCCGAGCCTACAAATGGTTCCGCCCCCCTCCTATACGCTGCTCACTTTGTTGGGCAAGACACCATTTGGCCCAGCGATGCAGCCAAGCGTGGGAATGCGATTCTTCGAAATAAGGAGACGGAACGATGGCTATACCCCAATGGCTATTACACAGTTGTTAGGCGCTTCTCCTCAAAAGAAGAGAAGCGCCGCCTTGTGGCAGGCATCGTTCACCCCGATGCCTTCCCGAACGCTGATAAGGTGGGCTTCGAAAATCATCTGAACGTTTTTCATGACAACAAATCTGGTTTGCCGATTGATCTGGCCTATGGCCTTGCCGCGTTTATTAATAGCACGGCTGCAGATGATCATTTCCGGCGTTTCAACGGCCATACGCAAGTAAACGCTACTGACCTGCGGCTAATGCGCTATCCATCGCGGGAAGCCCTAATATCTTTTGGCAAGTGGGCACGATCTAAAGGAACTCTTACACAAGATATGATCGACCGGCAGCTTAATACACTAATCGTATGACCCGTAAAGAACTCTTGAAAGCCGCTCGTGACATTCTCATCTCGCTGGGCCTGCCCCACGCCCAACAAAACGAACGGTCTGCCTTAACTCTGCTCGCTCTTCTAGATTTAAAGCCTGGGACATCTTGGAAGGACGCGAAGAATCCCATGATCGGAATCACGCCGATCATGGATTGGATCGCGAAACATTACAAGAAGGTTTACGCTCCGAACACCCGGGAGACCGTGCGCCGCCAGTCGATCCATCAGTTTCTGGATGCCGGAATTATCCTTCACAATCCTGACGATCCAAAACGCCCACCCAACAGCAAAGACAACGTTTATCAGATTGCCGCTCACACACTCGCTCTAGTACGAACCTTCGGAACACCGGAGTGGCACGGGATGCTAACAGAATTCTTGGCGGAACGACAGACCCTCATCGAAAAGTACGCCCATGAGCGCAATCAGCATCGTGTACCTGTCACGTTGGCGGACGGCAAGACACTAAGCCTTGTACCTGGCGATCACAGCGAACTCATCAAGGCCATTATCGAAGATTTTGCTGAACGGTACGTCCCCGGCGGCCAACTCATCTACATTGGAGATACTGGCGACAAGTGGGGCTATTTTGATGCCGTTCTCCTTTCTTCGTTAGGGATTACAGTTGATATGCACGGCAAGATGCCTGACGTTGTCCTGTACGCCCCTGATCGCAATTGGCTTCTTTTGATCGAGTCAGTCACAAGCCATGGCCCCGTCAATGGGAAGCGACATGCAGAACTCGCAAGACTCTTTGTGGATTCAAAAGCGGGGTTGGTCTATGTCACAGCTTTCCCGACACGGGCTTTAATGAGCAAATATTTAGGAGAGATCGCTTGGGAAACGGAAGTCTGGGTTGCTGACGCTCCATCGCATCTCATCCATTTCAATGGAGAACGTTTTTTGGGGCCATACGAACCAAGCTAAGGCACATATATGAACAGGCGTCCGACAACGCAGGACATTACTTGGTTGCTCGACTTGAACCGGAATAATCAGCTCGACCTTGACCCTCCGTATCAGCGAAAGAGTGTCTGGACGAGCAAAGACCGTCAGTTCTTTTTGGACACCATCTTCCGCGACTATCCAAGTCCGGCGATTTTTCTTCACAAAACCATTGCAGCTGACGGCGGCTCTACATATCACGTCGTCGATGGCAAACAGCGCCTAGAGACCATTTTGCTTTTCGTGAACAACAAGCTCCGAATTTCTAAAGACTTCGGTGACGTACGTCTCAATGGCAAAAACTGGAAGCAGCTAGAAGGCGAAATTGAATTGAAAAAGCGCCTCTGGAACTATCAGATTCCTGTAGAGATGGTCGACATAGTCGAAGGCAACATCGTCAATGAAGTCTTTGACCGGCTCAACCGGAATTCGCGCCGATTGACTGATCAGGAACTCCGTCACGCAAAATTTGAGGGTTGGTTTATCACACTAGCTGAAGCAGAAGAAGAGAATGACAGCTGGAAGAAGCTGGGGATTGTGACGACATCCCGCGCGAAACGTATGGCTGATACCCAATTCATATCGGAGCTTCTGATCGTACTCATCAATGGCGCTCCAGTGGGATTCGATCAAGACGCCATCGATGTCTTTTATGGACGATACGATGACATTGACGAAGTCGAGAATTTCGACGAAGCCCACTTCCGCACCAATCTACTACGAACTAAAGAGTATCTCCTCGAAATGGAAAAGGCGGGAAACGTCGTTACGCGTTACGCCCGCACTTTGGCGAATTTTTATACCCTATGGGGCGTTATCGCGCTCAACCCTGCCGTCTTTCCCAATTCGTCCAATGCTGCGGTAACGGCGCAGAAATATACAGATTTCATGAAGATCGTGGAGTCTTTCTCTGCCGAGAAAGATGCTCCGGCTGGCAGTTTCCCGTCTCTTGCTTCTCAATATCCGTCGCATGCTCTTTATTACGAAAACAGCCGCGGAGCCAGCACTGACCTCAAGCCCCGGCAAGAACGACAGAAACATCTAGCGCAAGCCCTCATCTAAACACGATGAAGATCCCTGCCTCTCTCAGAGAAGCCTACGCAGATCAGCTCACTCGGTACCGTACGCTGCAGAAGCAGGTGGACGACTTCCTGCGCACTCACAAGCGCTCGGGCTGGCACTACGAAAGTCGAGTTAAGGGCGAAGAGAGCTTCACACTGAAAGTCGAATCTGGAAGAGTTAAGGATCCGTTTAATCTGGAGGACTTCTTCGCCGCGACGATTGTTGTACGTAACGGTTCGGAAGTCGCTGAGGCTGAAGAACTCATTCTATCTCTGTTCGATCTTGCTTATAGGCGCCCTGAGAGGGATTCTGAAACCCACAAGAGGCCGGACACATTCTCCTTTGACGATCTACGTCTCTATTTGCTCTGGAGAGACGATCCGTCTGTACCTCCAACAGGCTTTCACGGAGCACTCTTCGAACTCCAAATCAAGACCTTCCTCCAGCACGCTTGGTCGATCGCTACCCACGACCTCACGTACAAAACGGACGACGTGAACTGGAGCACGATGCGCATTGCGTTTCAGATCAAGGCAATGCTGGAGCACGCGGAACTTTCCATTCAGGAAGCGACGAACTTAGCGAAGTCGTCGGTGCTCTCGAAATCGGACTCATTTACAACGACCCTCAGGGCCTTTATCGAGATCGTCACAGCCCTCTGGGACACCAGCGATCTACCCAAAGATGTACGTCGCTTGGCTGAGAATCTCATGGATCTCGCCAGCATGGTCAAGCTCGATGCCACGGCATTTCGCACGTTTCTCGAGTCAGAGGCCAGCGCTGGTCGCGGGCCGAAGATGCTTAACCTTTCACCATATGGCGCGGTGATCCAGAGTTTGATTGACCAAAAGCCGGCGGATTTCCAGAAGGGTCTACAGTATCGTCTGAAGCAGCCACCAAACCGCTTTCGCCCTGTCCTTGTGACTAGAGAGATCGAAGTTCCAGCCTCTATGAAAGGTGCAACGTGGGATAAGGCTACTCTGACCATCGGGTAACGAGCGAAATCGAACTTAGATTAGCCAAACTAGTGTCTGTACCCGAAAGTGAGGGAATAGTTGGGCTCGGCGGTTGCCAAAGAACAGTTGAGCAACGCTGGTAGCCAGCGACGTTCTCTCAGAGCTCCCTGATCGTTTCCGCTTGCGAGAACGCCGATTGGGCAACAATCAAAGCTTTATTCCTAGATTTACAAGTGAGTATTTTGGTGCCGGGAGGGGGGGTCGAACCCCCACGACCGCAAGGGTCGGCGGATTTTGAGTCCGCTGCGTCTGCCAGTTCCGCCATCCCGGCTCGATTTCTATTCTAGAGCATTACAGGGAAAATTCCCTACAACCAGCCACGCCGCCGGAAGTACCAGTAGGGCAACACCGCCGATAAAACCATCATCACGATGGCCATCGGATAGCCCAGGTGCCACTTCAGCTCTGGCATGTGCTCGAAGTTCATCCCATACAGCGAGCCCACCAGCGTAGGCGGCAGGAAGATGACGGCCGCTACCGACAGGATCTTGATAATCGCATTCTGCTGAATGCTGATCATGCCCAGGTTGGAGTCCAGCAGGAACTGGATCTGCGACAGCAGATACGCATCATGCTCCAGCAGAGACTTGATATCCCGCTGCAGTGTCTTCAGGCGCAGGGCTTCGTTACGGTGCAGAGCTTCGTTACGGTCCTGGTGCGGTGTCTCGCCGTTCTCCTCTCCGGAGAGGAAGCCGGCCGCACGCGTCAGGCTCAGCAGGCTCTCGCGGGCACGGCCTGCCAGGTCGCCGCTGCGGCCGATCTGCCGCAGCATGGCAGCCAGGTCTTTCTCCACCGCCACCTTGGTTGACGTCGCGTCCTGCGCGAAGAGCTCGCCGGCCAGAACATCCAGGCCGTTGCCGATCTCTTCCAGGATGTCGGCCACACGGTCGACTACGGTCTCCAGAAAGGTCAGCACGGCATCGTGCGGGTGCTCGATGACCTTCGGCGTCTTATCCACACGCGCGCAGAAGAGCTTGAAGGCTGTGGGATCGGCATAGCGTAGCGTGACAAACTGCCTGGGCGTCACGATCATGGTTACGGCCGCCAGCTTGGGCTGCTGGTCGCGCGGACGGCTGACCAGCCGGACCGTGATGTACGAGGCGCCATCCTCGCGGTAGAGGTTGCTGCTGCTCTCCACCTCGGACATCTCTTCCCTGGTGGGAACAGAGAGCTCCATCGCACGTTCCACGGCGTGGTCTTCTTCCGGAGTGGGCGCCAGCAGGTCGATCCACGCGGCCTGCTGCAGCAGGGAGAGCGAATCGCCCTCGTCTATATGCAGCTTGCCGCCCTCCACATGAAACGACCGCAGCATCGGCTACTGCACCTTCCCTTGGGGACGCAGCTTTTCCAGCTCGACGGCGCAGGCAATCGCGTTCTGTGCGGCCAGCTTCAGGTTGTCCGCAGCCAGCCACAGCCACACGCGCGAGACCGGCGCACCGGAATCCTCGGGGAGGCGCACCAGGATCTCTTTCCGTCCCGCGGCGCTGACATTGCTTGGCGGCTCGGCGTCGCCCAACAGCACCTCGACGTGCTCGCCTTCGAGCGCGCGCTCCAGCAGAACCAACTCTATGGGCTGCGCAAACTCAAGCAGCACGCTGACGACATAGCCATGGAAGACCGGGGCATGCACAATCTGCAGCGCCGGCTCCGGCAGGCGTCCCGCGGCCAGCCGCGCAAAGTGCTTTTGAATACGGCCATCGGTGACTGACAGCCGCTGCAGGGCAGCGTCACCGAACTCAGGCAGCAGATTGAAGGCTGCCTGTGCGTCGTACTGTTCCTTGGGCAGCGACTGGAACGAGAGCAGGTTCAGCGTCTGCTGATGCAGCTCGTCCATCGCCTCCTTGCCCATCTGCGATGCCGGCTCATAGACCACCGCGGCCAGGCTCTTCAGCGGAAGGCTCTTCCCTGCACGTGCCGCGATAAGCGACAGCATCAGCGCCGCCGGATGCGCGGCGATCACCGCGACCGTGCTGAGGCTGAGCGCTGCGCCCGGGCCCTTGGCGGCCAGCACCTGCTCCACCCACGGACCCAGTACGACCGTCTCCGGCTGGTCTTCCATGGCATAGCTCAGATCCACAATGCCCACGCCTGCCTTCTTGGCGAAGCCCCAGCTATCGGCGGTCTGCGCGGCGGTGCCGACGAAGAAGACGAGGTCCAGGCCGTCGAAGGCGTCGGCGTCGATCTTCTGAATGAAGCTCATCTCGTCTTCCGTGGCCTCCAGCGTTCCGGCCAGCTCTTCATGGTCCAGCAGACGCACATCGGCGGCAGCCAGCACGCTTTGCCCCAACTCTTCATGCAGATCCTTGCCTGCCAGACTCGATGCGCCAGCCACGCCGACGTGATACACGCGTTCTTCCATCTTGATTTCCTTCCTGTTGCCGCTACGATGCGGTCTGTGTACGGCGGCGTCGCATCCATCCATAGCTCACGCGCGAGAACAGACCGTACACGGTATAGCTGAGCGCCAGCGTGATCAATGTAATCCCCGACCACAGGAAAAGCGGCACCACGGCCAGCGTCAGCAGAATCAGAAGCCGGAACGGATGGCCCCGGCTGAGGTTAATCTCTTTGCCGCTCCAGAAGCGCCAGCGGCTCACCATCAGGAACCCGACAAACGCAACGAACGACAACCACACCAGCGCGATCCAGATATTGTCGATCGGCTGGCCATCAAAGCAATGCACTACAGAAGCCACAACACCAGCCGCGGCAGGAATGGGCATACCGACAAAGTACTTCCGGTCTGGCCGTCCCGGATTCTGCGGCTTCGGGTCCTTGGTGATGTTAAACCGCGCCAGGCGGCTGGCTCCGCAGATGAGGAATAAAAAGCAGATGAACAGCCCCAGGTCCATGACCTTCTGCCGGAAGACCAGGTGGCCCACCATGGGCAGCATGCGGAATCCCCACAGGTAAGCCAGGATGCTGGGCGCCACGCCGAAGGTGATGACGTCCGCCAGGCTGTCCAGCTCTTTGCCGAACTCGCTGGCCGTGTTGGTCATGCGGGCGATGCGGCCATCCAGAGCGTCGAAGGGCATGGCGAAGGCAATGGCGATCGCCGCGCGGTCGAAGTACCTAGCGTCTCCGGTCGATACCGCCTGAAGGCTCGACATCACGGCGTAGTACCCCACGGCGATATTGCCCGCGGTGAACAACGACGGAAGAACATACATGGCGCGCCGCGGCTGCATAGGGCGGCGCTCGATCAGCTCATCCATCAAGCCTCCGAAGCAACGGGCATCTCCGCCAGAATGGTCGATCCGCCCTTCACCCGCGATCCCTTCTTGACCTTCAGCACCGCATCCGAGGGCAACAGAACGTCGACACGCGATCCGAACTTGATGAGGCCGATGCGCTGTCCGCGCTCAACCTTGTCGCCAACCTTCAGATTGCAGACAATGCGGCGCGCCAACAGACCGGCGATCAGCTTGAAGCTGATCTGGTAGTTGGGGCCGTCAACGCTGACCAGCGTCTGCTCATTCACCAGAGACGAGTCCGGCGAGAGCGCGTTCTTGAACAGGCCCGTCCGATGGTCGACCTGCGTCACCGTACCTTCAATGGGCGAACGGTTCACGTGCACATCGAAGACGCTGAGGAAGACACTGATGCGCAGGCGCGAACCGGCACCTGTCTCAATCCATTCGGCCTCGGTCACCTTGCCGTCCGCCGGAGAGACAATGACTCCCCTGCCCTGCGGGATCGTACGCGAGGGGTCGCGGAAGAACCAGAGAAAGAACACCGCCAGCAGAACCGGAATCACTGCCAGCCAGGGCCACCCGGTCAACGAGAGAAGAACCGCAACGACACCCAGGCCGAGCGCATACAGAAAACCGTCACGCACCATAAAGTTCTTCCGATTATAGAGCCGCAGGAAGAAAAGGTCGTTATCCGGGGTCTTTCCCAACCTGTACATCGGGTGCCCCATGTCCCTCGGGGACATGGGCATCGCGCTATGCGCGACCGCCTTTTACTCAATCTCCTAACCCGGGGTGCCCCACCCTCGCAACGCTAGGGTGGGCAAGGAGGCCACGACCTCCTACCCCGGTATGACTTTTTTGTTTGTCATTTCGGAGCGACCGGAGGAAAGCGGAGAAACTTGCTTCTCTACCGATTTCATTCGTCCGAACAAACAAAAGAATTCGAGCTCCGCTCGAACGTCCCATGTCCCCGAGGGACACCACCCCAACGAACAAGTTCGCCGGGGACCCCGGACATGGGGCACCCGGTATATGGGGAGACACACCAAGAGCCCGAGGCCTTACAACCCGGCCCTTACTGCCGGCTCAAAACCAAGACGATGCTCCGCAGCTCCGGAAAGAACCTAGTCCGTCCGGAGATGCTCCATGGCATCCTTCAACTTCAACTTCATCTTTTTCAGGCGAATCTCTTCCCATTGGTCAGCCGGCGAAAGCAGCGGATTCAGGAGGAGATGGTCAAGACGTTCAGAGTATTGCGCGTGTTCCATCTGTAGCCGGGTGAACTGCTCATGACGAAACGACGCCTCGGTGTGCGCAGGAAGCATGAAGACCTCCGTTCAAACTGATGCCAAGGACTCTACTCCTGTCCTTTTTCCGCGGCAACTAGCTCTTGTGGAAACTGAAGGGACATCAACACGGCATCTTCCACCGGGTCGCGATAGTACCGCCGCCGCAGCCCCTCCTCCTGGAAACCAAGCCCCTGATAGAGCGCCCGCGCCGCCCCGTTGCCAGTCCGGACCTCCAGCATCAGGCGGATTGCTCCGGCAGCCTGGGCCTCGGCCAGCAGATACCGCAGAAGCCCATTCCCGAGGCCGTTCCGGCGATGGGCAGACGCCACCACAATCGCGTCCAGCTCGGCGACCACCTCACCGGGAATCCGCAGCAGCGATGCCACGGCATACCCGGCGACATCCGCGTCGTCCTCGGCGATCACGACAATGGCGTCGCCGGATAGCAGTCCCAGCCAGTGAACCGGAGTCCACTCGGGCATTCCAGGCGTCGCAGCCTGCAACCGTTGCAATGCAGCCACATCCCGCTCCTCCGCCCGTCGAATCACAGTTGCCATACAGGAATTATCGCTAACCCATACACCGGGGTGCCCCATATCTGCGAAGCAGATGTGGGAGTATCGGGGTCCCCGGCGAACTCGTTCGCTGGGGTGATTATCGAGCGGAGCTCGATCCGTCGCGCGTCGCGCGATGACCTCAGCGGTTAAAACCGCGTTCTCTGTGGGGCTCAATACGGGACGGCTGAAAGCCGTCCCCTTAAGCAGAACAATTCGAGCTTCCGCTCGAACATCCCACCCATCGCGATGCGATGGATGGGGCACCCAGTTCGTACCAATCCTTAGCCCCTTAGCCCCGTTCCAAGGCCCGCTCGGCATCCGGGCGTCGCAGATACAGGGCATCCACAGCTTCCGCGGTCACTGCTCTCCCTGCATCCAGTGCCGCGAGAGCCAGCCCCAGGCCATCTTTTGCAGTTGGTTCGGGAACACGAACAACCGTCAGCGCATCCAGAGAATCGGCAACGCGTTCTTCGCAGACCACCACCGTCGCCTTCGCAGGAACACGGCTCAGCATCTCCTGCAGCGTTACCAGTTCCTGTTCCGTCGCGCTGCCCAGGTAAAACTCACCCCGCCCCGCATCCAGTGCCGCAAACATCGCCTCCGGACTCATCGCGCGGAGCACATCCAATCGCGACAGCGGAATCAGCCCAATGCCCGCCGCCTCGGACAAGCCCTTCGCCATTGCAACTCCGACACGCACGCCGGTAAACGATCCCGGCCCGTGCATCACGGCAATAGCATCCAGATCCGCCAGCGAAGATCCTGCCTCATCCAGTAGTTCCCGTACCGCGCGCATGCCATGCGAGGCCGCCATCCGAGGCGCAAGCTCCACCTGCTGTATGCCTGCTGCAGACGATAGAGCAACCGACCCGCCAAGGCCGCAGGTATCGATCAGCAGCAATCGCCGATCGCTCACCCCAGCACCTCGCCAGCCTTCACCTGATAGCCGTGCAGGAAATCGGCAGCAGGCATGCGCTTCTTGCCTTCGAGCTGCACTTCGTCCAGCACCAACATGGTGCCATCGGTGCAAGCTGCCAGCAGATTGCCGCCATCGACGCGCACCGCTCCCGGCTCTCCAACACCAGTAACCGCATGCATGCGATGCACCGTCAGCTTCTTGCCGCGGAACAGGGTGAAGCACCCCGGCCACGGCTGAAAGCCGCGCCAGCGATTCACATTCCACTGCGCCGTCTGGGCAAACTGAATACGCCCATCTTCGCGCGTCAGAATCGGAGCCAACGTCGCCTGCGATTCATCCTGCTGGTGTGGTGTGATAGTTCCAGCCTGCAATCCCGCGAGCGTCTCCACCATCAACTTCGCGCCCACCTCGGCCAGAATCGGAAACAGATCCACCGAGGTCTGCTCCGGCGCGATCGGGATCTCATGCTTCAACAGCATTTCTCCAGTGTCGAGTCCTTCGTCGAGAAGCATGGTGGTCACACCGGTGATCGTTTCACCGTTGGCGATCGCCCATTGGATCGGCGCGGCTCCGCGATACTTCGGCAATAGCGACGCATGTCCGTTGATGTTGCCGTAGCGCGGCAGATCGAGCATCCACTTCGGGATGATGCGGCCATAGGCCACCACCACGATCACCTCGGGAGCGATCGTCTCCAGCTCCGCGCGGAACTCCGCGTTGGTCTTGATCTTTTCCGGCTGCAGGACACGCAGCCCATGCGAAAGCGCCAACTGCTTCACCGGAGGAGCAACGATCTCCTGCGTGCGTCCGACAGGACGGTCCGGCTGCGTCACCACCAGGGCGATCTCATGCCCAGCGGCGATCAACGCCTGCAGCGTGGGGACGGCGAACTGCGGCGTACCGCAGAAGACCAGGCGCACCGGTCTACCACTCCCCGTTCTTCTGCATCTTGCGAATGCGACGCACCACCAGGTCGCGCTTCAAACGGCTGAGATGTTCGATGAACAGGATGCCGTTCAGGTGATCGATCTCGTGCTGGAAGGCACGCGACAGCAGCTCTGTGCCCTCGATCTCAAACCACTTGCCGTCGGCATCCTGCGCGCGAACCTTCACCTGGAAGGCGCGGTTGACCTTCTCGCGAATCTCCGGCAGGCTGAGGCAACCCTCTTCCTCATACTGCTTGCCGTCTTTCTCGATGATCTCGGGATTGATCAGCACGATCTTCTCCGCCGGATTCTTTTTGAACGAGAGATCGATGATGCAGAGACGCTTCGCGATATTGATCTGCGGCGCCGCTAGACCAATGCCCTGCGCCTCATACATGGACTCGAACATGTCCGCGACCAACTGCTTCAGCTCCTTGTCGAAGACAGTGACATCCTTGGCGGGCTTCATCAACACAGGGTCGGGATACTTAATAATGGGATAAATCATCGTCTTATATTCTTACTGTCATCCTGAGCATCGCGAAGGACCTTTTATTGTTGTCATCCTGAGTACAAGCGAAGGACCCGCTTTTGTCGTTGCGCTAGAAGTTACGAATCTGCACGCAGTAGCCTTCGAAGTTGCGCTTCAGTTCCTTCAAAGAATCGCCGCCAAACTTCTCCAGCACCAGCCGAGCAAGTGTCAGCGCCACCATGGCCTCGGCTGCCACACCCGCCGCCGGCACCACACATACGTCGGAGCGCTCATACGCCGCCTTCACCGGTTCACGGGTCTCAAAGTTCACCGATCCGAGCGGCCGACGTAGGGTCGAGATCGGCTTCAGATAACCGCGAACGATCACATCCTCGCCGTTGGAGATACCACCCTCAAGACCGCCTGCATTGTTATGGTCGCGCTCGAAGCGCGTAAACGGCCCATCTGCTTCTCCATAGGAGATGGCGTCATGAACCTCTGATCCTTTCGACTCCGCCGCCGTGACACCACGGCCGATCTCCACAGCTTTCACCGCCTGCAGGCTCATCACCGCCTGCGCCAGCAGGCCATCCAGACGCTCGTCCCAGTTCACGTGCGTTCCCACACCCGGAGGAACACCATGAGCGACCACCTCAAAGACTCCACCGATGGTATCGCCGGTGCGCAGAATGCCATCAACCTCGGCCTTCATGGCCTTCTCGCTCTCGGGGTCGGCGCAGTTCAGCAGGATCTCGTCCTTGCCGTGTAGAGCCTTGATCTCATCCCAGGTCACGGGGCGTTGCAGCTCAGCCTTACCGACACGAATAACGTGGCTGGCGACTTCAATGCCAAGCTCTTTCAGCAGCAGCTTCGCCAGCGCTCCGGCAGCAACGCGCGCCGCAGACTCGCGGGCGGAGGCACGCTCCAGCACATAGCGGGCATCGTGGAAGTCGTACTTCAGCGATCCGGCAAGATCGGCGTGTCCAGGGCGCGGAGACGCCACAGCCTTGTGCTTCGCAGGATCGCCCGGCTCAACCGGCAGAATCTCGGTCCAGTTCTTCCAGTCCCGGTTCTCCAGCGTCATCGCGATCGGCGAGCCGATGGTGTGACCGTGGCGAACGCCCGAAAGCACATGCGCCGTATCGCGCTCAATACGCATACGGCCGCCGCGGCCGTATCCCTGCTGACGCCGCCAGAGCTCGCGGTTGACATACTCCAGATCGACCGGCACCCCGGCGGGCATACCACTGACCAGCGCGACGAGACTCTCGCCGTGACTTTCACCTGCTGTGGAGAAACGAAGCATAAACATTAATTTTATCGCGAGATCGGGAGCCCATACACCCGGGTGCCCCATTCATCGCAAGTCGGGGACCCCGACGAACTTGTTCGTTGGGGGTGATATCGCGATGAGTGGGAGAGTAGCCACTATCTTTCAATCCAAACGAGTGTTTTTTGTCATTTCGTAGCGATAGCGGAGAAATCTGCTTCTCTACCGCGAACATCCCACCCATCGCGATGCGATGGATGGGGCACCTGTGATGTTTCAAGAGGTTGTTGTCCATCCGTTTGTATCTGGAGATTCTGTTTGTGACGAGCAAATAGAAGTTTCCGGAGGAACGGATGGACTATCACTATCATGCCCGATTGACGGTGCATGGTCGAAGA
>NZ_JBFRFJ010000014.1:0-134759 GCF_052114765.1 Terriglobus sp. 2YAB30_2
CTCGGCCTGGCAACAACCCTTCTATCCGATTCCACTGAGCATCGGTCAGCTCGTAGCGCAATACTCCCATGCAAAAACTGCAACAAAAACTCTCCCGCAGCGGAAGTGAATATGTCGATACGCCCTAGCAACCAGGAACCAGCAACTAGTCCAGCCTCACCAGATACGCCTGCGCATTCGGTTCATTGGGATGAATGCCCTCCGCCACCTCGGTTGCGTGCGCCTTATCCATCACTGCGGGATTGATGCGCACCCAGTGCCCGGTCGGTCCTGGGAACTCGATCACCTTGGCCGTGTGATAGCGGCGCTGCATCTGGTCTTTCAACTTCAATGAGTTCTTTTCCTCGGTAAAGGCGCCGACCTGCACGCACCACTTACCGGAGACCGCTGCATTCGCTGTCTGCTGCAACACGTCGATCCTTACCTTTGCCACACCTGCGCGATAGACCCCTGTAGCCTTGGCCGCGGCCATCGACAGGTCCAGGACACGCCCCTGCACGAAGGGTCCGCGATCGGTGATCTTCACCACCGCAGACTGGTTCGTCTGCAGATTGGTCACGCGAACGACGGTGCCCATGGGAAGCGTGCGATGCGCGGCCGTCATGGCGTTCTGGTCATACGGCAGGCCGTTCGCCGCATTGCGGTTGTGATACGGCGGGCCGTACCAGCTCGACATACCCACCTCGGTCGAATACACCTTATCGCCGTAATCAGGCTGTGGCTCCTGCGACTGCCCGGTGCCTAGTCCCGGCACCGGCCGGACCGGCGGATAGTTCCCTGCCGAGGTGCGCGGATCGCGGGTAACCGGTGGAGGAGGCGTACGGCGCGCTACACGCACCTTCTTGTGATGACATCCGGTCAACACCAGGGCGAGCACGACCATAACGCCTGCGGCAATGGAGCGGCTGCGGATCAACGGCGAGGCGTCCTCTCATCCAGCTTCTGCGCCACCTGCCGAAGTTTCTCCGCAGCTTTGCGCAGCGCCTCAGCGCCCTGCATCCGCGCCTCGGGCACCACCTCGTCGTTGACGTAATCGATGGCTTTGCGGAGTTCGGCCTCCATGCGGTCTACAGCTTCATGAATGCGATCATTCCAATCATTCGCCATGGCGTAGCTCTCCTTCTCTCATTAGAGAAAAGCAGCATGCCATGCGGCAATGCAGAATTGCCAGGGGAATCTCGGATGGCACCTCTCTAGTTGCTAGTGCCAGTTGCCAGTTGCCAGTTGCCAGTTGCCAGTTGCCAGTTGCCAGTTAAAGAGACTATATGGGATCTATATTCGCTACTCATCCCGAGGCAGGCAAAGAATTCCCCTTACCCATGCAGTACCTCTTCAACTTTCAACTTTTAACTTTCAACTCTTAGAAGAGCCGTTCGGCTCTTCTAAGGTTCCCCGCTGACCCGATATTCGCCAGCGAGAAGTTGAACCGGTAGATGTTGTCATTACGTACCGTACCCAACTCAAACTTCCGGTACTCTGCGGAGAAGCCACAGCAGTCCCAGAAGTAGCTCACTTGAAAGGCTCCGTACTGCGTCTGGCCTGCATTCAGATCGATGCCGCTGTTCACCGCCGCCGAGAACCCTTTTTTGTTTGGCGCGCCGTAGCCCAACAGCACACGAAGTTGCGTAAAGTCCGAGATCGGCGAGGTGAGAAAGCGGCCGGGCGCATTCAACCGCGCAAACGAGAGCCCACCGAAGTACTGGCCGATGTGTTCATCGATAAAAACGTTCGACGCAGTAAAACGATGCTGACCGAAGTCATAGTTCACATCCCACTCCACGTCGGTCTTGTCGGAGATGCGTACCCGGAGCTCCGAAATGAGCGGCGAAAGCTCGCGTGGCTGCGTGACAAAGGCGATGCCGGAGAGGTCCAGCGTGCTCTCGAAGATATTGCGGCGCCCCTGGGAGATAGATCCGTTGAAGCTCGGGTCGAAGAAATGCTTCTGCGCCAGCCGCCAGCGCACCGACTCTCCCATGCCTCCGCAGCCTGACGTCAGGCGTGTATTGCCGGCCAGCTCTTCATCGCACACCGGCGTATCTTTCTTGTGGAAGAAGAGACGCTGGGTCACCCCGTACTCGAGCTCATTGGTGTTGGTCAGGACATCAACCGGGTCGAAACGCAGTGTCCGGGTGTAGTCATCCACGCCGGTCACATAGCGGTAATTCAGGAACGATTCGATTGTGTGCTTCATCTCCCGGCCGAAGATGATGTCTTTCGCCGCAAAAGTGCGCTCCAGCACCGGCGGCTTGAATTCGAAACCCGTCTCAATGGCAGTGCGGTTCAATGTTGCATTCACCTGCACCGGCGTTGGACCGGGAAGGACCGAAGGAAGTCTGCTGCGCGAATAGAACGTATCGCGGAAACCAAGCGAGGGTCTTACCATCCATCCGGCAAAGTGGACCGGCGCCGAGATCTGCGGATGCAGGTCCAGCCGCTCAATCACACCGTCGGTCGTGAAGTTCTGCTGTGCACGCTTCAGGCCCGTTGCCGAGGCATCGAATGACCATACCAACGGCGAGCTTCCCAGCCGGCGTTCGATCAGGTCCAGATCCAGGGACGGCGCCCGGATAATGCGCACCTGTTGCCCGGTCACAACATTCTTCAGACCCTGGTAGCGATCACCGAATAACGATGCCGAAAGACCGCTCTTCTGATACGCGACGAATGCGTGCGAGACAACGTCGGTTGAAACCGCCTGGTTGAAGGTGTCATTGAACGCCTCGCGGTAGACGTAGGAGCTCAGGTACTCCACATTGGCCGCGATGCGCGTGTGCTCATCCAGATCCTTCCGGCCGGAGAGCAGAAAGTCCTGGCCTCCCTGATTGACGTACACCCCGTTGGTGTCGTGGTATCCGCGGTCCAGAAGTCCGGTGTAGTGCGCCGTCAGGAAGTTGAGGCCGTTGCCTTTGTAGTGGAAAGTCACTAGCTGCGAGAAGCCGCGCACCGAGAAGTACTCTGAGCCGACGGTGATATCCGACGACCGCGACAGACGCACATACACCTGCTCGCCGATGATGTATCCCTTGCGGCTGCCTGCCTTGCTGAAGCTGGGGATCAGAAATCCGCTCTGGCGCTCCTCCGGCGATGTGGGGTGTGTCACATACGGCAGAAACAGGACCGGCATATTCAGCAGACGGAAGACGCTGTTATAGCCGCGCGCCTGACCGTCTTCCACCACAAAGCGCTTGGAGGCAAGCCTCCAGTCCGGATTCGGAAGCTGGCAGCTCGTCACCGTGCCGTTCAGGATCTCGTAATTGTGCGGGCCCCGCTGAATCACCTGGCGGCCGGTGAATAGAAAGGGATTGCTGTTCGTGTACGTGGTTCCCTTCGCCGTCGTATGAACGCCGATGGAACCCGTCACGTCATAAAACTTTCCTGTCTGCTGCTTCAGGTTGGCCTGTCCATGCGACGCGGCGATGTACTCGTCGTCAGGACCTCCGCTGACCCGGATGTGACCGTCCGAGACCGCCTCCCCTGTCTCCTGGTTGAATGACAGTTTTTCGGCGGTGACCGTATACCCGTTGTAGTGGACCTCTACGTTGCCCGTCAGCGTGTATTCATCGCCGTTGCGGGTCATTTGGTCGGCCTCGACCGTCAGTTTGTGAGAGACATCCTCGGGCTCCGTTACCGGCTGCGCGATGGGGTAATTGAGCTGCGGCGTGGGGGTATCGGGCAGAGGTGCCGAAGTAGGAACCTGCTGTGCATGCAACTGCGGATAAATTCCCCCCGTTAGCGTGGTACTTAAGAAGACGCAGGCACTTCGCAGCAGGAATGTCCGGCTCCGTTTGTGCTGCATGGCTCTGGTAGGTCCGTACTCGTTCGATGGTTGCAACTGCTATGCGGAATCCGGCTCCGCGCCCCCTCGCCTCTTCATTGTATGCAGACGGGAAAGCGAGACGTTTGTTTCCTTGGACCCATTTGCCTGCAGGGCTGTCGAAAGAACGGCCCGATGAGAAACGGAAGTGAATTGTGAGCACCACCTCTCCCCTGCCCCTCGAACCCGTTCATGACGACGATGCCTGGAAAGACCAGGTAGCCGCCCGGCTTGCCGCCCATCGGCAGAAGAAACAACGAGCGGACCAGCAGCAAACCCTGCCGATGGAAGGTCTTCCCGAACCCAGGCCCCGGCAGCAGCGCCGCGTTGCCGAGGCAGTCGCCAGCAGGTTCGCACAACAACAGAGCTACCGCGATTACCTGCAGGCGGAAGCAGAAGCCGCGATGCAGAAGGCTCGTGCCGAGGCTGAGATCGCCGCACGCAACGCCGCCGCGATCGCGCAGGCTCAGCAGCAGTTGCTGGAGGAACTCGAGCAGTGGGACGAGCCCGAGGAGACCGTTGATGGCGCCGCTCCGGCCGTGGCCTCGGCAGAGGTCGTTGAGATTCCGGTACTTGAGCCGTTTACGCTCGAACCTCTGGTCCAGGAACGTAGAACCAGGGAGCATGGAACCAGAGCTCCGGTGATCAAACATCCGCCGGTCGTTCATCCGCCGGTAATTGTCGAGCCGGAACCCGAACTCGAGCCGATGGTCGTGGAGTATGTTCCGGAGCCATCGAGCGAACCCATCGCTCCGCTCAGCGCCAACCTGATCGAGTTCCCACGGCAGCTTGTCGCCTCAAAGAAGGCCCGTCCCCGGCTGGCCGAAGGTCCGCTGCGCGAAGATGCTCCCGAGCCGCCGCAGCTTCGTATCTTCGAGGTAACTGCGGAGCAGATCGCCACTACGCCCGAGCCGGCGCACGTCACGCCGGAATGGAGTGACATCCGTCTCGACGCTGCCCCGGCAGCCGCACCGCTCCTCGAATCCATTCCTGCCTCTGAGATCAGCTTCGCGCTGCCGCCGCAGGTTGCTCCGCTGCAGCTTCGTGTGATGGCAGGCCTGGTGGACTCCATGGCCGTCCTTGGCAGCTTCGCAATCTTCACCATCGTCTTCGCACTCACGGCAAAGACCGTCGTTCTTGATCGTGGACTGGCGCTCTGGGCCGTCGGCGTGCTGCTGACGCTCTTCATCGGCTACCGCCTGCTCTTCTTCTCTCTGAGCGACCAGACGCCGGGCATGCGCTATGCCCGCATCGGCCTGTGCACCTTCTCCGATGAGAACCCTTCACGCCGCCAGATGCGCCGCCGCCTGTTGGCCATGGCGCTCTCGATGGCTCCGTTGGGCCTGGGCTACCTTTGGGCTCTCTTCGACGAAGACCGCATGGGCTGGCACGACCGCATCTCCCGCATGTACATGCGAGCCTACTAGTTGCTGGTTGCTGGTTCCCAGTTGCTAGTTGAGAAGCAAAAAGCCCCATCAAGCGAAGAGCTTGAGTGGGGCTTTAGTTCTTGGTCTCAACTAGCAACTAGCAACCAGCAACTAGCAACTGAAAAGCCCGGCTTTCGCCGGGCTTTTTCTTAGAAGGTGGTGGAGACGCTCAAGCGGAAGGTCTTTCTCGGTTCACGAAGCTGATAGGCAGCTCCGTAGAACTGGATTGCCTGCGCATAGCTGAACAGGCCGGCGCCATTGTTGGGGAACATGCTGCGGTAGGTCGCCTGGTCCACAGCCAACTCCTGCGGCAGATCCTTGTACAGGCGCAGCGGGTTATAGGCGTAGTAGAGACGGAGCGGAGCGTTCACGATCGGCAGAATGACCTGCAACTCCGCGCCGTTTGACATGCGCGGTACAAAGTTCGTGCCCGGCACCGCCTTCAGGACCTGTGGGAAGGTGACCTTCTGTCCGCCGAAGCAGGAACCATTGATGATGGTAGGGCAGCCGTACAGCGTACTGTTGAAGGTCGACTGTCCCAGCACCGACTGGCGGAGCTGCGACTCGCGGACATTGCCGTTGTAACCGAAGTCCGTGAAGAACGCGAAGACCACCTGATTGACGATCGGGATGCGGTATTCCACGTTTGCCGTAATGCCGGTATCGGCGCCGACCGAGACCAGACGGTAGACCGGCAGCGGAACATGGATCGCACCGAGGTCCTGGTTCGTGGGATCGCGCGGCACCGTGGTTCCATCCGGATTGGTGAGGTTGAACTCCACCTTGGTCGGAATGTAGGTGTAAGGGGACGAAGAGCGGACGTCGAAACCGCGAACGTCAGACTCGCCGCCGCCATAGACACGGTTGAACGGCGGAGCCACCTGGCCACCAAAGCCCTCAACGTGCGACACCTGGATACGGTAGCCGAGCACATTGTGCCCGTCACGATCGATATGAAGTCCCTTCATCGGGAAGAACTGACGCCAGGTAGCAACCGGCGAGAAGTACTTCACGTTACCGCCCGCGCCGGCAACCTGGATCGCGACGTTGAAGTCCTTACCGGAGTGCGGACCGACTGCACGGTCGATCGACGAGAAGGTGAAGCTAGGCGTAATGACCGAGCTGATAATGCCCGAAAGCTGGTTCGATCCCTGGATACCGGAACGGAAGGCCAGCGACTGGAACAGGTTGCGGGTATTGTCGTTGAACGTTGAAATCGTCGACCGCGACAGCGAGTACGAGAGACCGATACGTGTCACACCCGAGCGATTGAAGAGCTTACGCAGCGGATAGCTGGCCGAGATCGACAGACCCGTGGATGACTGGTTGTAGTTAGTCAGCAGCGACTGTTGCGCCTGCGACAGGTTCTGCGAGATCGAGCCGCCGGCTGCGCCGTAGGCCTTCGACGGGTTGTAGTCGAACTTGGACTGGAAGACCTGCAGACCGAGCGACAGCGGCTTGTTGCGGAAGTAAGGCTCCGTGAAACCGAAGCTCAGGTTGCGCGACAGATCGCCGGCATTCGCCTGCACCGAGAGCGTCTCACCCAGGCCGAGGAAGTTGTTGGTCTCATAGTTCAGACCGACAAAGCTTCCTGAAGCACCCGAGATACCGCCGTTCAGACCGATGGAGTTCTTGCCCTTCTCCTTCAGCTTCAGCAGCAGGTCCACGGTACCGGCATCGTTATTGGTGCGGGTCTCGGAGTCCTGTTCGACCTTCAGCGCCTCAAAGTAATTCAACTGATTCAGGCGAAGCAGTGACAGCTCCCATGCCTGGGCGTTGTACACCGCGCCTTCTTCCAGCATCAGCTCGCGGCGAATTACGCGGTCGCGGGTAATGCTATTGCCGGAAAACTCGATACGGGAGACCTTGAACTGCTTGCCCTCATCGATATCGATGTCCAGGAAGATAAGGTTCTTCGCTTCGTCAAAACGGGGTGTGGGCGATCCGACGAAGTTGATGTAGCCCAGCCCACCGTATGCCTTACGCAGATTCTCCAGGCCCTTACCGAAGAGCGTCGCCGAGAACCACTCGCCATCCTTCTGCGCAAACTGCGCGCGCAGAGCCTTCAAGTTGGTGATGGCTTTGTTGCCGGTGAAGTTGATGCCACCCAGACGGTAACGCTTACCCTCTTCCACCGGCATCAGAATGTCGATGCGCTTACCCTTCGACGGACGTAGTGTGAAGATATTGATGCCGCCGGCGTCGCGGACCCGGGTCTTGGGCTCCGAGGTGAGTGCCTTGAAGTAGCCGCGGTCACGGTAGGCCATCTGCACGCGCTGCGCGTCTTCGTCGAGCTTGGATGCGTCGAAGGTGCGGGCGAAGATGTTTTCCAGGATGATCGACTTGGGAATACCCACAGGCCGCAAGTTCCGCATCGCCTGACGCAGAGTCCGCGAACCCACGTTGTCATTGCCGACAAAGTCGATATGCCCCACCTTCACGGTCGGACCTTCCTTCACCTCGAAGGTAAGGGAGACGCGTGCCGGAGGCAGGTTCTTCACCACCGTGCGGATGGTGGCGAACTGGTGGCCATGCTCGGCCAGAAGCTCCTTCAGCACAACCTCGGCGCGCTTCACCTTGGTGGGGTCATACTGACTCTCCACCGTCAGGCCGACCTTGGCCTTCTTGAAGCGCTCCAGGATGTCCGAGGTGGTGACCGCATTCACACCCTTGTAGTTGATGTCGTTGACCGTGGGCTTTTCGCGCACGTACCAGATGATCTGGGTGCAGTTCGGCTTGAGCTGCTTCTCAGCACGGAGATCTTCAAAGTAACCCGTGTTCCACAACGAGTTATAGTCGCGCTCGATCATCGACTCGTCGAAGATATCGCCCTCATGCGAGAACAGGCGGGCCAGAACGGATTCTTTCGGAATGCGGCGATTGCCGATCACCTGGATCGAGCAAAGCGCACTGGGATTGCCCTGTGCTACCGGTCCGGTGGTAAAGGTGGAACCAGCATTTTGTGCCGCAGCAGAGCCGGCGGCGACAACGCCCAGGCCCAACAGCAACATACCCGCGCGAACACGGCTGCCAAAGGCAATCGCGCGGTTCCGGCCAGAGTGCGAACGCACATCCGTGAAAGCTTGATTCAGAAACTTAGCGGAAAAGATACGCGCGTCCTCACTGCTCGGAAATACCTCCCCAAATCCATGTAGGGGAAAGCTTCATTATATGGGACGGGCGCTCCCTTCTGAAGAGAGCCGAACCTGTTTCAGAAGCAGAGAACAAATGTAGCTGCACCACATCTGGTGCGACCCTCAAATTCCCCCACACGAGACGCACTTATCCCGTAGACGGAGTGATGGACGGGCATATTAACCCTTCCGGTTACAGTTCACCCAATACAGGTGGAATAACCGGAAAGACAAAGGCCGCTCTCACGAGCGGCCTTTTGCTTTTGCGCCGAAGGCGCCTACGCCGGGACGGTTAGTCCCCGGCGACGGTCTCTTCGTCCTGCACCTTTGCCGGAGCGGCGGGCTTGATCTCACCCAGGGAGATGAAGCCGGGCTGTTCCTGCTCCTTCAGAATCTCCTTGCGGTAGAGCTTGGCCATCTGCGCGTTTTGCGCATCCTGCTTCAGCTTGGCGTCGCGGGCGCGAATCTTCTCTTCGCGGGCGTTCTTGGCGATACCGGACTTTTCGAAGGTGTCGTTCGCGGCGGAGTCGACGTGAGCCTGGTTCAGGACCAGATCGTACTTGTCCTGACGCTCCAGACCGACCTTCTTACCACCGGCGAAGATCTCGTGACGGCCATGCTCCTCGTACCACTTGGTGAGGGTGGAGGTCATGTGCATCTTCTCGATGATGTTGCGCCAGCCGATGCCGGTGTTGTACGCGCAGAAGGAGATCTCGCCTTCCTGGGTCGCGTACGGGATGATGCACTGCTCGGTGCGGCGGAAGTCGTAGTTGAACAGATCCTGGAACCACATGCCGGCGATGAACAGGAAGTTCCAGCGGTCGGCGCGGCGCTTCTCGATATCGGCCATGGTGCGGTCGCCGGTCACCTTGCCGTAGTTGCGGCCGGTGGCGCCGAAGCACTTGTCGAACTTCTGCAGCAGGTCAAGGATGCGGAAGTGGGTCGGCGACTTGGCGGGGTCGTAGTTGCGCAGCAGCGCAAGCGACACACCCACGATCGAAAGGAACTTGCCGCGAGCGGCGTCGTTCACCTTCGCGACGTCCTTGGCCAGCTGTACGGCATCGAGGAACGAGGTAACCGGAACGGCTTCCTTCGTTTCCTTGTCGATCATCAGTGCCATACCGATACCGCAGTTCGGGTGGCAACCGCAGGAGAGCTGGCCCCACTCGTGCTCCGGTCCGTGCACCAGGTCGGCCCAGTCCGAGAAGGTCGACATGAAGCTGATCGGGAACCAGTCACGGGTGCTCTCACCCAGACCGGTCTGGTTGCGGATGTCATGCGCGAGGTGGCTCAGAGTGTAGCGCTGTGCGTGACGGCGCTCGTCCGAGACCTCTTCGTCACGGCCGGTGAACGAAACCGGCTGGAACGACAGGAAGTTGATCTTTTTCGGGTTATCCAGGGCGAACTGGATGATGCGGCCAACCTGCTCGTTGTTGATGCCGTTGACGATGGTCGTTACGGGAACGATGTCCACGCCGGCCTCGTGCAGGTTATGGATGGCCTGGAGCTTTACGTCGAACGCATTGCCGACCTTGCGGTGCGAGTTGGCGGCGTTGCCGATACCGTCGAACTGCAGGTAGGCGTAACGCAGACCAGCCTCGGCGGCAGCCTTGGCGAACTCCTTGGACTTGGCGAATTCGATGCCGTTGGTCGCAGCCTGCACCGAGTTGTAACCCACCTTGCGGGAATAGGCGACGGCGTCCAGGAAGTAGGGCGACAGCGTCGGCTCACCACCGGAAAACTGCACCGACATCTGGCGGCGCGGCTTGATGGTGATGGCGTTATCCAGCATGGTCTTGATCTCGTCCCACGTCAGTTCGTGAACGAAGCCCACCTGGTTGGCGTCCATGAAGCAGGGGTCGCACATCATGTTGCAGCGGTTGGTCAGGTCGATAGTCAGAACCGAACCGCGGCCGTGCGTCACGGTCGAGGTGCCGTGGTTGTGAAGCTTGGTGTCATTGTGGGCGCGGATGTCGCGGCCCGGGAAGACGTCCTCGAGGTGCTTCATCATGGCCGGGTCAATGGACATGACGTCTTCAAAGTGACCGTGCTTCGGACAATCCTTGACCATCAGGATCTTGCCGTCGCGCTCAATGATCTGAGCCTTGATCTCGCCGACCTTCTCGTTCAGCAGGATCTCGTGGGGCAGCTTGCCGTCCAGGATCTGTTGGCGGATCTCAGGAACGCACTTCGGGCAGAGAGAATCGGTCGTACGCGGCCAGCCAAGGGGAGGCTTCTCCTTCTGGTAGCTCTTCAGCAGCGGCTTGTCGCTCCACTTCGGTGTAAACGATGCGTTGGGGCTGATGCTGTTCAGCTTGTCAAAGATCGCCCACGCGCCTTTGGCCGCGTAAGTGATTGTCTTTTCTGCCAGTTTGGTGGCTCTTGCCATTTCGCTCCCTCTCGGATTGGGTCGGTTTGGTCTTGTAAAACAGCGTTGGATGAGGCGTTTCCTCTATCCAGACGCGAATTCCTTGAGTCTAGACGCAGCGCGCATCCCGCGCGAGTGTGTCAGCTGGTTCCGCTCCGGACCTAGGCCCTTTCCAATAAGCGGTTTACAGCACGATCAGGCTACGGCCTGTGGAACCGAAAGCATAGGTTTCTGCCCCGAATGGCAGAATCGTGCAGCGAACGGGGAAATGGAGGGGCAAATGGGGAGGGTGATAATCGCCCAGAACATACACCCAGGACATATATAGGAAGAGTCTGTCCATCACTCAGCATGGTTGGGGCACGGTACACAATCGCTCCCATGCCGTACGTCTTCAACTTTTAACTTTCAACTTTTAACGCCCCGCCTCCGACTTCTGGGCTCAACCGGTTCTTCCCTGACTCGCAAGCGCACCAGTCGTGCGTCCAATACACTGATACCTACGTTTATGAACCGTCTCCGTCTCCTCTCCAGCTTCGTTCTGCTCGCCGGCGCTCTCGGCTGTCACGCGCAGAAGCTCTCGCCCGCCGACGCCCGGCGTGTCGAGGTCCTGATTCGCAACAAGTTCAACGTCCCCGCCTATTACGACGTGACCGTGGGGGAACGCAGGAAATCGGAGATGCCGGGTTTCGATACGGTGACAGTCACCTTCACCAATCTCGAAGCGGAACAGAATGCTGCCGCCACCAAAAACTTCGACTTCCTGATCTCGCAGGACGGCAAGACGTTCGCGCAGCTCAACCGCTATGACATTCCGCAGGACCCCGGCGCCGGAATCAGCGACGGCAACCGCCCCGCCCGCGGCGGTCCAGCGTCAGCCCCGGTCCACATCGTGATCTACGACGATCTGCAGTGCCCCTTCTGCGCCCGCATGCATGCGCAGCTGTTCCCCGCCATCCTGGAGCGCTACGGTGACAAAATTCACGTCGTCTATAAAGACTTCCCTCTGGGCCAACACCCCTGGGCCGTACACGCCGCCGTTGACGCCAACTGCCTGGCCGAGCAGTCCGCCCCTGGCTACTGGTCGCTGGTCGATAACGTCCACGCGCACTACGCCGACGTTCCGCCGCTCAAGCCCTCTGCCGATAAGGACGCCAAACCGGCAGATGCTGTGAAGCCCGCAACCGAGCTTCTCGACAAGTGGACCCGGGATGAGGCCGTGAAGCAGAAAGTCAACCTCGAGAAGCTGAACGCCTGCATCGCGAAACAGGATGACTCCGCCGTGACCTCCTCTATTAAGGAGGGCGACTCCCTCGGGGTCGACGCCACGCCGCAACTATTCATCAACGGAGAACGTCTTGCCGGCGCGCTTCCTCTCAAATATGTCTATAAAATGATCGATGGCGCGCTGCTGGCTGCGGGAGTCACTCCCCCTCCGGCGCCCGTCGATCCGCCTGCCGCGCAGAAGCCGGCCGGCAACTAAGCTGGAGATCAAGGTCTAACGTGCCACGTCTTACCAAGCAACATACGCTCGCCGGAATGCTTCTGCTCACGTTCGTCGCTGTTGGCTGCAATCGCCAGCCGGCGGCTGATGTCGTCGCCACCATCAACGGCAAACCGATCGCGAAGGCTGAACTGGAGAAGTATTACAAAGGCCAGCTCGGCGATTCGCAGCAGACGCCCTCGCAGGAACAGGCCGACTCCATGCGCCTCAACGTCCTCCGCAACCTGATCGACGAGGAGATCCTGCAGCAGCGCGCCGCCAAAATGAACCTGACCGCCACCAATGAAGAGGTAGACGCGAAGGTGGCCGAGATGAAGGCGCCGGTCAGCGAAGAGCAGTTCAATCAGCACCTTAAGGACTCTGGTCTTACGCTGGACGACCTGAAGCGCGATGTCCGCCGCTCGCTCACCACCGAGAAGCTGCTGAATAAGGAGATCAACTCCCGCATCACCGTCTCCGATGGCGATGTCTCCAGCTACTACAACCAGCACAAGGCCGAGTTCAACCTGATCGAGACCCAGTACCACCTGGCGCAGATCATCGTCACCTCGCAGCCGGCCCCACAGCAGCAGCAGATCTCGAACCTGCAGGCCAGCAAAGCCGGTAACGATACTGAAGCCAAAAAGAAGATCCAGGCTTTGAAGAACCGCCTCGACTCTGGCGAGGACTTTGGAACGCTGGCGATGAACTTCTCTGAGAGTTCCCAGACCGCTCCCAACGGCGGCGACATGGGCTTCTTCTCCGAGTCTCAGCTCCGGTCTGACGCTGATCTATTCAACGCCATCTCGAAGCTGACGCCCGGCAAGGTGACCGACATCATCCCGGTCCCCGAAGGTCCTGGATCGAAGCGCGTGATCGGCTACGCCATCTTCAAGCTGGTCTCCCGCGAGCCCGCCGGCCAGCGCAACCTGAACGATCCTGCCGTGCAGCAGGCCATCCGCCAGCAGTTGAAAGACGGCCGCTCTCAGCTTCTGAAGAACGCCTACTTCGAGATGCTGCGCGACGAAGCCAAGGTAAGAAACTACTTCGCCGAACAGGTCTTCAAGAACGAATCGAAGTAAAGAATCAGATCAGTTCAACAAAGCCCGGCCCACCGCCGGGCTTTTCATGCTTCGAATAGCCACAAAACCGGGTGACCCAGGTCCGCTTTTCGGACTTGGGTTTCTCGCAAAGCGAGGCCCAGTCGAGATTGGGCATAGTACTCACCCCCACCCATGCAGCACGTCTTCAACTTTTAACTTTCAACTTTTAACGCGCGCCACGCACGCCAACGACTGGCACACCCCTCCCCTTCCCCAACCCCTTTACAATCCCTCCATGGCTTCCGATTGTCTCTTCTGCAAAGTCGTCGCCGGCGAGATTCCCGCCAAGAAGGTCTACGAAGACGCGAACCTTCTCGCCTTCCACGACATCGACCCCAAGGCGCCCACGCACATTCTTCTGGTCCCGCGCCGCCATATCAACTCACTCGCAGCCATTTGCAGTGAAGACGCCGGAACCATGGCGGAGCTGCTCTGTGCCGTACCCACGATTGCTGCACAACTCGGTCTGACGAATGGCTTCCGCACCGTCATCAACACCGGCCCCGATGGAGGCCAGACCGTAGGCCATCTGCACCTGCACATCCTCGGCGGCCGCCAGATGCACTGGCCCCCAGGCTAGGCAGGAAACAACGGCTATCGACGAATTCGGAAGTAGTAGACACTCGTTGCCCCATTCTTCGCAGCTTTATCGCGAAGAATGGGGTCCCAGGCGAACTTGTTCGCTGGGGTTTAGCGTGGGGTATCGCGCTTCGCGCGACCATATTTCTGGAACCTAACGTTTGATTCAGACCACATACGAGCACCCAGGAAAGTGAAGGCCGGGCCCATGTCCCCGAGGGACATGGGGCACCCAGTGCATGGACTATTCCCAATGTATCGATATGCTCAGGTGGGGCATAACGATCAACCCACCAATGCCGTACCTCTTCAACTTTTAACTTTCAACTTTTAACGCGTGCCACCAAGGTTCTCTTACTTCGAGACACTCGGGCGATCATCCGCATCAAGATCACCAAGCGCATACTGAATCCCCGCCAGCATATGCTGCAGAAATACGGGCATGGCGTACACATGTTCGTTGTGGCCCAGCGCCTCATAGAACACGCGGCCTTTACCCTCGCGCCGAATCCAGCTCAACGCATAATCCCCATCCGTGCGCTTCGTTGCCGCCGACTCCTTCGCCTTATCGGCATCGCTCATTTTGGCGTAGTCGATGCTGGTCAGCACATGCACATTCTTGCGCGAGAACGAGTCCTGCGCATAGGTATAGATCTCATCGTGAATAGTGAACTCTTTGCCGTGGAACATCGCCGTCAGCGGACTCTTCGGATCGTCGATCTTCACTGTCACCATCTGCGGATACAGCCAGTGGAACTTGAAGAATCCGCCAATCGCCTTATTCCACTCCGGCCATGTCCCGATCAGCTTCGCGGGAGCGCCGGCCTCTTCGGCTGCATGGCCGTGATACGAGTCTGACGCGGCGTGCACGCCGACAATTCCCTTCCCGCTGTGCACAAACTCCAGCAACGCCTTGCGACGAGCTTCTGTCACTGCGGAGTCCTTCTTGTCATCGAGGAAAGCGCCAGTCGTCTGATCCAGGAAGACGCAGTCGAAATACGCCAGGTTCTCAGGCGTGATGTCGACCGGGTTGTAGGTGATGGTGGTGGTCCAGGCGCCGGTCTTCTTTCCCATCTCCTCCACCATCCGAGCCGCCAGCGGAATGGAGGAGTGCACCCAGCCGTCGGCATAGGCATAGACGAGAATGCGCCGTGGCTTCTTCGGCGGCACAATTGCGTGCTCCGGCAGTGCATCCAGCACCGCCACTACGTCACCGGAATTCGGTGTTTCAAGCTGCCGCCCATCAGCGATCGCCTGCGGCCGGTCACCCGATAAAGGTTTTGCCGGCGGCGGATCTTTCAATCCCCGATCCGTTTGCGGTGTTACCGTCTGTGCGTGCAGCATGCAGGGGAGTGCGAGCAATAAACCCGCCCCAGCAATTCTCCAGTTCATAGAAAGAGCCGCCTTTGCTCGGAACCCAATCTACCATCAGTTCGGTGTCATCCTCCGCTCTCGCTATCTTCACCATGCAGCAGTTCCAGAAAACTGCAGCGGAACGGACACGTCGACCTGGTGTCATGAAAGACCTTCGCGCAATAAACATGGTCTCTTCCCAGCAATCTGGCATACAACACCGCGGCGCATACTGCACCACCTACCGGAGCTACAAAGTAAATCCATAGTCCACGCCATATCCACGCGAAGAATGCGGACGCGAACGACCGTGCCGGGTTCACGCAGAACCCTTAGTACAAGATCGTCAGCGCACCAACCGCGAATGCAGCTCCGCTATAGAGCAGCGCTGCGAACAGCCCGATGCAGAACAGCAGCGCCCCAGTCTGTGCCGCCTCCATCAGGTATTCCCGCCAGTGCGTGCTCCATGCCTCCGCGATCGATGCATCAGGAGGCAGCGCCGTAACCTGAAAGCGTGGCAACTGTTGCGGATCTATGACAGAAACAGCAGACGATCAACGTGCCGGAGTCGTCGGCTCTGACTCGAAAAGCATGTGCACTCCCTCGACAAGAGTGGGATGCGCCAGCATCGCATCGCGAAGCGCGGTATACGGCAGGCCCGCCATCATCGCAATCTGGACTGCCGACATTACCTCTCCCGCACCAGTACCTAATCCTGAGAAACCTAGAATCCGATCGTCATCTCCCACCAGGGCCTTCATGAATCCTTTGGTCTCCATCAACGCCCTTGCGCGCAGCACCGCTGCCATCGGCGCCCGGAAGAGGCGATAGCGTATCCCCCTCGCCTTGGCTTCGGTCTCGCTCAACCCAACACGCGCGAACTCAGGATCGGTGAAGAGACAGAATGGAACCAGCCTTCCCGTCGTAACAGCATTGCGTCCGTCGAGGTTATCTTTCACGACTCGGAAATCGTCTTCACTGACATGGGTAAACTGCGGACTTCCCGCGATCTCACCCACAGCCCATACACCGGGAGCCGTTGTCTGCAGCCGTTCATTCACCTGGATGTAGCCGCTCTTTGCGAGGTGTACACCGGCTGCTTCGAGCCCGAGTCCCTGCGTGTTAGGAACTCTTCCCGTAGCAACTAGCAGATGCGTACCTTCCACAACCGCTTCGCCGTCCGGTCGATGGAGAAAGATCTTTACCCTTTGCCCGGAGACTCCCGTTACCTTTTGAATCGGCGTCCCGAGAGCAAACTCGATTCCCTCATCACGAAGAATGCTGTAGAGCGCCTCGGTAACGTCCTCGTCCTCGCGATGCAGTACTCGGCTGTTATGGTCGATTACTGTCACCTTGCTGCCAAACCGCCGCATGGCCTGCGCGAACTCCAGACCGACGTATCCACCTCCAAGGACGATCAGGCGCTCCGGCACATGATCGAGCTCCAGAGCTTCGACATGGGTGAGTGGTTGTGCTTCCGCAAGCCCTGGGGTCTGGTCGACCGCAGCATGCGTCCCGGTGCCGATAATGACATTCTTGCCCGTCAGTACCCGCTTGCTTCCGTCCTGTAGCGTTGCCTCCACAGTCTTGGGACCTATAAAGCGGGCAGTCCCCATGATCAGCTCGGCTCCGCTGTGGCGATAGAGGTCGAGATGGGTTTCCACGAGGCCCGCGACCATGCGACGCTTGCGCTCCCTCACCGCCGGCATGTCGACTTCCATCTCGCTCATGCGGATACCAAACTCTTCGGCTCTCCGCGCATACTCGACCACCTGCGCGGTGTGGATGATGTTCTTACTGGGAAGGCAGGCAATGTTCGGGCAGGCTCCGCCGACGTACTTCCGCTCGATCACAGCAACGCGTTGTCCACGGCTTGCAAATGTCCACGCGGATAGCTTTGCTCCGGCGCCGCTTCCAATAATCACCAGGTCGTACGTTTCAGGCTGTTGCGAGGAAGGGCTGCTCATAGCTCTCTGATTCCTTAAGGGAAATGGGGTCCACGGATGAATCTAGTGGAGCCGCTAATCTCGCGAATAGACCGCTGCAGGCAATATCATCTATTCCGGATTGGAATAAATATGAGCCGCCTGCGGGAGATGGAAGTATTTGTGCGCGTCGTCGAGACGGGGTCGTTCTCTGCCGCCGCACGCGATTTCAAGGTCGGCCAGCCCGCCATCTCAAAGAGCATCACCTCGCTCGAAACCCGGCTTGGCGTCCGCCTTCTGGCACGCTCTACCCGCCGCCTGACACAGACCGAGGCCGGCAAGGCATTTTATGAACGTGCGTTTCGCGCTCTCGCAGAGGCAAACGAAGCGGAGGCCGCAGCGCAGAGCGCGGGCAAAGGATTATCCGGACGGCTTCGCGTTTATGCGCCCGTAACCTTCGCCCGGCTGCATCTGGTTCCCAGACTCAACGAGTTCCTCGAAGCCCATCCCAAACTCGATCTCGAAGTCGTGATGGATGACCGGCCGATCGATCTGCTGGCAGAAAACATCGACATAGCCATTCGCATGGGCGTACTCGCCGACTCCGCGCTCAAGGCCAAAAAGATTGCCAGCGGAGAGCGCCTGGTATTGGCCAGCCCTGACTACCTGCGGCGCAGAGGCATCCCCTCCCGGCCATCCGATCTGCGCAGGCATGAGGCCGTGATCTACAACCACGGCACCGGTGGCGAGGAGTGGCTGTTCACGCGTCACTCCTCCAGTCTTCGCGTGCGCATCCAGGGAAGGCTCGCGCTAAACGCGGCCGAAGGGGTACGCGCTGCGGTCATCGCCGGCCAGGGCTTCGCCATCGCCTCCCGCTGGATGTTCCAACCGGAGATCGCCTCGGGCGAGGTAGTCCCTATCCTTACCGAGTGGGAGCTACCGCGAATCGATCTTTGGATCGTTTATCCCTCGGGCCGGCTGACAAGCACAAAGGCCAGAACCTTCGCTCTCTGGTTTCAACGTTCAATCGGTTGAACCAAAGTCCCACTCCGTACGTAGCTATTTCTGGTTCCGTCCATTTGCAGCGAAGGGGAAAGTTATGCTCGTCAGGCGGGTTCGTTTGTTCCTGAGCATTACGGCAGCGTTCTTTGCCACAATGCCAGGCTTCGCACAGCATCCGGAAAAGACCTTTGAGATCACCTCCGTCCGCGAAAACCTCAGCGGCCTTGATCGCGATCAAGGAGTGAACCTCTCCGGCTCACGCATCAGCGCCACGAATCTCTCCCTGCGTACGCTCATTCTGCAGGCCTACGGTGTTCTCGACTTCCAGGTCACCGGTGGCCCGAACTGGCTTTCAACTGCCCGGTTCGATCTGCAAGCAACGACGGAAAATGCTGAGCCCATCGTAGCCGCGGATCTCGCACCTATGCTGCAACGCCTTCTCGCCGACCGCTTCCATCTCACACTCCATCACGAAAGCCGTGAGATGAAAGCCTACGTCCTCGTCATCGACAAAGGCGGCCCTAAGCTGCATGAGACCTCCGGTGCACCGGCGAAATCTATGAGCGGGACCAATCAGCGCGGCAGTAACGGCACGGCAACCATGACCGGTTCCGGCGTCGGCATGCCCGCCCTCGCCTACCGCATCGCACAGCAGCCGGCCTTTCGCGGCGGCATGGTTCTGGATAAGACAGGCCTCAACGGCTACTACGACTTCACGTTGCAATGGGAGGCCGGCGAGAACGCGGGTTCTTCGCTCATCACGGCACTCCGCGAGCAGTTGGGCCTGAAGCTTTCCTCAGAAAAGACCTCCGTCGATGTGCTGGTGATCGATCGCGCCGAGAAGCCAGCCGAGAACTAGAGTTCAGCTATCCTCAGGCCTGGGGCGTTGCCCAGGGCCGATATAGAACGCGCCTTCAGCGCTTAGAACAATGGCGCCCTTTTTGTTTGTCATTTCGTAGCGCAGCGAAGAAATCTGCTTCTCTCATTTTCTCTGCCGGGGTGCCCTCGCAACGCTAGAGCATTTTCCTGTAGGCGTAGAGTAGGGCTTCGGCATCTATGGGCGTTTTCCGCAATGAAAACGCCGCTGCGCTCTTCTTCCGGGATACCCAGCAACAGGAAAAATGCTCTAGGTGGGTAAGGAAGGCCGAAATTTTCTAACAAAACGCACATCGAATTTTGCTGATACGCCTAGGCGCGTCCTACAAATTGCTTCGAACCCAGACACCGTTTATCATCAGAACGACATCAAGAGTTGAGCTCACTGCTCAACGCCAACCTGCCCCGAGCAAGGTGGCGTCCCGTCTGGGAGATGTGGCCTGTCCGGCAACTTCGGGAAAAGCCGCACATCCGTGATTTCTTTTGATGGACCAGTAAGAAAGGGTTCGATACGCATGTGTGCACCAAAACAGCAGTTCGCCAGTGATAACTACGCCGGAATCTGTCCTGAGGCATGGGCCGCCATGGCCGAAGCCAATGTCGGACACGAAAGCGCCTATGGTGCAGACTCATGGACAGCACAGGCGGCGGATGCCTTCCGCACGCTCTTCAGCACCGACTGCGATGTCTTCTTCGCCTTCAATGGAACAGCCGCCAACTCCCTCGCGCTTGCAGCTCTGAGCCAGAGCTATCACAGCGTCATCTGCTCGGAGCTGGCGCACGTCGAGACCGACGAGTGTGGCGCGCCTGAGTTCTTCTCCAATGGCGCCAAACTTCTCGTCGCTCCCTCGTCGAATGGCAAGCTAACGCCCGATGCGATCCGTCTGATCGCATCTCGGCGCACCGACATTCACTATCCCAAGCCGCGCGTTGTCACCATCACCCAGCCGACCGAGACCGGCCTGGTCTACACCCTCGAAGAGATCCGCTCCATCGCAGACGCGTGCCGCGAGCTCGACCTGCGTCTCCACATGGATGGAGCGCGCTTTGCCAATGCCTGTGCGACGCTCAACTGCACGCCTGCCGCCATGACCTGGGAGGCCGGAGTGGACGTTCTCTGCTTCGGTGGAACTAAGAACGGCATGGCCGTCGGCGAAGCCGTGATCTTCTTCGATCGCACGCTCTCGCAGGACTTCGACTATCGCTGCAAACAGGCAGGCCAGCTTGCCTCCAAGATGCGCTTCCTCGCTGCCCCCTGGGTCCGCATGCTCGAGGGCGGAGCCTGGCTGCACCGCGCGGCCCACGCCAACACCTGCGCCAGAACATTTGCGGAGAAGATCGCTGGTCTGCCCAACATCGAGCTCATGTTCCCGGTCGAGGCCAATGGCGTCTTCGTGAAGATGCCGCCGGCCATCGCCGAAGCACTGCGCGCCAGAGACTGGAAGTTCTATACCTTCATCGGCGGCGGCGCACGCTTCATGTTCGCGTGGGATACCTCGCTCGACTGCCTCGAATCGCTGGTCGAGGACTTCCGCGCCGTAAGTACTGCCCTTTGATCGAAGCATCCATTTGAGTAGATGATTCGACAATGCCATTTACTGCCGCGCATGCCGTCGCAGCTCTACCGTTCCGCAGGACGCGGCTGAACACAGCCGCGCTTGTGGTCGGCTGTCTGTCTCCGGATTTCGAGTATTTTCTCAGGCTCGTGCCGCGCGGCAGCTTTGGCCATACCCTGCCTGGAGCTTTGCTACTCGATCTCCCACTGTCTTTGGCCGTGCTGTGGCTTTTCCAGCAATATGTCGCGGATGCACTCATCGCCACAGCGCCTCGTCTATTCCCTCTCCGTCAGAACCCCATGGGGAAGATTTTTACGTCGAGTATCCCAACCTTCTTCGTCATGGTGCTCTCTATCCTGCTTGGGGCGGCTACTCATATCATCTGGGATGCCTTCACCCATCCAGGCTTTTGGCCCTACCGCCATCTCCCGTTATTGAAGTACAACCTGCAACTTCCGCTTGACGGCTTTATTGAGGTATTTAAACTCCTTCAATATGTCAGTACTGCGCTCGGGTTGTGCGTGCTCGCAGTGCTATGGCGCCGCTGGGTGTTTACCACTTCGCATCGGCAGACACCCGCAGTAAGACGTCCGCTTTTGTCGATGGCAGCTTTGGCGTGTGCAGGTGCGTTCATACGCGCGGAATATGGAACTGGCTTTCTTCATCGTTTCAGAGGCTTTAATGTCTTTGCCTCAGAGACTCTCGTTAGCTTCATAAGCCTGCTTTGGATCATGTTGACCTTTTATGGTGTGTGGCTGCATCGGCAGCTAGGGAGAACAAAAGCCCATTGACATAGTCTGCCTATGTCATCCATTCTTACTGCCATAGTTTGTCTATGGCAGTAAGGAGCATTCTGTGAAGCCCAACGACATTCCGCCCGGCTCCCTCTCCCTTCTGATCCTCAACACCCTTTCGCGCCATGGCGAGATGCATGGCTACGAGATAGCCGAGTCGATCCTGCATACTTCCGGCGATGTGTTGCAGGTGGAAGAGGGCTCCCTGTATCCGGCATTACAGCGGCTTCTGGTCCAGGGATGGGTCTCCGCCGAGTGGGGCACGACCGCCGGCAATCGCCGCGCGCGCTACTACCGGCTGACCGCCGCCGGCCGCAAACAGCTCGCCACTGAGCTTTCGCACTTTCACCGTATCTACGGCGCGATTACCGCCGTGCTGCAGCCTGCCTGATCGCACCTCCGCTTCGCCAAGGAGACCACCATGCGCCAGCTTCTCCGCCGCCTCAGCATGCTCTTCCATCGCTCCCGCTTTAATGCCGACCTCGAAGAGGAGATGCGTCTCCATCTTGAGCTGCGTGAGCAGCAGCAGGTCGCCACCGGCCTTGCCCCTGAACAGGCACATCGCGAAACCCGTCGGCGCTTTGGCAACAACACCGTTCTGCGCGAGCGGAGTTTCGCCGCCTGGGGATGGAGCTGGCTCGAGTCCTTTGCACAGGACACGCTATACGGTCTGCGCTCCATGCTGCGCTCCCCCGGGCTCACCTGCGTCGCTTTACTCTCGCTGGCTCTCGGCATTGGCGCGAACACCGCTATCTTCAGCTTTCTCGACGCCATCGTGTTGCGCTCGCTGCCCGTCAAAGCTCCAGGGCAGCTCTTCATCCTCGGCGACGGGGATGAGAACGGAGTCACCGATCGGTACGGCTCCACCACTCTCTATTCCTATTCCTTCTTCTCGCAGCTCCGCAGCAAGAACGCGGTCTTTTCCGAAGTAGCCACCGTCCTCAGCTTCAACGGTGAGGCGCATGGCACCATCGATCGCCGCGATCAGATGGAGATCCTCTCTCCCGACCTCGTCTCCGGAACCTTCTTCTCTACACTCGGCGTAGAGCCCGTAGTGGGCCGACTTCTCACCGCGGCCGATGACACCAACGAAGGCGCACATCCCGTCGCCGTCATCAGCTATGCCTTCTGGCAGACCGCGCTTGCCGGAGCGCCCGATGTCCTCAACCACACTGTCAAATTCGCCGACACCACCTTCACCATCATCGGCGTCGCCCCTCCTGGCTTCTTCGGCATCACCGTCGGACATGCGCCCGACCTTTGGATACCGATGGCGATGATGAACTCGCTGCCTGCTCACTACAAGGGCTATAAAGACAACTTCTACCAGTCCAATCTCATCTTCGGCCGTCTGAAACCCGGAGTCACGCACGCGCAGGCCGAAGCCGAGATCAATGTCCTGTATCAACAGATCACTCGCGGCTTCCCCGATGCCAGGCTCAATAACTACAACCTGTCTCATCTACAAACGGCTCACGTTGCGATTACACCAATTGCAACCGGCATCTCCGGGCTGCGTCACCAGTTCTCCGACCCATTGAAGCTCCTGATGGGCGTCACCGCCCTGGTGCTGCTGATCGCCTGCGCCAATATCGCCAACCTTCTCCTGGCGCGTTCCACCGCACGTGCTCGCGAGTTCGCAGTACGCCAGGCGCTCGGAGCGCAGCGCCTGCGTCTCGTCCGCCAGCTCCTCACCGAAAGCGTGATCCTTGCACTAGCTGGAGGCCTGCTGGGGATCGCCTTCGCTGTCGTCGCCGACCGCATGCTGCTGCGCATGATCTCCGGCGGCCCTGACGCCGACCTTATCCCCATCGACGTTTCGCTTAACCTGCCATTGCTGGGCTTCTCGCTTGCCGTTACCGTTGGAACGGCCGTGCTCTTCGGCATCGTGCCGGCGTTGCGTGCCTCCCAAGGCGAGGTGACCGGAGCCCTCAAAGATGGCCGCAGCAGCGCCAACGTTGCAACGCGGAATGTCCTTGGCAAAGTGCTCATCATCGCGCAAGTCTCCATATCCTTCGTCCTGGCTGTCGCCTCCGTTCTCTTCCTGCGTAGCCTGGTTAACCTCACGCACGTCGACACCGGCTTCCCCCGCGACGGTGTAATGCTCGTCAACATGGATTCCTCGGTCCTCGGCCTGAAAGGCGAAGACCCACGCATGATCTCCATGTTTTCCCAGATCGAAGATCGCGTCGCCGCCATACCTGGGGTGCACGGCGCCGGTTTTGCTTCGTTCACCTTCCATCAAGGAAGCTGGAACACTTCACTCAATATTCCCGGAACCGCCTACAACGATGCGGTCAACATCAAACACAACGTCATTAGTAATGGCTACTTCAATACCATGCAGATCCCACTGCTCGCCGGCCGCACTTTTGGCCCGCAGGACACGGCAACCTCGCACAAGGTCATCATCCTCAGCGAGAGCATGGTGCGCGATCTCTTTCCCGCCGGCGTCAATCCGATCGGCCGTCACATCTACATCGGGAAAGATCCCGAGCCCAGAAACGATGTTGAGGTCGTCGGCGTGGTGAAAGACGTGAAATTCGGCAATCTGCAGGAGCATCGCCAGTACATCGACTACGTTCCCAATCCGCAGCATCCGTGGGGTTATGGCACGCTCGCCGTCCGCTACACCGGCGACTTCAATGCGGTCTCCAAAGATGTACAGAACACCATTCATTCCATAAACCGTACCCTCACCATCAACCGCGTTACTACGCTCGACCGCGTGATCGAACGCAGCATCACCAACCAGACTCTTGTTGCCCAGCTTTCAACCTTCTTCGCCCTGCTCGCCGTCTTTCTGTCCGCGATCGGCATCTACGGACTGATGAGCTATCTCGTCAGCCGACGCACCAATGAGATCGGCATCCGCATGGCTCTCGGCGCCGCCCGTTCCAGCGTCGGCTGGATGATCATGCGCGAGATCGTCCTGCTCGTTGTCTCCGGTATTGCCCTGGGAGGCGCGCTCACCCTGGCCACCAACCAGCTGCTGCAGAGCCTGCTCTACGGTCTGAAGCCAACCGAGCCACTCAGCCTGGTGCTGGCCATTGTTGCCCTGCTCGCCATCGCTCTGCCTGCAGCCTGGCTACCCGCCCGCCGCGCCTCCCGCGTCAGCCCCATGGAGGCGTTGCGCTATGAGTAAGCAGCATCGCCATTCATCGTTGCTGCACCCCGGAGAAATAGGCAAAAAAACGGCAGGATCGGGATACCGCTCTCTGCTTTTTCTGGCGTAGCCTCAATCGCTAGGAGACTTAGCGGCATCTATCCGGATGCAGCTCAAGGTTTTTTTCCGCGCACGTCGTCGGTGTTCAGAAGGGCTTCCATCGCAGAAGCTCTCGTCGACGCTGCTGTTCCCTCGGCGTCCAGCATACGTTCGCGGAATCCATCCAGACGATCGTTAGTCCAGGAGGCACACGATGGCAGAGCACACTGATGACGCATCCAAACCCCTTACCTCGCTTGAAAAACTCAGCCGGCGTTCTTTCCTCTCGCGCGCGGGCGCTATGGGCGTCGCCACCGCTGCGGCAACCGTTGCTCCGGTAGTGGCATCTGCGGAACCCGAGCGGCCTCAGCCGCAGGGAGACCCCGCCATGCCCGAGACTCCAGGAACCATTCCCATCACCCTCAAGGTGAATGGAGAAACACATCAGCTCCGTATCGACCCTCGCGCCACCGTGCTCGACACCCTGCGCGAGACCCTGCACCTAACCGGTACGAAGAAGGGCTGCGACCACGGCCAGTGCGGCGCATGCACGGTCCACGTCGACGGACGTCGCGCTAATAGCTGTCTCCTCCTCGCCGCCATGCACCAGAAAGCTGAGATCGCCACTATCGAAGGCCTGGGTACACCGCAGAAGATGCATCCCATGCAGGCCGCCTTCGTCGAGCACGATGGCTATCAGTGCGGCTACTGCACCAGCGGACAGATTATGTCTGCCGTCGCCATGTTGCATGAACCCTGGGGCACTGCCGACACCGACGTGAAGGAGGCACTCAGCGGCAACATCTGCCGCTGCGGCGCTTACCCCAACATCGTCGCTGCCGTGCAGTCCGTCCGTCGCCACGCATAAGGAGGAACCAGGCCATGCAGCCCTTCGATCTCATCTCCGTCAATAGCATTCAGGACGCGGTCAAAGCCCAGTCCTCTTCCTCCACCGCTCAACAAGGCGCGTCTGTCCGTTACATTGCCGGTGGCACCAATCTCGTCGACTACATGAAGCTGAACGTCGAGACTCCAACAAAGCTCGTCGATATCAACGGACTTAACCTCACCGCCATCGAGCCTGCCGCCAATGGCGGCCTCAAGATCGGCGCGCTCGCCCGCAACACCGACGTCGCCTATCACGACGCCGTGAAGACGCAGTTCCCCGTGCTCTCACTCGCGATCCTGAGCGGAGCCTCCACCCAGCTCCGCAACATGGCCACTACCGCCGGCAACCTGCTGCAGAAGACACGCTGTGTCTACTATCGCGATACCGCCTATGGCTGCAACAAACGTCAGCCCGGCACCGGCTGCTCCGCCATCGGTGGACACAACCGCATGATGGCCATCCTCGGCACCAGCGACCAGTGCATCGCCTCCAACCCCTCTGACCAGAACGTCGCTCTCGCTGCGCTCGACGCCACCATCCACGTCACCGGCGCAAAGGGAGAACGCACTATCCCGATCGCGCAGTTCTATCTGCTGCCCGGCAATACGCCGGAACGCGAGACGGTTCTCGAACCCGGCGACCTCGTCACCCATGTCGCCATCCCGGCCCTGCCCGCGGGGGCGAAGAGCTACTACCTCAAACTGCGCGACCGCACTTCCTACGAGTTCGCCCTTGCTTCTGCGGCCGTTGTAGTCAAACAGAGCGGCGGCCGCATCGACTTCGTTCGCGTCGCCATGGGTGGAGTCGGGACCGTGCCCTGGCGCAGCCTCGAAGCTGAGAGAGCACTGCAAGGCAAAGTGGCAACACCGGCCAATTTCCGCGCGGCGGCAGAAGCTGCATTGCACGGAGCTCGTCCGCAGTCGCAGAACGGCTTCAAGGTTGAGCTCGCAAAGCGCTGCCTCACCCACGCACTCGCCGAAGTCACTCGTCACGCATAAGGAGGAACCCGATGGAACAGCAGACACCACAGCCCGTTACTGAGAGCAAGATCGTCGGTGTACCCACGCCGCGCATCGATGGACCGCTGAAGACCACCGGCGCGGCCATGTACTCCTCTGACCACCACTTCCCTGGCCTGGTCTATGCCTGGCCGGTCACCGCGACCATCGCCAGCGGAACCATCAGCGGCATCGACTCATCCACAGCCGAGAAGATGCCCGGCGTGCTGGCCATTTACACCCACAAGAACATCGGTCCCCTCTATCGCACACCGCCGTCGGCCGGCCTCAGCATGATCCTGGATGAGCGGCGGCCCCCACTCGAAGACGAGACCGTCTCCTACTACGGCCAGTACGTTGCCGTTGCCGTCGCACACACGGTGGAACAGGCGCGCGCCGCAGCCGAAGCCGTGAAGGTCACCTACGCCAAGACTCCGCACAATACCAACGACAAACTTCTCGACACTCCCACAGTCGCAGGCAAACCCAAAGAAGTCACCAAACGTGGCGACGCCGCCGCAGTTCTCGCCCGCGCAACCTACAAACATGATGCCGTCTACTCCACTCCAACCGAGACACATAATCCCATTGAGCTGCACGCATCGGTAGCGGTCTACAAGGATGGCAAGTTCACGCTCTACGAGACCTCGCAGGCTGTCGTGAACCATCGCGACGTGATGGCCGCCATGCTCGGCGTTCCTCCGGAGAACGTGCAGGTCATTAGCCGCTTCCTCGGCTCCGGCTTTGGCGGAAAGCTGTGGCCGTGGCCGCATGCGATGCTCGCCGCCGCAAGCGCACGCAACCTCAATCGTCCAGTCAAGCTTGTCGTCAGCCGTTCGATGATGTTCCAGAGCGTCGGCCACCGGCCCACCATCGACCAACGCGTTCAGCTCGCTGCGGATAAATCGGGCAAGCTGCTCGCGATCCGGCACGACTACGTCAATCACACCTCCATGCTCGACGACTACGACGAGGGCTGCGCCGAATCCACCGGCTTCATGTACTCCTGCCCGAATGTCCTTGCCACCTCCGGCCTGGTCCGCCGTAATGTCGGTACCCCAACCTCCATGCGCGGTCCCGGCGCTGTGCCCGGTCTCTACGCACTCGAATCCGCCTTGGACGAGCTCGCCATCAAGCTCGACATCGATCCCGTACAGCTTCGCCTTCTGAATGAACCGGAGAGGGACGAAAGCATCGGAAAGCCCTTCTCTTCACGCCACCTCAAAGAGTGCCTCACCGTCGGCGCGGAGAAGTTCGGTTGGGCTAAGCGCAATCCCGCCATTGGCTTAATGAAAGATGAAGAAGGAAGAACTCTCGGCTGGGGCGTCGGCGCGTGCGCCTGGATCGCCACCCGCACCGATGCTGAAGTCAACGTCGAGCTGCGGCAGGATGGCACCGCGCGCGTTACCTGCGGTACACAGGACATCGGCGGCGGCACCTACACGGCCGTTGCGCAGATGGTCTCTCACGAGACCGGACTTCCATTGCAGCGAACGGATGTCGTTATGGGTGACTCCTCGCTTCCTCCCGGACCGATCAGCGGTGGCTCCTGGGCAACCGCTTCTGTTGTTCCTGCGGCCTTACAGGCCGCACAGCAGGCGAGCAAGCAGCTGCTCTCGCTCGCAACCAAGACCGATGGCTGCCCCTTCAAAGGCAAGAGCGCTGACGAACTCGAATTCGTCGACGGCGTTGTCCGCATGAAGGGCCAGACCTCGGGCGCACTTGCCTTCGCCGAGATCCTCAAGGCAGCCAACGTCCGTTCTGTCAGCGGCACAGGAAAATCGACCGGGCTTTTGGGTGACCCGAACCAGAAATTCTCCTTCCATAGCTACGGTGCACAGTTTGCCGAGGTTACCTGGCAACCGGAGATCGCGCGGCTGCGTGTAAGCCGTGTCGTCACCGTCATCGACGCCGGCCGCATGGTGAATCCTCGCGCTGCACGCAACCAGATCGAAGGCGCGGTAGTAATGGGCGTCGGCATGGCCATGCTGGAGGCGACGGAGTACGATCAGCGCTCCGGTGCTCCTATCAACGCCAGCCTGGCGGACTACATCGTTGCCGTCAACGCCGACTGCCCCGCCATCGACGTAACCTTCCTCGACTACCCGGACTTCAACCTCAACCCGCTCGGCGCCCGCGGAGTCGGCGAGATCGGCCTGGCCGGCATCGCGGCCGCTATCACAAACGCCGTGCACCACGCCACCGGTATCCGCGTCAGAAACCTGCCCATCCGCATCGAGGACCTGCTTGTTAGTCCCAGGGAAAAGAAGCTCGTCTGAAACTGGAAGGGCTTCGACAATCATCTTGTCGAATCCCTTATTCCTTTGAATGCGAGGGTTTATCGACAAATTAGCCTTGGCTGAAATCCATAGGGTCTTCAGCTCCTATCCTGCCGGGTGCCCCACCCTCGCAACGCTAGAGCATTTCTCCTGTAGGTGTAGTGTAGGGATTCCGTATCTATGGGCGTTTTCCGCAATGAAAACGCCGCTGCACTCCCCTTCCGGGCTACCCAGCAACAGGAGAAATGCTCTAGGGTGGGCAAGGAAAGGCACAACCGTTCAGGCTGGGATATGTGGTGTATCGCGCTACGCGCGACGGCTTTTGCTTCGAGTGCAGCCCGAATATCTGTGGCACCCTCGCCCACCCTAGCGTTGCGAGGGTGGAGCACCCGGGCAGGGAAGGTTAAGCCAGGAATACTCAAAACTTCTAACAAAAACGCTGACCGAATTTGCCGATGCGCCCTAGGAAATCTCCCTCACGCCGGAGCGATGACCTCTCCGAACTCCGTCCGGTTGCGGCCCTTCTCCTTCGCCAGGTAAAGCGCGCGATCAGCAGCCTCTACCAGTACGCCGTATCCCAGCCGTGCAATCGACTCATCGTACGGCGGCTCGCAGACTGCCGCTCCAATGCTGATGGTCACAGTAGATCCGATCGGAGTTTCAAGCGCGATCTGCTGCGCTTCAAGCGCTGCATGCATTCTGGCAGCCACTTCAGCAGCCCCGCTTGCGCTGGTGAAGGGCAACACCGCGGCAAACTCTTCCCCGCCATAACGAGCAACTAGATCGCTGCTGCGCGGCAGTGCCTTTTGCAGCGCCGCTGCCAGCAGTATTAGCGCCTCATCTCCATAGCGATGCCCATGCCGATCGTTCAACAGCTTGAAGAAGTCGACATCGATCATCAACAGCGCGAGCGGCTGCTGCGTACGCATGGCGCCGCTCCACTCGCGGTCGAGTCCGCGGTCGAATGAACGCCGGTTGGCGACACCGGTCAATGGGTCCTGCAGTGAAAGCTCTTCCAGCTTGCGATTCAGCTCGACAAACTGCGCCTGCTTCTCACGGACTTCCGCAAGTGCCCGCAACAGCTCCTGATTCTGCCGTTCCAACTCCTGGAAAGGGTCGGCGACGCTCTTGCGAATCAATTCGCCGGCGATCTTCATGACCGCGGCCTCATCATAGAGCGGCTGTACTCCAGGCAGCAGCTTGCCTGCCTCCGCCACCGTGCCGGAGGGCGATGAGGTAATCCGGAAGTGATCCATCAGATTTTTCGTTCCTGTAATTCCCTTGCCCAGGCCAGTCATTGACTGATAGCGGCCATCCAGAATCTCGTCCAGGTTCGAAATTCCAGGGCCATTGTCTTCCACCACCACCATCAGGATCTGCGGCCGCCGCCTGGTGAGCAGAAACGTGACCGTTCCTCCCCCGGCATAGCGAAAGGCATTCCGCGACAGCTCAGAGGTTGCGGTCGCCAACCGTACCTGCTCCTGGTAGCTGAATCCCAGTAGTGCCGCGACATCGCGGGCATATTGCCGCGCGTGCATCACGTTGCGGTCATAACGCAGGGGGATGGCATAAATAGGTAGCCGCTGATTGTTTTCCATACAGGTCAAATACGTACAACCAGGACCGTGACATCGTCACGGCCCCTGCAATGATCGCGATAGAGCACCGCGGCAATCAGGACAGGGTGTTTTCCGAGCAGACCTGGATATTGCTCTAGAGTCCAGCGGGAGCTAAGACCGTCGGAATACAGAATGAGAGTCGCCTCTCCTTCCCATGTATACAGGAACTCACGTACGCGATTCACCGTATGCCCGACCGTTCCGTTCATCGAGACAAGGTTCTGATGGGATCTGCCGGCATGGAGCACTCCCGAAATATTGCCCGCGCCGGCATAGTGCAGAGTCCGCTGACCATCGAGCGTTGCGATCGAAACCGCTGCTCCCCGTGTCTTTCGCAATGCCCGATGCATCTCACCCAGAAGATCTTCCGGGGAAAGGCCGGGGTTCTGCTCCAGAACCTCACAAGCACGGCCGGACGCCAGGGCGGCATCCTTCCCGTGCCCCAGACCGTCGGCGACCATGCAAAGGCTTCTCCCGCCCGCGCGAATAACCTTCCAGGCATCGCCGCAATGCACCTCTCCCTGCATTGGAAGGTTCATAACGCCTACACGGCTGATTCCACGGACCACGGTCATATCCGTAATCTGTCTGGCAAAGACACGGGCAAAGACAACCGTTCCCGCTCGAGGGATGGAATAGACCTGAAACTCCTGCGCCAGCCGCCGCATCGCCCCCAGTCCCGTTCCCGCGGTACCCGCAGTGGAGAAGCCATCTTCCAAAGCCCGCTCGATATCGGCAATTCCAGGGCCGCGGTCCAGGGCCACCACGTCCACCCCCACATACCCATCCATCGTCCACGGGGCCAGCACGATCTCCCCACTGCCGGCATGCAGCGCGATGTTGCGGGCAGCTTCGGTGACGATAATCCCAAGATTCCCGGCCGCGGTCTCGCTGAAGGCGAGCGACTCTGCGATCGCCGCCGCTTGACGCCGCGCGTGACCAATGTAGCTCTGGTCATTCACCAGGATCGGAATCCGTTGATGTGACACGGACATAGCTTACTTCCAGCGGGTTACAGTCACGACGGTCCCAGCCCCGGGGGACGACTGAATATCGAACTCGCTCATCAGCCGCTTGCTGCCGCCCAGGCCGAGTCCCATCCCCCCTGCTGTGGTGTAACCATCCTTCAGAGCCATGGTGATATCCGCGATGCCCGGGCCCTGGTCGGAGAATTTAAGCCGTATTCCTTTCCGCGCACCGACGGCGAGCAGCGACATCTCCATCTGGCCGCCGCCGCCATGTTCCAGTGCGTTGCGCGCCAGCTCGCTGGCGGCAGTCACGATCTTGGTCTGATCGATCAGGGTGAAACGCTCTTCCGACAGCCAGGTTCGCACCCGCTGCCGCACGTGAACCAGATCGATCTGAGTCCTGATCGGCAGGACCTCACTCCGCGTAATGATCTGTTCCGACACCGTCTCCACCTGTCGCCACCCGCCGCAGATACTCCATTCCCAGGTCGACGTTCAAGGCCGTGCGAATTCCGGGCAATGACATTCCCAGTTCCACAAGCGTGATTGCAACCGCAGGCTGCATGCCGACAACGACCGTCTCCGCATCCAGAACGCGCGCAATTGCAGCAATATTAGCAAGCGTTCGTCCGATGAAGGAATCGACAATCTCCAGTGCAGAGATATCGATTAACACCCCCGTTGCTCCCAGATCCGCAATACGGGTCGATAGGTCGTCCTGCAACTGCAGCGCCAGATCGTCATAAAGATCCACCTGGATCGTTACCAGGAGCAGACTGCCGATACGAAGAATCGGAATGCGTTCCATTACGACACCCCGGCGACAGGAGCAACGACCGGCGCGTGGCCGGCTTTCTGCACCACCATGCGACCACTACGCTCCAGCGCCAGACGGAAGGCGTCCGACAGCTTGGAACGAGTCACTACGTCGTTCAGGGTGATGCCCAGATGCACGATCGTCTGCGCAATCTGCGGACGGATGCCGCTCAGAATGCACTCCGCGCCCATCAGCCGCGCCGCTGTAATCGTCTTCAACAGATGCTGCGCTACCAGCGTATCCACCGTCGGCACTCCGGTGATATCGATAATGGCAAAACGCGAGTTCGTCTGAACAATCGCGTGAAGCAGCGACTCCATCACCATCTGCGCCCGCGAACTGTCCAGCGTACCGATGACTGGCAGGGCCACAATGCCGTCCCACAGCATGACCACCGGCGTCGACAGCTCCAACATCTCTTCCTGCTGGCGCGCAATTACCTTGTCTCGGCTCTGGATATAACTCTCCGCAATATGGAGCGCCATAGCGTCAACAAAATTGTTCGTAACATCAATCTCGTGGAACAGCTCGTCCGGCGCGGTCGTCAACTGTTCCCGGATAAGCTGGAACATCACCGGCTTCAGCGACAGCAAAAACTGCGCCGTCTCAGAAGGAGAGGAGCCGTGCGCTACACGGGAGATGGAGATCTCCAGCAACTGATCTCGCACCGTCTGCCAGCCCTCGGACGAAAAGTCCTCCAGTACGGTGTTCGGAGGTGGATTTGAAATCAGAGTCAAAATCTTCCTGGAGTGCTCCTTGACCTCAGCGTCGCCTACCAGGTCACGCCGCCGTGCGGCCGTCTTGAGGCTATTCAGCCAGTCAGTCAGGATTCGATCCTGATTGTCGCGCATCATCTTCAGAAGTTTGATCATGTCGTTCCTATATAGAGATGAGGGGGAGTCAATATTTGCTCTGCATATACTCTGCGGGGATGAAGAGGTTCAACCGGTATAACCCATTTCATCGGAAAGGTTTCTCAGCTTACCTTATTTTTCGGGAAAAACACATAGGTAACTATTTGATATACCAACACTCCGAGGCTATTTCTTCGTCTCGCCATCGCTGCCATACCCAGCATAAGACGGGTGATTTGCCCGCGTGTTATATGCCGAATGTCCAAAAAGACCACTCCGCCAACTCCGGACTCCTCCCCTCAGCGAGTCAGAGTTCCGCGTCAATGGCTGCGGCAAGCACACCACAACGGCGGCCTCCGGTCCAGAATCTGAGTTCCAGGGTTCCCGCAGGAATATCGAAGGGTTGAAGCCGCAAGCTTTTGAACCAGACGCTGACCAAAAGCACTGAAGGCCGGGGTCCTCGACAAACTCGGTTCGTTGGGGTGGAAAGGCGCGTTCCTATTCGTATCGAAGAGCCGTCAAGGGATCGATTCTGGCTGCCCTCCGCGCCGGAAGCCAGGTTGCAAACACCGTCATTCCGGCAACGACAGCGATCGCTATCGCAAACGTGAGCGGATCCAGGACGCTCAGCCCAAAGAGCTGGCTTCGGATACTTCTAGTCACCAGCAACGTGAGCGGCAATCCGAGACACACACCTATGGCCAATAGCATCAGGGACTCCTTCAGGATCATCCACAACACCGTCTGAAGCTGCGCACCGAGGGCAATGCGGACACCGATCTCTGTCGTGCGCTGAACGACGTGGTAGCTCATCACGCCATACAGGCCGATCGCCGCCAGCAGTAAGGCGAGAATGGAAAAAGCGCCCGTAAGCATTGAGATCAACTGATCGTTCGCGATCAGGCTCGATACCTGCTCTTCCATAGTTATAACTCTCAACAACGGCAGCTTGGAATCGATCGACGCAACCGCGGCTCTGAGATCGGCAATTGTCTTTGCCGGATCGCCAGTCGTTCGAAGCAGGATGGTATAGGCATAGCGATCCTGGTTCTCCTCCCGCACGGTAGTGCTCGCTTCTGTAGCTGTTGTTGTTCCGCCGGATGGGAGAGGCGCATAGGGATCGATCTGCGCCAACGGGATGTAGGTCATGCGTACCGGTTCGGTCTCCCGCGGATTTCCGGATTTCGTATTCCGCACGATTCCGACGATCTGCCATGGGCCACGCACGCTATCAATACCTAATGTGAGGGTGCGGCCGATCGCCTCGCCCCTAGGGAAGTAGCGTTTTGCGATCGATTCGCTGATCACCGCAACCTTCAGACTGCCGGCGGTATCTTCGGGTGTAATGCCACGTCCTGCGACGATCGTAATGCCGGCAGTCTCGAAGTATCGGCCGGAGACTCGATTCAGCACTGAGACCATGTTCTCTTTGGGAGCGGGAGTGTAGCCCGCCGGCGAGATACTGGAGCTCCATACACCTTCACTGATCGGCGGGGCCGCCGATAACGCAGCGGAACGAACACCGGGGATCGCGGAGAGCCGCTCGAGAAGATGTTGATGCAGCGCCGGCACCTGATGCGGTTGATATCCGGCAAGCTTTGGATCGATGGATGCCAGCAATAGATGCGTTCGCTCAAACCCATAATCCTGGTGCTGCAGGTTACGTAACGTGCGCACCAGCAAACCGGCCCCTACCAGAAGAAGCAGCGACAACATCACCTGGGCAGTGATCAGCGTCTTCGGCCAGAATCGTGAGGCTCTGCCTCCGCCTCCTTGAACGGTTCGTACAGCCGTGTTGAGCGACCCGCGCTCTCCAAGGCGCGCCGCAACCGTAGAAGGCGCGAGCCCGAACAACAGCGCTGTGACCATTGAGATGCCGAACGTGAAACCGAGCACCGCCGTATTCGGCGCTGCACTCATGGCTGTCTCTCCGCTCCCCTGGCTTACGAACGCGATCAACGCGCGCGTTGCTGCGAAAGCCAGGCCAAGTCCCAGGGCGCCACCGAAGAGCGACAATGACATCGCCTCCATAAGACTCTGCCTGATGACACGTGCGCGGCTGGAGCCAAGGGCCAGCCGGGTTGCGATTTCACGCTGCCGCGCCGCTCCGCGAGCGAGCAGAAAGTTGGCCAGGTTCGCACAGGCGATCAAAAGCACTACGACCACGACCGCCATCAGAATCTTGAGCGAGTCGCCATATTGGCTGCGAACCAGAGACACCCCCGTCGCTGACGGCACCAGGGGCACATTTGTCCGCTCGATCTCCTTGCGGCGTTCCGGAGTAATGACGCCTCCGTCTCTGGCGAGGACGCCGAGACGGACCTGCCGATTCAGCCAGTTCTGGCTTTCGAGAACTCCGGCTTTACTTGTGGATGCTTGTTCGCTCAATCGTCCAAAGAGATGCAGGAAGTACAGGCCCGACTGCGGCATCAGCATGGATGGGTGCTGCAACACCGCGGGCTGCATGCTGACGGGCGTCCATAGATCGGTCGGCTCAACTTCCTGCCGGAATCCATGAAACGCCTCAGGCATCACACCCACGATCTCAAACGGTGTGCCATTGATCGTGAGTGGTCTGCCGATAATGGCACGATCGGACGACAGTGCACTCTGCCAGAAATGATGACTGACAACCACGACTGCACCGCTGCCCGGAACGGCATCGTCAGCGGGCAGAATGGCCCGTCCAAGCAACGGCTGCGCACCAAGCACATGAAAGTAGTTGCCGGAGACCAGTGTCGCCTGCGCAAGTATAGCGGGAGCTCCGGATCCCACTGCATCTGGCGCGAGAACGCTCGTCTTGTTCGAAAAACTTCCGTATGCGGCGATTCCCCGAAACGGTCCGGGATTCATCTCTAACTGCCGGGAGAAATCCCAGGGAAAGTAGCCGCCGAACGCCCCAAGATCGATGCCGCCGGCGACTCCGCCATACACCGAGTCTCCAAAGGCAACCAGTTGTTGAGGATCCTTCACCGGCAGCTTCTTCAGAAGGACCTGATCGATCAGCGTAAAGATCGCACTGTTCGCCCCGATGCCAAGAGCAAGAGAGACCACGGCCACAGCGGTAAAACCGGGCCGCCTCATCAGCGAGCGAAGACCGATACGCAGATCCTGAAAAAGATTGTCGACAGACGACTCCCACCGCGACGACCAGACCTTGTGCTTCACGGCGTTGCTGCTGCCCAGTTCTGCCATCGCCGCACGGCGGGCCGCATCTGCACTCATTCCCTTGCGCAGCTTGTCTTCGGTCGCGGCCTCGACATAGGCCTGCAGCTCCTCGTCCAGCTCGCGTTCCACGTGGCTCCGTTGAAACAGAGCCCTGATTCCCATCACGAGATTCGTCAGCCAACTCATAGAGAGTCCTTTGAACGGAATTACGGTTCCCTGCTACGCATCCCCACTACGCTCCCGGACTACGCTTCCCAACTACGCATCAAGGATGCGTGCAATGGCGGAGATCCGCCGCCCCCACTGCTCTTTCTCCTGCTGCAATGCCTTCCGGCCCTTCGCCGTGATCTCGTAGAACTTCGCGCGCCGGTTGTTCTCCGTACTACGCCACTGGGTCTTCACATAGCCGCTACGCTCCATGCGGCTCAGAGCAGGCAGCAGAGAGCCCGCATTCACGCGAAAGACGCCGTCGCTCATCTGCTCGATGCGCAACCCGACGCCATACCCGTGCATGGGTTCAAGCGCCAGTGTCTTGAGAATCAACATCTCGAGCGTTCCCTGAACAATCTCACCCGGCTCTGCCTTCGGTACGGACATCGAATCTCTCCTCTAGTTCCTCTAGAGGACAAAGATACGCCTTTCCTCTAGTTCGTCAAGAGGAGCCGGAAGAGTTCACCTCAAAGATACGTGCCCGGAAGCGAGCGGCGTGTGTGCGGATACGGAGAGTTGTAGATTAAAAGCGCTGAAGGGGCATTCCACCAGCCTGGGCAACGCCCCCAGGCTGAAACCCTGCATAACTCCCACAGGGAAAATGCTCGGGCGTTTCAGGGCGGTCGGTCGACCTCGCCAAACATCCGCACATCACATCCGCACATCGCATTCCATCCATCGAGGGCGTGTATAGTACCGTTCAAGAAATCTTGCCTTTTTGAGGGCCGGTATGAGCCACGCATCACGTCCAGAGGTTGATCGGGAAATCCTGGAAAAGCTGGAACATCGTCTCGGCAAAGTGCACGCGCGCCAGCGGCTGGGCATCGAAAAGGACCACGAAGCCATCTTCGGGCATGGGCTCAACTTCTTTCATCCTGAGAACTGGTACTCGCTGCACAGCGTGTTCAAGGCCGTACTCAAAGGGACGGGACTCTATGCCCGGGGACATCGGAATGCGCAGAAGATTCACCTCCGTAATAATCCAGTCTTACTGGAGCGCCTGCCTTCGCTCTTCGACGGCTACTCAGTGCTTCACATCAGCGACCTGCACGCGGACCTGAGCCCCGAACCGATGAAGCGCCTGGCGGAGGTCGTGCCTGACCTGCATTATGACCTCTGTGTCCTGACCGGAGACTTCCGCGGACAGACCTTCGGCCCTTTCGACGTTGCCCTCGAGATCCTGCAGAATGTGCGACGCCATCTCAAAGGTCCCGTCTATGCTGTCCTCGGCAACCACGACTCCGTCAGGATGGTGCCCGCGATCGAGGAGATGGACATCCGCATGCTCATGAACGAGACGGTCGTCATCGCCCGCGAAGACCAGGAGATCTATCTCTGCGGTGTAGACGACGCCCACTACTACCGCGCCGACAACGTCCACCAGGCGGCAGGCCCTATTCCCTCCGGCGCCATCTCCATCCTGCTCTCGCACACGCCGGAGATCTATCGGCAGGCCGCCCACGCCGGCTTCTCCCTGATGCTCAGCGGCCATACGCACGGCGGCCAGGTCTGCCTGCCGGGATCGATTCCGATCACCCTTGATGCCAAGCTGCCTCGCTCCATGGGGGCGGGCGCGTGGACATACGGTCCCTTGGTCGGCTACACCTCGGTCGGTGTCGGCTGCTCCATCGCACCGGTACGCTTCAACTGCTTCCCCGAGATCACCATCCATCGCCTGATCCGAGCCGAAAGCCCGGCGTGGTTCTCCTGATAACAGGGAATGGTGGTGTTGTTCAAGGACGAATCCTAAGTTAGGAACCTTACTTTAGACCCAAGACATTGAGACGGGATAACCCATGCGTTTTGAGGCAGATTCCGTCCTGCCCAAAATCCAACAGCGGCCATCCAAACGAATTCCAGAATGATAGGCAACCTGAAGCTGCATAGATAACTTCTCCTACTCCGCAGCCCGGGCCCTCAAGAGCCTGCTCAGGAGTAACTTCCATGCGAAGCAAAATTGCCTATGCCCTGGTTCTATTGACCAGCGCGATTGCCACTGCGCAATCGAATCTCAGCTTTCAACTCAAACGCGATACTTCTCCGGTCTACGGCGGTTATACCAGCGCACAGGCCGACTTCAACCGAGATGGCAAACCGGACGTGGTCTACGGAGGCGGAGCCAACTCGACCGATGTAACCCTGCGTCTGGGTAACGGCGACGGCACCTTCCAGGCGCCGGTCAGGATTGGCATCGCGGACAGCGCTCAGGTTCTGGATGTGGTCGCGGCCGATTTCGACAACGACGGCATTCAGGATGTAGCCGTGCTTTGCATCGGCGGCACCTTCGATGTGTTCTTTGGCAACGGCGACGGCACATTTGCGGGCCCCGTTGCTACCGCGATCCAGACAAGCCCGCGGTCGATCGCCGTCGGTGATTTCAATGGCGACCATCTGGTTGATGTGGCGATTGGCGATATCGCCGGCAATGTCGAGATCTTCAATGACGTGAGCGGTCGCAGTTTCGTTTTGCAGAACACCATCGCGATGGAAGCAAACACGGATGTGATCTCCGTCGGTGCAGGCGACTTCGACCATAGCGGCATTCAGAACATTGTTGCGATGACCATCGGCAACCCGGCCGGATCAGGAACGTATATCTTGTGGAACGATGGCCATGAGAACTTCCGCAAAGCTGTACTGACGGCGTTCACATCTCCCGCGGGATTGTCGATTGCCGATCTCAATCAGGATGGGATGGCCGACATTTTGCTTTCGTATAGCTGCGGCACCCAGGACACCATCAAGGGGAGCAACTCAACCTGCCAGGGTGTCATCGCCTTTTACGGACAGGGCCAGCAGAGACTGTTCGAGCGAACACTGGTGATGTCGGATGGCATTCAGGCAACGAACCGTATGCTGGGCGTGGATGTGAACGGCGATGGCGTCGGTGATCTGGTTGGAGGGAATAGGACCACAGGAGCTCAGAGTGGTTTATTTGTCTGGCTCGGACATCCGGATGGCTCGTATGACCAGACTCCGGCGCAGTTTGTCGCGACAACGGACAGTGTAGGAGCGCCTACGGCGGGTGACTTCAACCGCGATGGCATGATGGACTTCGTTTCGGACTTGCCGGGCTCGGCGCAAACGCAGATCTTTCTGAACGCGACGAACCGCGCGCCATGTTCGACCAGTCAGATCAATCCAGCGGTGACTGTCTGCGTGCCGGTGGACAATACCTATCTGCCAGGCCCCACGGTACGCGTGCAAGCGAATGCATATGACACGCATCAGGTGACCGCGCTGCAGCTTTATACCAATGGAAATCTGACGTACTCGCAGCCTGTAAGTTCGTTTGACCAGAGCTTCCCCATGAACAACGGCGCCAACTTCCTGGTAGTGAAGGCCTGGGACTACACCGGCCTGAACTTCCGGTCCGAGCGCCATATCAACGTCTATAGCGGAACGCCGGAACCGGTCTGCCCAGCTGCTTTGGGAACCGCGAATATGTGTCTACCCTCCGGCGCAACCAGCGGCTCCCCGGTCCATATCCTGGCGAATGGATATACGCCGGTGGTTCCTACTTCCGCGCAGCTCTATATCGACGGACATCTCACGATCGAGGACGACGGATGCATCCAGAACGCCGGATGCGTCGGCGGCTCATCGTCCATCGATACGTATCAAGCACTCGGCACGGGAAACCACGATCTGGTCTTCAAACTGTGGGATGCAAACGGAAATGTGTACACAGCAGAGAAAACCGTAACCGTGCAGTAGCCAGGACGTATCGCCGAATTCCGGCTAGAGCATTTTCCCTGCGGGTGTAATGTAGGACTTCCGCTTCCATGGGCGTTTTCCGCAATGAAAACGCCGCTGCACGCCCCTTTCCGCGATACCCAGCAACAGGGAAAATGCTCTAGCCCGCGCACTAGGTGCCCCATCCATCGCGTACCGCGGTCCCCGACGAACTTGTTCGTTGGGGTGGATAGCGATGGGTGGGATATTCGGGGTGAACTATTCGAGCGAAGCTTGAACCGGTGGGAGCCGTGGCCTTTAGGCCACGGTTAAGCAGCTCCAAAAGAATGGGCTTTATAGCCCTGGGCCTCCTCTGTCTGTCAGGGAAGGGCTCAGGGCGAAAGCCCATTCATTTTTACGCCTTTATCAGCGGGCTGAACACCCTAGCCAGCAAGCTGGCCGGGGACCCCGCTGCTCCCACCGGTGTCAGCACGCTTGGGGCTGTTGAAGATCAATGAGATGTATGGTGTCCATGAAGAGGTAGTTTCTTGACGAAGATTCCCGGTAGGCTCGAAAAGGTTATACGAAAGACCGCAACGATGCTGACATTCTCCGTACGTACCAGCGATGATTGGCTTCGCTTGGTCAGCACATCACGTTTCGGGGCAGGTGGGCCGTGCGCAAACGACGCCTCCCGTCATCGAGCTGCCGGCCCGCTACCGGGACTGGAAACTGATTTCCGTCGCGCATGAAGCAGGCAAGCTGAACGATCTCCGTGCCATCCTGGGCAACGATCAGGCCGTAGACGCGTTTCGCCGCAAGGACCTTCCCTTTCCTGACGGCGCAATTATCGCTCGCCTCGCCTGGACATACACGCCATCCGAAGAAAACAACAAAGCCTTTGGACAAGAGCAATCCTTCGTAGCGGGAGCGCCAACAAACATCCAGCTCATGGTGAAGGACTCGAAGCAATACGTCGCCACCGGCGGTTGGGGCTTTGCTCAATTTACTAACGGAAAGCCCGATGGTCCCGAGGCATTAAAAAACTGCTACTCCTGCCACGTGCCAGCTAAAGAGCGTGATTTCATCTTCACCCGCTACGCACCCTAGGAGGGTCCTAATACGCTCTGTCTTGTCGATGAGCGAGTCCAGAGGCCACATGAACTGAAGAAGGCCACGGAAGGCAGTCGCAACGCAGAGGATGATATCCAAAAGGGTTCACCATTGCGGGGAACCCTCTTGGCAAAAAGGTTTGAAAGCCTATCCCGGAAGAGGCTCATATCCCCTTCACGCTACATCGCGCCTGTCGGCGTAGGTCCGGCGGTCGTCAGCTTTGGTGTCGGAGCCTGCCTCGCTCGATGAAGATACGTCCTGCGCGCCCGTTTCCTTCAGCGCAGCCTTTGCCACATCGATTTGCTCGGATGTCGAGCAATGAACGGAAAGCAATGTGCCGCCCCCCTTCACCGCGCCCTCGTAACGCTTTGCCTCAAATTCGGGGATCCCCAGACCAACCAGGGCGCCTACCATACCGCCCACCGCGCCACCCACACCTACCCCAGCCAGAGAAGCGACAATTGGGCCGGCCGCGATGAGCGGACCAACGCCCGGGATAGCTAAAGCTCCAATACCTGCCAGCAATCCCAATGTTCCACCAATCAGTCCACCGGAAGTAGCTCCAGTTGCAGTGCCCTCTGGAGCTTTGGTTTTCTTCTCGTGAGCGAAAGCGCGTGTGCTCTCGTCGTCCGGTAGAAGAACCGAGATAGCGGAGTTTGTGAACCCTCTGGAGAGCAGGTGATCGACAGCGGACTCCGCTGAGGCTGCTGTCTTATAGATACCGAATACAGCTACATTCTTATCGGACATATGTATCTCCTATGGCTGGCGAACCAGCCTGATTTTGTCTCAAGCGGCTTACTGTTTTACCGTCAGTTGATTGATCACTTTGCCAGAGGTCGCGCTAGTCGCATCGGCAAAGACTTTGTTCTTCTCCTCTTCAGATTCGACCGGGCCTTTAAGTGTGACTCGCCCGTTGCTCGTGATGACCTTCACGTTGTGCGCGTATGTTGAAAGATCCTTATCTGCCATGATCGCTTTGCGAACGCTGGCCGTTATCTGGACATCAGATTTGGCGTTCGATTGCTGATCCGCATCAAGGGACTCTTTTTTGTTCTGACGTGTGTTGTCAGGAGCGTTTTGCGCGTTGACCAGAGGAAGCGCGAAACAACAGGCAAGAGCCGTGACGGCAAATTTCGATGGGAGAGTACGCGGCATTTTCATAGGGGAACGACCTTTCGCCGGAAGCACTAGGAATCTCACCGGGCCTTTATTCGATCCGGTTTCAGGCGACTGAGATGTTGGGGGGTGAGAAGCAGTTGTCCTACAGATCATGAATAAACGCTCTGCCCTGGAAACCGCTGGGCGGCGTCGCGGTGACTCCTGAGAACCCGGATTTTCTCTTCCGTTCCGGCGGGTATCAGTGTTATGTTCCGGCTGGTATCAGCGTCATAAGGCTGGAGTAAATCTTCTACTCCGCCCGCAGCGCCTCCACCGGGTTTACCGTTGCGGCCCGCCGGGAAGGCAGATAGCAGGCCAGGAGCGAGGCCGCCGCCAGGAGCACCACCACCGCAGCCAGCGTCGCTACATCCCACGCCCGCACACCGAATAGCAATGACCCCATCAGGTTTGCCGCAGCGATCGAGCAGCCAACACCTGCCACGATGCCGAAGCAGCTCAGCCGTCCTGCCTCACGCAGGATCATGCCGTGGATCGTGCTCCTCTGTGCACCCAACGCCATGCGCACGCCGATCTCTCGTTTCCGCTGACTGACCGAGTAAGAGATCGTTCCGTACAGTCCGATCATGCTGAGCAGAAAAGCGATGCCCGCGAAGCCGCCCATCAGCCAGGCCGCCGAACGATGCAGCCAGGCTGAAGGGGAATCATGCATGCGCAGCTCCATCGTGGTTTCGTCTTCCACGCCGAGTTCAGGATTCAGCGCGCGCACCATAGCCGACAACGCCGGTAGCATCGACTCTGGCCGCTGTGAGGTACGCACCAGCAGGGAGAATGATCTCGATGGATCCTGCGCGAAGGATTCATACTCCGCAGGCCACTGCTCTGCATCGAGCGCACTATCCTTGATGTCGGCCACGACTCCAATAATCGTTCGGAGGGACTTTGCCGTCAGCTCGGTATCACCTATTTTTTTGCCGACGGGGTCCTCGTCGGGGAAGTACCTCCTCGCGAGAGATTCGTTAATGATCACCACCTTGGGATGAGTGGCGTCATCGGTTTCTGTGAAGAAGCGCCCGCGCACCAGTCTTGCCCGCAGTGTCTGGAAGAACCCCGCGCTAACCTCGCGGTTATTTACTTCGTTATGGACCCCGTTATACGGCTTGCCGACAAACCTGACCCAATCTGTATTGCAGTTGCAACTGATGGGCAGAGTCGTCGTCAATGCAGCCGCCTGCACACCAGGCAGGCTCCTCACTTTGTCCAGCACTGTGTTTGCAAGCTGATTCTGCTGCTCCTCCTTCTCGAATCCCACCCGTGGCAGGTCTACCGTCAGTGTTGCGAGATAACCGACATCGAAACCCAGGTCGATGTGCAGCATCTTCCATAGGCTCTTTGACAGCAGACCGGCCCCTGACAACAGAACAACCGCAAGCGCCACCTCCACGATTACGAGGTTCGCCCCCAGCCGCCGCCAGAAGGTACTTCCACCGGAACGACCTCCGTCGCTCAGGCTTTGCCGCAGCGCCGCCACCGGCAAACGAAGAATTGGCGCGATTGAGAACAGCACTGCCGCCAGCAATGAGACGGCAAGCGTGAAGATCCATACGTGCGCTGTCAGCCCCATGCTCGCGAGATAGGGCATACCGGCCAACATGTCCTTCGAGATCATTGCAAGCAATACGCGCGTCATCACTAAAGCCACGGCGGTACCGGCCGCTGTTCCCAGCAACACCAGAACCAGGCCTTCGGTCACATACTGTCTTGCCAACCTCACCCGCGAGGCTCCCAGAGCTCCACGCACCGCCATCTCCTGCCTGCGCTTCTCTGCCCGCACCAGCAGCAGGTTTGAGACGTTCACGCACGCAATCAGCAGCAACAGTGCCGCGCCACCTAACAGCACAAACAGGATCGGACGAACATCCCCCGTGATGGCCCTCGCCAGTGGCATCACGCTGGCGCCTTGTCCGCGATTCGAGTCAGGATACTGGCGCTCCAACTGCAGCGCGATACCCTTCATTTCCGCCAGCGCAGCCGCTACCGTCACACCATCCTTAAGGCGGCCGACGCCGTACAGGTTATGGCAGCTTCGCCGTCGCTCACATCCGTTTGTCGGCTGCAGCGATGTAAAGAACTCAGCGGTTCCGCGCGGGGCAAACTGGAATCCGGCAGGCAGAACACCGATGATCGTAGTCGGTATCCCGCTCAACTTCATGGTCTGCCCGATGACGTCCCTCTGTCCGCCGAACCGCTTCTGCCAGGTGGCATAACTCAACAGACCTACCGGCTGCTCCGAGACTGCATCCTCACCCGGGCGGAAGTCTCTTCCCTCCACCGGCACAACTCCCAAGGCGCGGAAGAAGCCCGCGCTGACCCTCAGCCCGGGAACCGGCTCCGCCCCTTGCGGTGTCTGCAATAAATATCCGCTCCAGCCGTAGACCTCGATCGACTGGAATACTGTATTCATCCTCTTCCAATCCACATAGTCCAGATAAGACAGATTCGAACGCGGAAACAGGTCCAGGCTCTCGTTCACATCCATCAAACGGTCAGGCTGAGCATATGGCAAAGGCTGCAGCAGCGCCGCGTCCACAAACGCAAAGATGGTGACGCTCGCGCCGATACCCAGCGTCAGCATCAGGATTGCCGTGATCGCGAAACCGGGGCTGTGAGTCATCTGCCGAACGGCGTAGCGGATGTCCTGCACGACCGTCTCCCAACGGAAGGCCACAACGTCATGGCTGCGTTCTCTCAGGCGGGTCGTGTTTCCGAACTGGACGGCAGCCTTTCTGTGAGCCTCGGGGCCGGCGGTTCCGTCAGACCGCAGCTCTTCTTCGATCTGCTCGCGGTGGAACTCCATCTCTTCCCGCAGCTCAGCCTCAAACCTGCTACGCCGAAACAGAAACAGCAGCCGATTCATCCACCGCCCAGAAGCGCTCATCCCTCTACCTCCACATCGCGCATCACCCGCCCAATGGCCGCAACCATCTGCTCGAAGCGCGACAGCTCCACCCCTAGCTGTTTACGGCCTGTTGCCGTCAGCGTGTAGACACGCACCCTGCGGTTCGACGGTGTCCGCTTCCACTCCGCCTTCACCCAGTCCTCCAGCAGCAGACGCTGCAACGCCGGATACAGCGAACCCTCTTCCACCGTCAGCACCTCGTCCGACGTCTGCCGGATGGACTGCGCAATGGCATAGCCGTGTAACGGACCACGGGTCAGGGTCTTGAGGATCATCATGTCCAGGGTTCCCGGCATCAGGTCTGCTTTTCTGCTCATGGCTGGGTATCGTAGACAATCTATGCATAGAAAAGCAACGGTATTTTCCGAAACGAATCGTTGCGAAGGTGGGAGCAGCGGGGTCCCCGGCCAGCTTGCTGGCTGGGGTGTTCAGCGGGCTTCAGCCCGCTGACAAAGGACTAGAAGTAAATGGGCTTTTTTAGCCCTGGGCCTTCCTTTTGAAGAAGATAAAACCCCGGGCTGAAAGCCCATTTCTTTATTGAGCCGATAAACCGTGGGCTGGAAGCCCACGGCTCCCACCCGGTTCGAGCTTCGTTCGAATATCCCACCCAATATATTGCGACTCAACCCTCAAGCGACTGAATCAACCCGCGAATATACCCATAGCTGAACGCAAACGACTGCAGCCCGTCCGGGTCGTTTGCCGCCTGCGGCACGTGATCCGGCATCAGCAGATATGGATATTCCACCTCCTGATACACCCGGATCGCCTTCACCATATCGACGTCTCCCTCATCCGGATAGACCTCGATAAAGTCATTGCGGTGGCCGCGGATATTGCGGAAGTGCACGTTGAAGATCTTCTTCCGCGTACCGAAGTAACGAATGACGTCATAGATCTCTTTACCCGGATCGGCCAGCATCTCCGAGACCGTGCCCTGGCAGAAGTTGAGACCGTGATACGGGTTCTCCTGAATGGTGATGAAGTGCTTCAGGCCATCCACTGTGCCCAGCACACGGTCGACGCCCTGATATCCCTCCGGCGGAACACCGGGATCGTGCGGATGACAGGCCAGGCGAACCTTGTACTCATCGGCGACCGGAACCACGCGTTCAAGGAAGTAGGTGATGCGCTCCCAAAACATCTCCGCATTCACATGCCCGGCACTGGTAAGAGGTGTCTTGGGATGCGCGTCCGACAGCTTCCACTGGCTGTAGGTGCAGTCGCCACGGCCCTGGACGCGGCCGATGCGCAACACACCAAGGATGCTCATGTTGTATTTGATTGCGGGCAAACCAATCTGACCGCAGTTGCGGATGAGCTTCTGGAAGTCCTCGATATCGCGATCGCGCTCGGGACTCTTCGCCAGCATGATTGCCGGATGCTTTTCGCTGTCAATGTGGCTGGAGGTGAGGACCGGCGGTCCTACGCAGTCGATCTCGATGTTGTTCTTCTGAGCCAGGTCCTTCATGCGGCTCAGTTCTTCCACCGTCGCATAGATGCGGCCATCGGCGATCTGCGGATAACCGCAGATATTACGGACACCATACCGTGCCAGGTACTTGAGATGTGCATCGTTGGTCGGAGCGCTCTGGCAGCCGAGCTTCATGGTGGCGCGCTTCGGCGGTACTGCAAATGCTGCGGCGGGCTTCGAGCCCGCCGCAATCGTCGCGATACCGGTGCTGGAGAGAAATTGACGTCGATTCATACGTGCAGCGGAGCTCCTGCGGCTTTGTAGATGGCTTCAATACAACGGAGATCGGCGAGACCCTCTTCCCCGGGTGTGTTCGGTTGGGTGTTCTGCAGAATGCACTGGGAGAAGTGATCGGCCTCACGCACAAAGTGCATGGGATCCTTCTCCTGGCTGGTCTCATCAATATCGATCCGCTTTGCATCCCGATGAGGCTCTTCGGCATATCTCCCCTGGAGATGCTGGCCCTGGTAGGTATAAGTACCGACCTGAAGCCAGCCATACGCGCCGTGCAACCGATAAAAACCGGCCATATCGCCGCCGTAGGTGGAAGCGCCGGTCGCCAGCGCTCCGGAGGGGAAACGCAGGAGCCACGAAACATTCTCTTCCACTTCTTTGAAGCGTTCATCGTGGTCGATGGTCGCGACCTCCGCCTGGAAGCTGGTAGGCTCCTGGCCAGCGAACATGCGGAAGGCGTTCAGGCAGTAGATGCCAACATCGAAGAGTGATCCACCGCCGCCCAGGGCCTTGGTGTATCGCCACTCGCCAAACTTGATACTGAAACCGTTCGCGGCCTCCATCGCCTGCAGCGGTCCGATTCGCCCGCTGCGCACGATCTCGAGAGTCTTCAGCGTGATCGGTTCATAGTGCAGACGATAGGCGATCATCAGCTTGACCTTCACCGCCTTGCAGGCATCGATCATCTGCTGACACTCAGCGGAGCTGATGGCCATCGGCTTCTCGCAGAGAACGTGCTTTCCGGCTTTCGCCGCACGCGTGGTGTACTCCGCATGCATGCTGTTGGGCAGCGCGACATAGACAGCATCAATCGCCTTGTTCTGTGAGATGCGATCGAACTCCTCGTAGCTATAGATCGACTCCCGCGGAACACCGTACTGCGCCGCGATGCGCTCGGCCTTATCGCGATGTCCGCTGACCAGTGCCGTGATTTTCGAGTGTTGCGAGTTCTTAACGCCTTCCAGAAAGTGCCCTGCGATGCGGCCAAGGCCGATAACGCAGTAGCCGATTCGCGGCGTCTCTTGCCCGGCAAGCGCCCACGGCACATGCGCCGCGCCCAGGCTGAGGGCACTTAACTTCGAGAACTGTCGTCGCGTCAACGCCATGTCCGTATCTCCTGACTGAGGTGGAGTTCACATTTGTTGCAGCTATCAACAATTCGGCGGGCAAAGTGTACGCGAGGACAAATGCCCTTCACAAGGGCAGTTTTTCGCCAGTGAATCTGTGGTTTCATTTCATGCTAGTGTGCTAGCATACTAGCAATGCCGGACGACGTGAAACAGTTCAACGTATACCTGCCGACCGACCTGATTCGCGCGGTCAAGTATCACGCCGTTGAAACCGAGCAGTCGCTGTCGGCCATTGTTGCCGAGGCATTACGCGCCTATCTCGACGAGCACAAGCGCAAACGGAGGAAGCATGAAGACTAAAGGCATCGACGGAATTCTGATCGAGACACACAACTGGGGCGCCACCGCAGCCTTCTGGCGCGATCTCGGCTACGAGATCGAATTCGAGACGGATCACAACTCGGGCCGTCTGCGTCATCCCAGCGGAGGTCCCTATCTCTTCATCGCCGAGCGCCCGGCCGGTCATGCACTTCAGGTCACACTGGGCCTCGCTGTCGAGGATGCAGATCAATTCACTCCTCCGCATAGCGGCACGGTGGTGCATCCCTTCGAGAAGCAGCACTGGCCCGCACTGCAGCTGATGCTCGCCGATCCCGACGGCCGGCATATCGCGGTCGATGCGCCACTCCCATCCAGGAAAAGCTGATTCCACCGGAACAGAAGGGAGCATCCATGTCTGCACCGCAACCGGACAGCACCGCGGTGCGCGTCGCCCTGTGGCGCGCATTGCACGCACAGGTCGATGCGCCGCCGCATGTCATCGAAGATGAGATCGGCCTGCAACTGGCGGCCCCCATTGGCGACTGGCAACAACGCCCCGATATGGATCCACAGGCGACACGATTCTTCCGTGCGTCCATCGTCGCCCGTGCCCGCTTTATCGAGGACCTGCTCCTGGAGCAGGCTGGCCGAGGTGTTCTCCAGTACGTCCTGCTCGGCGCGGGCCTGGATACCTTCGCCCAGCGCAGGCCTGAGATCTCCTCCCGCCTGCGCATCTTCGAAGTGGACCAACCGATGCCCCAGGCATGGAAACGTCAACGCCTCATCGAGCTAGGCTATGGCATTCCTGAATGGCTGCGGTTCGTACCGGTTGACTTCGAAACAGGCGACACCTGGTGGCAGCGCCTCACCGCCTCTGGCTTCGACACACATGAGCCCTCCGTCGTAGCCGCAGCCGGAGTGAGCATGTATCTCACCCGGGATGCCGTAGACGCAATGCTTCGTCAGGCCGCCGGGCTGGCTCCGGGATCGACCTTCGCCATGACCTTCCTGCTTCCGCTTGACTTAGCCGCTCACGACCTACGCCCCGGCCTGCAGATGGCGGAGAAAGGAGCACGCGCCAGCGGAACACCCTTCCTCAGCTTCTTCACCCCGGACGAAATAGTGCATCTCGCTCGCGAGGCCGGCTTCAAAGAGGTCCGCCACGTCTCGGCCGCCAATCTCACTGGGCGTTACTTCGCAAATAGAACCGATGGTCTCCATCCACCCGAGAATGCAGAAGAGATGTTGGTAGCAACCACGTAGGGTGTATCGATGGATCGTTTTGTGTCTTATTAGAAATTTCCAGTATTCCTGACCAACCCTAGCGTTGCGAGGGCGGGGCACTCCGGCAAAGAAAATGAGAGAAGCAGATTTCTCCGCTGCGCTACCAAACGGCAAACAAAAGGGTGCCCATCGGTCTGAGCGCTCAGGTCTCGGGCACCTTGAATAACAAACCCTACGGCAGCATCGCCATCGACAGCGCCGCCGCATGCACCGTGCAGCTGGAACACACAGACGGCAACTCCTCCCGAATCTCGCGAATATCCGCCTCCACACGCGCAGCCTCCGGCTTACGATGCGTGTCCTTCAAAAACTCCAGGTACTGCCGCAATACGGAAAGCCGATACGAAAGCAGCAAAGGCCGTGGCAGATCGGTATGGCTGTTGACGATCTCCAGGGCTTTGAGCACAGCCTCTTCGGCGCCGTCATGAACACCGCACCTCCACAGCGCAAAGCTCCGTGAGACCCAGAAGGTTGCGGCCTCAAGAGAGTTCGCCTCGAGCCCGGCGGACACCAGTGTCTGTGCCTGCTGCGTATCGTCAAGTGCTCCCCGGCATCGACCCTGGTACGTACGCGCATAGCTGCGTGTCAGCAACGCCGCCTCCCTCTCAGCGATGTCTACACTCTGCTGCTCCTGCAACTCCGATAGCGTTTCAGAGGCCTCTTGTTCCGCATCGCGGTAACGCCTCTCTAGAAGAAATCCAATCGCAAGCTCCTCATGCAGATGCGCTTCCTGCGGGCGATCGTGCAACTCCCGGTAGAGCAGAAGTGACTTTCGCAGCAGCGTTCTCGACTCCGGAACACGGCTGGTAGAGAGATAGACCGATCCCAGGCCGTCCAGCGCATCTGCCAGATCTCGATGAGAGTCTGGGGATCGAAACAGCGGAATGGCATGCGTGAAGGCTTTCTCTGCGCTGCCCAGATCGGGATGGATCTGGTATTCGTTGGCTAGCTGCAGCCATAGTGCTCCGATCTTTTCTTCAGGAGCGTGCTGCTCTTCGGCACTCGCAATCTGCTGTTTCAGCGCAATGGAACGGGCCGGGGCCCGCTGCGCCTGCACCTTCACCATGAACGACAGAAGCACCGAAACGATGACAAAGGCACAGAAGAAGGGCGAAGGCCGGTCCGTATGGGATGGGTAAGATACGTCGGGCGTCTTCATGCCCAAACAACGGATAGAAGCATCAGCTGGTTAACAAATTCTCTTCGTGGTTACCTGAAATAAAGGATCGAAAAAAGTTTGTTAACCAAAGCTGCGCTTTCTCCGTTGTATAGGCGAAGAACATTTCCAAATGACCTTTCCAAGGATGACTGCAATGGGTCTTTACCGTTCGAAGCTGATGCCGGCGACAACACTTCTGCTGGCGATGACATTCTGCCCTGGCCACGTCTTTTCGCAGCCGAAAGAAGCTGCCAAACAAGTTGTGCCGGTTCCGCCGGCGCCCACAGACGACGATCTGGCGGTTAAGCGGGATCAGTTACTGGCGCTTCTTCGGATGAGTCCAACGTTGACCCAGGTGCTTACCACCGACCCAACTCTGCTGGCGGACGACGCCTACATCAATCGCGTGAATCCCGAGCTGGCACGATTCCTGGCGCAGCACCCTGAGATCACAAGGAATCCGGACTTCTATCTCTTCGCGGAGTTCCCGGAGCAGCGCGGCCGGCATACCGAGCCGCTTCGCCGCCGTGGAAACAACAACAACCAGATGAACCTGTTGGAGCTGAAGCGCCAGTACATGATGGACATCATGCAGGCCCTCATCTTCGCCGGCGCGATCGGCAGCCTGATGTGGCTGATTCGCATCCTTCTCGAAAATCGCAGATGGAGCCGCGTCTTCCGCCTGCAGAGCGATATCCATGGCAAGCTGATCGAGCGCTTCGCTACCACCGACAACCTGATGGAGTACATGGGCACCGAGTCCGGCAGACGCTTTCTGGAGGCTGCCCCCATTCCCATGGGCATGGAACGTCAGCGGATGTCGGGCGGCCTGGGACGAGTGATTGCGTCGCTGCAGATCGGGCTGGTGTTGGCGCTTCTGGGGCTGGGTCTGGTGCTGCTCCGCCATAGCCTTCCGGAGTTTGCCGCCCCGCTGCTGGTGGCCGGCGTAGTAATCATGATGCCGGGTATCGCTCTGCTGCTCTCCGCCGCAATTACCTGGCGGGTCAGCTCCCGTTTGGGGCTACTATCGGAGAACCAGAACGATGCGCAGCAGGATCGCACCTAACGAGGGCGCTGGGCCGCAGGGAGCTTCACGATGAACTGGGAAAACGTCATTCCGGGAATCATGACTGGCGCCGCGGCTCAGACGGCAGATCCTGCTATGGACAGCGATCAGTTCGCAGCCTTCTACGAGCGCTCTTCGCGACAGCTTTGGGCCTACCTGGCGCGCACCTCAGGCGATGCAGCCCTGGCGGACGACCTGATGCAGGAGAGCTATGTGCGCTTTCTCTGTGTCAGACCTCTTGCCGAAGGAGAGATCGCCTCGCGCAGATACCTCTTCCGCATTGCCAGCAATTTGCTGCGCGATTACTGGCGCCGTCCGCGTGCTCTCTCTATCGAAGACGCGCCCGCGGAGCGGCTGGCCCAGGACACCTCAGCGCAGATGGAGTCGCGGCTTTCGCTCGAGCCCGCCATGGCTTCACTGCGTCCTCGCGACCGCCAACTGCTGTGGCTGGCGCATGCGGAAAACTACTCTCACCGCGAGATCGCGGAGATCACAGGGCTGGGTGTAACGAGCATCCGGCTGCTGCTCTTTCGCGCCCGACGCCAGATGGCACAGGCACTGGGGAAGAACGGCAGGGGAACAGTATGAATCTGAACGGATGCACTCGTTTGGAAGAAGTGCGGCATGCACTCTCACAGGGGCACTGGCCGCAGGCCTGCGCGGAACTGCAGGCCCATGTCCAGACCTGCGCGCGATGCACTGAAGAGGTGCTGGTCACGAAGCATCTCCAGGGCCTGCGCGCTACGAGTATCGCAGCAGTGCAGCCAGGCAGCGTCAGCCTGCTGTGGTGGAAGGCCCAGGCCAGGCGTAGAAGCGCCATGTTGCAACAGATGGAACGGCCGCTGCTTGCCGGACAGCTTGTTGCGCTGGCAATCATCCTTGCCATCGTCACAGGCATCGGCCGCGGAATCTGGACCTACCGTATCCAGACCAGCGGTGCGGCAACTACCTCAAACGCCTGGAACTGGTTGTTGGATGCATGGGGCTTGCTGCCGGTCCTTACGGCAGCCGGCGTCATCGTCGTGCTGGCGGGGATTATTCTCTATCTGGCTCTGCCTGTCCGGCATCGCGATCAGCACCCCGCACAAAACGGATGACCCTGAGCGGAGTGAGTTGTCTCCAAACGATGACATTTGCATGCCATCCCGCACGATAGACTCCATGTGCCCGTCTGGGCGCTTCCTATGCCGATTCCAAACTTCTTTATTGTGGGCGCGCCAAAGGCTGGAACGGACCTCCTCTATTACGAGCTCGACCAGCATCCTGAGATTTACATGAGCCCGTTGAAGGAGCCTTGCTTCTACTCGTCAGAGATTCGCCGGGAGAACTTCGACGCACAGATCCGGGAACAGATGTCGCAGGCCGAAGAGGCGACGCGGCAGTACATCTCAGGACCCATGCAACAGAAGCGCTTTGGTGGAGTCGTCAGCCGCAGAGAAGATTACGAACGGCTCTTTGCCGGCGTACATCAAGAGAAGGCCATCGGCGAAGGAAGCGTCTGCTATCTCTGGTCTTCGACCGCGCCATACGCCATTGCGAGGGATAATCCCAAGGCTCGCATCGTGATCGTGCTGATGGACCCCGCGGAGCGCGCGTTTCACCAATACCTGAAGAGCATCTCCGATGGAACCGTGGGGCATGCATTTCGCAGACATCTCGATCTGGCGATGGCCTGCGATCAACAGAAGCTCGGCATCTTCCATCCCTTTCTCGACTTTGGCAACTACACCGCTCAGTTGCGCCGCTACCGGGAGTGTTTCCCTGCCGCCCAGATTCACCTGTCGCTTTATGAGGAGACGCAGGCAGACCGCACTGCATGGCTGGAGCGCATCTTCACCTTTCTCGGCGTCGATTGCAGCTATCGCCCGGGGCCAATTGAAGTTCCCTCCACCCCGCATGTACCGCGCTTTGCCGGGCTGAGTCGTACACTTCGACTACGGCAGCTTAAAGCCCTGGCCAAACAGGTCCTGCCGAAAACCATGCTGGAGGCCGCCAGGAAGAAGCGGGCTCCGCGCGAGCACGTGCTGCCGACGCTTCCGCCGGAAGATCGTGCACGATTGGTTAGCTACTACCGCGAGGATATTTTGCGGCTGCAGGACCTCATCGATCGGGATCTCTCCGCATGGCTGCGATAGCTAGGACGTTACGCGATATATACGTTCCACTTCCCGCGCATCGGGCACACGATGGAGATTCCATTCCGAGGGAAGACTCTGCTGCAATGACAACAGGCTCTGTCCCTGTGGCATCGCTTCCATCACGGTTTCTGCTCCGCGCACGGAGCCGATATAGAAGAAATGGCGTCGCGCCACGCGACCGATATCGTTCAGATACACCACCGTCGCTTCGGGCGTCGTGTCGGACAGCGTGTGCGAAGTGAAGACCGTATCCGCAGAACCGGGAGGCATCTCCCGCAGAACCCAGGGAGGCATCAGGATGACATCCGCTCCGGCGATGGTCGCTGCCGTTATGGGCTGCTCCCCATACAGGACAAAACGAAGCTGCGGCAGCGACTTCATCAGGTAGTAGGAGGTCAGCGCGATGCTCTCCGGAACGTCGAAATCCAGATACGTAACGCCGGGCCAGTCGCGCAGCAGATAGTGGGCCATCGCGCCATAGCCTCCACCAATCTCGGCAATCACTGCGCTCGATCCGTCGTGCATGTCTCGGAGACGCTGGGCGCAGTAGTGCTGGTACTCCGTAGCTGACCGGATAAGCGTCTGGCCCACCACGACACCGAAGGGATTGCCCACCATCGGCCCGGAGAGATCCTCCGTGGGGAATCGACGGTCTGTCGCTCTCTGCCAGTAATCGAGACGATGCAGCGCATCTCCAAGAAGAAAGCGACGATGGGTATCTTTCATGCGGCCATCGCGATAGGCGCGCGAGATACTCAGCGGACGTCCCACCAACCCCACGGAACACGCATCTCGGTAGAAGTTCCGATACGAGCTGCGTAACGCCGGAAGGTTGCGCTCTCTCAGAGCGCTCATCACAGGGCCGAGAGCAGAGCGCCGAACCTCCTGCCACCATGGCGTCGCCTGGTAAGCCTCGGGAACGGTCTTCTCTATCTCCGCGGCTTGAAGATAGGCATCGCAGATTCGTGTAAGGAGATCATCGTCGTCCTGCTCTTCGTCCATCGCATGGAGAGCGAATCCGGCCGAGACATCATCAAGCCTGTACCGAGGATCTCCTCGAAAGCGGCGTTCGCTTTCCTGCGCAAATCGTTGCAGGTCGCGGTGGGCCGCCAGCAGGTCCCGGACGGTTCGAATGGTCTTCCACGGATGAAGAAGATGCCTTGTTTTCAGCATGACCTTTCCTGGAACCAACGTAGCCGGGAAGCTTTTATGATCCTCGACGATTACGCAAAGAACGTCAGCAGAAAATCAGCAAATTATCTTTTCCCTGTCACGGAAGATGCAGGATCGCGTTTCGTATTCACGCTGGCAGCCGTAGAGGCGACTTAGAGCTTTCCCTGTTGCTGGATATCCCGGAAGGGGTGTGCAGCGGCGTTTTCATTGCGGAAACGCGCATAGATATGGAAGCCCTGCACTACACCTCCAGGGAAAATGCTCTGGCTCAGACCAGTTGGTTGGATCCTCCGTTTTTGTTCAGAGCGGTGGTTGCGAGCATACCTCCCAGACCCATCGTCTCCACTGCGGAAGAGGGCACGATTACCATCGATCCACGTTCTTTGATCGCTTCATACAGCATGTTCATCGCACGCAGATGCAGGGCGACCGGATTTGCCTCGTATGCTGCAGCAGCCTGGACGAATTTGTCGGAGATCTCCGTCTCTGCGAGGCCCAGAATGATGCGTGCCTGGCGTTCCCGTTCTGCCTGTGCCTGCCGCGACATCGCGTCCTGCAGACTTGCGGGAATCTGCACATCTCGCACTTCGACCGACTGCACGGTAATTCCCCACGGAGTCGTCTTCTCATCCAGAATCTTCTGCAGCTCGCGGCCAAGCGTCTCGCGATCGGCCACCAGTTGCGCCAGCTCATGGCGCCCGATCGACTCACGTAACGCTGTCTGCGCGCTCAACGAGATCGCATCAAAGTAGTTCTCGACCTCAAGAATGGCCTTCTCCGCATTCCAGACCATCCAGAAGACAATCGCGTCCACATTCACCGGGACCGTATCGCGGGTCAGGGTGGATTCGGCCGTAACACTGGCAAGGCGAATCCTCTGATCCACATACGGGGTCAACGTATCGACGATAGGAATGATCAAGAAAATGCCGGCTCCCTGGAGACGCCGGTAGCGGCCAAAACGAAGCAACGCCACCTTCTCCCATTGCTTCACGACCTTGATGGAGTTGAGCAGATAAAGACCCACCAGGGTTCCCAGCACCGCCGGGACAGGTGTTTGAGTTACTTTGCTTCCGATCACTCCAAGGACACAACATACTCCAAAAGCCATCAAAGCGACTTGGTTTGTTCCTCTATAGGTGCCCGTTCTGGCTGTCATGATCTCTCCTTCCGAACCCGTTCTTTTGCTGCTCGTAATGCTGTAATCAGCTCCTCGAGTGAAAACCCACTTGCGCCCGCACGCGCGATCGTTTCATCCACGATCTGATTCAACTGCCGCTCACGCTCGGCGTCGGCGTTGCGTAGCCGGCCTTCGCCAATGAACGTACCTGAACCCTGCTGCGTCTCAATAAGCCCGCTCAGCTCAAGCTCACGATACGCACGCACGACTGTGTTTGGATTGATTGCCAGATCGACCGCGAGCTGACGCACGGTGGGCAATTGATCGCCTGCGATCAGAGCACCCGTAGCCAGCGCACCGCATACCTGATCGATGACCTGCCGGTAAACAGGGACGCCGCTCACCGCATCAAGTCGAAAACGGAACGGCGGGCGCGGTTTTTCTAACCGGGACTTCATGGCAACAAATGTACTACTTAACTAGTACATGTCAACAATAATTTGGCACTGGAGCCAGCCCGTCGGAATTGCCTCCTCAGCGCGGAGCGGCACATGAGAAGTTCTTCGCGTCATCGATACTGCCGCTGCCCTTGTAATGCGCGGCCTGGGGATAAGGACAAAGCGGACGGGCACGGTCAACCTTTCCATGGCTCTGATGCGACGCCACGATCTCCGCGGGAGCCTTGTCATGCTCCACCCACTCTTCGAGGACGCCAATCTTGTCGAAGGTGTCAGGCCCTTCTCCGCCGGAACAATGCCCCATGCCCGGCATCATGTACAGCCGGATCCACTCCGGCGCATTGGCCGAATCGCCGGTCGCATGCAGTACAGACTCATAGAACTCAACCGTCGATCCCGGAGCCACCTGCTGGTCTGCCCAGCCGTGATACAGAAGCAGCTTGCCATGGCGTCTGGAGAACGCCGTTAGATTTGGATCCAGCTCATCGACATTTTTATTGATTGCGTTCGCCTTTGCCGCATCGCCTTCCAGGTCGAAGCTGCGCCAGTCCCAGTTGGGATCCTGATAGACCAGGTAGCGGAACTGATCGAGAAACAGATCTGCAGGAGCAGGGCCACCTGCCAGGCGCGCCCAGCGAAGCTCTGTCCCGGGCTCCAGGCGCGGGAAATACACCTGTCCCTTTGCATCGGTCGCCGGACTGATGATCGTCTGCGCGGTATGGACCTGCCGCTCCGTCAGGCAGTCGGCCTTGTCCTCTCCCTTGCACGCAAGAGACTTGAGGTCGACCTGACAGCTTTCGGGGTTCTCGATCAGACCGTCCTTTACTCCATCCTTCGCGTCACAGGCGTTGAGCACTGCCTGATGAATCATTGGATACTTGCCTGCCGGAATCTCATCGGCAGGATCTTTGAAGGTCTGGTTCGCAAGCCACAGAGCCCAGGCATTACGGCGGACATTCGCCGGATCGCCGGCAATGATGCCATCAAACTCGTCAGGAAAACGCGCCGCCTGCAGTAGCCCTTCACGTCCGCCGCCGGAGCATCCGTTCCAGTACGAGTAGCGAGCATCGCGTCCATAGAAGGCTTTGATCAACGCCTTCGCCTCCACCGTCATCTCGTGCTCGGCGCGATAGGCAAAGTCGACAAACTTTTCGGGGTGCCCCATCAGGAAGCTGCCGCTGCTGCCTGTATGGCCATCGTCGGTCGCGCTGGTTGCATACCCGCGGCGCAACGCCTCTGCCATCGCATCATAAGCGATCGATCCGCCCCATCCGCCACTGCCGACAGCGAGGAACTTGCCGTTCCATCCATTGACCGGAAGCCAGACCTCAATCCCGATGTCGGAATCACTCGTGGGCCTCAACTTGGCAGCTACACGGCAAAAGGCAGGAAGATTGGAGAAGCCTCCCTTACCTTCGGACGTCGTAAATGCACCCGCGGCAACCGTTTTCGCAGTCGTAATGGAAACCGACGACGATCCAGCCTGCAGCCGCTCACACGCCTGCCCCCACGCGCACGCTGTTACCAGCGCCGGAACAAGAACAACTGCGGAAAAGATCCACCGTGCCATCATGATGTGTTTTCGCTCGTGGCCACGATACCACTGACCTTCGGACTTGATTGTCACGAAGCCCGGTCATCGATTCGGCGGAGAGACCCCTCGGAGAATTATCCAGAGCACCAATCACGTCATGGTCTTTCTCCATCGATATTTTTCTTAATCAGCCCGTCAGCGAGGGACTTACCAACACTGATGCCTTTGGAAAGCCCTTGATGCATCTGGTCTGCTGCCTGCTCACCTGATTGAGCCAATAGCTGCTTCACAGCATCGGCCCAATCTACGAAGGTCTCCGCGTGGAGTAGCTTCTCTTGCCGCGCCGCAGTCAAGCTCTGGAAGCGGGGGTCCTTCCGCAGCAGTCCGCGAATCGTGCATTGATCGACCTGTCGAAGCGCACCGATCTGGAGATCATGGCTGCGGACACCGAAGGTCTTACCGAAGCCGATGCGAAACCGTGAGTAATCGATCTCCTGTCCTGACGACAGACGATTTGTGACCGTGGGGTCGAAGCTGCCGCCCAGCAATGGTTCGATGTTCAGGTCTCTGTCGTAGTTCTGAAGAATCTGGCGGGCCTTCGGAGGCAGGACACAATAGATAATGTCCTGCCATCTCTGCTGAATATCGGCCAGGGCCGCCTTCTGTGCGGCGTACTGCGCGAGTGGATGAACGCTGGCGAATCCCGCCTGCTCGACACAGCGCAACATCCACTCCAGCGAGACATCAGCGAGCTGGCGGCCGGTATGTCCACCGCCAATATCGCTGTGATCTCCCGCGAACCATCGTTGTTCGAGCACTTGCTCATCTCGATCCTTATTCGTCCACACATGCGGCTCGAAGTCCGAACGAAGTTCATGCAGCGCCAGGGCGTGATAGGCGTGTGAGACATTCGGAGGAAGTATGGTCTGATGATACGAGTTGAAGACTCGTGTCACGGCCGAGGCTTTCGACGGTAATCCCAAGGCTTCGACCGCATCCCAGATGCCGATCAGGTAGATGGGAAGAGACTCAAACTCAAAAGCACGTTCGCGGGTATCGTGCGTCGAGCCTTTGAGATATTCATGCAGATACTCATTGATCCCGGTACGAAGAGCCTTCGTATCCCCTTCCAGAAACTCATAGGCGAAATATGCTTCGTCGATTGCCAGGTCGAGCGAGTCCTCAGGCACCACGCGGAGACCGACGCCTACGCAATCGACAAACCCCGCGAGAGATCGAACAGCAAACGCGCCACGCGAAAAGCCGAACAGAAAGATTCGATCCGAAGGTTGATAGCGGGCGAGGAGGAACCTGTACGCCAGACGAATGGTATCCGCCATTCCGTGGCCTGTCGCCCCGGGGAAGAGATCGAAACCTGGCGGCGTATCGGCTCCCACGCCACTGATATATCCCACAACGGCACTTGATTTCGGGACACGCAGGCCAGATCTGTCATTGGGAGCCCTGGGATAGATATCCGGACTTCGCAGAGGCTCGGCATTCAGGAAATAGGCCAGGCACTCAACGTTCGTGGGAATTGACGTTGGCTTCTCCGGGCCCTGTCTTGTCCCGTCAATCAGGAGGATGACGTCCTTCGGTGCACTCATGGCGCCTCCAGCGAAGGTGATAGGAGACCAACTCTACTCCCTCGGCGGTGATCTTCTCTTTCGGAGCGATCACCCAGTGACATACACAAAGTTCCCGCCAACGCGTTTCGCTGTATACAGCGCCCGGTCACACTCGATCAGGAGAGTGTCTCCCTCCATTGTCGGATCACTCAGAGTAGCGACACCGAAGCTGGCTTTCAGCGTGATTGCCTCTTCGGCAAACGGAATACTCCTGGTTTCGATCGCCGCGCGCAGCCGCTCCGCAATCTCATGGGCGCCATTTCGTGGACAGTTTGGCAGCAGGATCACGAACTCATCGCCGCCCATCCGCGCGATGGCGTCGGCTTCTCTCAGTCCCTCGCGCAGACACTGCGTCGCAGCCATTAACGCTTTGTCGCCGGCGCGATGACCCAGGGTATCGTTGATTCCTTTGAAGTCGTCGAGATCCATCATCACCACAGCCAATGGCTGGCCGGTCTCGCGGCTGCGCGTCACCGCATTCGTTAAAGCCTTTTCAAAGGCACGACGATTCATCACTCCTGTCAACGGATCCGCCATCGCCTGCGTGTGCAGCTCATCGCGCAGCGCGGTTGCCATCATCCAGAGAAATGCAATATCAATCGAGACGAAGATCGTCGTGTTCAACATCACGGTCGTCGTCTGAATGTCGTCAGCTTTCAAGTACGTCTGCGTGGTTCCCCACATCAGCGTCAGCAGAATGCGCAGCAGGTTTAGCGCCGCCGAAAAAAACAGTACCGCGCTCATCGTGATGGCGGGAGCACGCATGCGCGTATACCAGCCATGCGCAGCAACCAGCGCGGCAAAGGCAAACTGGAATCCTGTCGCCAGGCCAATTCCCGCCAGCCGTAGCCGTATATTCGGATATCCATAGGTGAACGTCAGGCACAACAGCAACGAGATCGCCGCCATCGCGCACTGCCCTCGCCAATACCACTGTCGTTCTCCGAAGAACTCAGCCAGACAGCGGTGCAGCAGCACATATCCCATGCTGTACAGGAAGTTCGCCAGCACCACTGCTGCCCATACCGGCAGATGCTCGCGGTTCGCAATCAGGATGCCGCCGATCAGATAGCCAACATTGCTCGCCGCAAATGCAAGCAGACCACGCGTAGCGCGGTGCTGACGCAGGTTCACCAGGACCAGTAACGTGCAGAAGCTCAGCAGGCAAACCCGCTCCAGCAGCAGCGTCCGCATGTCCATCCTGGCCTCTTCCTCCCACTCTCTGCCGTGAAAGACGCTCTTCCCGCAATCGTCTCCACAACGGAGGTGCGACAGACACGGTAGTAACGTAAGACAGACCAGGGGAAGGCTTGCGACATACTCTCATCCATACGTCCTGACTGCCAATCTTTTTTATTGTTTTCGAGGCAACAAAGAAACCATCATCCGTGGCTTGGGAGAAAGAAAAGGGACGGCGCGATGCCGTCCCTTTTCAGTATGTCCACCACCTGGACTTTGGAGCATTTTCCCTGTTACCGGGTATCCCGGAAGAAACGTGTAGTGGCGTTTTCATTGCGGAAAACGCCCATAGATGCGGAAGCCCTACACGACACCTACAGGGAATGCTTACTGATTGAAGTTTGGTTCTTCCTCGTCCTCTGAGCCATAGCGGCGCAGCAGGTTCGGTAGATTCTGGCTGAACGCTGCTTTCGGCATGACCGTGTCGCATCCGGCCTCGGTCGCTTTGGCCTTCAGGTCGCCCTGCAGCACCGAAAGGAAGCCGAGGATTGAGACCGTACGCTTGAGCTTGGTGCGGATCTTCGGCACCAGGGTCAGCGGCTTCACACCCGGGTTGTTCAGGTCGAAGACGATCAGGGATGGCTTGGTGCGCTCCTCGCCGGAGAACAACTGCGCCAAATGCTCCGGATCGTTCTTGATGAAGCTGACCTTCACGCCCAGCTTGCGCGCGGCTTCGTTGATCTTCGCCGTCAGGAACAGATCTTCGACGAAGAAGTAGATATGTGTGGGAGCATCCTCGCGGACCACCGCGTTGCTGATCGGCGCACGCAGCTCAGGCGGCAGACGGTCGACATTGCCGCCTTCGAAGTCATAGTTACGGCGCTGCTTGCCGTGTCCGCCACGGACGTTGCCGTTAAGCTCCATTGTCGAGGGCGAAGTCTCAGCGTAGTTGCCGTTCGCCTCGCGATAGCTGTGGTCCATCGGTCCCACAAAGCTGCGCGGCCCCTTCGTCTTCTGCTTGCGGCGGGCGAACCCACCACCGTTGACGCTGTTTCCGGGCTCGATCTGGTTACCGGGGCTGTAGCTACCACCGTCCGTACGCTGGCGTTCGCGGCGACGTTGCTTCTTCTTCCAGCGTTTGGCGCTGGGACTGTTCTGCTGGCCCTGCTGTGGCTGGGTACCGGCCTGCTGCGGCTTCGGCTGGGGCACAAAGTCGCTGTCTTCCCCACTCTGGATCACGATCTGACCCTCAGGGGACGCCACGGCATCGGTGGGCTTGTTTTTACGGCGGCGGCGGCGGCGGCGGCTGCTGCGCGATGTGCCCTGACCCGGGGCAGTGGCTTGTCCGTTTTCGGAACTTACAGGTGGAGGGCCCTGAGGCGCTGTTGCCTCGGGCAGGTTCTGCTCTGAATTCATGCTTCCACTTCCTGGTTCACTTACATTTCTTCGGTTTGAAAAGCTCTTCGGCTGCCCTCAGACGCAGCCGCATTGCAGTCGCGTCCCGCGCAACCTTGGCTTCTATAACCGGAATATCTTTCTCGGAGAAAACAGTCTCAAGTTCTACTCGAAAGGAACTTCGTCTCGTCTTATCTCTGGCTGCGTTCGCCGGCAGTTCATGCAGGCGCTTCCCCACAACCGTTGGCACACCAGTGTCTTGGTGAAACCTTTGTCTATCCGCCTGCAAGAATTTGGAAACCTGGCGGGCCGTTCAAATCGCTCCCCTAGGAGTGAGGGAGTCGATCACGGCCTCAGCCTTCTCAGCCTTCCGATAGGCAACACCATACTACCCGAGGGGAAGGTGCTTGGCAAGTCACTCCCCTTAACGACGAAAGGCTACCGCCCCGGTAGCCTTTCGTAATGGCCATCACTGGCCTCCCATAAAGTGGTCCCTAACCAGGAACCAGAACCGATCCGGGGTTCACAATGCCTCTTTGGGCTGTGATATCTCTCCGGCTCGTTCGGTGCGTGCGTCTCGCGCATCTGCGAACCACCCTTCCTATAAGCACGGCCCATGCCAAACCTGTATTCCTTATAAATTCAACAACTTAGATAGATCCCTAGGAACCCGTTCTATTTTCTTTGGAATCTCATAGACGCTGGTTCTACGGTTTTCCATAGAACTGGACTCGGATTGAGCTATCTCTGACACGTCGGGCAATAGTGCGTTCCTCGCCCCGCCACCAGCAGACGCTTGATCGGCGTCTTGCACGTCCGGCAGGGTTCGCCGGTACGAAGATACACCCGGTGCTCCAGCTGAAAGAATCCCCGCATCCCGTCTGCGTCCACGTAGTCCGAAACGGACGATCCGCCAAGCTTGATGGCATGCTGCAGCACCGCCTTCACCGCCTTATGCAGACGCTCCAGCTCCACCCGCGTCAGCCGCCCTGCCTGACGGGTTGGCCGAATCCCGGCGCGGTGCAGGCTTTCATCGGCATAAATATTCCCCACGCCATGCAGCAGCTTCTGGTTCAACAACGCACTTTTGATCGGCGTCTTGCGGCCCTTGAAGAGCTCCACAAACTCGTCCAGGCCGATTTTCAACGGCTCTTTCCCTGGCCCGGTGTAGCCGCGTGTTACGCTCATGCGGCCAAATCGCCGCGGATCGATAAAGCGAACCTCACGGCCCGATTTCAGGTGCAGCACGCCATGCGTATGCGGCGGTAACGGAACATCGCTGTCATTCACCAGCAGCCGGCCGGTCATTCCCAGGTGCACCAGGAACTGGGCTCCTCCCGTAAGTTCGAAGACAACGGTCTTACCGATCCGGTGAACCTGCTCGATCTTCTTTCCCTTCAGAGTCTCCGCAATCTCTTCCGCCGGCGACTTCAGTGGCTCCGGCTTCTCTCCCAGCCACACGCTGAGCACCGTGTCTCCAGAGACACGCTCATGTAGCCCATTAGCGACAGTTTCGACTTCAGGAAGCTCAGGCACGTCCTGATTAGAGCATTTTCCCTGCGGGCGTTATGTAGGGCTTCCGCGTTCTATGGGCGTTTTCCGCAATGAAAACGCCGCTGCACCTCCTTCCGGGACAGCCAGTAACAGGGAAAACGCTTTAGACAGCATTTCCCTCTGACGTGGCATCTCACGCTCACTGAACCGGAGAAGGCCGGATCTGCGGCGCTCTCGCGGTTCAAAAGGAGATAAAGCGATGCGCAGACTCGCAACCCTGGTACTTTGCTCGGCGATGCTGGCCCCTGTGGCCGCACCGGCCTTCTCCCAGCAGTACGGCCGCCACGGCCGCTTCTACGACGGAGCACGCCGCAGCTACTCCAACAACGGCTACGACGACCGCTATGACCGCCGCTACTATGAGCAGCGCAAAGATCACGGCATCGGGCCCGGAAAGGGCGCCCTGATCGGCGGCGCCGGCGGCGCTGCGCTCGGCGCTGTCTTCGGCGGTGGCATGAAAGGTGCGCTCATTGGCGGCGCCGCCGGTGCAGGTGTCGGTGCCCTGGCAGGCAAAGCCGCCCAGGACAAACGCCGCAACGACCGTTCCCGCGACTATCGCGATTACCGCAACGGCTACCGGTAAAGGAGACACACGATGAAGACGATGGTGTTGGCAGCAGTCTTGATGGCGATTCCTGCGGCTGCAATGGGCCAGGGAGTCAGCGGAACGCAACGGATGAATGGTCAGGAGCCAAAACCGTCCGTAACCTCTCAAAACCCGAATATGAGCCATCCCGGTGAATACACCACCGGATTGACCAACGAACAGCTCCTCCCCTTGAGTGTGCACGAGGCCTGGGTGCAGAGCGGACGCAACGAGGAGCGCTTCTTCGACATGGTCAAACAACTCGCGGAGTTGAGCGCACAGAAGCGCGGACTCACTCTGCCTGAGAACGAAACCGCAGGTCAGAAAGCGGGCGACTGGATCAAGAAGGAAGCCAGAAAGGATCCTGACCAGCTGCTCTACGTTGTCGTCGATCGCGCTGTGATGAGGGTCGGAACCAGGAACTCCCCAGTCGCCAGCCGTTGAACAAACGCGACCATCGATCCTCCGGGAAACCGGCGAGATGTGCTTCTCTCCCACGGTCTTTTGGGGACTCCCAGGCTTCCACTGCATTGTCTGGTAAGGATGCCTTTAAGAACTGTAGTTGAAAGATAAGAGTTATTCCGTAGTCTTAACCGTTTGTCGCGGAAAAGTGGATATCGGGCCGAAGTCGCTTAGTTCCAGTTACTTCGGCCCGTGTCCAGATTTAGAAAACGTGTCCGCGTAAGACGAAAGTTGCGGACGTTTAACCCCTTAGTGGCATTTAGCGCCATGGTGACGACCATTAAATCCCCGTTCTCCACACCCCCAGGCGATCCACAGTGCGAAAGACCAGATGCGTTTAACGGAAATCGCGGTCAGACCCGCGTTATTGCTGGGATTCGTTAATAGCCTGTGTTCCACAAGGGTGTAGGAAAAAGCGTATTATCCTCGGTTTCCACAGGTTTTTCCTTAATGAGGAAACTGAAGCTTAATTGACAAGCGGGACGTCTCCTGTTAATCCCATGCGATTCCCTTTCCGAGTTCTGGCCGTTGGCCTGTTTGCCGTGTCGCCTGCTGCCTTTGCGCAGCAGATGAGCGACCCCGCGGAGCAAGCCGGCGACACAGTCCAGCACATCAGCGATCAGGCGAGGGACCAGATACACCGGCAGACGATCGCGATCTATGGACAGGTAAGCCCCTATCTCGATTTGCCAATTAAGAGGTTGCAGCACCAGATAGACGATCTTGATGGTTTGAAGATCGACGAGGACCAGACGGGACTCGACTCTCTGCTGCAACACATCAGCGAGACGGTCTCTGCGCAGATGCCGCGCATCCCCAATCTGGCCGCCCGTGAAGATATCGCTCTTGAGGAAGAACATATCCAGGTTCAGGGCGGCGGCGGCGGCCGCGGGCGAGGGCCTGTGGTCTCCGTAGCTTCACCTGAGATGGTGCTAAAAGCCGAGCGGCGCTATGAGTTCGTCATCCGGAGAAGGCCGTCCGGCGACCTCCAGATCTTCGAAGAATCGCGCAAGGAGCTTGGTACCTCCAAAGATCCCATCATGCCGCCGCAGGCCACCGGTTTCAGCGGTCTTTGGATGCTGTTTGTTCCCGGTGTTATCGAAGAGCAGCGATTCCGGTATCTCGGCACACAGAAGATCCACGGCCGGCAGACCTCCGTCGTAGCGTTTACGCAGGTACCGGAGCGGGTGAAGGTTCCAGGTGTGATCCGCAGTATGGACGGAGACGTGCCGATGCTGCAACAGGGTCTTGTCTGGGTCGACGAAGATACATCGCGGATTCTCCGCATTCGCACCGACCTTCTAACGCCTCTGCCGCAGATCAATACCACTCGTCTTACGTCTACGGTCGAGTACGCGGAGGTGCATCTGTCTGGCCTGGACGAGAAGCTGTGGCTTCCCCGCCGCGTGGAGCTCCTGTGGACCATGAACGCCCGCAACGGCGGAGAGATCCACCGCTACTCGAACTACCGCCTCTACAAGGCGAATGTGAGGATCATCACCGACACTACAGGCACCTCTCCGATTGATGACGTTCCGTGACCCATACACGGGTGCCCCATGTCCCGATTTTGGGACGTGGGTATTCGAGCGCAGCACGAACCGTTTTTTTGTCATTTCGTAGCGATCGGGTTCCCGGCCCACTACTCTGGTTGGGATGAAGGGCAGCGGAGAAATCTGCTTCTCGACAAAAATAAAAGGCCACCATCAAGGTGGCCTTTCTCTCATATGGAACCCGCTCAGTTCAGCGTCTCCATCAGCTTGTTGATCGTACGGTTCAGATCCTTATCCGCCCTGCGCTGCTCATCGATCTTCGCAATCGAATGCATCACCGTCGTGTGATGTTTCCCGCCGAACTGGCGGCCGATCTCAGGCAGCGAAGCCTCAGTCATCTGCTTGGCCAGGTACATGGCAATTTGGCGCGGAACCACAATCTGGCGGGAGTTGTTCTTCTGCTTCAGCTCTGCCACGCGCATACCGAACTGCTCGGCAACCGCGCGCTGAATCGCTTCGATGGTGATCTTACGTACCTGGGTATCGATGAACTGCTTCAGGCACTGCTGTGCTGTCGGCAGCGTGATCTCCACGCCATGCAGGGAGCACCATGCGATCAGGCGTACGAGCGCGCCTTCGAGCTCACGTACGTTGGTGCGCACATTCGATGCAATAAACAGCGCCACGTCGGTCGGCAGCGGCGTGTGCTCGCTCTCGGCCTTCTTCTGCAGGATGGCGACCTTGGTCTCGAGATCGGGCGGTTGAATGTCGGCAATCAATCCCCACTCAAAACGCGAACGCAGACGATCTTCAAAATCAGCCAGCTCTTTGGGCGGACGGTCCGACGCGATGACGATCTGCTTCATCGACTCATGCAACGCATTGAAGGTATGGAAGAACTCCTCCTGCGTACGCTCCTTGCCGGCCAGGAACTGGATATCGTCGATCAGCAGCACATCCACGTTGCGGTACTTGTCGCGGAAGCTGGTCATCTTGTCGTAGCGGACCGAGTTGATCATCTCGTTGGTGAACTTTTCACCCGAGACATAGCTGATGGCCGCGTGCGGATTGCGGCGCTTCACCTCGTGGCCGATGGCCTGCATCAGGTGGGTTTTGCCCATACCGACGCCGCCGTAGATGAAGAGGGGGTTATATGCCTTGGAAGGGCGCTCGGCGACCGCAAGCGCGGCCGCATGTGCAAACTGGTTGCCGCTGCCGATGACGAAGCCATCGAAGACGTAACGCGGGTTCAGTTGCGCTGCAGTGTTCCAGTCGAAACGAGACTGCTCCGGAAGATTGGCATTCTGCCGCGCGTTGTTGTTGCGGGCGTTGGTCAGCGAGCGGTCGGGCTGGGGCGCAAATCCGCCGTCCTCACGCACCTTGGGCAGCGAGGGGTCTTCCTGCGGTGTCACGAAGAGCACCTTCTCAACCTCGAGGCCGAGGTTGTCGATTGCCTCCATGATCAGATTTTCGTAACGATCCCCCACATGCTGAAACTCGGTCGAGGGGATCCGGACGTACAAGGTCTTGCCGTTGATATGCGAGAAGCGCGTGGGCTTGAACCAGGTGTCATACGACTGCCGGTTCACTTTCTTCTGCAACGCTTCAAGAATACGGACCCAGTGATTCAAAACAACGGTAGCAGTCGGTGCAAAGGACATGTCTTTCCTATCGGTCCGAACGGCTGTCTGGCACAACGCGATCCCAGGAAGAAGCGAGAAACAGCAAACGGTCACCCTTGCCTGCTTGAGGAAATCTCATGCGGGTGAGGGGGGAGAGCGTTTGCTGGAAGCTCTGCGCTGCGCGGCGCGAGAGGTTGTTTCCTTGAGGGTCCTGCGTGGTGAAAATGACAGCCGATGAACTGTCGTGTCTCTATCGAACAGAGCCGATAGTAGCACGCTGAACAGGGACCAATTCAAGCGGCATTCACCAATTAATTTTGAGTTGCACCATGCATTGTGAAACTTCCGTCGAGTGCTCAAAAAGTGTGAACGAATCTGAGTCCGAAGGCAGAACTTTGCTTGGCCGAAAGTGGAAATCAGGGTAGAATAAAAAGCTGTTGCAACTTCAAGGATTTGATGTAGGAGAGGCTATCCCATGCCCAAGCGTACCTTTCAACCCAACCGCCGCCGCCGCTCGAAGGTTCATGGCTTCCTGAGCCGCATGGCCACCAAGGCCGGACGCGCCGTTCTGAGCCGCCGCCGCGCCAAGGGCCGTCATAAGATCGCCGTCAGCGCCGGTTTCCGCGACTAGTTTTACCCTCGTTCTTCCCATGCAGCCCGGCCCCATCTCGCTGGAGCAGGCATGCGCGAAGCTGGCCGAACTTTGGTCGCCGCGTGTCGTAGGCCGGGTTAATGATCAATACGTCAAGGTAGCGAAGGTCCAGGGGGAGTTTCCCTGGCACGCGCATGAACGTGAGGACGAGATGTTTCTCGTCCTGCGTGGACGTTTGCGCATCGGCCGCGAAGCTGCCGACGGCGGACCCGTCTCCGTCGGTCCCGGCGAGTTCTTCGTGGTGCCCCGTGGCCTCCGTCACAACACCACTGCCGAAGAAGAGACCTGGATCGTGCTCATCGAGACCGTCACCACGGAACACGCCGGCAGCGAGAAGACCGATCGGGCCCGTAGCCTGGAAGAACAGCTCCGTCCTCTCTGAGGAACCGAACGCCCTATGTACGCCGACCTCCGCCTTCGCAAACATGCCGACTTTCAGAGCGTGTACGGCCGCAGCCGCAAGCAGCACTCGCGGCAGATGGCTTACTTCTTCGCTCCCCGCGAAGACGAGGGCACAGGTCCGCGTGTCGGCCTCACCGTCGGCAAAGTGATGGGCAAGGCGCACGATCGCAACCGTATCAAACGCCGGCTCCGTGCCGCGATACGAGCCAATGCCGCCCTGCTCACCTCGCCGGTTGACGTGATTCTGCATCCGCGGCGCACTGTACTCGAGGTCGAGTTCGAGAAGCTGAAGGCCGATGTCGCCGATGTCTTCCGCGCCGTTCAACGCGCAGCCTCCAGGGCACGGTCATGAGCTGGCTGCTCCGCGGTCTGTTCACTGTCTACCGCTGGACGCTCTCTCCTCTGCTGCACAGTTTCGGCCTCGGCAACTGCAAATACCAGCCCACCTGCTCCGAATACGCTGAGGTCGCCCTTTATCGCCACGGTCTCTTCAAGGGCACTGCCCTCGCCCTGTGGCGAATTCTCCGCTGCAATCCCTTCAGCAAAGGCGGTCTGGACCCGGTCCCCGAGACAAAGCATCCGAGATAAAGCAGTTACTGCCCTATGAATGGTGCGTTTCGTAGTGTGTATTCAGGCACCGTTTGCAAGCAAACAATTCCCTTCCCCAATACAATGGAAATGAGCGATTTTGCGCCTAAAATCACGCGCCCGCTCGCAGGATCTACTCAGGAAGAGAGTCGAAGTCTCCTTGGCAGAAATCAAGAATCCCAATCAGCAGTCAAACGCTGGCAGTTCCACCACAATGCTGGTGATGATGGTGGTCTTTCTCGGTGTGTTCTTTGGCCTTCGCTACTTCGGCCCAAAGAAGCAGCCTACGCCGGCCACCCCCGCGCAGCAGCAACAGGCCCAGCAGCACCAGGAGGCCTTGCAGCAGGCGACTGCTACGGCCGTAGCGAACCCCACCGCCGCATCGGTTGCCGCTGAAGGTGAGCAGACGACGACGATCGAGAACGCCGTCTACCGCATCACCTTCACCAATCGCGGAGCCCAGGTCACTCACTGGATTCTCAAGGATTACAAGGACTCCCATGGAGCGCCTCTGGATCTGGTCCACAAGACCGTAGCCGCGAAGTACGGTTATCCGCTCTCGCTCTACTCTTATGACACCAGTGCCATGGCGAAGCTGAACAGCGGCCTCTACGTTGCTTCTGCTACCGGCAACCTTACTGCTCCGGCGACGCTGACCTTTACCTACGCCGCCGGCGGTCTGGAGGCGAAGAAGACCTTCACCTTTGACAACAGCTACGTCCTCGGTTCACGCATTGAAGTGAAGCAGAACGGAGCTCCGGCGCGCGCGCTGCTTACCTGGCCGGGCGCCCTTGGCGATCAGGAAAACACATCACACCACACCTATGACCAGGTGGATACCTCACAGAACGGCAGCGAGACCCACTTGGCCGCGAAGAAGGTCAGTGGAGGCAATACGCTGAACGGTCCGTTCGACTGGGCTGGAATCAGCGATCCATATTTCGCAGCGATCTTCCTTCCCGAGAATCCCGCGACCGCCACCGTCGTTACGCTGAGCCACCCGATCGATGTCTCCAAGGACGGCGACGGGAAGAACCTGATATCGATCCCGGCTCTTGGCGTAGCGGCAGGCGACGTCAATGGCGCCTCATCCGTGCGCCTCTTCGCCGGACCGAAGGCCGTCAGTGTACTGAAGAACATCAAGGCTGCCGACGGCAAAACAACGCTTGAGCCGCTGCTCGACTTCGGCTTCTTCGGCGTTATCGGCAAGTATCTCTTCCTCGCCCTGCAGGCCGTGCATAAGTACGTTCCCAACTGGGGCTGGTCGATCATTGTTCTCACCGTGATCATCAACCTGATTCTTCTGCCGCTGCGCTACAAGACCATGCAGTCGGCGCTGAAGATGCAGCGCATCCAGCCGCAGATGGACGCCATCAAGGCCAGGTACGCCAAGTACAAGGTCACCGATCCTAAGCGTGGGGAGATGAATGCGGAGATCATGGACCTGCAGAAGCGCGAGGGCGTGAATGTCTTCGGCGGCTGCCTGCCCACACTGATTCAGCTCCCCTTGCTCTTTGCCTTCCTGGGCATGCTTCCCAAGGTCGTCGAGCTGCGCGGAGCGCACTGGTATTGGCTGCACGACCTCACCGCGGCCGATCCGTATCATATTCTGCCCATCATCATGATCGTCTCGCAGTTCCTGATGCAGTTCTATACGCCCTCACCGGGCATGGATCCCGCGCAGCAGAAGATGATGGCCTTTATGATGCCGGCGTTCTCCGGCTACATTACCTGGAACTATGCCTCCGGCCTGGCCCTCTACTGGTCAATCGGTAACCTCATCGGAATCATTCAGCAGCAGGTGATGAACCGCACCGGTCTTGGCCGCGAGATGAAAGAGCTGGCCGCCAAGCGTGCGCGCCGTCGCCAGCCGGCAACCATTCAGGGCCGTCGCTAGAGCGGCCGCTCGAGGAAACAGAACCATGGAAGATCTTTCCCAGGCTGCAAAGAAGGTAGCTGCGTTTGTGCAGACGCTGACCACCACCGGTGGCATGCGTCTGAAGTACCGCATCACCGCCGGCGCAGGAGCCTCTGACCCGGACGGCCTCGAACGGCGCGACATTTATGTCGAGCTTGCCGGTCCTGACGCGACACAGTTGACGGAACGCAATGGCGAAGGACTACGCGCTCTCGAACACGTCGCAGCGAAGATCCTGCGTCTTGAGCCCGAAGAGCACGACCGCATCTCCTTCGATGCCAATGGCTTCAAGGCAGAGCGGGCACGTGAGTTGCGCGAGAGCGCCGAGGACGCGGCCGACAGCGTTCGAGAGAGCAACCGCCCCTACAGCTTCCCTCCCATGAGCAGCCGCGAACGCCGCATGCTGCATATGGCTCTGAGCGAACACACGGATCTGCGTACGGAGTCCAGCGGCGAAGGCCGCGACCGCTTCGTCGTGCTCTATCCGGCTGACTATCAGGGCACTGTCCGGGCTCCACGCCGCGATGATCGTGGCGGCTACGGCCGCGGCCGAGGCGGACGTGGCGGTAGTGGTGGACGCAGTGGTGGCGGACGTGGCGGCTATGGCCGCCGCTCCTAAACACGCCCCATATCCCCTTACAACAGGCGGCCATTATGGCCGCCTGTTGTCGTTTCTATCGGTACGAGAGCTATCAGGCTGAGGAAGACGCACTGAAAACACGGGCTTACGGCCCACCTGAAAACGATGGGCAGCATCTATCTACAGCAGCAGTAACGGTGCTGTACGGAGTGGGAACATACCTCCTCTGGCCCTACTTTTCTGGTAGGTTTCTATGGCTGTGCGGGACCATCCCGACCTACCCGTCGTAAGCAGACGGCGTTTTCTCAAGCAGACATTTGCATTCAGTGCCCTTGCGGCGGTTGGTAGTCCCCTGCTCGGATGCGGCTCCGGTCCGCACGCAGGCAATGGCTCCCCAGGCAACGCTCCCGAGTCTGCGGACTTCCTTGTCATCGGCGACTGGGGAACCGGTGATGCGAATCAGGCCCTGGTCGCCGCTGCTATGCAGAGCTACGTCACACGGCAGAACATCGCCACAGGCGCCATGCTGATGATCGGTGACAACTTTTATACACCGATGGATGACGGCGCAAACGACAAGCGCTGGCAGACCCAGTTCGAACAGATGTATCCCGCTGGTGTCTTCAACTGTCCCGCGTATGCCATACCGGGAAATCATGACTATGAGTACCTGCCCATTTCCAAGTTTTCGGCACAGTTGGAATACGCCCAAAAGGCAGGCACTCGCTGGACCATGCCGTCGCAGTGGTATCGCGTTCCCTTCCCGGCGGCCAAGCCGCTCGTGACCTTCCTTGCCTTGGACAGCAACATGCCGTTCGACAATGGGGTCACCCGCGAAGGGACGTTCTACTGCATGACGGCACAGCAACGTCTGGACCAGTTGGCCTGGCTCAAAGAAGAGTTGGCGAAGCCGCTCACCACACCCTTTCTGGTGGCTTTAGGACATCACCCGATCTATTCCAACGGCATGCACGGCGATACTCCGATGCTGGTGCAGGACTGGGATCCCCTACTCCGCTCCTCCGGCGCGCATGTCTATCTGTGCGGACACGATCATGACCTGGAGCACCTGGAGTTTGCCGGGCACCCCACATCCTTCGTTGTCTCCGGCGGTGGCGGCGCTCCGTTGTATCGCATCGTGATCGATGAGTCAGTACGCGGTCCATACGCCGTGCAGGTCAACGGCTTCACCCATGTCACCGTTACACCTGCTTTGATGACGCTGCGCCACGTCGATCTGAACGGGAATGTCGTCCATGCATTTACGAAGACTACCGATTACAAGGTCACGATTCTCTGACCAACGCTTCCACCTGAAAAGGCAAGAGCACGTCTTCGACAATCGCGAAGCCGTGCTCTCGAACCTGTTCGACTAGAGCTTTTTTCCTGTAGGTATGGCTTGTGCATCTATGGGCGTTTTCCGCAATGAAAACGCCGTTGCACGCTCCTCCCGGGATACCCAGCAACAGGAAAATGCTCCATCTGCATCACAGCGTCGGCGACTTTGACTCCAGCAGCCCCTGCGCACGCGTCATGAACTCGGCCAGCGACACACTGCCCTGATCGCCCACACCGCGTGTACGCACGCTAACCGCTTCACTGGATGCTTCCTTGTCACCCATCACCAGGACAAACGGCACCTTCTGCAGCGTGAAGTCGCGGATCTTCGCATTCATCTTCTCGTTGCGCACATCGAGCTCCACCCGCAGTCCAGCAGCTTCAAGCTGCTGCTTTACCTGTTCGGCATACGCATGATGCTTTTCGCTGATTGGTACCAGGCCAATCTGCACCGGCGACAGCCACAGTGGGAACGCGCCGGCATAGTGCTCGATCAGTACGCCAAAGAAACGCTCCACGCTTCCAAACAGAGCGCGGTGCACCATCACCGGCTGATGACGCTCGCCATCCTCACCGACGTACTCCAGCTCAAAGCGGCGCGGCAGGTTGAAGTCAAACTGTACCGTCGAAAGCTGCCACAGACGGCCCAGGACGTCGACGAGCTTCACATCGATCTTCGGTCCATAGAAGGCGGCCTCTCCCGGGAAGGTCTGGAAGCTCAATCCACGACCGACCAGCACTTCCTGCAGAGCTCCTTCGGCGTGCGCCCAGTCATCCGCGGTTCCGAAGAACTCACCCGGCTTGTTGGGGTCGCGGGTCGACAGCTCCACGCGATACTCCGAGAAGCCAAAGGTCTTCAGCACCGACTCCGCAAAATCAAGACACGCCTCAATCTCGCCCTTGACCTGGTCCGGCGTGCAGAAGATATGTGCATCGTCCTGCGTAAAGCCGCGCACGCGCAACAGACCGTGCATGGTGCCACTGCGTTCGAAGCGGTATACATTGCCCAGCTCCGCATAACGGGCCGGCAGATCACGATAGCTCTTGGGCGTGGACTTGTAGATCAGGATGTGGCCGGGGCAGTTCATCGGCTTCACCCGATACTCCGCGTCATCCAGCTCCATCGGCGGGAACATGTCCTTCGAGTACACGCCGTCGTGGCCCGAGATCTTCCAGAGCTCGCGCTTCATGATGTGTGGCGTAAAGACCAGGTTGTAGCCGCGGCGAAGGCACTCCTCGCGCATCCAGTCTTCCATCGTCTTGCGGATGATGCCGCCCTTCGGATGCCAGAAGATCAGGCCCGATCCAGCGACCTCCTGAATGGAGTACAGGTCGAGCTGCTTACCCAGCACACGGTGATCGCGCGCCTTGATCTCCTCCAGGTGCTTGAAGTGCGCCTCCAGATCCTTCTTGTTGTAGAAGGCCGTGCCGTAGACGCGCTGCAACTGCGGATTGTTCTCATCGCCCAGCCAGTACGCTCCGGCCAGGTTCATCACCTTGAACGCCTTCACGCGGCCGGTCGAGGGTACGTGCGGTCCACGGCAGAAGTCGACGAAGCTCCCGTTCTTGTACAGCGAAACCTGCTCACCGTCTTTGGTGAACTTCTCCACGAAGTGCTGCTTCATGAAGTCGCCGTTCGCCTTGAACTCGCTGAGTGCCTGCTCGCGCGGCTCGTACTCGCGCACGAACTTCTCATCGCGCGCCACCACTTCGGCCATGCGCTGCTCGATCTTCTCCAGGTCATCCGGAGTGAACGGCTTTTCGCGATAGAAGTCGTAGAAGAAGCCGGCATCGGTGGCCGGGCCATGGCCCAGTTTGGTCTCCGGAAACAGCTCCAGCACCGCCGTCGCCATGACGTGCGCAGCCGAGTGACGGACGACCTTCAACGCCTCCGGGGCATCTTCCTTCAACAGCCACAGGGCGACATCCTCATTCAGTGGCGCGGAGAGATCCACCAGCCGCTCGCCGCCCTCGTGTGCGGCGTACATGGCATCTTCGCTGCCTGTCTCGGTGGCCGTGGTCTCCGTAGTGGCCGTAGTCAACGGACGAATCTTTGCCACGACCACGGCGGCGGCAAGGCGCGGAGAGATGTCGTTGGCGACATCAAGCGGCGTGGTGCCTTTGGGCACCTCGCGCACGGAACCATCAGGAAGCTGGATGCGGATATTCTCAGGACTCACATTTAACAGGATATTGGTTCGGCTCCCATAGCGTCGAGATTGGGACGCCGGAACGCGCCTGACCCCAAAAATTACAGTTGCAGCCACGCGGGCCTCGGGTGTATTGTCAGGTCACTTCGCAGGACATACCCGCCAGGAATAGACCGGCCGAGTTCCGGCTGCCTGGACGGATTTGATACCATCTTGCGAAGACTTCGTCTTTTGCACTAGAGCCGGAATACCGGCGCGAAAGATGAGAGAAACACGCCGACGAGCGCTCTGCAGTTAGGCCTTACCCTCCCGGGAGGTACGCGCGATGCTCTAGGACCGGGTGATGCGTTGCGGCTTTTGTGTACGAAAGCCGACGTTTGCAGCACCATTTGGGGCATTCCCGTTACCAATGGCACTTGCAGCACTGCAGAAAACCGCTTCCAGCGGGAGCAGTAATGCGATAAGAATTTCAGACAATTAATTAACCGTTTGGAGGCAACAAAAGAGCGGGAGTTGGCGTTTTATATAGTTATAGAAGCGCGGATATGACCACCCGCAGCTCAAAACTCCCCCAAACGATGTATCGCCGATCGCGCAAGTGGCATGGAGCAAGGCCATCTCACGGCGTACATTCAACGTTGTCAATCAGACCAGATCGAAGGAACGAATCGTCGTTCAAGGATTTTTTTAAGGAGCGGACCAATGCAGGTACTTTGCAAAGCATCCACGATGGCAAGCGATATTCAGTGCAGCGTGTGTGGACAGAACTTCCAGGTCTTCTGGGAGCGCACAAATTCGACTGAGCGGGAGGCCGCCCGCGAGGAGATTCTCGCCGCCCTGAGGGCGCAGCACACCACGGATCGCGGGACGGATGCCCATAGTGCATGTTTCAACCTGCCGGAATGGAATGGCTCGCCGAAGTACTCCGGTGCTGCCCTGCTGGGCAACGCCCCGGCAACCACCTTCCAGGCTGCGTAGCTGTCACCGCTTCTCCCAGGAAGTGGCGGGCGGAGGCTTTGTGCCTCCGCCCGTTTTCTCTTAAAAAACAAGACCCACGCCCTATGGACGTGGGTCTTCTTGTTTTCGCAGGATCTACTTCTTCTCAACCGCGTTCGGGAAGAGCCCCGGAATCGGCGCATCCTTTTGCTTATTCATCTCCGGATGCGGGAATCCCTTACGCGGAAGCATCGCTTCGCGTTCGCTGGTGTTGTAGAGGAAGATCGCCTCGATGATCGCGGCCTGTTCCAGGTCAGCCTGGTGCAGGCGCTCATAGGTGTCCATGTTGGAGTGGTGCGTACGGGTGTCGTAGTCCATCGGGTCCTGGATGAACTGGAAGCCCGGCAGGCCCACGCCATCGAACGACAGGTGGTCCGTTCCGCCCGTGTTGCGGTAGCTGATGGTGGAGATGCCCAGGTCCTTCAGCGGAGCGATCCACTGCGCGAAGACGCTGCCGATGGCGTAATTCTCCTGCGTGTAGACGCCGCGCAGTTTGCCCGTGCCGTTATCGACGTTGAAGTAGCCGTCCAGCGTCTCCCACTCCTTGGTGGTCTTGATCGCAGGCTGCTGCTCCGTACGCGATGGAGGGCCACCAGCGCCGCAAGCCGGTGCTGGAGCATCCGCTCCGCCGAAGTGCGTGCGAACGTAGCCGCGTGAGCCGCACAGGCCCTGCTCCTCACCCGTCCACAGAGCGATCCGGATAGTGCGCTTCGGCTTGTAGCCGATCGCCTTCAGGATGCGGACAGCCTCCATGGCGACGACCGACCCGGCGGCGTTATCCGTCGCTCCGGTAGCGCTCACCCAGCTATCCAGGTGTCCGCCCACCATGACGACCTGATCCTTCAGCTTCGCATCGGTGCCAGGAATCTCGGCGACGGTATTGAAGCCGTGCTCGTGATCGCCGGTGAACTTTGCCTCGATATTCACCTCGAGCTCGACGGGCACATTCGCCGCCAGCAGACGCGCCAAACGGCCATAGTTCTCAATGGTCATTACGCCATTGGGAATCTTCACGGCGTTGGCTGCCGTCTGTGCTCCACGCACGAGGTTGGCTCCGTTGTCGTCAAAGATGATGCCGGTGCCGCCACCCAGGTTTCCGTCACGGCTGGGCGTAATAATCGCAACGACACCCTCGTCCGTCATCATCTTCACCGCCTCGGCGCGCACGCGCGCACGCTCCAGTAAGGCTGCGGGGTTGAACGCCGGACCGCCGGCACGGGGAGCCGGGTAGCTCTCCATCTCCTTCAGTTCAGCATCGGTGTAACGGCGGAAGAGCGGCTGATCTACGTCAGGCACGGCACGCGGAGCGCCGAAGAGCACGATCTTGCCCGCCAGCTTGCCCTTGTACTTCTCGATGTCCTTTGTTTCCTGAATATCGACCAGGACGGCGTCACAGCTCACCGGGCCTTTGGTTGCCGGCGACCAGGGAGCAGCCTGGATCCAGAGCGGCTCGGGATCGGGAGAGATCATTCGCGCCCAGCTATTGATCTGCTGCCAGCCCATGCCGAACTCGCCCCAGTCCTCCAGGTGCGCGTTTTCCAGGCCGATTTTGGTAAGGGTCTCCTTGGTCCACTCGTTGGCCTTGGCCATGTTGGGCGAACCGGTCAGGCGGGGACCGATGCCGTCCACCAGAGCCGAGGCGAACTGCATCACACGCCCGTGCTGCATACCCTCCTCGCGAATACGCATGTAGGCATCGAGATCGATCTTCTCAACGGTGGGCTGCTCAGCCTCCCACGCTTTCGCGGTAGCGGCGGCAGGTGCGGCCACAGGCTTCTTGTCTGCCGCGACAGACGGCAGCGCAAAGACGCTGAGAGCGGCCACGGGCACGCCCCAGCGCACAACAGAACGTACAAAATGCATTACTCGACCTCCAGAAAGAAACGCCAGATGTATGGGATGTGGTGTTGTGTACGGATGCTAACAGGACGGACCACTGCCGAAAAGTGTTTCAACAAGACGTTTGTCCTGGTGGCAACCCGAATCCGGGCGCATCAGCGAACGTGTTCGCGAAGCGACGTAGGAGACAGTCCAAGGCAGGCAAGGTGATTCCCCGCCCGTACCGTACCTCTTCAACTTTCAACTTGGAACTTTTAACTAGCTTTTCCGAGTGATCCGCTTCACCCAAAGCGTACCCAGGAAGCCGCCGGCCACTACCAGCGCCACCGCACCCGCGGGAATGCCGATCTTCATATAGGCGACGGTGTAGTTCACCGCTTTGTGTGTAAAAGCGCCGTAGAACAGCAGGCTGAAGATGCCCACGAAGGTCGCCGCGAAGAAGACCAGAAAGCCGGAGGCCAATGTCATCAACAGGCTGGCAAACCAGCCCAGATCGCCGAACGGAACGCCGAAGATCCGGCCGTGAGAACTCCCTGGGATTTGCTGTGTCTGCGTCATCATTGCTCCTTTAGAATAAACCGTGATGTCGGAACGTGTGCAGTCGCAACTGATTACAGCCTCGCAGGTGGCACGGGAGACCTCCGTGCGCCAGGGAAGCAACGGCGTCTGTTACGCGGTCTACGGAGAAGCCAAGGTTGCCGGCGCCGATCTGGAACAGATCATCAATACCGTTCCCTCCGCCATGGCTGACGCGCTGAAGCGCAAAGCCTACTACTTTGTCCCTTTGGCCATCGCCGAGATGCGGGGCGATGTCGCCACCCGCGCCAATACCCCCGAAGACATTCTTATCTCCTCCGACTTCACCACCGAGCTCGGTGACCGCGCCAGTTGCCATCGAAACGTTGATTTTGGCACCTCCGAGGGTGTCTTCATCTCGGCGCGTCTGATGCACGACCGCTTCGCCCTGGCCTTCGAGTTCTTCATCAATGTCGGCCACGCCTTCGTCGACCAGGCAGGTGTGCCCGAAAGCTTCTCAGAGCTTGTCTGGAAGCAGGCCCAGGCCGATGTCCGTGGCGAGACCAGCCAGGACGCCTTCGACAGCCGCAAGCAGGCCCGGACCAATAACGACGAAAAGGCCCGGAGTGACTTCGCGGCGCTGGCCTTCGCCGACTCCATCGCGATTTATCTGCTTTCGCTTGCTATCGACTTCGACTACGCCGAGCTCCGCGAGCGTGAGTATCCGCTGCTGGCTCCCACGGCACTCGCCGAGCGCTTGAAGCTCATAGCCGAGCTCTTCCCGCCCAACCCTGGCTACGAGTTCGCCATCAAGTACCGTCGCCGCTAGGGCGCCCCAGGAGACGCCTTCGACACATGCGCACGAAGATCATCATTGCGGTCTTCGCCTTCCTCGGGCTCTTCGCGGGCGCCTTCAGTCTCTGGACCGCAGGGAACAGCATCCGCTACGGCGTTCCTCTCGGCAGCTTCTGGACCCTCGTGACCACCATCATCTGCCCACCTGTTCACTGGCTGCGTTATGCGACAAGTCTCTGGCCCCTGCTGCTCCTGGCCAATATCGTCCTCTACGCCGTTCTCGGTCTCGTGATCGGACAGTTTTTGCCATCAGGTAGAACAACCAGCAACTAGCAACCAGGAACTAGCAACCAGGAACCAGGATGATTGCTCACCTTCGCGGAACGCTTCTCGCCAAACATCCCAACCAGGCCATCGTCGAGGCCGCAGGTGTGGGCTACGACGTCACCATCTCGATCGAGACCTTCACTCACCTTCCCGAAGAAGGCCGCGAGGTGAAGTTGCACATTCATACCCATGTGCGCGAGGACGCCATCGCTCTCTTCGGCTTTGTCGAACGCGACGAGAAGAAGCTCTTCGAGAGGCTGATCACCGTCAGCGGCATTGGCCCCAAGCTGGCCGTCACCGTTCTCTCCGGGCTTCCCTCGCAGCGTCTTGTCGCCGCCATTCGCGCGCAGGATCACGCCACACTGACCAGGGTTCCCGGCATCGGCAAAAAAACCGCCGAACGCGTCGTGCTGGAGCTCAAGGACAAGCTGGAAGAGTTCGCTCTGCCCACATCGCAGGTCTCCGCCAGGCCCGCAGGCGCAGCAACGGAAGACGTCCTCTCCGCCCTCACCAACCTCGGCTACCAGAAACCGGCAGCGGAAAAGGCGATGGAAGCCGCGCTGAAGAAAGAACCCAACATCGCCGACGACTTCGAACAACTCTTCCGCGCCACCCTCGCCGCCATCCGCTAGCTAAGTCTTGTGAACGACCACCCTGGGTATTCGAGCGAAAGCTCGAACCGTCTTTTTGTTTGTCATCCGGAGGGACTGCTTTTCAAAAGCCCGATGAGGCACGGCATCCAATAAACCCATACCGTAGGACCTGCTGTTTCAACGCTTCGGATGGCAAAGCTGCTCATGATTTATGTCGCGAACCTTAGAGCATTTTCCCTGTAGGTGTAGAGTAGGACTTCCGTATCTATGGGCGTTTTCCGTAATGAAAACGCCGCTACACACCCCTTCCGGGATACCCAGCAACAGGGAAAATGCTCTAGACTCACCAATCTAGTACTCGACTCCGGCTGTCACGGACCCAACGGATAACTTCCGTAGCAGCTTGAAATCGTCGAGAATCTTGCCAGTCCCCAGCACGACGCAGCACAGCGGTTCATCGGCAATCGAGACAGGAAGTCCCGTTTCTTCGCGGATGCGCCTATCCAGGCCCTTCAAAAGCGCGCCACCGCCGGTGAGGACGATACCTCGGTCGCTGATGTCAGCTGAGATCTCGGGCGGTATGCGCTCTAGCCCCACACGAATGGCGTCCATGAGCATCGATACCCATTCACTCAATGCCTCGCGGACTTCACTGTCATTCAGAAGGATGGTCTGGGGTACCCCTTCGATCAGGTGACGGCCCTTGATTTCCATCGTCAGCGACTTCTCGAGTGGGAACGCACTCCCTATTTCAATCTTGATCCGCTCGGCGGTGAGTTCGCCAATCAGCAAGTTATACTTGCGCTTCACGTAAGTCATGATGGCTTCGTCCATTTGGTTTCCCGCCATACGCCAGGAACGGGCGTAGACTATGCCACTCAGAGAGATCACTGCAATATCCGTGGTGCCTCCCCCAATATCGACAATCATGCTTCCTGTGGGTTCACTGACAGGTAGCCCCGCACCAATCGCCGCCACCATGGCCTGCTCCACCAGATAGACCTCGCTGGTCTTCGCACGGTAAGCTGCGTCCATGACCGCGCGTCGTTCCACCTGCGTGATCTCCGCGGGCACACCAATCACAATGCGTGTATGTATCGACATCCGGCGATTGTGCGCTTCCCGGATAAAGTAATTCAACATCTTCTCGGTCACTTTGAAATCGGCAATGACCCCCTCTTTCAACGGCCGAATTGCAATGATGTGGTCCGGTGTACGGCCCAGCATTTCCTTGGCCTCTCTTCCCACCGCTTCCACCTCACCGCTGTTCTTATCAATGGCTACGATGGACGGCTCGTTCACCACGATGCCCTCGCCACGAACATAAACGAGTGTGTTGGAGGTTCCCAGATCGATGGCCAGGTCGCTTGAGAAAAGGCTAAAGAACTGCCTCAGGTTCCGCACGGGATTCTCAAGAAGCTGACCCCAAGTCGTCTTTCGCTTGGCGCTTGGCTTGTTTGAGTTTCAGCGACTGGATCTTTGACTCCATATTCCCCCTAGCTCGTAGGTGGAGGATTGTGATGCAGTTCCAGATCATTTGCAATACAAATCAAACTCACCGCGCCCGATTTCCCATTACGGAATCTGGAAGGCCATATTACTGTCTCAGTGCCATAAGTAACGAAGCATTCCGCTGGTTCATCGGGTATCGAAGTCATCCAATTTGAGAACTCCAGCGACCGTTGCTCTAACTGGGTATCGCCGTCATTCCTTCGCGGCGTTGCGGCATGATGATCTCAATCTGCAGGCCGTGCGGTGAGACATTCTCGGCGCGTATCGTTCCGCCGTGAATCCGGACCACCCGTTCGGCGATCGCCAGACCGAGTCCGGCGCCGCCTGATTGACGATCACGGGCGTCTTTTACTCGATAGAACGGCTCGAAGATACGCAGCAATTCGGCTTCCGGAACCCCCGGTCCATGGTCACGGACAGTCAGGCGCATCAACGATCCATCGCATGTGAGGGATACCTCGACGGACGTGCCGGGCTCGGAGTAGCGGATTGCGTTACGGACGACGTTTTCGACTGCACTCTGCAACAGCTCCGTGTTGCCATGCAGGAAACATTCCTGCTCGGCGACGATTCGGACACCGCCGGATGGTTCGCGTGCTTCGAACTCTGCATTGCGTACCACCTGCGAGACAAGTGAGGTGACATCGACCTCGGTCATCGGAACCTGCTGGGCCGACATATCCAGCTTCGCAATTGTCAGCAGCCGGCCAATCATTTCGTCGAGGAGACCCAGATCTTCTTCCATGTGATCGAAGGCAGGGTCGCTGCCTTTTCTTTCGCGGCCAAGGTCAAGTGCGACATTCAGTCGCGCCAGTGGTGAGCGCAGCTCATGTGACACATCCGAGATAAGCTGACGCTGCCGTGAGATCAGCTCTTCGATTCGAGTCGCCATCGAGTTGAAGTCGCGTACCAGGTCTCCAAGCTCATCTTTTCTGCGGCCTATCGTGGAAGTGGCGCGAATACTCAGATTGCCGCCCGCGAGCTGTTGGGATGCCTCGCGTAATCGGAGAATCGGAGTAGTCAGGTATCGGGTGAGGAGATAGCAGATAAGACCCGAGACAAAGAGAGCGACTCCCCATTGCAATACTGCCGCTCCCCGATGAATACCAAAGGCTGCCCGGGGACCGGCTGGAAGTTCGGTTGCGAAGATGTAATCACGGCCGCTATGTCCTTTTACTGGCAGGGCAACCCGAGTGATGCCGTACTTCATATTGAAATCGGACGCCCTCGAGGCGGCAACGTGCGTCGTCATCTGATGGAAGGACTCGCAATCATTTCCCGCAATTGCATTGCCTTTTGCGTCAGAGAGGCATGCCTTTAAATGTGTCTCCTGTGCAATGCGGTCAATGTATGCCGCCGCAGAAGGTACGCCGCCCTGCTCATGCATCTCTGCGGCAATCATTCCGGAGTACTGAGCGGTATCTGTTAGGGTGGCATGCCATTGCGAAGGAACACCGCGTGGCTCAACAATGAACGTGATGACCACCGCGATGGCGGTGGCAATGACAGTGAGCCAGAAACAAAGAAAGATCTTGAGAAAAAGGCTAGGCATGGTCAACCTTCTTTTGCCTCTCCGCGCGATACAAAGAGGTAGCCGCTACCTCTGACAGCCTTGATCCGCTGGTTGTTCTGCGCCGCGCCGAGCTTTTTACGAAGGTTACTGACATGCACATCGATGACCCGGTCGAATGGTCCGAGTTTTCTGCCGAGCACCGCTTCGGTGAGCTGTTCCCGCGAGAGGATCTGGCCTGCGCCGCGAACGAGTACCTCAAGCAACGTGAACTCTACACTGGTCAGATTGAGAGGCACGTCATCCAGCCATGCTTCACGGATTGCGGGATCCAGACGGATATCTCCCACAACCAATGGACCAGATGGTGTTAGGGTTCTCGCGGTTCGGCGCAGGATCGCGCGAATACGGGCGATAAGTTCCCGTGGGTTGAAAGGTTTGGGGACGTAGTCGTCGGCACCGATCTCCAGTCCCTGTATCCGATCGGAGTCCTCGCCGCGCGCTGTGAGCAGCAGTACCGGAACGGTCGATAACTTTCGCAGCCGGCGCAGTACATCAAGACCACCCATGCCGGGCAGCATGACGTCAAGAACGACGAGTGCATGTTCCTTCGCAAGAGCCCGCTCCAGGCCGCGCGGTCCGTCATGAACAGTTTCGATCGTGAAGCCTTCAGTGCCTAAACGTTCGGCCAGAAGGCTGCACAATTGAACGTCATCATCGACGATGAGAACTCGATCCATTCTCCAACGCCAGCTGCCTCCAGCTTGATGCTAGACCATAACATCGCAGCCCCAGTCTGTCTTTACACAACTTTACTTTGCTTAACCAACCTTTATCGCACCGGCCTCGACCTGTTGCTGAAATCGAATTGCGGCAAGTAAAGGACGTTACACTCTCGCCGCTGAATCGAGGAAAACGATGAAGCGTCTCGCATCTATCGCGTGTCAATCGCTGCTGGTGCTGTTGATCGGCAGTGTTGCAACAGCCACCATGGAAGCACAGTATGATCCCGGCGTTACAGTCCGCATTCCGTTCGCGTTTACCGCCGGCGGTCAAAACATGGAAGCCGGGGTCTATGTCATCGAACAAAGCTCCGAGAGGTACGTGTTGTCATTTGTGGATGTGAAGACCGGACAGCGCAGGCTGCTGGCGATGAATCCCGGACGGCAACAGACCGGAGAACAGCATGGACAACTTATCTTTCTCGACTGCGGCGGACGCAGTGTTCTAACTGAAGTGCACATTCCGGGAAGCGACATGTCCAGTAAGCTTCGTGACCTCATGCATTCCGATGCGAAAAGCTGCTCTGCCAGTACTAGAACATCGATCGCGATGCGTTGAGTTACGGCATAGGAGCCGTCATGACGGCACGTGAAATTGAAATCAAAAGAGGAGTTTCGTATGAAGAGAATTATTGTTTGGTCGAGCCTGGTGTTCCTGGTCTTGCTGGCGGTCTTCGGTATCGCCCGTGCCGACAGTTGGAGACATCACGGGTGGGGCGGAAGAGAGTGGGGCTTTCATGGGCCCCTCGGTTACGTGAGCCATGAGTTGCATTTGACGGACACGCAGAGAACGCAGGTCCAGACTCTCTGGCAATCCGAGCGCCCAACGGTGGCGGCACTGATCAAGGAGTTGGCTTCAGAGAGCAAAGCGCTGGATGCGGCAACAGCGCGGAGCGCGGATGATGTCGAGATCCAGACAATCGCTTCCCGTCAGGGCGCAACGATAACCAAGCTCCTGCTGGAGAAGCGGCACTTCAAATCGAAACTCTACTCCGAGATCCTCACCCCGGAACAGCGCATCAAAGCGGAAGAACTTGAGAAGCGCTGGAGCGCGCATCTGGACCGTCTTGCGGATAGGATCGGCAGTAGTGACGATCTGCCACATCAATAGCGTGGGCTCTTTTTTGTTTGTCATCCCGCAATGGAGCCCCCGACCAGCTTTGCTGGATGGGGCAGGAATGGGGTCCCCGACCAGCTTTGCTGGATTGGAACAGGAATGGATCTGCTTTTTGAAAAGTGCGGTGAGGCACAGTATTCGATAGACCATACCGTGCGTCTTCAACTTTCAACTTTTAACTTTCAACGAGCGCCGCAGGCGCTCCCCTCACTTCCCGATACAAAAACTCGAGAAGATCAGATTCAGCACATCATCCGCTGTCGTCGCGCCGGTCAACTCATCCAGCCCGCGCAACGCGCCGTAGATATCCAGCAGCACCATCTCATGCGGAATTCCTGCGCCGGCAGCGGTGACTGCAGCATCCAGGCCATCAATTGCCTGTTGCACCGCGTGCTGCTGTCGCAGGTTGGTCAGCATCGCGGTCTCACTGGTTACGGCGCCGGTCTTCAGCTTCGCCAGCAACAGATCGCGCAGGTCTCCAATGCCCTCGCCGGTCAGGGCTGAGACTTCAATTCCCTCGCCTGCTGTCGCAGCAATATCGATTTTGTTCCACACCACGATAGCCTCGCGCTGCTGCAGCTCTTCCATCCAGGCACGTTCTTCGTCTGTGAGCGTCTGCGTCGCGTCCAGCACCAGCAGCACCAGGTCGGCATCGGCCATTGCCTCGCGGGTCTTGCGAATGCCAATGCTCTCGGCCTCGTCGCTGCTCTCGCGAATGCCTGCCGTATCCACCAGTTCCACCGGAATACCGCCTAGCGAGACACGCTCTGTCACCAGGTCGCGCGTCGTTCCAGCGGCTGCGGTCACGATGGCACGCTCGCGCTCCACCAGGCGATTGAAGAGCGAACTCTTTCCCGCATTCGGCCTGCCTACAATGGCCATAGTCACGCCTTCACGGACCAAGCGTCCCTGCGCATAACTTGCAGCCAGTTCGACCAGAGGCGCATGTACTGCCTTCAGAGCGTCAAGGATCGCCTGCTGTGGCATGACGTCCACATCGTCCTCGGCGAAGTCGATGCCTGCCTCCAGCGCGGCAATCAGTTTCACCAGCGCATCCTTCACTGGACGCACCCGTTCCGCCAGTGCCCCGCCTAGCTGCTGAGCGGCGACACGCGCCTGGTGCAGTGTCTGCGCCTCGATCAGGTCACGCACCGCCTCGGCCTGCGTAAGGTCCAGACGGCCTGAGAGGAAGGCACGTTCGGTAAACTCTCCTGGCCGCGCCAGCCGCGCGCCGGCGGCAATCGCTCTGCGCAGGATCATCTCCAGCACCACCGGCGATCCATGCGCGGCAATCTCCACCACATCGTCGCTGGTGTACGAGTGAGGCGCCGCGAAATACGTCGTTACGACCTCATCGAGTCTGCTGCCGTCCTCGTCCAGCAGATCGCCGAAGCGAGCACGTCCCGGCTCCATCGGCGCACGTAGATGCAGCATCGGTTCGGCGATGCTGCGTGCTTCAGGCCCGCTGATGCGTACGATGCCGATGCCGCCGCGTCCCGGCGGTGTGGCGATGGCGACAATCGTCTCCTGTTCCACGAAAATCCTACTTGTTCGGCTGTGCCGCGTTTGTAGTGCCGCTGACATCGGGAACACGGCCCGCACGCAACCCTGCAACGATCTGCTGCAGGAAGTCGTTGGCCGCACCGGGATTATTTGGCAGGAACAGCGTATTCGTCCCGCTGCGCAGACCGATATCCTTCAGCGTATCGAAGTACTGCGTTACCAGCACCAGCGCCATGACATCTTCGGCGGTCGTTCCCGGAACCGCTTCACGGAAGTGTTCGATGGAGCTGCGCAGACCATCGATGATCGCCTGGCGCTCGGCGGCAATGCCCTGCCCCTGCAGGGCCTTCGACTGTGCCTCTGCCTCCGCCTGCTTCACCTTCAACACCTTTTCTGCCTCGCCGCGAGCCTGTGCCGCGACCTGGGCACGCTGTGCGGCGTTGATATCGTTCATCGCCGTCTTTACCTTCACATCCGGAACGATGTCGGTCACCAGAGCGGTCAGAATGATGAAGCCGAAGCCATTCATGATCGAGTCCAGCTCGCTCTTCACTCCCACGGAGATGCCGCTCTGCTGTTCGAAGGTCTCATCCAGCGTCAGCTTTGGCACGTGTCCGAGGATCGAGTTGAAGACGAATGACTCGATCTGCTTCTGTGGCTTGCTCAGTTTGTAGAAGGCGTCGAAGAGGCGCTCTTCCAGCACCTGGTACTGCACGCTTACAGGAATCTGCACAAAGACGTTGTCGCGGGTCTTGGTCTCGACCGAGAACTGCGCCTGCTGCACCTGCAGGTCCACAAAGAAGACCCGCTCAGCATATGGAATCAGGAGATGCAGGCCGGGCTTGGTAATGCGATGAAACTTACCGAAGCGCTCTACCACGCCTGCGGTATAGGTGCGTACCGTGTAGAGCGTTTTGAGAATCGTGACCAGCAGCACAATACCGATCACAAACGCGACAAAAAGCAGAAGGGTGGCAGCAGTGTCCATAGAAGAACCTCAGCGGTCTTGAGAATACCTCAGATTTTTTGTTTGTCATTTCGTAGCGCGCCCGGGGTCCCCAACGAATTTTGTTCGTTGGAGTGGATCGACCGGAAGGAAGCGGAGAAATCTGCTTCTCTACCCACAGTTTTCGGATGGATGCTTTCCCACCCTACTTCCCGCCGCAGGCGGCCACCGTCGTAGGTCCACCATTGTTGATGGTGATGACATGGAACGGAAGCATCCGCACGAACTCCGCATCGGCCAGCTTTACCTTTGGTGTTCCCTTCGGAGCGCGTTTGTCCCACCAGATGCGGCCGTCGGCGATCATGTACCCCTGCCAGTTGTGGAAGAGATCCTTGTCCTCCGACTTCAGAATGGCGCATCGCGTCGCTGGGTCGAAGATCTCGTCAAAATGTTCGAGTAGTCCCTGCCGCGAGACCAGCTTTGACTTGCCCTTGATGGTGGCGCGCACCGGGTAGTCCAGCATCAAAGCAACCGCCACCTTGTCGTCCTTTTCCAGCGCCGCCCGGAACTCATGCAGGAATGCAATCGAATCGCGGCAATCGTCAGCGCCGATCTGGCGGCACACATCCTGCGCCCAGGCACAGGCGGAGAGGAGACAAGCAATCAAACCAACCAGGGCACGCATGCCCATATTCTTACTCCGCCGACTCGAAAAGATTCCAACAACCTTTGGGATAACTCCATCACCTTTTCGTCAGATCCAACTCACGGGCAACTGTCAACCCGAGTCAGGCAAGACCCTCTCCCAACCCATGCCGTACCTCTTCAACTTTTAACTTTCAACTTTTAACTGTTTTTAGCTGCCCTGATCCACTGCATCATCTGTTCCGCCGGCACTACACCCGCCTGTTGTGCCACTACCCGCCCATTACGGAAGACGATGAAGTTCGGAATCCCGCGTACCTGGTAGCGCGCGCTCAACTGCGGATTTGCCTCGGTATCCACCTTCAACACCACCGCCTCTCCCGCCATGGCGCTGGCCACCTCGGCGACGTATGGAGCCGCCATCCGGCAGGGGCCGCACCAGTCTGCCCAGAAATCCACCAGCACCGGCACCGGAGACTCCCGCAGAATCTCATCGAACTCGGTTGCATCCACGCTGATCGGTGCTGCGACCGGCGGCAGCGGAGACTTGCACTTGCCACACCGGCCGATGTCCGCCAGATGCTTGGACGGAATCCGGTTCTTCTGCCCGCAATGGTGACAGGTGCGAATCATGATCTAACCTCGATCTATAAATCAGATGCTTCAGACCCCTTATCGGCATCTGAGTCTCAAAGGGATACGATGCGCGCCATTGGATATACCCAGCCCGGACCTCCCGACGTTCTCCAGGACATCACCCTCCCGGATCCCGTCGCTGCCGGCCGCGACCTTCTGGTCGAGGTCAAGGCCGTCTCCGTTAACCCTGTCGACATGAAGGTTCGCCAGAATGCCGGTCCCGTTGACGGTCAGCCCTACCGCGTCCTCGGCTACGACGCCGCCGGTGTGGTGAAGGCGGCTGGCCCCGAGGTCAAAGGCTTCCGTGCCGGCGACGAGGTCTTCTACTCCGGTACCCTGCTGCGCCAGGGCACCAACGCCCAGCTCCACCTCGTCGACGAACGCATTGTGGCCGCCAAGCCGAAGTCGCTGGATTTTGACCACGCCGCCGCCCTTCCCCTTACCGCCATTACGGCCTGGGAGCTGCTCTTCGACCGGCTTGGCGTCGTTCCCGGACGCAAGGACGACACGCGGTTGCTCCTGATCGTCGGCGCCGCCGGCGGAGTCGGCTCCATCCTGGTCCAGCTCGCCCGTCAATTGACCGGCCTCCACATCATCGGCACCGCCTCCCGCCCCGAGACGAAGGCCTGGGTTGAGGAACTGGGAGTCCATGACGTGATCGACCACTCCCAACCGCTGCCGCCGCAGCTCAACGGCCGCCAGCCCGACCTGATCGCCAGCCTTACCAATACGCAGGATCACTTCCCGCAGCTCGCCGAGGTGCTCGCGCCGCAGGGTCATCTGGGGCTTATCGACGATCCCGCATCTATCGACGTCAAGCTGCTCAAGCGCAAAGCCGGCTCTCTGCATTGGGAGTACATGTTCGCGCGCTCCATGTTCCAGACCGCAGATATCGAACAGCAGAGCCAGCTTCTCCAACAGGTCGCCACCATGGTAGACTCCGGCGTCATCCGCACCACCGCCGGCGAGAATCTCGGCATCATCGACTCCGCGAATCTGCGCTCTGCGCACGAACGCATCGCTACCGGCAAGGTGCGCGGTAAGCTGGTGCTCAGTGGATGGGAGTAACGCTCACAGCACGCCATGGCAACACACTTTACCCCTGCAGCCCTGAAGTTCCTGCGCGACCTCAAGCGCAATAACGACCGTGACTGGTTCCAACCACGCAAAGAGATCTTTGAGCGCGAGCTGAAGGCTCCCATGCTGGGGCTGATCTCTGAGATCACGCACGCCATGGAAGACTTCGCTCCCGATCACGTGCGTCCTCCGCAGAAGATCCTCTTCCGCATCTACCGAGACACCCGTTTCTCCAACGACAAGCGGCCCTACAAGGAGCACATCGGCGCATGGTGGGTGCGCACGGGCCTCGAAAAGACCTCAGGCGCCGGTTTCTACTTCCATCTCTCCGGCAAAGAACTGCTGATCGCCGCCGGCTGCTATATGCCGCAGCCAGAGCAACTGCTCGCAGTCCGCCGGTACCTGCTCGATCATCACGTGGAGATGCGCAAGCTCTACACGGCGAAGCCGCTGGTAAAGCTCTTTCCGCACGACGAGGCAACCTCGCTCACACGTCCTCCGAAAGGCTTTCCAGCCGATCATCCAGCGATCGATCTGATCCGCAACAAGCAGTGGGGCCGGTCCGTCACGCTGCCGGCAGATACTGCCCTCACGCCCGCGGTAGGCAAAGAGATCGCCAAACGCTTGAAAGCCATCGCGCCTCTGGTCACACTGATCAACACACCTCTGCTACCTCAGAAGCGCAAACCACTCTTCGGTCTCTAACGCATGCACAACGCCGGGTGCCCCGGGTCCCGCTTCTGGGACCTGGGTATTCGCGCTGTGCGCGAACCGTCTTCTTGTTTGTCATCCTGAGCGTTCGGGGTCCCCAGCGAACTTGTTCGCTGGGGTGATTAGCGAAGGACCTGCTTTTATGCAGCCACCGAATCGAGTGGCCCACCCATGCAGTACGTCTTCAACTTTTAACTTTCAACCTGCCTCACCTCAGTGAGGCCAAAAACGCCACAATATCCACCCTCTCCTGACTCTTCGGAACACTGAAGTCCATATTGTTCCCCGGCACCAGTTCATCCGGATCGCGCAGCCACCGCTCCAGTCCCGCGCTGTCCCAGGCAACATGCCTGTCGCGCAACGCAGACGAATACGTGAAGCCCGTGGCACTCCCTGCCTGCCGTCCAAAGACACCCCGCAACCGCGGTCCTTCACGGTTGCTATCCAGCGCATGACATCCAGTGCATCGCCGCTCGAACAGCGCTTTGCCGCGCAGCGCATCCCCTGCATCGCTGCCACCTGCATCTGCTGGCAGCAGGCTCGTCAACGCTGCGACCTCATCCTTCGTCAGCGCCGCCCCGGGATGCAGCCAGCGATACTGCATCGGCGGCATCGATCCTCGCTTCGCCTGCTGCACAATCTGCTGCTTCAATACCTCCTGCCGGTCGGCAGAGAGCTGCGGCCACTGGGAGAGATCGAGGTGACGTCGCCCTTCCGCGACGTCACGCTCAATCAGCCAGCTTCCCGGAGCTAACCGTGCATAGGCAGGCCACGCCGTCGTCTCTGAATGACAGTCGGCGCACTTGGTGAGAAGCACCGCACGCGCCTGTGCCGGGAGGCCCGCCCCTTGCAGCAATGTGCTGCGGTCTGAGGGAGGGACCGTATGCAGATCACCCCAGGGATGCCAGCTTCCTGCCGCGATCGAGACCGCGCTGCATAGCAGCACGCCCACGGCAAGCTTCATCGCGTTCATGCCTGCTCCGCCAGTGTGTGGTCCACAACCGCCAGATGGCTCTGCCCGCGCGCAACCTTGACATGCGTCACGCCAAGAGCGGACCGGAGCTTGCCTGCCGGCACCACCATCGGTCCGGGATTCGGCGCCGCTCCCGGCGCTGGCTGCGGAAAGGCCGTCGCGCGTGCCGTATGGAAGGTCACATTTCCTTCCACCTTCTGCACCACCTGGTGGATATGCCCGTTCAGCACCGTCACCGATCCGAAGCGCTTCAACAGGGCGAGAGCCTGCTCTCCATCCTTCGTGCCCCAGCCCCACTGCTCGTACACCATCCACAGCGGGATATGCGCGAAGACGACGATCGGGGTCGACGCACTCAATCCGCTCAGCTCCGTCTTCATCCACGCAAGCTGCTCGGCGCCGAGGTTACCCATCGCATCAACCTGAACGCAGTTGTTCAGCCCAAGGAAACGCACGCCTTTGTGATCGAAGCTGTACCAGCCGGTGCCGTGTGTCCCTTTGCCAAAGCGCTGCTTGTACTGTTCGCCGTCGTCGATGAAGTCATGCTCTCCCGGAACGTAAAAGACCTCTTTCCCAAAGCCCTTCACGATCTGCGCCGCGGTGTCGAACTCCGCCGGCGTTGAGTTCTGCGTAATGTCGCCGGTGTGCAGCAGAAACTCCGGTGCGGCTCCGCCCGGTGTCTTTGCCCGCTCAATCGCGGTCTGCAATGTTCCTGTGACATCCGGATTCGCTCCCTTGTTGAAGCCGATATGCGAATCGCTGATCTGCACGAACGAGAAGCCTTCGTGCCCTGTCACCCGTTGTTTTGTTCCCTGTGCCAGCAGCTTCGCCGTTGGCACGCCTCCAGCCATCGTCCATAGCAGTCCGGTTCCGGCCCAAGCCATGCACTCCAGAAACTGCCGGCGGTCGATTCCGTCTCCGGCTTGCCTGTTCTCATCCTGCGTTTTGTTCTCTGCCATTGGTCTTCCCTCCATGGCAGAGAACCGCGCGGAGCCCGGATTATTCCACGAAAAACCCGAGGGAATAAAAAAGCTGTTCGCTGGTTAAACAGTCGATGGCCTTCGCAACCTTCCTTCGTCGCGGTTCGCCTCCGCCTATCTTCGGAGCAGGCGGGAGTGGGTCGGCGAATGCGAGTTCGTCTAAGATCATCGCCATGGACTTCGGCAGGCGCGCGCGTGCGGGATTTGAAGATCTCGCTCTGCCACAGCTTGCAAGCCTGTACAACCATGCCCGCTGGCTTTGCCGCGATGAGGCTGAGGCTGAAGACCTCGTACAGGAGACGCTGTCCAAGGCTCTGCGCGCCTTCGACAGCTTTCAGCAGGGAACCAACTTCAAGGCATGGATCTTCCGCATCCAGCGCAATGCCTTTCTGAACTCGCGTACGGCCATTGCAGAGTCGCGCACTGTATTTCTCGAAGACCAGGAAGAGGCCTTCGATCCGCCAAGCCCGGGCCTTACACCGGAGCAGGAGCTTATCCGTCTCGACAATATCGCGCTGGTGCAGGATGCCTTAGCGCAGCTCTCGCCTCTGCTGCGCGAGGCGTTGTTGCTCTGCGATCTGGAAGAACTCTCCTACAAGGAGATTGCCGGCATCCTCGATATCCCTACTGGCACCGTGATGTCGCGTCTCTCGCGTGCCCGGCAGGCAGTGCGCAAAATTCTTCAGCCGCGATTTGGAGGTTCTCGATGAGCGACGATCATCTCACCCCCGCGACCATCGCCGCGCTTGTCGATCATGAGCTTGCGGCACAGGAGATCGCAGCCACACAGCAACATCTTGCTGCGTGCCACGCCTGCGCGCTCGCTGTTCTCTCCGCCACACAGCTCAAGGCCGCAACGGCGCGTGCAGCGCAACGCTATACGCTCTCGCCGGAGATGCGAGCCCGCCTCGTAGCTACGACGCGAGGGCGCACGTCTGTCGCTCGCACGATTCCCATGCGGATGTATACCTGGGCCGCGCTCGCAGCGCTGATTCTGCTTACCGTCTCGGTGCTGCAGTGGCGCGGGCTTCGGTCCACTCCATCGCCCATCGTCGCCGAGCTGTTTGATCAGCACCTGGCTGTCCTGCCGGAGAGCTCTGCCCCACAGGTTCTGTCTTCAGACAGACACACCGTGAAACCCTGGTTCCAGGGCAAACTGCCTTATTCCTTCAATCTTCCGGAGCCGGTAAATCTGCCCGCGGAGACGGTGCTTCAGGGCGCGGATCTCACCTACATCGGTGGCCAGCCCGCCGCACAACTCCTGTTCCTGATACGCAAGCACCACGTCTCTGTATTTGTCATGCAGCAGGATGTCCTCGCACCGCTCTCGAACGATCGACATGGCTATCGACTCCGTTCGACGACTGCAAATGGACTCACGATCACAGCCGTTGGCGATGTCGGGGATGCCGATCTTGGTGCTCTGCTGGCCGTGTTGGCGCGCGTTCAATCCTGACGTGCGCCCGTTTCCCTGGTACGATTTCTAGCTTGAGCGGACCACTGGTGGTGAACCAAATCCACCTGTAAATCGCCGTTTTTAAGCCCTTCGGTACCTAAAAAGCGACAAAAACCGAGAAAACACGGAAAAAACCTGTGGAAACTGAAGTTTGGGCCTTGACTTTCGTTCGCCAAAGCCTCAGTGTGAGTTGCGGTAGGTTCTTTCCACCCGCGTAAACATTGGCGATTTAGCGATTGCTAAAAGGTGCGTGGGACCGGGCAAGCATCCTGACAACCAGAATTCTGTAGAACGCACTAAGGAGATACACACAATGGCAAAGGGACTGACCAAGACCGCCCTCATCCGCACGCTGGCCGAGAAGCTTGAGTTGACGAACAAGCAGGTTGGCGCTTTCTTTGACCTCCTGTCCGAGACCGCGGTCAAGGAGACCAAGAAGAATGGCGAGTTCACGATTCCCGGAATCGGCAAGCTGGTGAAGGCAGAGCGCAAGGCTCGCCTGGGCCGCAACCCCCAGACCGGCGAGACCATCAAGATCAAGGCCAAGACCGTGGTTAAGTTCCGCGTCGCTAAGGCCGCTAAGGACGTTATCGCTCCGTCCAAGAAGTAGTTTTGGCAACTCGCCCTTCGGCTGGCAGTCCAATTCCTTGCAGCCGACGTGCATGCCACGACTGGGAACGCGGACCAACGTTCTTCGCGGAGAGGAGAACGCCGCGCAAACGGGCGGGAGAGCACCGGAGGCGGGACCTAACAGAAACACGAAGGCCAGGACGAAAGTCCTGGCCTTCGCCTTTTAAAGGCAGTTGCTGGTTCCTGGTTGCTAGTTGTGAGCCGCCCACGCCCTCGTTGCCCCATTCTTTGCGAAGCAAAGGGTGGGGTATCGCGCTATGCGCGACCGCTTTTGTCTTTCAAAGAAAGCTCACTTTACAGCGTGGCGAACGAAACTCAATGTTGCTCGGAAGATCATTTCATCCCAAGAGGAGAGACGGTCTCGCTCCGCTCGATACCCCACGCTAAGCGCCATCGAACAAGTTCGCCGGGGACCCCACCCTTCGCGATAAAGCTGCGAAGAATGGGGCAGCGAGAGTCTCGCCTCACACAACTAGGAACCAGCAACTTGTTCCACAAATTCCAGAAACGCCCTCGTCCTCTGCGGCAGATGCTTCCTCGATGGGTACAGCGCAAACAATGGGAATCTCTCCTCCGGCCAATCCGGAAATAGTTCTACCACTCTCCCCGAACGCAGATGCTTCTCCATCCCCAACTCCAGCACCTGCGCGATTCCATATCCCGAAAGACACGCCGCGTGCATGGTCACTACGTCATTCACCATCAGGCGTCCGCGTGTCTCGATGCTGATCTGCCGCCGTCCCCGTTGGAAGATCCATTCAAACGGTTGTCCACTCTCCGGATCGCGATAGTCGATCAGCACATGTCCTTCGCGTAGATCCTCCGGACTCTTCGGGCGCCCATGACGTTTCAGATAAACCGGAGAGGCGACCGTCAGGACACGTGTCTCCAGCAGTCTGCGGGCAATCATGCTCGACTCTGGAGGATCGCCGAAGCGGATGGCGAGGTCGTATCCCTCGCCCGCCAGGTCTCTTGCCCGCGCGCCGGTATCCAGCTCCAGTGTCAGCCGCGGATATCGTTCCAGAAACTCTCGCAGCCGCGGACCCAGCAGTAACTGCGTAAACAACGCGTCAGCGTTGACCCGCAACCTTCCGGAGATTTCCGAACCATCACTCTGGATCGATGCGGCTGCTTCTTCCAGGCCCGCCAGCAGCGGAAGAATCTGCTCGTGCAGCCGACGGCCTTCTGCTGTGAGAGTCACAGCTCGGCTGGTGCGCTCCAGCAAGCGGGCCCCGACCCGTTGTTCCAGGCGCGAGATGGCGCGGCTTACACCCGACTGCGAGATGCCCAGCACTTTTCCGGCTGCAGCGAAGCTCCGGCTGCGCACCACTGCAGCCAGTACCCCCATCCCGTTCAATGTCCGTTCATCGAAGTTCATCGGATGCATGACAGTATGTCATGTCTTCCATGCACAAATATCACGATCATTTCCGGACAGGGCCGCGTCCTATCTGCAGATCGATTACAGGAGGAGACAGCAATGATTGCAATCATGGGAGTGACAGGACAGGTAGGCGGAGCAATCGCCCGCAAGCTATTAGGCGAGGGCAAAAAGGTACGCGTGGTGGTTCGCAGCGCTGACAAAGGTGAAACGTGGAAACGCGCCGGGGCGGAGGTCGCTATCGCATCCACGGACGATACCGCAGCACTTACGCGTGCATTCGCCGATACTGAAGCTGTCTTCGTGATGCTTCCACCAGTCTTCGATCCAGCGCCCGGATATCCCGAGTCCACCGCCGCCACTACATCGGTCCGCGATGCTTTAGAGGCTGCGAAGCCTGGCAGGGTCGTCGCACTTTCGACCATTGGTGGACAGGTCGATCGCGATAACCTGCTCGTCCAGCTTCACCATTGGGAACAGGCGTTGCGCGCCCTCAACCTCCGTGTTGTCTTCCTGCGCCCCACCTGGTTCATCGAGAACACTCGGTGGCTTCTTGCGGACGCCCGCGAGAAGGGTGACTTCGCCTCGCACTTGCAGCCTCTCGACAAGCCTGTGGCCATGGTCGCCGTCGACGATATCGCTGCGACTGCGTCTGACCTGATTACCGGGAAGGACAGCACAACCGGCATCGTTGAACTCACCGGTCCTCAGGACGTGACACCCGCAGAGATCGCATCCACCCTCGGTCGTATCTTTGACCGCGAGGTCCACGCTCAGGCGATTCCCCGCGAGAGATGGGAAGCCGAGTTCCGCGCCGCAGGCATGCAGCATCCCGAGCCTCGCATGAGCATGCTCGACGGCTTCAACGAAGGTTGGATCCGCTTCGAAGCCACACCTCGCCGCGGCACCACGACGCTCGAGAGTGCTCTACGTCGACTCACTAGCCGCTCAACAAGCGAAGCCTAAAGCGCCAATATCCTCGTTGCGCCATTCTTTCGCGCAGCGAAAGGGTGGGGTCCCCGGCGAACTTGTTCGTTGGGGTTTAGCGTGGGGTATCGCGCTACGCGCGACCGCATTTATGCAAAGGCCGAGTATTCCTCTCAACTCCGCTTCAGTCTTAACGCTTCAACTTTTAACTTTCAACTTTTAACTCTCCCTAAACTGTCGTCTCGCAAACATAACCCGGGTTACAGTGGTACGACCCCCGATGACTCGTCCCATTGCAGCTCTCGCTCTCTCTGCCTTTGCCTGCGCACTCACAGCGCAACAGCCGACGGCGAGCTCCGTTGACGTCCTCATCAAACCCGGCCATACCTTCGGAAGCGCGGTAGCGCACATCGATGGCAAGCCCAAGCCGCAGCTCGTCACCCGGCGCGCTACGCATGCCTGGCTGGCCGAGCAGGCGCATTCGGTCATCGTCATCGCTCCTCCCGAGAAGGGACGTCCGCAGCCCCAGCTCCGCATCTTCGATCTCGATTCCGGCGAACGCCATACCCTCGGCGACCTTCCCCTCGACAGTCCCGAGTTCCTCGAAGTGCAGAACGGCGATGAGCCCTCCATCTTCCTGCTCAAAGGCAGCCAGAACGGACAACCAGCGGTCTACGTGGCGGACACCACCGCGATTCACACGCGCCTGATCGGCGCAACACGCCCCACTCTCACCAACGATGTCCTTCGTTATATTCCCGCGGGCAGCAGCACGGCCAAAGAGATTCCACGGCGCACCGCTCTTGGCGAAGATCTCTTCCACCGTATCTTCCTTGCTGGTGGCGAGACCCTGCAGCTGCTTCCGGATGGCCGCGCCGTGGTCGTCCGTAACGGCAGGGCGGAATCGGCCACGTGGCTTACAGACGGCGAGGATCTCTTCATTCACTCTGGTTCGCGCACGGACACGATCCTCCGTTCCTCGCTTCAGCAACAGACTGGCGTTCCCGCGGAGACGCGACTGACGCTTCGCCTGCTGCAGCCCTTGAACTCGCGCACGGACAAAGCCGGAGAGCCGGTGGAGGCCGCTCTCATCCTTCCCGCCGTCGTCGACGGCCACATCTATCTTCCGCAGAACACTCACTTCACCGGACATATCGTGAAGGTACGTGGCGTGCACTACGGCTTCGGTCACGAGTCTGCCGCCGTCACCCTGCACTTCGAGCAGGCAGAGGTTCCCAACGGCCCCACACTTCCCGTCGATGTGCGTGTCGTGCAGGTGGAGAATGCACGCGAGACCGTGGACGCTGCCGGAACCATCAAAGGTCAGCGCGCCACCGCCACTCTGGGTCACTCTGCTGAGGGCCAGATCACCGGTCTTGCGCAGGTCGATCCCATCGCCTACGTCGCTCTCACCGCCGACTCCATCGCTGTCCTCGGCTTTGCTGAGAGTGAGATTCTCTACCCCGCCGGCACCGAGATGATCGGCGCGCTCAACCTGCCGCTGCTTGCTACGACGACTTACCCGCGCACCACCGCGCGCGAGGTCACCTCCCTCCAGGCAGAGCTCTCACCGTTCCTGCAGGCGCTTCCCTTCCGCACCACCACCCAGGTCGGCGATCATCCGTCGGATCTCACCAGCATCGTCTTTCTCGGTTCGCCTGAGGCTCTCAGGCGCGCCTTCGTTGCATCCGGTTGGGTGACGACTGACTCACTGACCGCCGCTTCAACCTTCTCCACGCTGCGCAGCATCAGCGGCACCCAGACCTACAACGAAGCTCCCATGTCGACGCTGCTGCTCGACCATCAGGAGCCCATCACCACGCTCACCAAGACCACCAACACCTTCAATGCGCGGCATCACCTGCGCGTCTTCGCCACCGGTAAGACCTTCGATGGAAAGACGGTGCTCACAGCCTCGACAACGCAGGACACGGGTATCGCCTTCTCGCGTAAGAAGCGCACTTTCATCCACGTCATCGATCAGTACATCGACAATGAACGCGAGAAGGTGGTCAATGACCTGATCTTCACTCGCTGCGTCGATGCGCTGCAGATGGTGCCCCGGCCCTGGGTTCCGCGCGATGCCTACAACTCCACCGGCGATCGTCTTCGTACCGACGGCGATGTTGCCGTGCTTCGCCTGAACGATTGCAACGCTCCGGTCATCACCACACCGACACCGGCTCCGCGGCCGAACAAGTTCGAGCGCAGTGTGCGCAACACCGTGCTCACCCTACGCAGCCAGCTCTATCGCAGCAATCTCATCTATCAGGGCATCGACTATAGCCGCAAAGGGTTCACTCTCTTCTCGGAACACGATGCTCCCGCGAACCTCGGAAGCTGGTATCGCACTGAGGCCTCCGACGCCGGCGACGAAGAAAGCTCTGACAATATCGGACGTCCGCAGAGCCACCCGGCAAAGCGGGTGATGGAGCGCGATACCACGCTTGCCCGTAACCGCTGGGCTCCGCCGAAGTACGAGATCGCATTCCACGGAGGTTATACCCGGTTCCGGCACGAGGCTCTGGAAGCCGACATCGTTCTTCTGGTTCCCGGCAAGGATACCGATCCGCTCTATATTGCAGGTCTCTTCGATGAAGTTGGCGACGGCTGGACCGCAGGCTTTTCCGTCACGGTGAATACCTGGAAGTGGGTCTCGAATGAGTTCAGCTACTTCCGCCAGCAGGGCAAATACCGTCTTGGCGCCTTCGCTATCACCATCCCCGCAGGGGACACGCCGATCAGTGATTCTGACTTCAACCAGGCCGCCGCAACCGTCGGACTGACGACCCGCCAGTTCGAGTACAACTCGCTGGTGCACTTCCGCCCGCCCAGCTCACGCTGGCGTCCTTACGTCGCTGCCGGTCCTGTGCTGCAGTTGATCGCACTTGGGGATGCCCCGTTGAAGCGGCCCTCGTCGTATTACACGCTTGGACTCAAGAACCTCGGACTCTTCAAAGCTGCCTTCGACTTCGGCAACACACCCCCACTCGACGGCGGAGGCATCTTCCAGCCCGGACTCCAATACGGCGCCGGCATCAAATACCGCGTGACGCCTCGCTTCACCATGCGCATGGACTGGCGCGAGACCTGGTCCCGCAACCCTCGCATCATCCGCGACTCCTACGAAAGCTTTGTTCCCGATACCCTTCCGGACGACTACGAAGTCCTCGTCCTCAACGGCCCACCCGACAGCATGTTCTTCCAACAGCGCGCCACCATGGGCTTCGCCTTCACGTTTTGATGTCTCTAAGCGTTGGTGTCGTCAGGGTGTGCGCAGGATTCTGACGGTACCCATGCCGTACGTCTTCAACTTTTAACTTTCAACTTCTTCTTGTGCCATGATCTTCTTCGCGATCTTCGCCACCAGCTTCCTCGGCGCAAACCGAACCCCAAAGACCATCCACCTGTTCATCCGGCCCGCGATTACAAGCCTCTGTCCGCGCATCATGCCGGCATAGCCGATCTCAGCGACCTCCTTCGCGGCCATGGCGCCGCTGCGGAAGGCAATCGTCTTCGTCATGCCCGCTGCCTCCGCAAACTCCGTCTTCGTTGTTCCCGGACATAACGCAGTAACCGTGACACCGGTCCCCGACAGTTCCTCCGCCAAGGCCTCACTGAAGCTCGTCACAAATGCTTTCGTCGCTGCATACACGGTGGCGAATGGAGTCGGCGTGAAGCCTACGACTGAACTCACATTCAGGATGCGTCCATGCCCTTGCGCCATCATGCAGGGTGCGATCATCCGCGTCAGCTCCATCAGTGCCACGATATTGACCTGCACGATCGCGTGCAGTCGATCGACCGGAACTTGTGTCACCGGTCCGTGGTGACTGAAGCCGGCATTGTTCACCAGGACATCGATCTCAGCTTCACGTGCCGTGAGCTCTGCTTTGATCTGCGCGGCCGCTCCCGGCTGCGAAAGATCGATCGCCAATATCTGTGTCACAGCGCCGTGCTTCTGTGCCAGCATCTCCGCTAGTTGCTGGAGCCGCTCTTCCCGCCGTGCTACCAGCACCAGGTCGTAGCCGTTCGCGGCCAGTACCTGTGCCAGCTCCCATCCAATGCCGCTGCTTGCACCGGTCACCAGCGCCAACGGCCTCTTTTGTTCGTTTGCAGACATCGCTCCCCCTCAGGCTCCAACCTTCGGTAAGCTCCATCCCCGCCACACGCTCAACATGCGCAGAACGAAGCAGGAGATGCCGCCGGCCAGTGCCGCCAGGCTGGGATGCAGTCGCAGCGCCCGCACCGAAATCACCATCACCGCTGCACCCAGCAGCGCCGCCGAGGCATAGATGTCAGTCCGAAGTACTCCCGGGACTGTGTTCAGAAAGATGTCGCGGATCGTTCCCCCGCCACAGCCGGTAATTGTGCCCAGCAACACCGCCATCATCGGATGCATGCCGAATTCCAGCGCTTTGGTCGCGCCTGCGATGGCAAACAGCGAGAGCCCGGCTGCATCCAAAGCTGTAGTCAGGACCGAGCTCGCTTGCTGCGCGATTGTTCCATGAAAGACAAATGCCAGCATGCCGCCGGTAAAGGCGATGGCTCCATATCGCCAGTCTTTGATCGATGCGGGCGGCGTAGCCCCGATCAGCAGGTCGCGGACGATGCCGCCACCAACAGCAGTAGTAAAGGCCAGCACCAAAATGCCGAAAAGGTCCATAGCAGCGCGAATACCCGCCAAGGCGCCCTCCATGGCAAACAAGAGCGTACCGGCGAAGTCAGCGGTCAACAACACGAGGTCAAGGCCACGGCGTAGTTTGGGTGTATCCATCTCTCTTCCCCCAAAGGTAACGGTACCTTGGGCACGTACACGCGTAAATTGCTATCAAGTTCCCCAAACGAAGGCCGATGAGCGGATTGAGCCATCATCATGACCATTTTCGTCTTCGCCTACTTCGCTCTGAATACGCTGCTCGCTCTGGGCATGCACGCCACCACGATGCGCTCCACGCTGGAGCGCCCACGCGTTCTTGAGTTTCTTGCCTTCTTCGTCTTCTTTCTTATCGCCGGTCTGCCGCTGATGCTCGGCGCCATCGTCATCGGCGCAATCAGCTACAAGCGCGCCGGCCGCCGCCCGTCCATGCCATCCGGCATTCCGCAGCTCCGCGTCGTCCGCTAGCAGCTCTTCACACGCTGAAGGCGGAAATGATCTTCGTTGCCCTATTCTTTCGTTGAAAGACGAAAGAATGGGGCAACGGCGAACTTGTTCGATGGGGGCCTAGCGCGGGGTATTGCGCGTCGAGCGACCGGTTTTCTGAGGCTAGAGCAGTTCTCCTAAAGGTGTAGAGCGAAGCGTTTGCAGTTTGCGCCGTTTTCCTTCGAAGAAAACGGCATTCGCAGATTTCTCCAACACCACAGTATTAGGAGAATTGCTCTATATCGCCAAGTTAGCCCTAGAACTGGGTGCCCCGTCCATTGCATCGCAATGGGTGGGATGTTCGGGCGAAGCTCGAATCGCCTTTACTTGCCATTCGCAATAACAGGGCTCTCAGGCAGGTCGCTGCAGAAGCATTACCGGACAATCTATTCTCTTGTTAAGGCCTGAAGTCTCACAGCCACCAAGCCAGCAAGAGTTATCCCACCCATTGCGTTGCAATGGATGGGGCACCCAGCTCTGTGGTTAATCTTGCTGGTACACCAACAACTACTTGGTGAACGCCCGCGCCACCAAAGCCGCGCCCCACGAGATGATGATGCCGCGCAGAATCAACCATGCATCCCATTGCCAGCCCAGCAGAAGAAAACTGGCCGCAACCCCGAGGAAGTAGATCTCGCCCAGAATCGCCTGCCCCCATGCGGGCTTTAGGCCGCCTGCAGGAACTCGCGGCTGCAGGCTGGGGAGTAACCGCGGCACGGCCGCCTTATAGCTCAGATACGCTGGGCCACGCTGTTCTTCGAGGAACGATTCCTCCCGCAGAATCAGGCGGAACTGAAACACCGTAATCAGTACCACGGCCAGCAATGCCGCCAGCGGCTGCATCAGCACGGCGATCCCCAGGGTATGCAGAATGGTGCCCAGGTACAGCGGATTGCGGGTATAGCGATACGGGCCGTCGGCGATGACACGTTCGCCGTGCATGCCAGAATCTTCGACGACTCCAACACCGATGTAGGCCGTACCCCAGGTCCGCAGCCAGGCTCCAGCGCAGGCCAGCAGCGCGGCCAGCACCAGGACAGTCTCGGTTGCCGTGGCGAAGCCGAGGCCGGCGCCTTTCATCAGACCACCGGAGAGCTCGACCCAGACCGACTGGCGGCCGACATTCATCCAGCCTTTATTCCACGGGGCAGTAAAGCCGACGGTGAAGATAACAGCGTGAATCAGGTACCGCAGGCGATACTCAAGCGCGGTCGCGCGCAGCCACTTCATGCCAGCGCCTCGAGCAAACGATCGAAGTCGTCGACATTGGCGTACTCGATGACGACTCTGCCCTTGCCATTCTTGTCCTCGATCCGGACCTTCAAGCCAAGCGTCCGCTGCAGCTTTGTCTGGGCTTCCTTGACGTTGGGATCGATCGGCGGCTCTTCCACTGTCTCGACCTTGCCCAGCTTGCGTTCCGGATTGAGCTGGTTCTGTACAAACGTCTCAGTCGCACGTACGGACATGCCCATCTGTACAACCTTAAGTGCTGCCTTTTCAATAAGATGAGCGTCTTCAAGGGCAAGCAGCGAACGTGCGTGCCCGAAGCTGATCTCTCCCACTTCTACACGGGCCTGGACCGATTCCGGTAACTTCAACAAACGAAGGAAGTTAGCGACACTCGCGCGATCTTTGCCGGTGCGCTTGGCCATCTGCTCCTGGGTCAGGCCGAACTCGCTCGACAACCGCTGGTAGGCCTTGGCCTGCTCCATCGGATTCAGATCGGCGCGCTGTAGGTTCTCGACAATGGTGATCTCCATCGCCTGCTCGTTCGAGACCTCTTTGATGATGGCCGGAACGGTCGTCTTACCTGCGCGCTGCGAAGCCAGCCAGCGGCGTTCACCGGCGATGAGCTGAAACTTGCCGCCCGGCAGCGGGCGCACCAGGACCGGCTGCGCCACACCCAGCTCCGCGATCGACGCGCTCAGCTCCGCCAGCGCCGTCTCGTCGAACCGGGTGCGCGTCTGGTAGGGGTTGCGCTCGATCGCTTCGACCGGAATCTCTTTCGGTTTGCCCTCGATGACGGTGACGGAGGGGGCAGCGGGCGGTGGGGCGACAGGTTCGGCGGCCGGCTTCTTGGAGGGAAGCAGGGCTTCCAGACCTTTCCCCAGTGCGGCGCGTTTGGCTCCAGTACTCATGGTTGAACGACTCCTGAGATGAGAAAACAGAGATCAGAGAAAAACTTCATCGGCCGGCCTACGGCCCATCGTGCAGGGACTACCCGGCCCATTCTGCAAATTACTACTTGTTGTAGGGCCAGAATTTGAACTCTTGCCCCGTCTTCGCTGCCTTGGCGCGTTCTTTCGCTTTCGGGCTTTCGATCTTGTTGCGCTTCAATAGCTCCAGCGCCAGGTCGCGGTAGGCATCCGATCCGCGTGACCGCGGGTCGTAGACCATTACCGGCTTTCCATGGCTGGGAGCTTCCGCCAGACGTACATTGCGGGGAATGGTGGTCTTCAGCAGCTTGTCCCCAAAGAACTCCTGCAGATTTGCCGTGACCTGCTGCGCCAGATTGGTGCGCTCGTCATACATGGTCATCAGCACACCTTCCAGCGCCAGGCCAGGATTGAAGGCCTGGGAGACACGGTCCAGAGTGCTCATCAGTTCGCTGATGCCTTCCAGGGCGAAATACTCGGCTTGCATCGGAACCAGCAGGCCATCGGAAGCGACCAAGGCATTCAGGGTCAGCAGATCCAGGGCTGGCGGGCAGTCCAGCAGGATAAACGGGAAGCGCTCCCGCAGAGGCGCCAGGGCATCCCGCAGACGGAACTCCCGGCGATCCTGCTGGATAAGCTCAATCGTGGCGCCGATCAGGTTCTTGCTCGAAGGGACCAGCTTCAAGGTGCCGATCTCGGTCGTGAGCATGGCGGCGTCCGGCGTTACGGCGGTCATCAGCACGTCGTAGGTGGACGCTCGCTCGTCATCCCGACCGAAACCGAGGCCACCGGTGGAGTTTGCCTGGGGATCAATATCGATCAGCAGGGTTTCCAAACCCTCCAGGGCGATTGCAGCAGAGAGATTGATGGCAGTCGTCGTCTTACCGACGCCGCCCTTCTGATTCACTATGGCCAGAACCTTGCTCATGGGAACAGAATTGAGCCTACGGGAGGGCGATACGAGGTTCAATATGCCGGCCTCGGATACCTGTGGAACGAAGGTGGAAAAGTGTTGTTCCACGTGGAACACGTGTAACGAAAACCCGCGCCAGTGCTCTACGAGACGCATCCCGGGACTTTTCCACCGGGAAAGAGAGCGAAGTTGAAAAAGGTAGCAGTTGCAAGCGGAAAGTGGAAGGCGTAAGGCATAAGTTGAGCAGCCGATTTTGCTTCCGAAGCGGCCGGATGTTCCACGTGGAACATCCGGCTCGGACGGCCCGAATCACCACGGACCGGGTGCTCTAGGTCCCGCCTTTGGGACCTGGGAATTCAAGCGAAGCTCGAACCGGTTGATCCCGAACCGACCCCGATCGGACGTTCCACGTGGAACGTGGACCTTTACGTTTGCCATCCTGAACAGAGTGAAGGACCACTTGTCCTCCCACCAACTCCGCTTAGTTTCGTCATTTCGGGACGTTGCGGAGAATCTGCTTTTCTCCCTTCGTGTCTCGGACTGGGCTCTAAAACTACAGTTCGAGCCTACGGCTCGAAATACCCAGGTCCCAGGATCGGGACATCCACCCCAACGAACTCGGTTCGTTGGGGACCCCGGGACCCGGGGCACCCCAAGCTATGACTATCCCGAAGCTGTCTTGAGTGGGGTGAGAGTTCAGGATCCGGGCATGTTCCACGTGGAACATGCCCGGGTCCACGCCATTACGTCTCTAAGCCTCAACTCTTCAACCCTCTTGTTCCACGTGGAACACAGCAACCACCCCATCGATAGACCCAGGCAGCGTCGTAATAGACTTCGCGGGCCGGCCTAACGCCTCAGCCTGGGCACGGGTTGTCAGCAACATCAGATCACCGCCCGGACGAACCAGCCTCTCCCCCACCAGAATCATCTCCTGCATCCTGTCCACGGCTCGCATCGCGACGACATCGAAGCTCCTCGTTCGCTTTTCAGTCTCAGCCAACCTTTCCGCCCGGTCTGCCCAGACCTCCGTCTTCAATCCCAAAGTCCGCACAACCTCCCGCAGAAACGCCGCCTTCTTCCCTTGGGACTCCGCCAGAGTCACCGCAATCTCAGGCCGCAGGATCTGGATCGGAATCCCGGGAAATCCGGCCCCAGATCCCAGGTCGAGCAGCGTCTTTGTCCCCTCCGGCACAAGTCCTCCGGCAAAGAGGCTCTCCCCGAAGTGCCGACGCGCCATCTCCTCCGGTTGCCGGATGGCGGTGAGGTTTGTCCGGGCATTCCACTTCATCAGCAGATCTAAGTACGCGGACAGCTTCTCTGCGACACCGCCGGGCACCCCGGCGGGAAGATACGGTTGCAGTAAAGACTCCAGAGTTTCCAGCGAAAGCGTAGCCATCGCCAAGAAGTCTATCGCCCGCAGCTAAATTCGGCGGAATTGAAGGAAATGTGGATAAGCCAAACGATTAACTGTGTCGTTTTTGCCACAGCCGCACTTCTTTGAATCGGGGCTACTCTGACTCTCGTCACAAGTTTGGGACGGTGATTGGAACGAGTGTCAGGTAAGCCCCATTACGAACGCACCATCGCCTCGGAGATCAGCTTCTCCGGTATTGGCCTTCACTCCGGAGCTCCTGTCACCATGCGCCTTATCCCTGCCGCCGCGGGGTCAGGTATCGTGTTTCGTCGCACCGACCTGGACGGCTTCGAGATTCCCGCCAACAATCGCAATGTTGCCAAGGTCAGCTACGCCACCAGCCTGATGCGCCAGGGCGTACTCATCTCTACGACCGAGCATCTGCTCTCGGCCTTTATTGGTTACGGCATCGACAACGTCATCGTCGAGATCGACAATCTCGAGCTCCCAATCCTCGATGGCTCCGCTGGTCCGTACGTGACCGAGTTCGAACGCGTCGGCAGCCGTCAGCAGCGCCGTAAACGGGAGTACATCCGCGTCCTCAAAGAGGTTGAGGTCCGCGAGGGCGATAAGTTCATTGGCGTCTACCCGGGCACCGGCTACCAGATCGACTACCTCATCGACTTCCCTTCACCGATCGGCCGCGAACGTTTCCTCGGCGACCTCGAGACCGGGGCCTACACCGACCTCATCGCTCCAGCCCGCACCTTCGGGTGGAAAGAAGATGAAGCGAAGCTTCGCGACATGGGTCTTATCCGCGGAGTCTCCGAGCAGTCAGCCATCATTCTTACCCGCACTGGCGTCCAGAATGGCCCGCTTCGTTTCCCCGACGAGTTCGTCCGCCACAAGGTTCTCGACCTGATCGGCGACCTCGCCCTGGCGGGCCGCCGCATCCAGGGCCGCGTCGTCGCCGAGCGAGCCGGGCACGCCATGCATACGGCCCTCGTCTCCCAGCTCATGAAAGACCGCTCCACCTGGGAGCTGACCCACGTCTACGACGAGGAGGCTGCCGAATCCGAGGCCTTCGCCCGCCTACAGCCTGTTCATGCCTAAAGCAGCCATCGCGCTAGGCTCCAATCTCGGTGACCGGCAGCAGCATTTATCCCAGGCAATTCAGCAACTTAGCGCCCTTGGACGGGTCATGGCTGTCTCCACCTTCCGCGATACCGCCCCGGTCGGCTACGTTGACCAGCCCCACTTCCTGAATGGCGCCTGCCTGCTTGAGACGGGGTTAACTCCTTTGGTTCTCCTGCGGGAAATGCTCGAAATCGAGCGCAAAATGGGTCGAAACCGCGCCCTCGTGCCGCAAAAAGGCCCTCGTGTGCTGGATCTCGACCTTCTGCTCTACGACGATCTCGTCCTCCATGAATCCGGACTTTCGCTCCCACACCCAGCAATGCATGAGCGGCTGTTTGTGTTGGAGCCATTAGCGGAGATCGCACCGGAGTGGGTCCATCCGGTGCTCGGACGGAGTATCCGAGAGATGCTTCATAGCCAATCCAGTGCTCCCATGTAAGCTCGCCAAGTGAACTTCAAGAGCATCCGATTCTCCATCCTGTTCCCGATTGCAGACCTAGTGCTCTGGTGTTTTGTTTTTCTCGCTCCAACGACGCTGTTATATCTCTCATTGCGGCAAGCCATGGGAGGGAGAGAGCAAGCAGTATTACGAAATGAAACTCAACAAGGCACTATCGAAGGTCAATTCCGCAAATCGGAATTGCTGATCTTTGCTTTGAATGCAGTGGGCCTCTCTCGGGAAAAGACGCTGGTGTCTCTGGATTTCCCTGGCGTCATTGGGGAGATTCTGATCTCTCTGCCAACAAGGTGGCCTGCAACCTATCATCCATCCCGCCTGATGATGGACACCTGGAGAGATCTCACCTACCCGATCCTCTCGTTACCGTTCTGGTGGTTCGCCGGTACCGGATGGGACGCCTTGTTCTACAGGCGGCAGATTCGCTGGCCATTTCTTCTTCTTGGCACGCTGCTTTCTGTCCTGTTCATCGTCGCCTATTTCGGTCTCAGGTCGGCAATGGATCCATCTGAACAGGAAGAGATGGTTCTTCATCTGTGGGCAGTGATGCTCTGGGGATTGCTTTTTCTACCGATGCCCATTGCCTGGTTCCGGCAGTGGCGTCGGCCCGCGAATCTTGAGCCGGCTTCGTAAAATAGACGAGTGTCCCTTAGCTTTGAACTCCTGAAAGAATCCGGCCCTGGACGCCGGGCGACTCTTACCCTGCCCCATGGCAAGGTAGAAACCCCGGTCTTTATGCCGGTCGGCACGGCTGCTTCCGTGAAAGCCGTCCCGCAGGATGTCATGGAGACCAACGGAGCCGAGGGCAAGGGTGCTGCCATCATTCTGGCCAACACCTATCACCTCTATCTCCGTCCGGGACACGAGCTGATCCGCCGCGCCGGCGGCGTGCACAAGTTCATGAGCTGGAACCGCTCCATGCTCACCGACTCTGGTGGCTTTCAGGTCTTCAGCCTGAGCGAGCTGCGCAAGGTCACTCCCGATGGCGTCGAGTTCCGCTCGCATCTCGATGGATCAAAGCACTTCTTCTCGCCCGAGCACTCCATGGAGGTCCAGATCGCGCTTGGCGCGGACATCATGATGGCCTTCGATGAGTGTGTCGAAACCCCCGCCACATGGGAGCGCACCAAAGAGTCGATGGGGCTGACGCATGCCTGGGCGCAGCGATCGCTCGACTACTGGAAAGAACATCGTCATGAAGTGCCCTGGCACAGCGAGCTTGATGAAAGTCACCAGGCGCTCTTCGGCATTGTGCAGGGAGGCATGTATAAGGATCTCCGCGCCGAATCAGCCGAGCGGCTGGTCGAGATGGACTTCCCCGGCTATGCCATCGGCGGCCTTGCTGTCGGCGAACCGCGTGAGGTCACGCGGGAGATGATCGCGCACACGCTCGAATATCTCCCCAAAGACAAGCCGCGCTATGTGATGGGCGTGGGTTATCCCGACGAGATCGTCGAGTACGCCCGTATGGGTGTCGACATGATGGACTGCGTGCTGCCTACCCGCGCCGGCCGACACGGCCTTCTCTTCACCAGCCAGGGACGCCTGAATATCAAAAACAGGCAGTACGCCGAAGATCAGAACCCTCCTGATCCGGCATGCAGCTGTATGGTCTGCCGTCGCTATACGCGCGCCTATCTGCGCCACCTGATGCACAGCGGCGAGCCGCTGGCGCTCACCCTGGCGAGTGAACATAACCTCGCCTTTTATCTCGACCAGATGCAGGCGCTTCGCAACGAATTCGATCAAGCGAAATGATCGTTTCGCCGGCGAAACGCCAGGGTAGCCTACGCAGGAACTATGTTGTCCGTAAATGCAATTGTGCAATGGGTAGGTTCCGTGACACAGTTGAGGCATACAAGACGGGCCTGAGCGCGCATTCAGAGCAGTAAGTACGGTAACGGCCAAGCAAGAAGGATTGCTCCATGAAGCGATTTGCCTGTGGTCATGTGGTCTCCGGCCCCTCGACTCGATTTGCCGCGCACCATCTGGATGGAACTCTGGCAGGGCCAACGAAGTGTGCTCCCGTGGAGTACGGCCTTACTCTACCTTCGGTGAACGGATAGCGCGCGGGCTGGCTATGTACATCAACCTCGCCAAGCGCGAGCAACAACGCCGCATGATCTCAGATTTGCTCGAAGGCGATATTCCATTCGGCTTCCACTATCAGCCAATCGTCGATCTTGAACGTGGTCTGGTGGCCGGTTACGAAGCGCTCGCGCGTTTTCCTGCCGAGATCGCCTCGTCTCCGAATCAGGTCTTTCAGGTAGCCGGCGATCTAGGCAGACGTGCGGATCTGGAGAGCGTGGTCCTGCGTAGTGCTTTCTGGGAGCGGTCGAAGCTTCCGCCGAAGTGCTTTCTGACCATCAATGCAGGTCCGTCTCTTCTGCTTTCGCGGCAGTGGCAGCAGTTACTAAAAGAGATCGGACATTTCGGTGGAACCGTCTTTGAGATCACGGAAGACGAACCCATTCACGATTACTCCATCCTACGGTCCCGTCTCGATCAGATCCGTGAAGCCGGCGGCCACATTGCGGTTGACGACACCGGCGCCGGATACGCCAGCCTGAAGCATGTCATGGAGCTGCGTCCCAACTTCATTAAGCTCGACCGGTTTTTTGTCGGCGGTTGTCACAAAGAGCCGGCCCGTTCTTCGCTGATCGAAATGATGGGCACCATGGCCAGCCGTATCGATGCCACGATCATCGCCGAAGGTGTGGAGACCGCAAGCGAGCTGGAAGAACTCATCCACCTCGGTGTTTCGTTGGCCCAGGGTTACTACCTGGGGAAACCCTCTGCGGAGATGCTTCCTTTGCCTGCCCTGCAGGCCGAAGCCATTCGCACGCGGGCAGAGGCCAGGCAGCAAGGCAACCTGTGGGGCGTGATCGACAGTTGTTTCACCTGCTCCGACGCGGACACAGCCGCAACTTACCTTGACGCGAACGACGAAGCACATGTCGTCCTGCTGGTGGACGAGGCGAACCGTCCCTCCGGCATCGTTGAGCGGCACTCCCTGATCGGGATTCGCCACTTGGCCAAGCCGATGAAGGTCCAGCGCGAGAGCGATCTGCGCGCGGTGCTCCAACGATGCCTCAGCAGACCCCTGGCTCACCGTTTCGACCCGATCGTCGTCGTTGGAGCCGACGGACGGATGGCCGGTGTGGCCACCGTGGACCGGATGGTGAAGTTCGTTTTGGAAAACGGCCCCCTGCTCGATATGCGCGCCGCGGAGGTGCGGGCGCTCATGGGACCAGGGGACAGGGATATGAAAGCGGGTACCTCCGGGTGTTAACAGACGTCCGCCTGGGAGGCAGTTTCCTTGACATGTCGGAGCGGCCTCAGCGATGCTGGAGCCTAGCACCCTTCCATCCGGGCAGGCAGACCTGCGTCCGTTTACGGACGTAGCCATCGACCGGCATGACGCGGGCAGCGTCCATCCAGGACGGGCCCGACTTCAAAAAGGACATCGGGTGATCATTTTCGATCCGGTTGGTTCGCGTCCGTAAGGCCGCGCCCCGCCGGTGTGTTGAAGGACGCTCGCGTTGACCGTATCCGCACCTGTCTCAGCCATAATCCTGCAGATTGCCCAGGGATCTTCTCTGGTTACGATGCTGCCTATCGTTCTTATGATTGCTGTCTTCTACTTCCTGCTGATTCTTCCGAATCAGCGCAAGCAGAAGAAGTGGCAGCAGATGCTCGGTGATCTCAAGGCCGGCGACCGCGTTACAACCTCCGGCGGCATCAAGGGCGTCATCCTGTCGGTCAAAGACGATTCGCTGATCCTGCGCGTCGCTCCCGACAACCTGAAGCTCGAGTTTGCCAAGAGCGCCATTGCCAGCGTTACGACCGGCGAGGAAGAAAAGTAGCCATGCAGAAGAAGCTCGCCGGTCGGACCGGCATTATTGTTGCGACCCTGGTCATCTTTACTTATTTCATCTTCTTCGGCTCCGGCCTGCCGAAGAAGGGCAGCGTGAAGCAGTTGCTGACCAACAGCATCCACCTCGGCCTCGACTTAAAGGGCGGTACCCACCTCGTACTGCAGGTGCACGTGGCTGAAGCCGTCGCCGCCCAGACCGACTCGGATGTCGCTCGCCTCCAGGTTGACCTGGCCAAGGCCGGAGTCACCGGTGTGCAGGTCGCCAAGCTCGACCCCACCAAGGTCGACATTATTAACGTTGCGAATGTCACCCCTGCCGACACCTCCAAGGCTCGCGGCGTCCTGAACGGTACTTCCTATTCCTCGACCTACGATGTGGCGTCGGTACCGAACGGCTACACGCTGACGATGAAACAGCAGTCGCGCAAGGAGATGGAGAGCACGGTTCTCCAGACCTCGATCGAGACCATCCGTCAGCGCGTCGACAGCCTCGGCGTCGCCGAGCCCGTCATCCAGCAGTACGGCCTGGGTGACAACCAGATCCTCATCGAGCTGCCCGGCATCTCCAACGCCGACGAAGTGCACAACGCTATCCAGTCCACGGCTCGTCTTGAGATTCACGAGGTTGTCGCCGGACCCGCGGCGACTGAGGCCGACGCCCTGCAGACCCTCGGCGGCTCGCTTCCCCCGGACGACATGATCGTGAAGGGCGCAAATTCGGTTACCGCCGCCGGTAACAGCGACATGTTCTACGTGCTCAAGCGCGTGGCCATCGTCTCCGGTACTGACTTCCGCGGAGCTCAGCCGGTTCGCGACCCCAACACCGGTCAGTCGCAGACCAGCTTCAACCTGACCAGCGGCGCCGGCGAACGCTTCTATGAGTTCACCAGCGCGAACGTCGGCAAAGGCATCGCCGTCGTCCTCGAGAACCGCGTCCGCAGTGTGGCCAGCATCAAGAGCGCCATTCACGACTCGGGCGTGATCGAAGGTCTTTCGGAAGACGAAGCGAAGAACCTCTCGCTCATGCTCCGTACCGGTTCCCTGCCCGCTTCCATCTCGTATCTCGACACGCTGACCGTCGGTCCGTCCCTGGGCGCGGCTTCGATTACGCACGGTGTCTATGCCGCCGTCGCCGGCATGCTCGCTGTGATGTTCTTCATGCTCCTCTACTACCGGGGAGCCGGCATCAACGCCGACCTGGCGCTGGTTCTGAACCTGGTCATCCTGCTCGGCTTCATGGGCCTGACCGGATCGACGCTGACCCTGCCGGGTATCGCCGGCGTGATTCTGACCATCGGTATGGGCGTCGACTCCAACGTTCTGATCTTCGAACGTATCCGTGAAGAGCTGCACCTGGGCCGTACGCCCAGCGCTGCGGTGCAGAACGGTTTTGCGCACGCGTGGGTCACGATCATCGATACCCACGTGACGACGATCGTCTCGGCGGCCATCCTCTTCCTCTTTGGCACCGGTCCTGTGCGTGGATTCGCAGTGACCCTGACCTTCGGTCTGTTGGCCAACATCTTTACCGCGGTCTTCGTTTCGCGCACCATCTTTGACGCGATCCTGAACCGCAAGCAGCGCGGCGAAGCGCTCTCGATCTAATACGGAATTCTCGGAGCAACAACAGTGGAACTGTTTCGCGACATCAATATCGACTGGCTGGGCAAGAAGTGGTATCTGCTCGCCTTCTCTCTTGTCTTTTCAGTGGCCGGCATCTTCAGCATGCTCTTCTGGCACAAGATTCCGTACGGCGTGGACTTCAAGGGCGGCACCCAGGTGCATGTCAGCTTCGACCGTACGCCCAGCGAAGACCGTATCCGCTCCGCCTTCGACGCGTCCGGAATTAAGGATGCGAAGATCCAGGCGGTGAGGGGCGACCAGGCTGCTCGTCCCGAGGTCCTGATCTCGCTGCCCGAGAAGAGCGATGCCACCGGCTTCGATGCCCGCGCCGCGGTGCTTAGCGCCCTGGAGGCGAACTATCACGATGGCGGCTTCAAGGTAGAAAGCTCCCAGACCATCGGACCGACGGCCGGCGAACAGCTCCGTCACCAGGCCCTGTTTGCGACGCTGTACTCGCTGCTCGGCATGCTGGTCTATCTCTGGTTCCGCTTCGAGCTCATCTATGGAGTGGCTGCCGTGGTCGCTGTCTTCCATGACACGCTGATCACCATCGGCGCCTTCAGTCTCACCAACCAGGAGATCACCCTGACGGTGGTAGCGGCGATTCTGACGCTGGTCGGTTACTCCATGAACGATACGATCGTCGTCTTCGACCGTATTCGCGAGAACCTGGCGACGGCGCGCCGCGAGACCCTGTCGACCGTGGTGAACCGCAGCATCAACCAGACCCTGAGCCGTACCATCCTGACCTCGGGCCTGACCTTCCTCACCGTCCTCTCGCTGTATCTCTTCGGCGGAGAGGTACTGCACGGCTTCAGCTTTGCGCTGGTGGTCGGCATCCTGATCGGAACTTATTCGTCGATCGCGGTGGCGGCTCCCATGCTGGTGGCGTATCAGGACTGGCGCATTGCCAAAGGTAAGGCGGCATCGCTTCCCGGCGGCAAGCGGGCGTAATTGGGCTGGGTTGCACCCTCTTCGGTGCAACCCAGAAACTTTTTCATTTTTTTCAGGAACACCTCCCTATTCCGGGAACAAAATCAGAATCTGCGGTGTCTGTAGCACGTAGGCTCACCTCCAATTTGAGGGTTGCAACTATGTTTGAAGACTCGTTGATGGAATCCGGCGGCAAGATCCAGTCCAAGTCCAAGTACTGGATGATCGCAACCTTTAGTTTCAACGGGGTCATCATCGCATTGATGATCCTGATTCCGCTGCTGTATCCCGAAGCGCTGCCTAAGACGGCGATGACGGCGATGCTCAGCGCGCCCCCGCCGCCACCTCCGCCTCCGCCACCCCCGCCACCGGCGCAGGTGATTAAGCCGATCAAGGTCATCAGCGAGCTGGACCAGGGTTTGCATGCTCCGACCAAGATCCCCAAGGACATCAAGATGGTTAAGGAAGACGCTGCGCCTCCGCCGCAGGTCGCCGGTGTTGCCGGCATGGCGGGCATGGGTGGCGGTTCCGGTTCCGGCATCGCTGGTGGCGTCCTGGGTGGTATCGGTACGGCTCCGGCTCCGGTCGTGAAGGTGGCTCCGCCCAAGGGACCGACCCGCGTTTCGGCCGGCGTGATGGCTGGACAGATCCTGGTGAAGACCAACCCGGTCTATCCTCCGATCGCCCGCGCCGCTCACGTCCAGGGTTCGGTAGTGCTGCATGCCGTGATCTCGAAGACCGGCACCATCCAGAACCTGACGGTCATCAGCGGACCTGAGATGCTGCGTAACGCGGCCGTCGAGGCTGTGCAGCAGTGGAAGTACAAGCCCTACCTGCTGAATGGTGAACCCACCGAAGTGGATACCACCATCACCGTAAACTTTACGATGGGAGGCTAAGTCTCAAGACTTAGCAGCAGGTTTCGACATTGCGGGGGCTGTGGCCCGGTTGGCACAGCTCAAACAATCAACGTTTTGCATCACACGTAGTACCGGAAGTCCCAATCAGGAGGAAAGAATCAAGTGATTCTCGCTCATCTCGCAACTTTCGCCCCCCACAGCATCGGCATGTTTCTCCAGGAGGGCCAGGTAAGCTTCTCGCTCATGGGTCTGTGGACGAACATGGGCTGGCTGGCCCGTATCGTCGCCATCATCCTGTTCATCATGTCGATCTGGTCGCTGGCTGTGATCATCGATCGCGCCCTGTATTTCTCGGCTGCCCGTAAGCAGTCCCGTGAGTTTGCTCCCAAGGTTGCCGGCGCTCTGAAGGACGGCCGTCTGGATGAGGCGATCAAGATCGCCGACCGTTCCAAGAAGTCGCACCTGGCCGAGGTTGTTACCGCTGGCCTGCAGGAGTTCCGTTCGTTCGGTTCCGGCGGTTCCATCACCGAGGATCAGATCGAGTCTGCCAAGCGCGCTCTGGAGCGCTCTGAAGCTATCGTTCACGCCAAGCTGAAGCGCGGCCTGGGCGGTCTGGCCACCATCGGTTCCACCGCTCCCTTTATCGGTCTGTTCGGTACGGTAGTCGGTATTCTTAACGCCTTCCAGCAGATCGCCACCCAGAAGACCTCCGGTATCGGCGCTGTCGCCGGCGGTATCTCGGAAGCCCTGGTAACGACCGCGTTCGGTCTGCTCGTAGCTATCCCGGCCGTTATGTGCTTCAACTTCTTCACCGGTAAGGTTGAGTCCTTCGACGTGGAGATGGACAACAGCTCCTCGGAGCTGGTGGACTACTTCATCAAGCAGTCGCACCGCTAAACAGCCCAAGCGAGAATCTCCGCCTCGCACCCCGGTCAGCCGCCGCGAAACGGTATGACCGGGGTCCGGGCGGCCTGAAACTCTCGCAGTACGAAAAGACTCGCTTAAGGAGCAACTCCGATGGGAATGGCATCTCGGAACCTCGAGGGTGCAGTAAACTCCAACATCAACGTCACACCGATGGTGGACGTGATGCTGGTGCTGCTGATCATCTTCATGGTCATTACCCCCATGTTGAACAACAAGGTGAACGTCGATCTGCCCAAGGCTAACGCCGCGGTGATCATGGAAGACGCCAATAAAGAAGACTCCGTGGTCGTTGCTGTGACCCGTGACGGCAAGGTCTTCCTGGGCGGTGACCAGGTGACCGTTGACGATATGGGCGCCAAAATCTCGGCCAAGCTGGAGAACAAGACCGAGAAGCACGTCTACCTTCGTGGCGACGCCCGCGCGAACTACGGCAAGGTGATGGACGCTGTCGACGGTATCCGTTCGGCCGGCGTAAGCCAGCTCGGTCTGCTGACCGAGAAGACTGAAGATCAGTAAGTAAGAAGCAAGCAAAGTTCAAGATTCGCCGCCGAGTGCGGCAACGAAGGAATTCAGCTATGGGAATGAGTGGTGGTGGTGGTGGTGGCGTCTCTTCTGACATCAATGTGACGCCCATGATCGACATTCTGCTGGTGCTGCTGATCATCTTCATGGTCATCCAGCCCACGGCAGTTCATGGACTGGACACCCTGGTGCCTCAGCCGCCGAAGGACAAGAACCAGCAGGAGAACCCCAACGACCGCACGATCGTGGTGCAGGTGCTGTCCAACAATGGCCGTCCTGCGTACAAGATCAACGACACGGACTTCGCAAAGGATAGCCTGACGCCCAAGCTGCAGGAGATCTACGCGACCCGCGCCGAAAAGGTCATGTTCGTCAAGGGTGACAAGGACCTCGACTTCCAGTACGTCGCTGAGGTGATCGACTTCGGACACGCCGCCGGCGTGGACAACATCGGTCTGATCACACCTCGCGTCGAGGCTGGACAGTAAGCATACGGTGAGCTTCTGCCGCGCCTGGGCTCTCTGCTCATGCGTGCCCGGATACGCGTCCAGAAGCACATCGACCTATACCTTACGCGGGCGGTGGCACATAGCTGCCGCCCGTGGTGTCTTTAACGCTGTGCTCGCTCACGACTTCCTTTACGAGGTCTTTATGGCATTCACAGCAGCAACCCGCGGCATCGCCTCTGAGATCAACGTCACACCGCTGATCGACGTTCTTCTCGTTCTGCTCATTATCTTTATGGTCATTGCTCCCATACCCGGCCGCGGTATGGGAGCGGCTCTTTCGCAATCGGCAACCCATACGGCTCCGGAGCCGGTCTCTGCCCCGTTAGTAGTGCAGTTGTCCTATAGCGGCGGTGGTGTTCCGGCCTATGCTTTGAACCGTCAGGAGATGGCTCCTGATGAGATGGGTCATCGTCTGGCAGCGGCAATGGCGCTGAGGCAGGACCGCACCGTCTTATTACAGGCGGATGAACGTTTTGACTTGCAGGTGGTCGTCGGCGCGGTCAATACTATCCGCCGCGCAGGGGCCTCGGAAATTGCTTTGCTAACCAGAAAAGACTGCAACCAGATGAACTGCTGAACCGTCTTCGGAGGAGGGTTACCACCTGATCGGTACCGTTCAGGTGGGCCAATCTCCTTTTCACCTTCAACTACTGGCCATGCGTCATGCTATGCCTTTACAATCATCGTGCAAGACTGTCGCGCTTCTCGCACGCAATCCGGCAAAATCACTACATCGCGAATTCTCAAGGAGACCCTTCGTCCAATGAAATTCCAGCTACGTGTTCCGGCAATGGCCGCACTTCTCCTGGTTACGCTTCTCTCGGCCACCGGATGCAACCGTCTGAAGGCCCGCGACCAGCTTACGAAGGGCATCGCATCCTTCAAGGGCGCGAAGTACGAAGACGCTATCAATCATTTCCAGCAGGCTCTCGATTACGATCCGAGCTACGACGTGGCCCGTCTTTATCTCGCCACCACGCTGGCATCGCAGGTAGTGCCTAACCTTGAGACGCCTGAGAACCTCAAAACGGCACAACGCGCGATGGATGGTTTCCAGCAGATTCTTGCGAAAGACCCGAAGGACAAGACTGCACTGCAGCAGATGGCTTCCATCAGCTTCAACCTGAAGAAGTTTGATGATGCGAAGAACTGGCAGAAGAAGGTGATCGAGGTCGATCCCGCTGCCTCTGAGGCTTATTACACCATCGGCGTTATCGACTGGATGCAGTCGTATAAGAACGCCACCACCATCCTCGCTGCCGATGGCCTGACCGACGGAGGCGACGGCAACCCCAAAAAGAGCAAGGACGCATGCGCCAAGCTGCAGGCCCAGAACACCAACCTGGTGAGCGAAGGTCTGGAGTATCTGCAGAAGGCCGTCGCTAACAATGCGACTTATGAGGAAGCCATGACCTACCTCAACCTCACCTATCGCCGTAAGGCTGACCTCGAGTGCGGCAACGACGCTGCTCGCAAGGCCGACCTGGACAAGGCACAGGAGTGGAGCGACAAGGCCATGGGCGCACGTAAGGAAAACGAGCGCAAGAAGGAAGAGAAGAACAAGGGCGGCGTCACGATGTAGTCTTCGCCCATGCGACGAGAAGCGCAAAAGGCCTCCCGCAAGGGAGGCCTTCTTCTTTGTGGCAGGTTGAATGCCGTGGCTTTTATAAGAGGCATAGGCGCTCGTTGAAAGTTAAAAGTTGAAAGTTGAAAAAGTACGGCATGGGCAGCCGGGATCGGAATGGATAGCCCAAACACCGGGTGCCCCGGGTCCCGCTTCTGGGACCTGGGTATTCGCGCTACGCGCGAACCGTCTTTGCGTCTTCAACTTTCAACTCGGCGCGCTCTCGACACCATTCCTCTTCGACGTCTAATTTCTAAGAAGCGCCGTGCCCCTCTCCTCCTCCCAACTCCGTCGCGAACTATCCGCCCGCGGACTCGCGCTTGAGCGCGAGCACGAAACCACCTACGGCCGCGACGACCTGCACACGCCATCGGTCTTATTCCAGGAAGATGAGCTGGGCCAACACGGCAACTTCCACCCATCCAGTTATCGCCGCATCCTCGCCAACCCAGCCTGGGCGGCACGCCTCGCGAAGGCATACACCGCGAGCAACCGGGTGGCATACGCCAGGACGCGCCAGCGCAAGGAGCTCGACTGCGCCAACTCCTCCGATGCCCTGCTGATGAATATCGTCTGCTATCCGGGCCTGCTGTCGCGCCCCCAGGTCTGTGCCCTGCTTGGCATCGCTCCGGGCCTTACACCTGAGTTCGGTGTGCGCATGGAGGCTCCACAGCACGGCACACGCTCTGACCGCTCGGAGGTCGATCTCGTGCTCGGGCACCTGCTGATCGAAGCCAAGCTCACTGAGACCGGCTTCCAGACCGTCCGTCCAGCACTAGTAGAGCGCTACCGTGACCTCGAAGAGGTCTTCTTCCTCGAAGACCTGCCCCGCAACACCCGCGGCGACTATCAGCACTACCAGCTCCTCCGTGGAGCCTTGGCGGCCCACCACACCGGCAAGACCTACCTGGTGCTCTGTGATGTTCGCCGCCCCGACTTACGAGAGGCCTGGTTCCAGATCATCCGCTGCGTACGCACCGCAGACCTCCGCAGCCGCCTGGCCCTGCTCACCTGGCAGGAACTGGCCGCCACGGTGCCGGAAGGGCTGGCAGGCTTTCTGGAGAAGAAGTACGGAATCGTGGGCGGCCGGTAGCCGGCCAGTTGAATGGTTGAATAGTTGAATTGTTGAATAGTTGAATTGTTGAATGGTGCTTTGGGCCGCTTTGAATACCTTCGCCCATCCGGGAATGCGCGCGGTGCTTGAAGGGATGTTTGTCTCCATCAGTTGTAAGTCTTGGCTGGTGTCGGTCCAGCCGATTCTCTCCAAGGGGCAACCTGGATCTACGAACCTCGCACGATCCAACTATTCAACCATTCCACCATTCAACTAGCATCAAGCCATGGACCGCCTCTGGACGCCATGGCGTTACGCGTATATCACCAAGTCTGGGCCTTCGCAGCGCAAAGGTATTCCTGAGCCTCTGAATGCCTATCCTGACGACCAGGGATGCGTCTTCTGCAATCTCATTGCTTCGGTCGACTACGCCATTGAACACGGCATGCCAGTGGATGAAGCAGAGCGCCACGGACACATCGTCACACGCGGAAAATTCCACTACATCGCGCTGAATGCATTTCCCTATACCAGTGGTCATGTAATGGTGGTACCGTATCTGCACACGGACGCTCTCGCGAAGCTCGACGTGGAATCAGCGCATGAGCTGATCACCATGGCCCAGCAGACCGAGCGGGCTATCCGTGCAACCTACCGGCCGGATGGGCTGAACTTTGGCCTGAACCTTGGAGAAGCTGCCGGGGCCGGCGTTGCGGCACACCTGCATCTCCATGGGCTGCCGCGATGGGTGGGGGATAACAACTTCATGCCTGTGCTGGCTGAGACCCGTATTCTGCCGGAAGACCTGGATATCACCTGGCAGCGCCTGCGACAGGCCTTTCAGTCGCTGTAAACCGTACGTCGCGCCAAATCGGGAATTAAACCTTCGAACGTTTTCACGGAATTACAGACAACGCCACAAAATTGGTTCATTATGATGCAACGTAACGCAGTCGCTGGAGGCAACAGGGCCTGACGTCAGTCGCATCTATCCTATTCCGTTAGTAAACGACAGCTAGTACTTGCATGGATCCAAAACCCCATTTTGGACGTTCCGCGCCTTTTCTCGCGTGGAATGTCTCCCGGCCCCGGAGGTGTACGATGCAAAGCTCGCTCAAAGTACTACCCATCACCCCGACCATCGCCGCTGCCTCATTGATTGAACCTGAGGACGCGCGCATTACCGGCCAGACGCGGTCACTGCCGCGCCGGCTGCTTGCCTTGAATATGCCCCTGAACAATGTACGCAAACCGGCCCTGAGTAATACTCCCGTGCTGACGCCGCAAGCGCGCATTGCCTAGGGGACCAACCCCAATACAGCAAGGCCCAGAGAAATTCTCCGGGCCTTTTGCATTTAACGTTATCGATTACTTGTTATCGGCAATCTTGTCGGGTTCAGGCCGCATACGGGTCGCTTCAAAGTTCACGACCTTCCATCCTCCGCCGGACTGGCGGGCATAGACGCGGGTGTAGAGATACTTTCCGTGCAACGGACGCCCATCCATCTCGCCGTCGACATCCACCTGAGAGGTCACGACGGCCGTGCTTCCATTGATGATCTTTACCTTCAGTTCATCGACATCCATGCGAGTGATGCTGATCTTGCGGTTCATCACGCGCTCGACCATCTGCTGCTTGGTCTGCACCATGCCATTGGCGGAGATGCCGATATAGTCGTCGGCCATCATCTTCGACATTGTTTCGGTATCGGCCTTCAACTGCGCCTGCCGCCACTGCTGCTCCAGCGCTTCAATCTGCCGGTGCGAACGGGGCTTATTTCCTGTCGCAATCTTCCGTACGCCATTCACCGGGGCCATGCCCACCTGGCGAAAAACCTGCGCGTGAATGGCAATTGGAGCCACCACGGCCAAGGCCAGCATAGCGAATTTGACTGCGTACTTCATCGGTAAGGTGTACGGAGTGTAGCCCTGTTTTCTCCGCAAAGTCAAAAGAACTTTTAGTAACCAAGTACCACTTTCGCTGCACACTCTGATGCCGCGATTCAGTAACTGGAAGCCCGTGACTACTGGACGATTTGCGTTGTCGTTAGCCATCCCGGAAGCTTGCTCACGGTGTCGCAGGGATGGTAGGAGAAAGGTCGAAGAGACGCGGTTGTAGTTCTCGCATTGGCCCGGCTTACAGCGGTTCGGTGTCTTAAGATCTGACATCGTTCACCTCCGCACTATTAGTAGTTAGAACGCAGCCATGAGGGGGAAGGTTATCCAGGGCCTGAAGCGGAATCGTCTCTGCTTGTCATTTCAACGCGGCTAGAGCATTTCTCCTGTAGGTGTAGTGTAGGGATTCCGTATCTATGGGCGCTTTCCGCAATGAAAACGCCGCTGCACTCCCCTTCCGGGCTACCCAGCAACAGGAGAAATGCTCTAGCAAATCTGCTTCTCCGAGACATAACCAGACGTCGGTGGGCACCCCGGTAGGTAAGCGCTCAAGGCCCGTTCTATAGGCCTTCAGAGAAGGCGACTCTGTCGAAACACCCGACAACTGTCGCCTGCCTCAGTGTGCCCGCGTCTTCAACTCTCAGCCAAAAAGCAAAAGCCCGCGTGAACGCGGGCTTTTGCTGCATCTCAAACTTTCCCTATCCAATTACGCTGGCAGCAAACTCCGGCAGAACCATCGTCTGTTCGCGATCCGGACCGGTGGAGACCATACCGATCTTCGCGCCGGTCTCCTTTTCCAGGAACTTCAGATACTCCTGCGCCTTCTTCGGCAGCTTGTCGAACTCGGTAATGCCCTCGGTCGACTCAGCCCAGCCGGGCAGCGTGGTGTAGACCGGCTCCAGGGCTTCCAGACCGCGAACGTCTGCAGGAATGGTGTCGATGACCTTGCCGTCGAGCTTATAAGCGGTGCAGACCGGAATCTCCTTCAGGGAGTCCAAAACGTCCATCTTGGTCACCACCAGCCATTCCGTTCCGTTGATCATATTGCTGTAGCGCAGGATTGGCAGGTCCATCCAGCCGCAGCGGCGCGGGCGTCCGGTAGAGGCGCCGTACTCATTGCCCCGCTTGCGCAGCTCCTCGCCCATCTCTCCATGGATCTCGGTCGGGAACGGACCTTCGCCGACGCGAGTGACATAGGCCTTGGTCACGCCGATGACAGTGCCGATGGCCGTCGGTCCAACGCCGGTGCCGATCACGGCTCCGCCGGCCGTAGCCGAAGAGCTGGTGACGAAGGGATAGGTGCCGTGGTCAATGTCCAGCAGCGCACCCTGGGCGCCCTCGAACATAATCCGCTTCCCTGCCTTCAGGCTGTCATTCATCAGGGTGGCGGTGTCGGTAACGTACGGCGCCACCTGCTCAGCGTAGCGGGCGTACTCCTCGTAGATCTTGGCCGGGTTCAGCGGCTCCGTGCCCCACAAGGCGTGCGCGATGGAGTTCTTCTCATGGCAGGCATTGGTGATGTGGGTGCGCAGCAGGGCCGAATTCAGCAGGTCCACTACGCGCAGGCCATTACGGTGCATCTTGTCTTCATAGGCAGGTCCAATGCCGCGGCTGGTGGTGCCGATCTTTGTGCGCCCGGGGGCGTTCTCGGCGGCCAGCTCGATCATGCGGTGGTAGGGCAGGATCACCTGGGCGCGGTCGCTGACAAAGAGCTGTCCGTCGACCGGCAGACCGGCCTCCTTCAGCATCTTCACCTCGGTCAGGAAGGCGGCAGGGTCCATCACGACGCCATTGCCGATCACGCTGAGGCAGTCCGGCCGCAGCACGCCGCAGGGAATCAGATGCAGGACGTACTTCTTCCCCTTGATGATGACGGTGTGCCCGGCATTGTGCCCACCGGCATACCGCGCCACCACCTGAAACTTCTCTGAGAGGACATCGACAATCTTGCCTTTGCCCTCATCGCCCCACTGGGCGCCCAAAACTACTGCCGATTGTTTCAAAGAAGGCACAGGAAAGAACTCCATGAGACGGAATCAAAACAGCACGGGCCTGTGCTCATCACACAGACCCGCACAACTATCTATTTTATCCTGTCCGCGAAGCGGTGTCCCTGTTGGTCAGGGCGATGGCTGAGGCGATTACTTGTTCGCCACGGGAGGCAAAGCAATGTCGTCGGAGACATACGCCGTAAGTGCCGAGCCTTGCTTGATCTCAATGTTCTTTCCGTGTTTGATGAGGCCAATCGGTCCAAAAAGAACAGTAAGCACCACAGCGCTGGTGGTGCCACTCTCTCCCTCTTTGCCCTTTGTCCCCCGAAGCCTTACTTTCGTATCCCCAACTTTCAGATATTCCAGACGAATACTGAGCTCTCCAGCCTTGCCCATCATTCCTGACTTCTTCGCATTGGTAACTTCGCCGAAAGCCTTGGCTCCCTCTTTTGCAACGGTAACCCCATTAACCTTGAGATCATCCGTGAGCACCAGTGTTACAGGGTCCCCCTCAGTGGCCGTCTTTGAGCTTAGATCCTGCGCAAACTTGAGGTGAACGTCTTCCCCTTCTCGCAGAGTGTACTTCCCTGTGGTATCGGGAGATGTTGAGGCGGCAACGATAGGAGCGGGTGCCGGTGAAGCGGTGGCTTGGGTTTGACCTAACGCGTTGAGTGGGGCAGAAAGCGTGCAGGAAAAGGCGAGTGTTGCAGCAAGACGGTACATCTCTTTGTGTCCTTGAATCAAATGTGGGGAGGAACTGCAGACTACCTTGTGACAAGGTCACTGAGCAAGTGGATTTACGACCTGAGATAGCAGAGGAAATTCAGAAACTCCCTACTCGCAAGGGCCATGCAAATGAGCTGGCGAAGCCTGTGCGCTCCACATACGTCGCCCTCAGCGGCTGAGCCCCTCTTGAGCCCAACCTCGTACGGCACGGCCGTTAAGCAAACCCGCCTTACGAAACGGCCTGGACGCCGTCGAGAGAACGATCGTCAAAGCTGACTTGCTTTATTGTGCGCGGGCGCGCAATAGTTTCGCGCCGGCGGCGCGAATGTCTTGCTTAGGGGAGACGGCTAAAAGCCGTCCCACGCCGCGCCTGAGAAGGAAGCGGCTTCACCCACAGAGAGCATTTTTTCGCGTATGTACCCCTCGACTGCGACAAACCCGTCAAGAGGTGCAAGGACTCACTTCATGTTGAAATTCATTCGCCGCTTAGTCGGCCGTTTGATCGCGAAGTGGCGATCTATTCCTCCGCTTAGCAAAGAAGAGGAAGACGAAGAAAACCAGACGTTTACTTTCTGACGGAGTCTGCCACCCGGCTACACTGTCTCTTCCATGCGTTTTCAGCTCGAAATTAAGGACGCGTCCGATGGTCTTACAGTGCGGGCTGTATATCCGCCGAACCGGCAAACGGTGTTTCTGTGTCTCGCGCCGGCGGCACTGACATTCCTTCTTCTCCTGCTCTTCAGCGAACCGAATGACCGTCCGGTCTGCCTTGCTGCACTTATCCCGCTCGGCTTGGGCCTGTGTCCGGCGTGGCGCCGCTGGTTTGGCGTCGATGCCATGTTCCGCATCTCCGGCGACGGCTTCATCTGCCGCCAGCCTTATGCCGAGTCCCGAGAAGTCTCCTACAGTCTCGCCAATATCAGCGATATCTCATACTGGCGCCCGTGGAGGCGTTACGGAATAGCAGGACTCTACGCGTTCGAGAGGGGTATCAATCCCATGCGTGCGAGCGTCTGCCTCATTCCTCATCTGAACTTCTCCCAATGCATGGAGATTACCGTTGCCACCCGCCGATGCCTCTTCAGCAAACGCCAGCAACTTCTGCGATCGAGAAAGAAGTTGAAACAAACTATGGAAGGGTGAAACAAGAACCTTCGTGGGGCCAATCCCCTTTTACTGTCCCTGCCTTAACGCTTCACCTTTTAACTTGCAACTTTTAACTCCTACCAGGAGCATCCAATCACCATGGCAAATCTGCAGACTATCCCGTTGGAGACCATCACCCATGCGCCCACCACGTTGGCCGAGTACGTCGGCAAGGTGTTGCTGATCGTCAATGTCGCCTCCAAATGCGGGCTTACGCCGCAGTATACGGGGCTTGAGTCCCTGTACCAGCGCTTCCAAGACCGTGGCCTGGTGGTTCTCGGATTTCCCGCCAATGACTTTGGTGGGCAGGAGCCCGGCACCAACCAGGAGATTGCCAAGTTCTGTTCGCTGACCTATGACGTCAGCTTTCCCATGTTCGCCAAGATCGGCGTAACCGGCCCGGGGAAACACCCGCTCTATCAGGAACTTACAAAGGCTCTGCCGCAGGCGATCTCGACCACCGGGTTCGATTTTGCGGGTGATCTGCGCAACTACGGTACCGAGCCGAATCAGCCGCCGGAGCTGCTCTGGAACTTCGAAAAGTTCCTTATCAGCCGTACCGGGGAACCAGTGGCCCGGTTTGCCCCGGATACCACGCCCGACGACCCGACCCTGATCGCCGCGATTGAGGCGGAGTTGGAGAAATAGAGCGCGAAAAGCCCCTGCGTTGGGTAGCTCCCCGCCCGCCCTAGCGTTGCGAGGGCGGGGCACCCCCCCGGGTGGGGTCAGGCCCAAAACTGGCGAAATAGGGTCAGTTGGCTCTTCCCGCGCTAGCGGCCACTATTCAACCATTCAACTATCCAACCATTCAACATTTACCCCCTTTTTGCACAACTGCTTTCTTTCTGCAATCCTCGCTACAATCAAGCTGTTCCACGTGTGTTGACGAACTGGTACAGTGTTGCCAAACGCACGTCAAGGTTTCACCATCGGGAGACACTTCTGCCATGACGACCACCGCAACCCCGCTTCAAGCTGCAGCATCCGCGGCTCCCTCCGGCAATCTCGAAATCTCTATCTCCCGCGGCGATCTGCTGCGTGAGCTGACGGCCGCACAGTCGGTGGTGGAACGTAAGACGACGATCCCCATTCTGTCGAACTTCCTGTTCGAGGCGGACGACGACCGCCTGACCATTACGGCGACCGATCTCGATCAGTCTCTGCGCACCTCCACCACCGCCAAGGTGAAGAAGCCAGGCGCCTGCACCATCCCCGCGCGCAAGCTGTACGACTACATCAAGCTGCTGCCCGAGGGCGAGATCAGCATCAAGCTGATGGATAACCATTGGGTGCAGATCCGCGCCGGCCGCTCCAACACCAAGATGGTGGGCATGGCCCGCGCCAACTTCCCCACCGTTCCCGAGTTTCCCGAGACCGGCGCCCTGAAGGTCAACGTCGCTGCCCTGCGCAGCATGATCTCCAAGACCATCTTCGCCATCTCCAACGAGGAGTCGCGCTACACCCTCAACGGAGCTCTGCTAGTCCTCAAGTCCGAGTCCATGGCCATGGTCGCCACCGATGGCCACCGCCTGGCTCACATCGAGCGCTTCGGGGAGACCATCTCCGGCGTCTCTGGCGAGAAGAAGACCCTCATCCCGCGCAAGTGCCTGGGCGAGCTCTCCTCGCTGTTGGCGAACACCGAAGACGATACCCTCGAGTTCGCCGACGACGAGCAGACCCTCTACTTCCGCATCGGCGGACGCGTGCTGACCAGCCGCAAGCTGACCGGCCAGTTCCCCAACTACGAGGCCGTGCTGCCCCGCGACAACAACAAGTTCGTCATTGTCCGCAGCGAAGACCTGATGGGAGCCATCCAGCGCGTCGCCCAGTTCGCCGACGAGCGCTCCGGCGCCATCAAGATCCGCATGGAGCAGAACGAGCTGAAGATCTCCTCCTCGTCCACCGACTCGGGCGAGTCGGAAGATACGATCGAGACTCCCTACAGCTACGATCCTCTGGTCGTCGGCTTCAACTCCGCCTACCTGCTGGACTTCCTCAAAGCCATCGGTAACACCGGCGAGGTCCGCCTCGAATTCAAGGACGCCCAGTCCGCCGGCCAGATGCGCCCCGAAGAAAGCGGCGAAGACTCCAAGTACCGCTACATCCTCATGCCCATGCGCATCTGAGGGGGACTAGCCGGGACTGGCCGTCCAGGCAAAGGCGCTTCGCGCGGAGGCCCGGCAGAATGCCGGGCCTTTGTCTTTTCTTGGATCAGTAGGACTGGGTGCCCCATATCCGCGGAGCAGATGTGGGGATTCGCGCTACGCGCGAATCTATCTCATCCCGTAAGGATCTGCTTCTCTGTTCGGGTCTCAGGGATCGAGCTCCGCTCGATACTCCCACATAAGCTTCGCAGATGTGGGACACCCGGCCGGTGCCCTTTCAGAAGGAAGACCGCCCAACTAGCAACCAGGAACCAACTAGGAACTAGAGAGGAACAACTTCCTCAACTCCTCAATCTGTCCCGTGCTCAGCAGCTTCCGCTCCCGTTCCAACAACACCACCCATCCATCCTCGGCGCGCATCTCGATCTCGCGCGGCATCGACCAGATCACTCCGGTTGCGGCGTTATGCCGGGCGGCCATCAAGGTCAGTGGATGTCTCTCGCGCCCGAAGCCGATCTCGGCGTCCATCACGATGACGTAGCTCAGGCCCTGTCGCCAAAAGATGCAGTGGCGGCCCTGGCCCCAGTTCAGGTCATCGGTCATCGAGAAGGGAAAGTCCTGGGGAATCTCGTCATCGGGAAAGTCACCACTGGTCTGTTGTGCGTACCGCAACATCTGGCCGCGCCGCCCACCACCAATCCGGAACTTGGGCAGCATCAGGGTCGCCAGCAGCAGGACAGAAACCAGGACAAAAAAAGCAAGCATTCCGCTGTGATTGTCGCACCAAGAGAGTCAACGGGAGAATCCGGAACGATACTTTCACCCGGCTGCAGGCTTGGCTAAGCTGCCAGCATGGTTATGAATCCACAATCCGTAGTTGCTGCTGTGGTGGAAGCGCACGACGCCTGGTTTGACGCCAACGTCCTCGCCGCCCTCGAAGACAGCAACTCCGCGGAACCCATCCGCGAAGAAGAACTGGTCGAGACGTACTAGTCTTTTTGGCAGCACGAGTGAGTCGTGGTGTCCAACAGGGACTCGTGTGTAGGGACTTGGTTGAATGGTGGAATCGTTGAATGGTTGAATCGTGGATTGGTGGTAGTCCATGCACCTCCAACTCACTTGAGTTGCTCACGCCACTTTCAGCAAGCCGCCATACGCAAAGATAAAAGGGGCGAGCCTCGCATATGCGAAACCCACCCCTTCCAATCAAGCAAGGAAACGATTCAACCATTCAACAATTCAACCAATCAACTACCTCGCAGAGGGCAGCTCCATCAGCATCTGCCCGTTGCCGGTCTGCACGCTGGGCAATTGACCGTTCCAGCGTTCGATCAGGGCGCGCTGGTTTTCCAGCTTGCGAAGCTCCAGCAACTGAGGCGTGATCGAGGTCTGACGGATGCGGTTGGCCTCCGCCTCGCCCTGGGCACGTGTCACGCTGGACTTGGCTTCACCCTCGGCCGCGGCGATCTGCTTGGCGGCTTCGGCCTGCGTTTCGGCCAGCTCGTTGCGCGCACGTTCGGCGCTCTGGATGGCCTGCGCCTTCGCGGTGATGGCTGAAGCAATCACGCTGGGGACCCGCGGAGCACCGATGAAGCCGAACTGCTGAATACCAACGCCGACAGGATCCATCTTCTGCTGGATGAGGGCCTGCACCTTGCCCAGGAACTCAGCCTTGCGTTCGCCGTAGATCTCCTCCACCGTGTAGGTGCTGGCAACTTCGTTCAGCGAGTTGCGCACCACATCGCGCAGAATGCCGTGCGTAAAGCGTGTCAGGTCGTTGAGCCGGTACTTCACATAGAAGTCAGGCACACGCGGCGGATCGATGGCGTAGCTCAGCGAGACGTCGGCATAGATCTCCATGCCCTCCTTCGAGTTGAAGCTCATCTGCTCGTTGGTCGCCGAGCCTTCATGAGCGTCCTGCGTCCACTTCACCGTCTGCACAAAGGTCGGGAACTCGACAATCTGCGACTTCAGCGGGCTGTAGAAGACCCATCCGGTACGGATTGGAATCTCCTGCGCTCCACGCTGCGAGCCGGAGAGCGAGATCTCCACGCCCTCATAGCCGGCGCCGATACGCGTGACGCTGACGATGTAGCTGAAGAACAGGTTCAGCACGATGATCGCGATGACGAGGACAACACCCCACTTCAAGGCAAAACGTAGCATGCGTTTGCCGTGGTCGTCGTCGTCGCGGCCATTGCCGCGGCCGGTGGTTTGAAGCAAGTTGTCAAACATGGTCATAAACGCCTCCAGAGAAACCAGGTTGCAGAGCACACCACCACCGCATCGCAGACGAGCAGCACCATGCCGCCGTAAACGGCCTTATCGCTCGGTAGATTCAGGAGGTGGAACGCGGTGGTCATCAACTCAAAACCGAGGACGGCCACCAGAAGGAAGAGCAGCAAACGGATTGTTATTCGTCGCACATGTCGCCCGGCCCTTTATCCTTGCGGGCCATCCAGCGATTAAGAATCGTAAAGCGGAAAGACGCCCGCGAACATTGGACGGAAGTGCTATTGCTATTTAGTTCGTACTTGATACAATATCCGGAGGGGCCTCTATTTTGAGGGTGTCTGTGGCTTGTTGTGAGGTTTGGGCTATCAGGGTGCTGGTGGGTAGCTCGTTGTTGAATGGTTGAATCGTTGAATGGTGTGGCTGGGAAGACGGCAAGCCTCACCTGAATGCGAAAAGAGCGAGCCTCGCCTAAGCGAAACTCGCCCCTCTGAACAAGCAAGAAAACTATTCAACAATTCCACCATTCAACGGTTCTTACGCGAGCGCCGGCTCGCGTAAGAACCCATACAGCGGATACTTCTCTGCCAGCTCCCCGACCTGGCCCTTGATCTTCGCCAGCTTGTCCGCGTCGTTGCGGTGCTCGAGAGCTTCGGCGATCCACTTCGCGATGATGCGCATGTCGTCTTCCTTCATGCCGCGGGTCGTCAGTGCCGGTGTGCCCACGCGAATGCCCGAAGGCTTCAGGGGAGGATTGGTGTCGTACGGAATCGCGTTCTTGTTCACCGTGATGCCGGCCTCACCCAGAGCATTTTCGGCTTCGCTGCCCAGGATGCCCTTGGCAAAAACGTCGACCAGCATAAGGTGCGTGTCGGTGCCACCGGAGATGATGCGGAAGCCCTCGCCCTGCAGCGCCTCGGCCAGCGCCTTGGCGTTGGCAACGATCTGTGCGGCGTAGAGCTTGAACTCAGGCTGCAGTGCTTCCTTGAAGGCGACAGCTTTGGCAGCGACGATATGCACGAGCGGTCCGCCCTGCTGGCCAGGGAAGACAGAGCGGTCGAGGCCCTGTGCGAACTCTTGCGTGCACAACACCATGCCGCCGCGCGGTCCACGCAGTGTCTTGTGGGTGGTGGTGGTGACGAAGTGTGCGTGCGGTACCGGCGAAGGATGCACGCCGCCTGCCACCAGGCCGGCGAAGTGGGCCATATCGACCATGAAGTAAGCGCCCACCTTATCGGCGATGGCGCGCATGCGGGCGAAGTCGAAGGTGCGAGGATATGCCGATCCGCCGCCGACGATGATCTTCGGCTTCTCACGCAGGGCTGTTGCTTCGAGCTCGTCGTAGTCGAGAACCTCGGTGTCTTTCCGCACCTGATAACCGACGACACGATACAGCTTGCCGGAGAAGTTCAGCTTGTGACCGTGGGTGAGATGGCCACCATGCGCCAGGTCCAGGCCCAGGATGGTATCGCCGGGCTGCAGGATGGTCATGTAAGCCGAGGCATTGGCCTGCGAGCCGGAGTGCGGCTGCACATTGGCGTGATCGGCGCCGAAGAGCTGCCTGGCGCGATCGCGCGCAAGATTCTCAACGACATCGGCAAACTCGCACCCGCCGTAGTAGCGCTTCGCCGGATACCCCTCGGCATACTTGTTGGTGAAGACCGTTCCAGCGGCCTCCAGCACAGCGCGCGAAACGAAGTTCTCACTGGCGATCATCTCCAGACCTTCGTGCTGGCGGATGACCTCCTTTTCGACCATCGTTGCGATTTCGGGGTCAGAGGCGGCGAGAGATGCGTTGAAGTCGATCGGCATACGGATATTTTAACCGCGCCATCAAAAGTCTGGCTCGGACCCCAGTCCTAGGCTGAAATAGTCACCGGACCTGTTGCCCGGGTGCCCCAGGAACCTGGGGCACCCGGTGCATGAGCCTCCCGAATATGTCGATATGCCCAGCAACCATCCCGGGCTGCAGGTGAAGCGGCGGGCTTCGCCAGCAGTTGATTAGGCTCTTGATTCAATTTTTCAATCAACGCTGTTCGTGCCGGCGAAGGTGTTGTCCGCGGAAGCCTTGCCTGCGCCTGCCACCAAAGTCGCATCGCGCTCCCACGCACAGGCGATACCGCCCGATTGTGAAGCGAGCGATCCTCCCAAAAGAGGAACCGAATCCAACTTCGGAGGAGCCACCTGAATGCATGATTTCCTTCTAGCCCTGTGTTGCGTCACTATGGTGTTGGCGCCGTGGTATGTATCGTTTTCGGACACCAAGGTAGACGCGGTCGAAGAAGAATGCATCACAAAAGTCGTCCGCTGCACTAAAGCAACGGGGGACGGACGCCGATGGATACGTTGACCAATATGATGGACCTTATCTTAGGTTGCAGTTTGGTGGCTGTGGTTGTGCTCCCTTGCCTCTTTGCTTCGCACTTCGGCAGGGCGCATCGCCACACCAAGAAGACTGCTTGAACAATTCGCTTCCCAGGGTTAACCCGCTGTACGCAGGCGCTTGAACGCTCGATAGACGAACGTGCCGAGGTACCAGCCGTCAAGCCATGCATATGGCTTCTCACCCACCACGTAATGCCCGCAAGGCAGCACCTTAGGCGTGTGCGGAATTCCACGCTGCTCAAAGCTCCGTAGTACTTCCAGCGAAAACTCCAGAGGAAACGTCAGATCGTAGGTCGCATAGACGACCAGCGTCTGCCGGTCTTTCACGCGCGCAAACTGCTCCATGTAATTCTTCGGGCTGATCGCCTCGAAGCAGGCCCGCACATCTTCCCGCGACATGCCGGCTTCTTCAAAGGCCGCGCGGACGTGGCGTGTGCTCTGCCCCTGCCACACCACATCGCCGAAGCTCGTCGAGGCGTGATTGAAGGCGCAGACCTTCAACCGCTCGTCGAAGGCGGCGGAAAGAAATGCATACTCCGACCCCAGGCTTGTTCCCAATACGCCAAAGTGCGTGTATCCCTGTGACTGCAGCCAGTCGATACAGCTCCGCACATCGACAACGGCCTGCCGCACCGCCTCGATGGTGCGGCCGATGTTCGAGCTTACGGCGTAGTCCGAGCGTTCGAGCTCTGCCGGCCTGCGGATGTCGTGATACGGCTTCGAGAGCCGCAGGGCAGAGACACCGAACTTGTTGAACAGATCGCAGAGAACGTTATGGCTGAAGGCATCGGCATTCCACTGCGGCATGACGATAATCGCCTGCTTCGGCCGTTTGGGATCCTGATGGGCCGGTGCCGGATACCAACGTGCGTTCACCTGGTCGTTCTCCGGGTACTTGGTGCGCACGGCAGAGGTAAAGCGCAGGAACTCCGCCTCTTCGATCAGACCCTCTTCGGCATTGGCCTTCCACAGTGCGTCCTTCGCCAGCGTCTCCGGACGTACGTTCGTGGGAAAGAGTTGCGGGTGCCGCTTCTCCAGACGGAAGTCGGTCGGCGTCTGATAGCTGAAGAACTCCTCGGCGTTGGCGACGATGTGACCGTTGATGGCCTTCATCGATCCAAGCGGGTCTTCCTCCACATGGGTTCCCCACTCGGCCAGCCAGTCAAAGCCCCATTCGAGTGGACGCACAATGCGGTTGGTGTCTGCCGTGGTGAGCCGCGTCTCCCACGCGTACATCCAGTCTGAGTACAGCTTTCTAAACATTCCCCTCTAGTTTACCGGGGAGGATGTGGTAACAGGGTGAATGGTGGCGTTGAAACGAGTTGCTAGGCTGTATCGACAAATTCAAGTTTGAGTTTTCTTGGGAAATTGGGTGTATTTCGCTTTCTGTATCTTCTTGAGATAAGCCACAACGATGAAATTGGCGACGGTAAGCACCAAAGGTGCGCTCTATACCAGCCTAGGGTGAA
>NZ_JBFRFJ010000015.1:0-129552 GCF_052114765.1 Terriglobus sp. 2YAB30_2
CTCTTCGACCTCTTCGACCATGCACCGTCAATCGGGCATGATAGTGATAGTCCATCCGTTCCTCCGGAAACTTCTATTTGCTCGTCACAAACAGAATCTCCAGATACAAACGGATGGACAACAACCTCTTGAAACATCACAGGTGGCCACAATCTTGGTCCGGTACCCGAGGAAGACATCCTGGGACGTATGATCACCTGCCTGACACACATTTATGAGATCGAAGCATCCAAACGGCAGATCAAGCTGGACGGTCTCGAGCTGAAGGTCGAGGGCACGCTGACGAGCCGCCTCGGCAATATCGACACCCCTCCCACTTATAAGGACATCGCCTATAGCGTTTACATCTCCTCACCTGAGACTAAGGAGAAGATTGAGGAACTGCAGAAGGCTGTCGAAGCCACGTGCCCGATCTACAACATGATCAAAGATTCTCAACTAATCAAGAGCACGATCGTGCGAGGTCCTTATACGGAAGAAAAAGAAAAGTTGGCGAGCCAAACCAAGTAGTGGTGTTTGGGTAAGACAAGCCGGATATCGGGTTATCCAGGGCGAACTGGATGATGCGGCCAACCTGCTCGTTGTTGATGCCGTTGACGATGGTCGTTACGGGGACGATGTCCACGCCGGCCTCGTGCAGGTTATGGATGGCCTGGAGCGTTTTTGTGGGTATAGATGGCGAGAACGCCGGGCATCTTCTCGGCGGCGGAGGCCGATCTATTCCGACGCATCCTTGATGGCGACCTACTAACTTTTAAGTTCCTGAACACTTCCCGTGTGAAGCTCAACGGCTTTGCTGGTATTACCAAGTAGATCGGTGGCTACTATCAACATGGCGCGATTGCGCCTCGATAGGCTACAAAACAATAGCACCGTCTAACACATGACTTTGAAAGGACTTGCTAACCGCTCATAGATTCAAAGGATGTGTACATCTGGAGGCGGAACGATTTCGTTACAAGAAGAGGGCGGCGGCCAGGGTTAGGCCGGCGTCCGTTCGATAGAGCGCCGGCTTCAAAATCGGCTCAGCACTCCGTCGTATGGCCCAGAAACACAGAAGCCGATCGCATCTGTCCCATCTGCATAACCTGTTCCTACAAAACCATGCAGCCCTTGGGTACGGCATGGTTAGAGATCATTGCAATGGGGACAGTCCGCCACATGACGGGTGTACGCCATCCACAGAGGATCTGCGGCAGTAAATGGATCTACCTCCTCTGTCCATGCGAGTCGCCGGATATGAGACGTCGTGAGTTCTGGATGCATGTCAGCAAAATGCTTCAGCAGTTCCATGCCGAAGTCGCAGGCTGGCAACTCATCGATGCTCCATTGATTGTTAAAGTCAGTCTGGGTCATAACCTTGCGCGATTGTTGGGGCGTTCCCCACGGTCAGATCAACACCGGACTCGCCGGTTTTCCTTGTCCTCGTCGCACTCGCCACCGCACTCGGGGCAGCGCTTCGTATTCCAGCTCGTACGCAGTAAACGGCTGCAGTGATATCTGGCGAAACACAACGGGCAGGCATTCCAAAACAGGTCCTCCGAATTTGGTTCCAGACCGAACCCGTACGAAGGAAGTATAGGCGAATAAAAGGCGAATTTTATCCACAGGTACCCCGAAAGACCCACTCATTGGGCGCCACCACGAATGCGGATAACACTGACGCGGGTGGTCAATGCTTCCAAGACCGTCAGCAGGTGCTGGTTTTCGGCTTGAGTTCCGCAGCAATCTCATCGAGATTCTCGGGTTGCAGGGAGGCAATGTGACTGCGGAAAGATGACAGCCTTTATAAAAGGTATCGAACACTTCCGGAGCACATAAGCGGCGTGTCACATTCACACTTCATTCGTAGCGAGCGTTCTCGCGGGACAATCCTTCCCTTCTACTCGCCGCCAGATTTCGGACTGTCCATGATTGATTAGTTTGGCCTGCAGCGTTGCTCCCAATCCCATGGCAAGAAGTTTACCGGGCTCCATCAGATCCTGAAAAGACGCGCATGTAGATATGGCATGAAAGACTGTGGTTGAAAGCTAAAGCGCGAGGCCGAAGCCGCTTGTGGCCGGGGAATCTTTCTTTATATCGAGTTGATGTTCCTCATTCCCACGTGTCACGGCGATGGATAAACCGAATGGTTCTAAGGCCACCTGAGAAGAAATAGGCTGCGCATTCCTGTCGTAGAATTGCCCACTTGGACCGATCTGAAGTACGAACAGTGGCGACCGCTATGGAAACACGCGAGAGACCCCGAAGGACGCGGTGCAGTTTAGCCTCGGCGTCCTCCGGGGGACCGCCCCACCTAGAGCTTCTTCTTCAGGTCATATGCCATGTTTTTGTGTGCTGCAACATGGGTCTTGCCCTTTAGTACGACGGCTTTAAACTTTACGTCCTTCGTATCCTTCGCCTCAGAAGTGAAGGCGTCCAGTGCTTTGGCATGGTCGGAAACCATCGTATCGATGTACTCCTTGTCAAAATCCTTTCCAGCAAGGCCGTTGAGCTTGCTCCATTCTTCCTTGTGGTCATTGTCGAGATCGCTCGGGGCAGCCAGACCCCAAGACTCGGCAAATGGCTTCATGCTCACGGTCATCGCCTTGTGTTCTGTGACCATCTTCTGCGCGAAGGCCTTCACGGCGGGGTCGCTTGTCTTCTGGATAGCGAGCTCGCTGAGTTTGATTTCGTTGACGTCGGATTGCGCCGCAGTTGCGAGAAATTTCTTGTCGTTGTCGTCGGCAGCTCGGCCTACGGTCGGCAAAAACAGTAACAGACCCGAAAATACAGTCAGGTATAACTTAGTTCGAAACATGAAATCACCTCATCTCCCTTTTAGGGAGAAATCCGAACTGTCAGACGGAGGCGTTTGAGAGATGGTTGTCTTGGTGATCGGAAGGAACCAAAAACCAAGGCCCATGTGACGCCTCGGCTACCGGAGCCACAATCCGGGTCGGTGATTCACAGAGCGTCTCAAAGTGTAGCCGTGCCTTGAGCCCAGGCGTTGCATCTTCGATGAACTGCTTATACGGAGCGAGCGTCCCTACGGTGCCCAACAGGATCAGGTTCGCGCTGTCGGCCGACTCCGGCGAGAGCTCGGTGCTGCTCGAGGCTCCCAAAGGTCGACCAGCAGATGCTTCATCGTCGGCGACTTCTCAGAATAGACTCGCAAGTCTTCATTGCTACGAACCATCTCGTCCACGCTCTCACCGAGGCCCCGGATGACAGTGGCAGCCCTCCTGTAGGCGCGCACCTTGTATGGGTTCGCCTTCTCGATCGTCATAAGCTGGGCGAGAGCAGAAAGGCGATCTGCAATTTCGGCGTTACTGAGCGATATGGAGGCTGGGGTCGGGGATTCCTCATCAACGAACGGATACCCGACGTTCGTCGTCTCATGAAGAAGCTTGCCAGACTTAGCATGCATGGTGGGATCTCCTCGGGAGGCATCGGTTTGCCGATCTAATCGATAGGAGCAATTGCACTGCTTACCTTTTCCAAGGTCCTCTGGTATCCCATCTACGCAGAGCGCACACAGATCTGGCATCTTACTGCGCTCGAAGATCAGCAGTTCGGAGGGCTGCTGATGTGGGTTCCCTCTGGGCTGGTCTTCATCGCGATTGGGATTCTGCTCTTCGCCAAGTGGCTGACCATCTCGGATGCTCGACTCGCGCACACCTCTGTCGCATCAACCTCCGTCAGAAAGGAGGCCGCATGAAAGCTCCCAGTGCGCTGCAGTGAACGGCAGTTCCAAAAGCTATATCGCCGGAATTCTTCCAAATAATCCGCAAAACCTTTCTTACTGGCTGCAACATCCACAATCAGTACATCCAGGTTCGGCTATGCCTGAGATGCATGTCACGCGGCAGGACGCCGACAGAATCGCTGCTTATCTGGAGCGTCTCCACTAACAGATTTATCTCATTTCACACAACGCTAGGAGAGAAATCATGAGCGTCACCCTTCTGGAAGCAAAAACCATCGTCGCAGCGGCAGAACAAAAGGCTCAGGAAATCGGCATGCCAATGAACATAGCGATTGTCGACGCCGGCGGAAACCTGTTGTTTGAACGCATGGAGAACGCCTGGCTCGGCTCCGTCGACATTGCGATCAATAAAGCATGGACAGCTCGCGCTTTTGATATCGAAACTAAAGCCCTGAGTGAGCTTTCACAGTCCGGAGATCAGTTCTTCGGTATTCACGCTTCAAATCATGGACGCGTTATGATCTTCGCGGGTGGCGTCCCCCTGAAACGAGATGGCCGGATCGTCGGAGCGATTGGCGTCAGTGGTGGTATGGGAAAACAGGACCAGGCTGTCGCTCAAGCCGGAGCAGATGCTTTCAGTTGATGCAAAGCAGGATGCTCTCCGATGGTAGTCGACCAAACTACCAAGGAAGCAGGCATGCGGATCACCGCTGACTAGCTACGGAAAACCAAGTGCCAACCAGTCCGTAGAGGCGCGGTCCAGTCAGGATTTCAGCAGATGAGTCGACAAGAGCAGGAGTGAACGTGCCGTGACTTCGTATTCCGTACCGGGTTCATAAGTGCTTTGCCCGGCAAACGTTGTGAGGCTTGTGTCTACTAACAGGCTCCAGCTTTTGCTGCTGCACTCGGGCAATCTGAATCTGGAAGAGTCGGCACTCCCATTCACAATCAGCAACAGCGTCACGCTACTGCTCTGCGCTCCTAACCCTGTTGTCTTGCTTCTACCCTCCAGCAGCATACCAACACATTTCATACCTGGATCCTCCCAATGTTCGGCCTGCATCTCCTGACCGTTTGGATTGATCCACTGCAGGTCTTTGCCGCCGAAAGCCTCGTCATATTGCCCAACATAGAACCTCGGGCGGCGAAGAGCTGGGATTTTTTTTCTCAGCCCGATGACATACTTTGCAAACTCCAGCAATTGCTGGTTCCTCTCCCGCAGCTCCCAGTCGATCCAGGAGATCTCGTTGTCCTGACAATAGGCATTGTTATTGCCCTGCTGTGTACGGCCGAACTCGTCCCCGGCAAGGAGCATCGGCGTTCCCTGTGCGAACAGAAGCGTGGCGAGAAAATCTTTCATCTGACGCAATCTCAGATCTTTGATCTTTTGATCATCGGTCGCCCCTTCTGCACCGCAGTTCCAGGAACGGTTATCGCTGCTGCCGTCCTGGTTATTTTCTCCATTGGCTTCGTTGTGTTTGTCATTGAACGTCACCAGGTCGTTCAGCGTGAACCCATCATGCGCGGTTATGAAGTTGACTGTCGCCCATGGTCGCCTCCCGCTGTGGTTGAACAGATCGCCCGAAGCGGTAAGACGGGGAGCAATCTCCGCCGCTTTTGCCTCTCCGCGCCAGAAGTCCCGGACTGTATCGCGAAAGAGATCATTCCATTCCGCCCACCCGGGAGGAAATCCCCCAACCTGATAACCGCCCGGGCCGCAATCCCATGGCTCAGCGATCAGCTTGACGGTGGCAAGCACTGGATCCTGCGAGCAGACCTTGAGAAAGCCGCCCTCTGAGTCGAATCCTTGTGCTTCCCTTCCAAGCACTGTACCCAGATCAAACCGGAAACCGTCGACGTTTGTCTGTTCTACCCAATAACGGAGCGAATCCATGACCATCTGCAGGACGCGCGGATGGCTCACGTTCACCGTATTTCCCGTCCCCGTCTCGTTGAGGTAGTACCGGGGCTGATCTGGCAAAAGGCGATAATAACTGGCATTGTCGATGCCCTTAAAAGAAAGGGTAGGCCCCTTCTCATTGCCTTCCGCGGTGTGGTTATAGACCACATCCAGAATGACCTCGAGGCCGTTCTCATGGAAGCGAGCCACCATCTCTTTAAATTCTTTGAGTGTGTCCGGCCGATTAGAGGCATAGCGCGGATCTGGCGCGAAAAACCCAATGGTGTTGTACCCCCAATAGTTACGCAACCCTCTCTCCAGCAGGTAGCCATCGTCGACAAAGGTATGGATGGGAAGAAATTCGACCGAGGTAATTCCCAGCGACCGCAGATACCCAATCACCTGGGGATCGGCGGCCCCGGCATATGTCCCCTGTATCGCCTCCGGCATACCTGGATATTTGCTGGTGAGCCCGCGCACGTGGGCTTCATAAAGGATGGTCTCGCTCCATCCAATGCGTTTACGACGGCGCTCTCCCGTGAAGTCGAAGTTGGGGTCTACGACGATGCACTTCGGAACATACGGCGCCGAATCTCTCTCGTCAAAGCTCAGATCGTCGCCTGATTCCACGTTATAGCCGAAGATGGCAGGATTCCACACCACCTCCCCGATATGCGCATACGCATATGGATCGAGAAGCAGCTTGTGATGATTGAAACGGTATCCCGATGCAGGCTCATAGGGACCATACACCCTGTATCCATAGCGCTGTCCGGGGCCGGCGCCTCGGAGGTATCCATGCCATATCTCATTCGTGTATTCCGGCAGTTCGATGCGCTCAAGCTCAGTCTCGCCATCTTCTGAAAAGAGGCAGAGCTCAACTTTGTTTGCATTGGCAGAAAACAAGGCGAAGTTAACTCCATCGCCATCCCATAACGCCCCCAGCCGGGTAGCAGTACCTTCTTCTAGCCTGTATGACATGTAATAACGTTCCTAGAGACCTTTGGATGCAGAAAACTTTCATTCCTTTAGCTCCGGCACGAATTGGCAGCATCTTATACGACCCGCCAGGCGGCAACATTCTCCGGCAGTCAAACATCGAACCGTTACCGAACCGCAGAGGAGAGCAGGCCGTGCGACGCACTTAACCGCAAACTTTGGGTATATCTCTTCTGGACGGTCTCGAACCACTCACCGAGGCAGTACGACAGAAGCAACTCATTCTCTTCGTCGGCGGTGGAGCGTCACAGAACCTTGGCCTACCGGGCTTCACAGCACTGGCAGAGCATCTGACGCGGGAACTTGGGACAGAACAGCCATCGTTGCAATATCCCGACTATCCCATTATCGCGGAAGCATACCTTCTCAAACACGGAAAGCTTGGCCCGCTGAGAAGCTGAATGGATCGCACCTGGCACCCTAACAGCATCTCGATTACAGATTCTGAGCTGCATCGACTCATCGTAGAGCTCGGCTTTTCAACCATCTATACAACCAATTACGATCGCTGATTAGAGCGAGCCTTCGAACAATACAAAAAGCCGTTTCACAAGATCTCCAATATGGCCGACCTCACCCAGCATGTAGAGGCAGCGACGGAGATTATCAAGTTCCACGGTGACTTCGAGGACGACGAGTCGTTGGTGCTCACGGAGTCGAGTTACTTTCAACGCATGCTCTTTGAGAGCCCGCTGGACCTGCGGCTCCGATCGGATAGCCTGGCGCGGCCGATTCTCTTCATCGGCTACAGCCTTCACGACATCAATATCCGTTATCTGCTGTTTCGTCTGCAGGAGCTATGGAGAAACTCCGTTTATAGCAGTCAGAGGCCATTGTCCTACATCGTGATGAACCAGCACGATGTAGGACAAGAGAGCGTGTTATGCAGCCGCGGGGTGATACCCGTTGTCTTAGAAAACATGGATGCAGGAGCGGCGGCGACCTGCTTTCTCCGGGAATTGAAAAGCTCCGCCTCTAGGTCAAAGCCGAAGAAATCACCATCGTCCTGAGATGGCCATGTCGGCTGCCGCACCTTTCTAACTACCAGAATCCTGCTGAAGATAGCTCCCGCAATACTTCTCCTTGTTAAAGAGGACGACGCTATCGAGTAGCGCCGCCCCATGCAACATCATTACCCTTGATTACTCTCTCTTCGTCACCGATCCGCGCAGACGCTCGTCATGCTGCACGTTGCAGCCATGGATCGATAATGATCTTGGTGACATTTTCCTTTTTGTCGCGCCAGATCTTATACATCGCCGGAGCCTCCTCAAGCGAGATGCGATGGCTGATGATGTAGCTCGGGTCGATTTGCCCTTTTTCAATTCGTTCCAGAAGCGGCTTCATATAAGCGTGCATATTGGTCTGGCCCATCTTCATGGTGATACCTTTCCCGAAGGCGGCGCCGAAGGGCATCTTGTCGATAAGCCCGCCGTATACTCCTGGAATCGAGACAGTTCCACCCTTCCGCACTGCCTGAATCGCCTGCCGCAGTACAGCCGGCCGATCGGTCTCCATGAGAAGAGCGGTCTTGATAGTGTCATAGACACCTTGCAATTCCATTGAATGTGCTTCGAGTCCCACCGCGTCGATGCAGGAATCCGGTCCGATTCCGCCGGTCAGATCTTTGATCGCCGTCAACACGCTGACATCTTCCTCTGCGGAGTTGACTGTAATCGCACCGAGGCCGCGGGCCAGGGCCAGCCGCTCTTCAAAACGGTCAATTGCAATAACCCGTCCGGCCCCGAACATAAAGGCGCTCGCAATCGTAAACTGCCCCACTGGACCACAGCCCCATACTGCGACCGTGTCTCCAGGCTCAATCTGCGCGTTTTCTGCGGCCATATAGCCCGTGGGAAAAATATCGGAGAGAAAGAGAACCTTCTCGTCGCTCAGATCATTCTCGATCTTCAGAGGACCTACATCCGCAAACGGAACGCGCGCATATTGCGCCTGTCCTCCGGCATAGCCTCCCATCATGTGCGAATATCCGAAGAGGCCCGAGCCGGAATATCCGTAAGCAGCTTCCATCAAATGGGCGTTAGGGTTGGAGTTATCACATGCCGCCCAAAGCTTCTTCTTGCAGAAGAAGCAATTTCCGCAGGCGATAGTGAACGGCACCACCACACGATCTCCTCGCCGCAGGTTAGTCACTTCGCTCCCGGTCTCTTCGACGATCCCCATGAATTCGTGCCCTAGAACATCGCCGGACTCCATTGTGGGGATAAAGCCGTCATAGAGATGCAGGTCTGACCCGCAGATTGCCGTGCGCGTAATACGGATGATGGCATCACGCGGATTAATAATCGATGGATCCTCTACAGTTTGTGTTTCGACGTTATTCTTTCCCATCCAGCAAACAGCTTTCATCATTCCACCTCATGTCGAATCTGATTAGGCCACCTTCGTGCCGGGAGGAGTTGCGATACTCTCCCCGTACAGAGACCGCTTGAACCGGGCAATCAATCCACGTTTCCCATGAGGAGCCTCCTGCGACCGGGGGATCTCTCCAGTCTCTGCAAGCGCTTTGAAGTGCCTCAGATTTTCAATCACCGCCTGTTTCGGATTACGTCCGGTGAGAGTCTCCCACGCGCTGGTCAGCTTTCCCATGCGAAACTCCTGCAACACAATCACATAGGTACCTCGGCCGCCGGGAGCCTGCTCAAAGATCACCTCTCCTGCGTTATCAGAATCGCCACCGATAGAGCACCAGGCAATTCGCTTGCCCGGTTGATCGGCAAGAATCTCCGAGTCCCACGTGATAACCATGTCATCCGAACGCATGGTCCAGCGGGAGGTCTTTTCTCCTGTTATGACGACCTCTTCGATCTCTTCCTGCCAAAGAGGAGCAAGTTCCACGTTGCGCCAAAGGGCATACAGTGCCTCCGGCGGACTCTGCACCAGCGTGCTGGTGCGCACCCATAGCTTGCCGTCCTTATCTTCAGGCGGTGGTAGATATCGTCCGTTCAGGATGATTGAAGCGCCACTCTGGCGCGGCAACGCTTCAGCATTCGGCTTCTCATTGAGGTTCGCCATGTATAGCTCCTTTCCTTGAGAGTTGTTATCTCTCGCCTTGCGGCTTTGCCTGTTTTCTTGAGCATCGCCCCCTTCACGGCCCCGGGAACGAAGTTCACGCCCGCGCCTTCCAGCTTGATTGTGAGGGGGTGCGAATAGCATGGGTTCGTCCCCTCGAACAGCGCGTCGAGTCCCTCGCAAACGACCTCGTCCGGCTGACTTTGATTCTTACCTCCGTACCGACCTCGGTATCATCCATACCTGCCCGATGAAAAAAGTCGATATTCGTCGGTCCCGGCTGCAATGCGGTGACCGTAACGCTAGGCTGTGCCTGTAGAGAGGAGGAATCCCGACTGGGGGTTGCCCTTGCCTCGGCTCGGATGTTCCTCAAAGTGGCGGGAGGGGCAAACCCGTTCCGATTTGAAGTTTCTCCTGAGGCGCCGCACGAACGATTTGCACGGCTTCTGCGCCCAGTCAACAACAACAGAAGCGAGCTGCTCCTTAACCTCGTATTCCGTACCGAACGAATGTGTGCCTTCCCAGCGACTACGGTAGGAGTTGGTGTCCACTAACAGATTTCAGACCTTACTCCTGCAATCCGGCATTCTGAATCGGATTGAGTCAGAGCTTCCATTGAAGTTTCCCGGACCGTGGTGACAACGAAGGGGAACATCTCTGCATCTAGCAAGCTGCACGCAAATCTGACCCGAGGGCACCTACTCATGTATCACCACGTTAAGCAACTTATGTATACCGTGAACGTAGAGACGCCGGATATCAAGTTCGGCAATATGCTCTTGGAGCAGTTTGGCGGTGCGAACGGCGAATTGGCCGCAGCCATGCAGTACACCATCCAAGGATGGAATTGTATTGACGATATTGCGCGCCGGGATCTCCTCATGGATATCGGAACCGAGGAACTCAGTCACCTTGAGATCGTTGGGGCATTGATTCGTATGCATCTTAAGCCACTCAAAACCAACCGCGAGGCAGCCGAGGCGGATCCCCTCGTTACTATCGCTGGAGGCGGTGGGCTCAACCTCTTCAACTCGATGGGGAATCCATGGACTGCAGACTACCTAAAGATTTCGGGGGAGCTCGACGTGGATCTGCGGAACAATATCGCGGCGGAAGCTCGCGCCAAAATCGTGTATGAGCGTCTAATTGACCATACCGATGATCCCGGCACGATCGATACCCTGCAGTTTTTGATGACTCGCGAAATCACCCACATGAAAGCATTCACGGCCGCGCTCGATAGCCTGGAAAAAAGCCCGTTTTCGATCGGCCGTCTTCGTCCGACCCCGCGCTTGGTTGACCAGTACTTCAACGGGTCGACGGGGAATGGAAACGAAGGTGACACAGACATGCATGGACCATGGCAGAGCTCATTCGGACTTACTCCCGTTGATTCACAGGTTGTGGGCGGCCGGGGTCTGGACATTGAGGCCGTCAATGGGAAGCTTCCGGATGAAGACCGGGGAAGGCAAGATGCGGCCAAAGCCGCAACGACGGCTCCTGATAAATCGGAACTCATTGGCATCAAGAAGTCGTGAGAAGGAACTATCGGGGCCGGCGCAAACCGACCCTGATTGGTGCCGAGGCTCATCCCTAATTCGAAAGCCGCTACCGCCGAGCATAGAACGCAGAGGATCCTGCCCCAGCCCATAGTCGTGGCGATGCGATCGCTGCCTCAGTACTTGACAGAGATTTCTAGCGCTACCGTTGGACACTGGAATGGCGGTTGTGCTGATCCAGCATCTGGATCCGAGCCACCATGGCCCCTCAATTTCTGTGCGGGATAGAAAAGTGGGTGTATAGTCTTGTCGACATCTTGATACGCAATTCAGCCTCTCTCACCAAGCAGCGATGTTGAGGTACGGGCGACTCCCTTGCGCTCCAAGCATGAGCTTTGTGCTCTATGGCGTCAAAGGAGGCACCAGTGGCGCCCACCCTACCTCCCCTTGCACTCATTCTCCATGTCGGCCATGATCTTATGCTCCTCCATACTCGAAGCGCGGTTCTGCGGTCGGCAGGCTATATCGTCGAATGCGAATACGTCATCGAGGATGCAGTCCGTCATTTTTTGTCCGCCGATTTCGACCTCGTGCTTTTGTGCCATTCGCTCTCTGACGAAGAGAGACAGGGTTTCATCAGTCGGGTACGGGAACATCGCTCTTCGACTCCGGTTCTCTCCGTTGATCTTTTTGACACTCGCAATCCGCGGGGTACCTCCGACGATCCCAAGACCGAGAACAGTCCCACTGCACTTCTGAATTGCATTGGTGAGACGCTGCAAAAAGATCGTGTTGCTCACTGTACACAAACGCATTAATTCAATTCCGATGCAATACAAATAGCCCGTCAGGCGAGCAGATACAGACGTTTGTGCCGATAGCACAAACTACAAACAAAAGAGGGGAAAGACGCGCGACGTCCGGCAGAACTGTATCGAGCCATCGGAGATTTCTTTTTGCGCGAAGACAGCCGATACGCTCTTCGGTGAGTACGAACTGGTGAATCTGGTCGGGGTAATACCATCCTTGCATCCTCGACTCGTTGAGTCTTCGTGAAAGCCGTGTGCGGGAAAACTGCATGCACGGTTTGGGCAGCGAACGGTGGCCATCATCGAAACCTGATGCGCCAAGCGCGCTGGCGCAGATACGACAAACGGCAAAATCGAATAAGGATTTAAGGTTCACTGCTCTGATGCATCACATCTACCGCATTGACACTCTGCGGTTCGCCTACTCGCAGTTGAAAAAGCAGGCTGCAGCCGGTGTGGACGGTGAGACGTGCAGCACTACGGCGAGGCTCTTGAGGCGAATCTCCAGAACCTCTCCCATAGACCGAAGCGCGGAGCATACCGGGCGAAGCCGGTGGGTAGGTGTACATCCCGAAGGGCGGACGGGTGGCAGCGACCACTCGGCGTTCCGGCACTCGAAGACAAGCTTGTCCAACGAGCGACAGTTGAGGTACTGAATCAAATCTACGAGACGGACTTCCTCGGCTTCTCTCAGGGTTCCGTGCAGGAGTCTCAGTTGCAAACTTCGCTTTATTTAGAGTCGGCCGCAGTCAATCTTGGCCGCGACCGATTCTTCCGAAACGAATTTACTCATCCGCCTCATACGCCGGAGAAGTTGCCTCTTGGCTATCGAGGTTGTTTCCCGCCTTCATTGCGCTGGCGCTTTGGATTGTGTCGTCGGCGCTGTAGACGTTGGTGATTTGCGGCTGTTCGTACTTCATCTGACGTTCCTCCGTGTTTGGGATTTCTACCGGCAGGCACCCATCGATAGAACTTGGTTCGCCATAGTGGCATTGGCGAAAACCTAAATCTTAGGCAGCGACAAGGGTGTCCCGTTCTTTTGCCTCAACTCATAGCTCTTACATCAGAGCGCAAGGAAAGTGGCAGCAAGGTCGCTCTTATGAAACGCGTCCGATACACTTTTCCGCAGGATCTCTGGCTCAACCAGCTCTGCCAATGTCGGCGACATTTCGCTGAAGAGATCACAGATTCTCTCCTCTTGACGCCTGAGCGTGAGTAGGAGAGAACGGCTCCGCGCTGCCTTCCGCCTTCTCTCGATAATCTCTGTCGGTACGATCGAGCGCAGCGCACTGCGCATCATGGCAGATCTTCTCCCTGGGCGCAGTAGCCGCTCCAGGGAACACGCAGAAGAAAGTCGAGAAGATCGCGATCCACGTAGGGATAATGAAACTCATAGTGGACAGAGTGATACGGCCGGCGATGCGGCATCGTCTCAAGGAGTACCGGAACCATCCATGCTGTCGCCACACAACTTGAACGAGAAAAGAAGGACCGTCCCGGCAGAGGTCTTTGTACGTTCTGAGATGTGCCGGGAGCTTCCGTGTGCCCCAGGCCGGTGTGTTCTGACGCCCGATTCTCGAAGGCCAATACTGCTGTACAAGAAATTCAGACGTTCGCACGGTCATGCTGAGAAATGGGGTTTGATCGACTAGACACCACTCCAAGGCACTTCTCGCGAAACTTCGCGGGTCGCCAGCGATGAGCCGGTCGGCAAGAGCGGGTAGTCGGTGAGAATCTGCGGGCCATGCAGTGGAGGGAGATTCCAGCTTCCGACGATTCACATCCGGATAGACAATTCGTTGCTAACAATGATGGGCGGCGATATGTTGCTCTAGCGCCAAGCGTGCCTGCTCGGATTTCACGCGGGCCTCGTTACTAGCCCGTTCAAGTCGATCGTATTCGTCCTTGGGCGAGGTGCCCATCCTTCGGCGTAGCTCTCTCACCGCTTCGGAGAACCTCGAAGTGGATTCGTCGTAGTCTTTTGCCAACCGAGCCTTTTCTTCACAAGACACACCATTTGACCTCACGTCTAATATAACGGGCATTGCCGCCTCATGCGGTCCACGCGGCTGCGACGAGCCAGCAGGAAAGACTTGCAATTTACCCATATTCCACATAATGCATTGTTAGCGCCTGCTATCACTCCAAAATCGCATTGCACATCGATCGGACTCTGCAGAGCCACCCGCATCCGGTACAGATCGAGACAGCGTGGCGACCGCCGCAGGAGCAACATCCCGGCGCTCTCCACAAACATGCATTCCGGCTGCTCGATTCGCCCAACAATCCAGATGCCGCACCTCCCCTGCCCTCACACCCAATCCGCTCTGATCGTCTTCGGCCACAATGCCGGACAACCCCTCGATGGAAGGATGGAAGACCGTGGTGGCATGATGAAGAAGACATGACAAATGCGCGAACCAAGTTGGAACCAAGATGGCCTGCGATGCTTGCTCTGCTTGGTGTGGGCGGTCTTCGCCTGGCTCTTCCAGAATCAGCGGCGCACTGCGATGCCCGTAGCGGCGGATCGGTATTCCAAAGGTGGGACGGCTCACGAACCAAGAAGCATTCCCCCTACGCGCCAATTTAGCGAAAGCGCGACACCCTATCTGTATTGAAGGATGCGGTACCGTTCCCAGAACTTTCGATTGTGATGATGATGGTAACGTCCGCATAGCCAAGGAGAACGACGTTCTGGATGATGGTGAACGTTGAAGGTGCTGGTGGTGGCGACGGAGAATCCGCCGCGGCATGATGAGGCAAGATGTGCGGGGTGGGTATAGCGATGGGGCGCAAAAGGCCTGTAGCAAATTTGTATCGCCGAAGTGCTTTTTGCGCGATTTTTGCGGTTTTAGAAGCTTTTATAATCAGCAACTTACAGGAGAGCCATGGAATCGCGGGTTCGATCCGTGCACCTCAGTTGAGTCCCAGGGAGAGAGTCTCGTGCAGCACATCAACCAGATGCCCGAGCGACGTTGCATACTCATCGCGTGTCCACTTGGCTGCGGCTTCGTTTGTTCCGTAGGCCAGCACAATCAACGAAGCACCGGTCTGCCTCAAGTACTCCGCAAACAGCGCCTGATTCCACTTCAGCATCAGCGGAGCCTCCGCTCCATTACGACGACCAACTAGGGATGGGAAGATCGGGTTCAGTCTCCCATTTTTGCTTCACTGCCTTCCTCTCATCGTCGTCGGCAGTCTCGTGCTTACCGCTAGGATGCGGGTTCTAAGCCTCCAATCCCTGTAGATGGGAGATGGCAGTCAGAGAATCTGTGCGCGAGTTCACTTGGCAGGAGGTGGGCCGTTTTGTCGAGCGCCCTGTCTACTGGTAAATGGTCGCCTTGCGACTCAGCCGGTGCGTCTGATCACGCAAAGCGATATGCCTATCGAGTTGCTATGTCTTTCACAGCGAAGTCATTTGATCGCGTCATGCAACTCGGCTATGGAATTACTTCGGAGCGAGAGGCACTCAAGGTGATACGGGATCAACCGCTTCCAATTCCTGATTCTCCCGATGAATATGTCTCCAACGAAAACTCTGATCGCCGACTACGTTTCCGCGATAACAACATCAGACATGTATTGATCGCAATCCTCGATGGCCATGTTGAGAACCTAGCATCCCCATGAATCGGTCTACCGAAGAGGAGGGTGTGCAGGTTGTACAGCTCTCGGGCCATTTAAATCACTGCCGCAACAAGCGTAATCTCGGTTTCGACCGGCACAGGCCCAAATAGAAGCGTACGCTTAATCCAGTACGTATTTCTCGCCTCCAGCAGCCCCATTGCTTCCCGCTCCAGACGAGCATCTCTCAAGTAAGCAACCTGTGTTTGGAGTCGATGTGAGCTTCAAGAATAAATCCGACGTAGATAAGCATTTCGCCGCCTCTCGGAAGCGTTACTCGTTCCTAACGGCGACACCCGCGAGCGAACCGGATGCCCCCGGGCACTCCGGGGTCGACGAAGACACCGTGCCTGACATAGGCAAACCGGAGGGATCGTTGTTGACCTTGGTTAGGCCGCAAAAACCTCCCATCGTGTTTCCGCGGCCGCAAAAGCAGAGCGCGTGAACGTGCGCTCGATAGACCTTCGTTCAGGTACCCCCTTTCATAGGGGGTTCAGCTTTTCTGGACAACGAATCTGCGACGGATGGCACGCTGTCTCCGTCCAGAGTGCGCATGACATACCCGTAAGGGTCCGTGCTCTAGACTGGCACTTCATGTGGCTTATGCCGATTTCTTCCGGTGGTAGGTGTTGGTCGTCGCTGGGGCTGGTGGATGAAGCCGCGTTCAGGTACTTTTCGGATGCGGCGACGCTCGTAAATCTGCTGAGGAGTGTCACATCTCCATTGAACCTCCCGCCGCGCGCAGCAAGTCCTTGAGAGAGGTTGTTGAGGAGGTTTTGCAGGGAAAAAGCCTGTGGCAGATTTGTACCGCCGAACCGCTTTTTGGGCAATTTGAGCGATTTTAGCGGCTTTTACAATCAATAACTTACAGAAAAATTGTAGATTTCGCGGGTTCGACTCCCGCCGCCTCCACCATCAAATGTTGGCAAAGCTCTGCCCTTGCGTGTGAGTGAGTCGATGACATCTCACGTGGATCAGCAACCATTGTTACCTCCTCCAGCTTGTTCGCGATGCGCCCTTGTATCCAAATAGCACCTCGTAGCTGAAGTTTTCGTGTTCCTCCAGGCCGATGAAATCGTGCAGCGAGTGAAGACTCAGAGTTCGTTTGCGTTGGTTAAGAAAGACACACACCTCGAGACGAGGAAATCGAGTTCGTATCCTGTCCGCTGATGGGCTCGTCCGGAATCGTGAACGAGTTAAAAGCATGCCAAAGAACTAATTTGCGCTCGCAACGCTGACGGCAGGAGTTGAATGACACGCCCTAGGCCGCAACCCGCATCTCCGGCATGTCTTTCAGTAATCCGCGAAGCTGCTCCCGCAATTCCGGTGAGTCCATGTGGCCATGGACGCTTATAGCGTGCATTACGGCTGCGTTGAGCAACTCTTCTTCGGTACCTGAAATTGCCAACGTGCAGTTCGCCTCATTCGGGAACTCTCTGCAATCGATATATTTTCTCGTCATAGCCGCCTCCTTTGGATAGGCTGCAGTGCAGAAGATAGTCGATTGCGGCAGCGCATGTAAATATGCACATGACCCATCCCAAACGTGTCATGACGCTTGACGAGGTAGCAAAACCTCCGACAAGGCAAGTGGATTGACTGGAACAACCGTCAATCTGAGCATGGGCAGCCTGGACGACTAGCCTCTTCGAGATTGGCTATGTGCGCGGGTGGCCAATGTCCCTCCGGGATATTGGCCCGGTCTCACGCTCGTGAGCACTAGCATCAATCTCGCACAGTCAACGGCGCAGATTCTCAAGTCGCAATCTGGATGGGTGAGCTCGGCAATTTTCGCTTGTTGAGAGTCTGGGAGCTACGAAATGACGGCCAGATGACTATGTCGCAGGGTTCCTTACAGAACTGCATTCCAACGACTAGTCGAAGAGTTTTGCTTGCCGTTCCTGCCTCTTCCTCGGGTGCGTCCATTCCTGCTTGATCTCTTCCATCGTTCTGCCGGTAATACTGTTCGGTTGCTCCTTCAGGATGCACCTGCCTGCCCAGCTTTCGGCAAACTCATCGGCGTGCTTACAAAGCGTCCAGAGTGAACGCGAATCGCTTCCTACGATATTCGTTTTGGTAAGGGTCCAGTCGCCCTGCAGCCTTTCTCCGTACAGAGCGAATCGCAAAATTCCCTTGCGCACGCTGGCTCCGACATCGTCACATTCCGGATATGGCACCCAGCTTCCCTGATCCCAGAGCATAATTGTTCCTGTTCGATGAAGACCTTCAAACTGCAGGTACGCCAGGCGGTGATCGTCCATCTCAACCGCTTCTCGAAGCACGCCCGACTGCGTGCTAGGTCCCTCTCGCAGAGCCCAGCTCAATAACACCCCATTCCATTCCAGCCTAAGATCGTAGTGAAGATGCGTCGCATCGTGCTTCTTCATGCCGTAAGCACGCTGGCGAAATGCACGATGGTTATTCTCTGCTTTCATTTCGGAGCCCTCCTCCCTTCTATTGCATGCCAGGCATCTGAGGACGGCTTAGCGGGACGGTCCCGGCCGCAATGACTTCTCTATCTGCGGAACCATTGTGGCGAAATCTTCATACTGATCGGTTGCCACGAAGTTCACGCCTGCACTGATAGCAGCCTTCCAGCGTGGAAGAACGGCCTCGCGAGACCCGAAGTTGTAGCTGGCACCCCATCCCTGGCTCTTCTGTGGGTCAAAGCCATCGAGCGTGTAAAAGCGGATCCAAAAGCCCTTGCTGTGAGAAGCATCCACAACTTCGCGCAGCCGCTTGTCATCCTGTGCCGTCCACTCACCCGCGTTCGCCTGCCCTCCCTCCTCGACTACAGCCCAGGAGTTATTCCACCAGCGGCGATAGTTCGTTGGAGTTTCGGTCAGTAGGTTCGCGGGTGAAGTGGTCGCTTCCCAATGGGCTAGCTCCGCACGGGAAAGATTCTCAGGATGGGGAGCGCTATGTGCCGAGCCGAAGATCCGCAGCTTCCCACCCACCGGAACGCGATCGAAGAAGGCTTTCTCCTGCGCATCGTTGTCTTCCGTAATGACGAGAATCGGCTTCTTCTGAATGGGCGAGAGCTGATGCGGATCCGTGGTCTTTACCGCCGTCGACAGCCACGGCTCGTACTCGCCGAGGAGGTGCCATACCGCCTCATGCAACGCCGGCTGGTTGTCCTTGAAGTCGAAGTGCAGCACGATGAGAGGCCATTCACTCTGCTTATTTTCTTTGAGGATCTTCTCGACAACGGGCTTTACCTGTTCGAAGAAATAAGCCTTAAGCGTCGGCTCCGTTCCGGTTGTCTTCGGAGTGTGCGAGACGACGACGCGCCCTTTGCCTGTCGCCGGATCGGAGTACCACGCCAGGTCCTGTTCGATGGATACCGGGAAACCCGAGTTCAGGGCACGGCTCACGCGGTCCTGCCATTGGCCCTCGTAGGGATAGCAGTTATGAGCATCCAGCATCGAGCGGTTGTCATTCAAAAACTTAAGGTCATTCGTCTGCGCGACGGCGCTTCCCAGAGAGGCAGCAAGCAGTACCTCGGCGAAAACACGAACTCTGAACTTCAGCATCATGGATCTTCTTCCTGGCAAAATCTGGCGGAGTTGATACGCCTCAAAAGCTTAGCTGAAGAGTAGAAGACGTATCTCGCGAAGCCGTTAAAATGCGACCCTGCACGCCATTTAGGTGCAAGCGGGTGCTTCCCTTCCCATTCCGGCAAGCCGGCTGACTATCTTTCGATAGGTATGGGAAGAAATCCAAGCTTTCACTGAAATACTTTATGAGAACGTTCAAGATTCAGAACCGGCGAAGACCGCCGCTGCATCTGCGGCGTTGATGGCGGTTAATGTTCTTATCAGTATAGGGACAGGCTTTAGACGTCCTTTTCCCGGAAAAGTTTCGGTCGAAAACTTTTTTCGAGCAAAAAGTTGTGGCGGTCAGGCATAATGACAGACAACTTTACACGCGGTCCAGTTGTGGGTCTGTGCATTGAGTGACCTTACCCCTTCTTGATGAAAGGGTCGGCCGAAACTGTCGTGCACGGCGGGCTGGAGTCGCAGGGGCCTGCCTACTGATGTGTGGAATCGTTGGATACTCTCATGTTCGCAGGCCACTGCCAGAAGGTGTGCTCGCGCGGGGCCTAAGAAGCCTGACACATCGCGGACCGGACAGCCAGCAGGGGTTTGTGACGAGGCACGCGTCCGTGGGAGCGACACGGCTGCGCATTGTGGATGTGGAGCACGGCAACCAGCCGATGCACAATGCCGAGCACCAATGCACGATCGTCTTCAACGGCGAGGTATACAACCACGGAGAGATTCGCGAGGATCTGGAGCGCCGAGGGTGGGCCTTCCGAACGCACTGCGATACCGAGGTGGTACTGAATGCGTTCCTGGAGTGGGGGCTGGAGTGCTTTGCACGTTTCCGCGGAATGTTCGCCGTCGGAATTTGGAATGAGCGCGAACGCAGACTGACGCTGGCGCGGGACCGGGCGGGAGTGAAGCCCTTGTACTACCGGTGCCAGGATGGAGAGATTTTCTTCGGTTCGGAGCTGAAGGCGATTTTTGCGCACCCTGAAGTACCACGACGCCTGGACCTGCATGGGTTGAACTGCTATCTGTCGTTGAACTACGTCCCCGGGCCATTCACCCTGATTGAAGGCATTAAGAAGGTGCCGGCGGGGCATGTGCTTGAGTGGTGCGAAAGCGGCATAGAGCTGCGGTCGTATCTTCCAGTGGAGCGCCAGCAGCCGGCCCCGGCGGATCTGGGCGAGGCTTGCGAGGAGTTGGATGGACTGTTGAGGAGCGCCGTACAGGAGCAGCTGCACAGCGAAGTCCCTTCCGGGATATGGCTGAGTGGCGGTCTTGACTCCTCGACCATCACGCACTATGCCGCGCAGATCAGCTCCGAACCTCTGCGGACGTTTTCGGTGACCTTCCGCGGGCGGGAGTTCGATGAAAGCAATTATGTGCGGGCAATGGCAGAGCATTATGGAACGAACCATACCGAGTTCGACCTGAATGAAGACGCTGACCTGGCAGACACGATTGCGGACTTGAGCTACTACTCGGATGAGCCAAGTGCGGATGCCGGCGCGATTCCTGTCTGGTATCTGGCCAAAATGAGCCGACAGCAGGTTACGGTCGCCCTAAGCGGTGAGGGCTCGGACGAGCTCTTTGGCGGCTATCTAACGTATAAGGCGAACCGGCTGCGGAACGCTGTCGCGTGGCTGCCGAAGCCCTTATTGAAGGGAGCGCTGACAGCAGCGCAACGCATGCCCGCGAGCGACCGAAAGATCGGCCTGGACTACAAACTGAAGCGGTTCCTGGAAGGCTCGCTGCTTTCAGCAGAAGCCGCACACGTATTTTGGAACGGTACCTTCACGGAGCTTGAGAAGCAACAGGTGTTCCGGTATGCGCGTAAGGGACCGATGGCGGATCTGCTGGGCACGATGCAGGGCCGAAACGCGATGGAACGGTTCCTGGATTTCGATCAGCGATACTCATTACAGGACGCGCTGTTGTATAAGGTGGACCGGATGAGCATGGCGCATTCGGTGGAGGTACGGCCGCCTTTCCTGGATGACCGGATTGTGCAGTTTGCGAACCGGCTCCCGATGAAGTGGAAATTGAACGGGCTGGAGACGAAACGGATTCTTCGAGTCCTGATGCACGACGCGCTGCCGCAATCGGTCCTGCAGCGATCGAAAGTGGGGCTCGATATTCCGATTCACGCGTGGTTCCGCGGAGTGTTGCGACCGTTGCTGGAGGACACACTGACGGAGACGTGGCTGCGTGGGTCCGGCGTATTCAACTGGCCGATGGTGCGAACGCTGATGGACCAGCACCAGGAGCGGAAGGCGAATTGGGGGTATCACCTTTGGGGTCTGCTGACGCTAACGATCTGGATGAAGCGGTGGAACGTGGAACTGCCGACGGCACACGTACCGGTTCCGTCCGTGGAGGAAGAGCCGGTCGTGGAGGACTCCTCGTCGTCCTGGCAGCCTGTCTCGTGTTCTGTGGAAACGTAATCAGTCCACCGCGACTGATGGACGATGTAGACGCAGTTCAGGCGCAGATTGCTCGCACCATGCTGGAGTCCGGCGACTGGGTAACGGCCAGGCTGGATGGAGTGGCATACCTGGAGAAATCACCGCTCATCTACTGGATGATGGCGGGATCATTCCGGGTATTCGGCGTCCATGACTGGGCCGCACGCATTCCGCTGGCGCTTTCTGTAGTGCTGCTGTGCTGGGTGACGTACCGGTTCGGTCGCTGGGCAATGGGCGAGCAGGCGGGCGTCTTCTCAGGCGTGGCGCTGGCCACATCGGTCGGGTTGTATCTGTTCACCCGGATCCAGATCCCGGATGCAGTACTGACGCTGACGATCGCGGTGACACTATGGGCCTGGATGCGGCTGCTGGAGCCGGAGGAAGCGAACCCGCGCGCGTGGGCAATACTGATGGGGTTCGCCCTGGGATGCGGCCTGCTGTTGAAGGGGCTGATTGCCCTCGTATTTCCGCTGGGCGCCGGCCTGCTGTATATGGCAGTGACGCGGCAGTTGTGGTCCGGCGAGGCATGGAAAAGGCTGCAGCCATGGCTGACACTGCTGGTGATGATGGTGGTTGCCGCTCCTTGGCATGTGCTGGCAGCGCTTCGCAATCCGCCATACTTTGCCTTCTCCATGCACAGCGGCCCGGGTGAATATCACGGGTTCTTCTGGTTCTACTTCTTCAATGAACATCTGCTGCGATTTCTGAACCTGCGGTATCCGCGGGACTACAACACCGTGCCACGGGCACTGTTCTGGGTGCTGAATCTGGCGTGGCTATTCCCGTGGTCAGCATTTCTGCCAGGCGCAGTGAAGCTGAGTTACAACCGTGGATCCAGGCCGGGACGGCTGCGGCTGATGCTGCTGTGCTGGATCGGCGTGGTGATGGTGTTCTTCACCTTCTCGACCACGCAGGAGTACTACTCCATGCCCATTTACCCTGCGCTGGCTCTGCTGGCGGGGGCGGGGATTGCAGAGGGCTGGTGGGTTCGCGCAGGGCGCTGGTTTACTGTTGCGATCTTCGGCTCGCTGGCAATTGTGCTCGGAACGGTGCTTTTCATGGCGGCGAAGCTGCCGGCGAATGGTGAACTTGCCGATGCGCTGGCACAGCATCCAGAGATGTACACGCTTTCGCTGGGACACATGCTGGATCTCACGCTCGGGGCGTTCGCTTACCTGAAGCTGCCACTTGCGTTGGCGGTTGCAGCGTTTGCAATTGTCGCCGTGGGAGTGGCGGTTGCACGGCGGCGGGTAGGTCTGATGGTTGCCATGATGGTCGCGGGCATGGTGATCTTCTTTCAGGCGGCGCGGCTGGCGCTGGTGCGATTCGATCCGTATATGGGGTCGTATCAACTGGCGACTGCGTTGCTGGAGAGTCCGCCGGGCACCCTGATTGAGGCGGATGCGTATTATGCCTTCTCATCGGTCTTCTTTTATACCGATCGCAAAGCCCTATTACTGAATGGTAGAAGCGCCAACCTGGAATATGGGTCGTATGCGCCGCAGGCACCGCAGGTCTTCATCGATGACGCAGGGTTCGTCCGCAGATGGGAGTCGGACGAGCGGTACTATCTGCTAACGGATAATGGCGACCTGCCACATCTTCGCGAGCTGGTGGGTGAAGCACGCCTGCATGTGGTCAAGCAAAGTAGTGGGAAGTCCCTGTTGAGCAATATGTAAGTGCGCATTGGGTGAGCTTGCATCTATCGCCTTCGGTGTAGAAAGTGTTATCAAACTTGTCTCCACTGAGCGTTCAAGTCTCGCACGTCATCCCGTGGCCGCCATCGTGTTGACGTGTTCCCGCGTCCACAAAAGTGGATGTGTAGGATTTACAATATGAGGTAGAAATCATAAAAGACGTTGGACCTTCGGATCCGCGTCCCCAATCCTCAGCTTCTACGGCCTGTTGCACTAGCCATCTAAATGGGGCTAAAAATTTCCTTTAAAATCGCCGGAAGAGGGCCGGGAGAAACCCGGAAGCAATTGAGCCTGAGTCGTCACACACTCCCCTAACTTGATAAGGAGTGTAGGGTCACTCCCCTAAGCTGTCAGGGAGAGATATCGAATGGAGTCATGCAGAGGGCGGCACTGATCCGACGGCTCATCATTTACATTCGAATGCTAATGTTTAAGCTGCCGGCTGAGTCCGAAGGTGTAGCGCTACGGAACGGGCCGCGAAGTCTTAGGTAGAACGGGGATCATGTCGACAGCAGCCATGCGGGATCAATCAGCGTCCGGTCCCCTCTCGGTCGAACGGTACATCCATTTCTCCACGGTCTGGGGTATCTTCAGCGCCGTCCTGGTCTGGCATGCCGGTGCCACTATTTTTCTTTTTTACCTGGTGATGCTGAGCAACCTCATGCTGATCTGGGCCCTTCAGCCGCCGGTTGTGTTGCCTCGTTGGCTGCCAGGGTTTCTTGTCTATCTGCTCGCCACCGGTATCGTCGGGACGGTCCGGGGTACGGATTCTCTGGGAGAGACCTTCAAACAACTTGGGGCGATTAGCCTCAGCGTGTTCTACTTCGCCAACTTCTTTCATGCCGAAGGCAATCTCGTCAATCGTGCCTGGACGACCTATATCAAGGCTGCCTATCTGTTTGCCTTGATCGGCATCCTGATATGGCCGGTGCAATACATCTACGATCATCACCTGGTGCGGCTTCAGGGAATGGCGAGTGAACCCGCCGCCTTCTGCCTTCTGACCATGCCTGCCCTCTACTGGTATGCCAGCCAGTGGCTTCGCTTCGGCAAATGCCGGAAGGAGACTCTCTGGATGGCGCTGGCGGTCGCTTGCTCAAGCTCTTCCATCGGATATTCTGCTCTCGCCGTCGGTTTGCTGCTTCTCTTCGGCAAACGCTTTACCGGAATTGTTATGGCGACTGGACTCGTTGCCGTTCTGATGGTGGGGATTTACCTCGTCTCTCCCGATGTTCGCCTGCGAGTGGACGATACATTTGGAGCGCTCTCCAACAATGACGTATCCGCTACCAACGTAAGCACATATGCCCTCGTTTCGAATATGTATGTGACTGGTCGCGTGCTTGCCGAGCACCCCATCCTCGGCAACGGGTTGGGTTCCCACGTAATCTCCAGTGACCGATTCGTCAAAGATGTGCCGGGCGAAGACCTTGTCGAGGCAGCCGGCTGGGATGCCGGCTTCAACACCCGCGACGCCGCCTCCCTCACCCTGCGCTCGCTCTCCGAGTTGGGCATCCTGGGTTTTCTTGGTATCCTCTGGTTTATCATTCATTTCCGCGTCAAGGGTGAGAGCGGCCACGCCGACATCAGCAGCGCCATTCTGACGTGTTTCTTCCAAAAGCTGCTCCGCGGCGGAGGCTACTCCAATCCCGAACAATTCTTCTTTGTATTGGTCTACATGCTGAACTACCGGCAATATCATGCGTCTTTGCGGGATCGAGAGTATGGACTTGCCAGGTCGAAGAGTTGAGCGAAGCCATGGAAACAATGGATTGACCGATCGGGCAAGCACGACATCGATAAGCCGGACACCTCATCGGGACCGGGACGGACTGCGGAGTGAATCTATCCCTCCGATTCGTATATTCGAAAGAGGATCATGCGAGCAGTAATGAAAGTGGCCGTAGTAAATTACCTGGATACGCGAAACGTCCGAGTGCTTTCGGGAGCCAGCCATTTCATGATTCGCGCGTTGGAGAGACAGGGGGCGGAGGTAACACAGCTTGGCCCGGTCTCGTCACGATGGCTCAAGGCGGCACGGTACCTCCATGGAGCTGCGAAGTTGTTGGGCCGGACGTATGACTGGCATCACAATCTGCTGGCTTCCCGGGCCTTTGGACGGGAGTTTGCCCGGCGCCTGAAACATGGCGACTACGACATTGTCTATGCGCCGCTTGCTTCGACCGAGATCGCCTATCTTAAGACAAATCTGCCGATTGTCTACCTGACGGACATGACATTTGCTTCGGGAAAGTCTTACTACAACTCATTCTCGAACCTGCTGCCGTTCACTGACCGCGAGGGAGCGACGATCGAGAAAAAAGCAACGACACGGGCAACGGCAATCGTTGCCCCTTCCGATTGGGTCGCGAAATCTTTCCAAGCTGACTACGGATACGACGCTTCGCGCCTTCACGTGGTCTCGTACGGCGCCAATCTGGAAGATCCTCCGACGCGAGACGAGGCCCTGGCACAACGGGATGTGAGTGTTTGCCGGCTGCTTCTGCTCGGTGTGAGCTGGGAGAGGAAGGGTGGCCCACTAGCGCTTGAAACCTTGAAGATGCTGCTTGCGAGCGGCGTCAAGGCGGAGCTGCTGATCTGCGGTTGCAAGCCTCCGGCAGGTGTCGGTCATCCGGCGATGCGGGTGCTTCCCTTCCTGCGCAAAGACAATCCGGCGGAAGCACTGGAACTTCGGAGTCTCTTGCTGACCTCGACGTTTCTGATCGTGCCTTCTGAGGCAGAGGCGTGGGGGTTTGTGTTTGGGGAGGCTTCGGCCTGCGGCCTGCCGTCCGTGACCCGCGACACCGGCGGCATCTCGAGTGTGGTCAAAGATGGAGTCAATGGATTGCTCCTGCCGGCGGACGCGAGCTCGGCAGAGTATGCGGCGCGCATCCGCGAAGTTCTGGATCGCCCGGGGCGTTACCGCGAACTGTGCATCTCCTCGCGCAACGAGTATGAGACGAGGTTGAACTGGGACAGCTGGGCGGCCCGCATGATGGAAATCTTTGCCGCGATAAAAGCGGCATCCCTGGCCGCACGCCGGGTGGATGCAAAGGCCGAGCAGGTGCCTCAGTGAGTATGATCCAGGGCAACGGAAGCGAAGGCTGTAGCGATCGACTGGGATACGATGGGAAGTGGATATGACACTGGGTACTGGAAATTTTGAACGCTCGGAGTTACTAGCCGGAGCTGAGCCGATCACGACCAGTCCACGCAACGTTGACCTGTTGGATGCTTTGCTGCTGTTGGCTCGGAGCTGGCGGGTGATTCTGCTGACGGCATTCGTCTTCTTTTTAGCAAGTTGCCTGGTAGCCTTCCTGCTTAAGCCGACGTTCACCGGCCAGGCCATGATCTTGCCCCCGGCGCAGCAACAATCCTCGGCCGCGGCGCTAAGTGGACAACTTGGCGCGCTTGCCGGATTCTCCGGCGGAGGCGCCGCAAGCCTGTTCAAGAATCCGGGCGACCTCTACGTCGGCATTCTGGAGAGCAATGTGATTGCGGATCGATTGATCGACCGCTTCAATCTGCGCTCGATCTATCACACGCAGACACTTGCGGATACCCGTGCGGCGCTGAAGGGCCATGCAGTCTTCAAGGCGGAAAAGAATGGACTGATCTCCATCACCGTCACCGACCGTGATGCACATCGCGCAAGCGATCTTGCCAATGGCTACGTTACCGAACTTCACAGACTGAACTCGACACTGGCCATTACGGAAGCAGCGCAGCGGAGGATGTTCTTCGACCAGGAGTTGGTCAAGGAGAAGGCCGCGCTCGAGACAGCGGAGAACGATCTCAAGGTAACAGCGGAGAAGACGGGTCTCATTCAGGTGTCGAGTCAGGCGGAAGTGATCATTCGCAGTATTGCCCAACTCCGTGCGGAGATCATGGATCGCGAAGTCGAATTGCAGTCGGTGAAGACCTTCGCCGCCGATCAAAATCCGGATGTGCGGAGACTCTCTCAGGAGATCGCTTCCATGAAGGACCACCTGGCGACATTGGAGAATAGCCAGAAATCGCAGTCTCCAGGAGACATCTCGGTGCCATCGGGACGGGTTGCCGAGGCGACGCTCGAGTATTCGCGAAAGCTGCGCGAGGTCACGTACCACAGTGCGCTCTACACTCTGCTGCTGAGACAGTACGAAGCGGCACGCATCGATGAAGCGAAGTCATCGCCTCTGATTCAGGTAGTCGACCCGGCAACGACGCCGGACAAGAAATCGGGGCCGCATCGCGGGTTGATCGCGGTCGGAGGAGGGCTTGTGGGACTCATCCTGGGGATAGCGTGGGTCATGCTGCGCTCGGGCTTTCGGCGTATGGGAGATACGCCGGAGACGGCGGAGCGGCTGCGGGAGCTACGCAACTCCATCCGTATAAGAGCTTGACGGAAAGCGGTTCAGGAGGGAACGATCTCGCGCCCCAGTCTTCCGCGAATCGTCGCGATCAGTTTGGTTCTCTCCTCGGGCTGGAGTGCAAAGCGCCAAAGCATCCCCACGCTAATGGCTGCCGCGATGGCTCCACAGGCAAAACGAACCGCGACAAGGTTCGGGGGAAGAAATCGCCAGACCGCGGCGGCAAGGCCGATTGGCAGGAAACACAGGCTGGGCCGAAGCAGCGCGGAGAAGAAGTACTCCGAGATGCTCATCTGGATCTCCGCCGTCCGGCGCATGTTGTAGAAGAGATTTCCGCCAAGACCGACCAGCGAACCGATCATCGTCCCGGCCGCAACGCCGATCGCCCCAAACGAACGAGCCAGAAGCACGCTAAAGATCAGGTTACTCACGCCTTCCAGCAACGGAGTCAGGATCACGCGGCGCTGGTCTCCACTCCCGATCATCGCCAGCACGTAAGGCGTCACGGTCATGCGGATGATATTCGCGGCAACCAGCACCTGTAACAAGATCGCGCCTTTGGCGGCATACTGAGCATCAAGCCAGACGCGGAGCAGGGGGTGCGCGAAGACAATCAGCGGCAATCCGGTTGCCAGCAACATCGCTGTGCCCATGCGAGTGGCACCCACGACCATTTTGCCCAGGCCCGCCCGGTCGCCGCGGGCGTGAATAACGGCTGCGGTTGACCCCATGGCGCCAAAGATCGCGCCGAACGAGCCCGCCAGCAACGTAACCACGGTGGCGGCGATGGAATAGTAGGCTACTTCACCGAAGCTGAAGATGCCGACGATGGTAAGGTCGAGACCTGTGACGAGAAGCATCGCAAAACCCCACACGGTGAGGCTGAAACAATAGTCGAAAATTTCGAATGCGGTTGCCTTGGAGACGCTGGAGAGCGAGAGACATATAGGGGGAGCGAGGCGGCGGCTCAGCCTTCGATAGGCAAGGTATTGCACAACGTACGACCCCACATTCACAAACGCCGCGACCGACGCCATCTGAGTAATGCTCCCATGGTGGCGCACAACAATGACCAGCAGGACTGCGCTTATAAGCCGTGAGATACCGATAATCGCGGCCGGAATTTCATTGCGCTGAAGTCCGACAAAGGTCCCGCCAAAGACGGATGCAGGCAGGCCGATGCAGAGCGAACCACCTACCAGAATGACGGCGGCCCGAACGCTAACCAAAAGTTCCCCGCGTAAATGGGGGAAGAGATGAGGGAGAAAGGCCGCTAAGAGTGCTAACCCAAGCAAACCAATACAGGCGGAGGAGGCCAGGCAAACCATGGCCGTACTGACGATGCGATCGCGATGTTCTGATTCGCCGCGCTCAGAGGAATGGGCGACAAAGCGGGCGATGGCCGTTTGAATACCAAAATCGAGATACCCGACATAGGCGCTCAACTGCAGCACGAGAGACCAGGCACCGAAGGCCTCGGTCGACATGGAACGGGTAAGAAAGGAAGGAAGGAAGAACGCGACAGCCGCGGAAGCCCCACCGCGCACCAGATTTGCGGCGGCATTCTTAACAACAATGAGCTTCTCCTGCCTTGAGGTCACAATGTTTCGCGCTCAGCTTCAAAAACGAGATCCGGATTCTCAACAGCGAATTGCTGCTCGACCCGTCGGAATTCGCTCTCCCAATCTACGAGGGGTGCCAAACACGTGGACTCTAAATGCGTTGCGAGAGTTGGCATTGGGTTCCAAAGGCGGCGGGAACGTCCAAAAAGTATTTGCCGCCAGCCTGAGAACCACGCCTTACACCAAAGCTTCCGAAGCTGTGGGTCGGCTGCATAGACGAATGGATTGAGCAGACCCAGCTTCTGGGTAATTGACATCCAAAGGCTGCCATCGTTATTGAGGCGTCCATAGGAGTGAAAAACCTTCCGCGTGCGCCACAGGGCTTGTTTCGTTGCAAGGAACGTAAGGCAGGTCGATGTTGAGCTCCGCCAATGACGGTCGCCGGAAGCCCGGATCCAATGCCGCTCAAATCTCGTGGGCAACTGGTATTGATCAGAATGATCGTAGGGCGTCACAAAGTCAGCGTCCGGGTTTTCACGGGCAAATCGGACCATCTCAACCAGTGCTCCGGGGGAATAGATGTAATCATCTTCGGCAAAGTAGACGAGATCCGCTTCGGTCTGATCGAGGAGCAAGTCGATCTGCATCGAGAAAGTAGCGAAATTGCCGATGGCGTCGAGATTGACGACGATCAACTCCTCATCGGAGAAGTATTTGCGAAAAAGGGCCTCATATTCAGGAGGACAGGCGTCGAGGAGCGCCCAAATCTTGACACGTAGCGAACCGAGCGACTTCTTAAACGACCACAAGCAATACTGAGATAGCTTAAGCTTATCGTCGCTCCAGGCAGCGGGCTTGGACGACACCCCCGGATAAATCCTATATGCAATTGCAAGGTCGACCATTATGGTTTCTACGACTCTTTCGGCTTATATTTCGCACGCAAGCTCCGCCGCTTCGGGCAGTGAATCACTAGAGCATTTTTCCTATTGCTGGGTATCCCGGAAGAGGAGTGCAGTGGCGTTTTCATTGCGGAAAACTCCCAAAAATGCGGAGTCCCTACGCGACACCTACAGGAAAATGCTCTAGCCTGCCAGGACAGCTTGATGGCTAGAACTTGAGTATACTTGAGACGAGAGATAGCGAGATGGTATCGGTGCTGTTCAAGACGACGCTCGCGTCTCATGGAGTTCCGGTCTCTTCGTCGGCCCATGTCAGCCTCTTTGATGACGGCCTCAACAAAAAGTCTGAACAAGCGATATGACCCAGCATTCGATTTCTACTACTCCCCTAATCCTTGTGTCGATTCCAGTTTCTTTTTTTCGGAGAATAGCTTAATGGGCCTTTGGAATCGCCTGCGGTCCTACGCCAAGCAAGTACCGGCTGCCAAAGCCATCTACCAGAGGGCTCGTCGATTTCGCCATCCTACACCGCGCGGCCTAAAACAGTTCGGCGACGGCTCGATCATAAGATGGCCTCGCCATGTAGATGGAAACAGGTTTATTTCTATCGGAGCAAGGACCTCGATTCAACACCATGCGTGGCTTTCGGCCACTACGAGCTATGCAGGTGAATCGTTCCAACCGGAGATCGTGATTGGGAACGACGTTTATATCGGAGACTTCTCTTGCATCTTCGCAATTGGTCGGGTGACTATCGAAGACGATTGCGTCCTAAGCAACTACGTCTACATCAGTGATGCGTCCCATGGCGTAGACCCGACGAAAGGGCCAATCCTGGATCAGAATCTGTCTAGCAGAGGAGAAGTGCGCATCGGCAGGTCGTCCTTTATCGGCTACCGCGTTTGTGTAATGCCAGGAGTGGTTTTGGGAGAACATTGTGTGGTGGGCGCCAACGCGGTCGTTACCAAGTCGTTTCCCGCCTACTCTATGGTCGCTGGTGTACCCGCACGGCTCATCAGGAGATATAGCTTTGCTGAAAAAAGATGGGTTGATTACAACGAGCGAGACCAAGACTAACGTCTTTGCAAGATGCTTCAGCTCCCACGAATCTAAATCACAAATTACTCGCGGGGCTCCCTTACATCTTCTCGATGCGAGCGGTCCCTATACTCACCCAGCTTTGACTCGTGAAATCGTATTGCCGAATAACGACGGCAGGGTTGCCGGCTGCGACCGAGTAATCGGGGATACTCCGCGTAACGCAGGAGTTTGCGCCGACGACACAGTATTTGCCGATACGCACATTGGGCAGGACCACTGTGCCGAAGCCCAGAAACGAACCCTCGCCGATCTCAACGAAGGAATCGTCATCAAGGATGCGTTGCCCGATGGGACGCGTGTCGTGAATGTCTGCATAAGGATGCGTGATGTCGACGATCGCGCAGTGTCCCGTGATGCTGACGTTATCGCCGATCGAGATGCGTGAGTGGCACATGATATGAACGTTCTGCTCGATGTTCACATTGCTGCCGATCCGCAGCTCCGGAACACGCGATGGCTTGTCCAGGATGGCATCGAGACGCACTCCGTAATTGATGCGGACCCGGTCTCCGAGGTGAACGAAACGGGCGTTATAGAGAGAGGCGGGCCGGACGATCACACAGCGCTTGCCCATAGAACCCACGACGTAGCGGTAAAAAAAACGTGTCTTAGCGTGGTGGTAAACGAATTTAAGAAAGGTCAATTTTTCAAAAAAGGGAAAATTCCAGAACTCCTGCAAGCGTCTCATCATCGGCCTCGGCACATGCCAGAGGTTATATACTATATGCTGGAATTGAACCACTTACACCATCCTGCGGAAGGTTGATCCTTGAATACACTCATCACCGGCGGCGCTGGCTTCATCGGGACACATCTGGCGCGCCTCCTGTTGGCAAAGGGCCAAGAAGTCACCCTCCTCGACAACTTCCTTCCTCAAGTCCATGCCGGGGATGAGCGCCTGCCTGCCGATCTTGCTCCGCACGTTCGCCTCGTTACCGGCGATGTCGCCGATCAGTCCGCGATGAGTGATGCGTTGCTGGGAGTGGACAGCGTCGTTCATCTGGCCGCGGAGACCGGCACCGGTCAATCGATGTATGAGGTGATGCGTTACGAGCGGACGAACCTCGGTGGGACGGCTACCCTCTATGAGTTGCTGGCCAAGAACCCGCATCATAAGGTGGAGCGCATCGTAGTCGCTTCATCGCGGGCGATCTATGGAGAAGGCGCTTACCGGTGCGAGAAGGATGGCATTGTGTATCCGTCATCGCGGTCGGTTGAAGATAAGATGGCGGGCAAGTTCGATCCTCTTTGCCCGGTATGCGGCGAATCCTGTGAGACGGTTCCCACCACGGAATCGGCGCCTTCGCAGCCCTCGTCCTTTTACGGTTTGACGAAGCAGGTGCAGGAGCAGACGGCCATGATGTTTGGCCAGGTACTCGGCATTCCTTCCTTCGGATTGCGCTACCAGAACGTCTATGGACCTGGCCAGTCGCTCAAGAATCCTTACACCGGGATTCTTGGCATCTTCTGCAATCTGGCGCGGGCTGGACGCAAGCTTGAAATCTTTGAAGATGGCCAGGAAAGCCGCGATTTCGTCTATGTGGACGACGTCGTGCGGGCTACTGCACGGTGTCTTGAGGTTACGGCCAACGGTTGTCACGTGGTCAATGTGGGATCGAACGAGCGCACCACGGTGGCGCACGTGGCGGAGCAAGTCAAGTCGTTCTACCAAAGCTCCTCAACCCTGGAAGTCACGGGGGCGTTCCGGGATGGAGACATTCGCCATGGACTGGCCGATCTGGGACAGGCGAAGGCTCTACTCGGCTATGAACCCCAATGGCGCTTCGACGACGGGCTACGCCAGTTCCTGGAATGGGCGGAACGATACGAGCCCCAGTTGGACGCTTACCAACAGTCCTTGAAAGAGATGGCGGAAAAGGGACTGCTTCATGGGCGGAGTTAGTTACCTGGATCCCACCATCAATCTTCCCCCAGCCTTTGTTCAACGGAAAATTGGGGTGGTGACGGTGACTTATAACAGCGCGGCGATGCTGGATGAGTTCTTCGCATCGTTGAACGCCCAGACCCATAGTAAGTTCTGCCTGATTGCGGTAGACAACGCCTCGACCGATGGCACTATCCCCCTGCTCCACGCCTATTCCGGCGTGGAAAAGCTTGTCATCGCGAACCCAACCAACGTAGGCGTGGCGGCGGCGAACAACCAGGGAATTCGCGCGGCTATTGAGATGGGTTGCGAATATGTCCTGCTGGTCAACAATGACGTGGTATTCAATCCGGAACTCTTTGCGCAATTAGTGCAAGGGCTGTCTGACCATGGCTGCGATATGGACACGCCTTTGATCTATTACATGGATCCGCCAGACAGAATCTGGACTGCGGGAGGTCGCTTCGAGCCGAGCTTCGGGTTCCGGATATGCCACCGGGGGGCCGATGAGCAAGATCGCGGCCAGTACAGTCATCCGGAGAAGATCGATTATGCACCCACGTGCTGCGTACTGATTCGACGGGAACTCTTTGCGAAAATCGGGCTGATGGATGAACGGTATTTCGTTTACGGGGACGATGTCGATTTTATGTACAGGGCAAGACAGGCAGGGCTGGTCATGTACTACCTGCCCCAGAGCAAACTCTGGCACAAGGTAGGTGGATTGACCGGCGGAAGTATCTCCGACTTCAGCTTTTACTATAATGCGCGGGGACGGGCGCTCTTTCTTCACAAGCACTTTCACGGCCTGGTACCGTCATTCTGGATCATGCTCCATATCCTTCAGGATTCAATACGCGCGATCCTGCATAAGAGCTTCCGTCATGCGCGGAAGGTAAAACAAAAGGGAATGCGCGATGGGAAAAAGGTAGCGCTAGAGCAGCTTACGCAATGAAAGTTCTGTTCGACGCCACATGCGTGACGAAGAATAAGGCTGGCGTGGGTGTCTACGCCGCAAACTTACTTCGAGAGCTTGCTTCGATGCCGAGCAGCCTTCAACTCTTTGTCCTGGCCCAGGATGACGACTCCTCGATGGATTTCGGCGGACGCCCCAACGTGCGTACGATCCGCGTGCCCGCGAAAATCTTTCGCATCCTGCCCTTTCGCTTTCTTCTGGAGCAGATCATCCTACCGATCCTGGTGCTTTGGCACCGCATCGACGTGGTTCATTCGCCGCATTATTCGTTGCCCCTAATGTGCTTCGGGGCACGCCGGATCGTGACGATTCACGACATGACATCTTACAACATGCCTGAATTTCATTATCGATCTAAGGGCTTCTACTATCGGCGGTTTATCTGGGCCTCGGCACATCTAGCCGACGGGCTCATCTTCGTCTCGCATTCCGCAGAGCGCGACTTCCGATCCCGTTTCAACCATTATCGGAATGACAGTTGGGTCATTCATCACGGAAAGAGCGAGGCCTTCCGTGCCAATCTTGAACCGGACCAGATCGAAAGGGTTCGGCGAACCTATGAACTGGGGACGAAATTTGCCCTGTACATCGGCACTCTGGAACCGCGAAAGAATGTGGCTCGACTCGTTGACGCATTCGCGTCGATAGCCGCAAAACATCCCGAACTCACCCTGGTGATCGTGGGAATGAAGGGATGGATGTACGACGGCATCTATGAGGCAGTGGCAAACTCCGGCCTGGAGTCGCGAGTCAAGTTCACGGGATTCATTCCGGAGGAAGACAAACCATATCTCATGGCCGCCTCAACTATCTTCGCGTATCCCTCTTTGTATGAAGGTTTCGGAATTCCAGTGCTGGAATCTTTGGCCTGCGGCATTCCCACGATCACAAGCAACACCTCCTCGCTTCCTGAAGTAGCAGGCGAGGCGGCTTTACTGATCGATCCAACCCAAAAGGAGCAGATCAGTTCGGCGATGGATCGTCTTCTCTCCGATTCCTCTCTATACGAGAGATTGCGCAAAGAAGCGCTTCTACAGGCTGCGAAATTCACTTGGCGTAAGACCGCGGAGCAAACGCTGACGGCATATGAAGAGGTCGTCAGCGATGCGAAATCTTCGCGGTCTTAGCCGGGAACGAAGCTACCGCTTCTTCGCCAACACGATGTCTTGGAAGTTCGTGATTTCAAGTCCCACATGCGGCGCGGCCCCTGTCCAGATTCCGCTTAAGCGTTGCTGCGTCTGGAGGCCGACTTGATGTTGAACGGACTCTAGCCATTCCGCACTTATCGCAAGCGCGTCCTCAGGCATATTCGGATTCGTCGTTCTGCAATCCTTCAATGCATACTTGAAATCCATTGTTGTCTCGCCGCGTTGCATCCTCGATTCACCTCCCTAAGAGCACGAGACATCGGACCCGAATGGTTTAGAACAGCTCTCCCGTGTCATTGCTCCTGTAGGAAGCTGGAGGGACCCATGAAATATTTGTCGACCACCCGCTGACTCACAACTTTTATGTGCTGTTTCTTGTGCCTAATAAGATGCAGCTAGAATCATGGTATCGTTCGTGAGAACAGAGATGATGGTCGAAAGTTCATGGAGGACGCGTCGCTAACGTGTGCGCCCGCAAGGTTTCTTTTTGGAAATTTTCATTGCTTGGATTGTTCCTCATGGGTTGCGGCAGCGGATACCTGAGTGGACCGTCGCTCTCCACCGGCCCCAGCTACGGGGCCAAACGCCCCATCGGAACTCTGATGAACTTTGGCGACTCAATTACCTGCGGATATACCTCTTCTCCTGCCGATGGGACCGGCAACATCTATTCCAACAAGGGATATGCTGGACAGGTTTCAACGACGATGGAAAAAGCTCCACACAATCTATGCCACTCTGGAGATATGGCAGCGGATATGGCCCGCCTCTGGGTCTACCCGAATACCAACTCGGTGATGGGAAAAGACCAGGTCTATACCGTGATGATCGGCACCAACGACGCGAACCGCTGCGGCGACAGCAACGGTTGTATGGACAACTGGCAGCGTAGTGTGGGCGCAGCGATCGCATGGCTCGCTTTGCCGGATAGAGACAAGGTCCTTGGCTCGGCCATCACAAATACTAGTGGAAGCTGGAGTGCGGATTCGGATCTCCCGATCGGTTTGTCAACCACTGATGCCAACGCAATCGCCACATTCACCATCGATGCTGCCTCCGCTGGCAAAATACTCTATCTTGCCTATCGCGTCTTTGACCCCGGTCTCAGAAATACGACTCAGGCCACCGTTTCGATCGACGGAGCAGCGGTAGGTCAGCTCAGTTCAGCCGTCGATACCGGACATCTGATCGCAACCCTGTGGTCAACGCAGGAAAGTATCTTTCTCGCACAATATTCGCTATCCTCTGCCGGAAAACATACCGTCACTGTGTCGACGGCATCGACCGGAGGATTTTTCTCTTTTCTTTGGGCGGGCGTATGTGGCGAAAACTACAACAATGTTCCGGGCGCACCGAGCGTTCTCCTTGGCTCTGTTCCACGCGCAAAACCAGATGACCTGAACTATGAGATCCTCCAGTACAACATGCGATTTCTCGATATGGCTCGGAAGTTTCAGCAGCAGGGCATGAACGTTACGACTGTGGATACATTTCACGTCTATGACACAAGCGACCTTTCCGACGACGTGCACCCAAACCGGGCAGGGCATACGAAACTAGCCGCAGCCTTTCAAGCTGCCTTCTAGATAGTCCTTTCGAGCCTTCATGGGATGGAAGGTGGCCGGTTGCAAATAAGATCTTCATTCACTTTGTCTTCATGCCTGTCGTTAGCTAATCCTTCAAAAGCCGATCGATCCCGTCGCTGGCTACAAGCCGGTCTTCGCTGTAGCAGCGCGCCTTACCGGCTATCGGACAGGATGTCGCAGAGGGAGCTTTACAGGATGAGTAAAGCCTTTCGTCGCGGCCGAGTCGAGCATAACAATACTTAGATCTAGTAGGCACCCTTGCCGCGGAAGACCACACTGATCGTCTTGGCCAGGATCTTGAGGTCCATCGGGAGATTCCAGTGATCGATGTAGTGGAGATCCAGACGGATGGTCTGATCGAAATCCGTCTCTGAACGGCCGGAGACCTGCCACAGGCCGGTGATGCCAGGTTTGACCGAGAAACGGCGCATCAGCCACGGTTCGGAGAAGAGCGCGACGTCGCGATTGGGCAGAGGCCGCGGGCCTACGAGAGACATCTCTCCGCGCAGCACGTTGAAGAGCTGCGGCAACTCGTCCAGCGAGGTGCGGCGCAGGAACTGACCTACCTTGGTGATGCGGGGGTCGTTCTTCATCTTGAACATTGGCCCGCCGAACTCATTGTGCTTCTCGAGCGCAGCCATCCGAGCCTCGGCGTCAACCACCATGGAACGGAACTTCATCATGCCGAAGGTGCGCTTGTTCTTGCCCCACCGCTCCTGCCTAAACAAAACCGGACCTTTGCTGGTGAGCTTGATGGCAAGAGCAATGGTAAAGAAGACCGGCAGCAGCAGGATGATGCCGAACAGCGCCGCGGTACGATCAAAGATATCTTTCAGGAGCAGGCGCTGGTCGCTATGCACCATCTCCATGCCGCGAACGCCGGTCTCTTCATCGACCGTGGTATTTTTGGCAATCTTCGATTGAAAGAGATCAACGGAGTACAGGGCTTTTACGCCGGCATGGCCGCACATGGCAACAGCCTGTTGTACGTCGGCAAAGGCGCTCTTGAGCGGAAGGGCGATGAGAACTTCGTCGACGGGACGGCGCATGAGGATGTTCTCAAGGTCATCCAGCGGTCCCAGGACCGGGGCGAGGCCTTTGCAGTCGGGCTGTGGATCAGAGTCCACAAAGCCGCAGATCTGATAGTCAAATGAAGGATGAGCCAGCAGCTGCTGAGTCAGCATGAAGGCACGCGGGCCGGTTCCGACCACGACGACATTCCGCTTCTTACGCAACGCCGGCTGAACACTGTCGTAGAAGGTGAACAGGACCACCCGGTTCAGCCCCATCAGCAGCAGACCTGTGACCGCGAAAAGAAGGCTGATGTGCCAGATCTGGCTGAAGGTGTATTTGCCGAGAAACATCGTCAGCGCGACAGGCAGTGCGGACAGGCTGACGGCCACCGGGCCGCGCAGCATGAAACCGAGCTGAGAGGCGCTCTGGCGGGGCCGGTACATGCCGGTCGCCCAGAAAAAGGCTCTCCAGACAACGAGCAGCGCCGCGCCCACGATCAGGGTCTGGATGGAGACGCGCAGGGCGAGAATCTGCTTGAGAGACTGGCCCGCAGCCAGAGAAGAACCGAATAACGAGACCAGCAGAGCGATAGAAAGGCTTACGGTATCAGCAATACGTACTGACCCCTTGGAGAACCGACGCATGAGTAGGGTGTCTCCTGCAGGGACGGTCGGTGCTGCCGTCGCCCTGGCCGACGGGGATTGGGCTGCGGGGATCCGGGCGGCCTCGTCAACGCCCGATTTGAGAATGTGATCTTCCATCTGTCACCCTCTGTACTGCTCAGTTCCGGGTTCAGATCCCCCCGGGCAGCTCTAGAAGACCAGCAGAGGGCGGGGGGAGTACATGCACCTTTCGGGTCAGGCGGTTACCTTGGAGTGGTAGCAATCCGGCCCAGGAGATGCTCCCCGCCAGTATAGCCAGTTCAAATACCGAAGCAACCGTAATAAATGCCTAGGTATCCGCAAGCAAAGAATTGTTACACTCTTGCAGGAAATGCCGCCTCAGCCTTCGCCGAACTACTCGCAGCCGAAGATCCGCCAGATTGTTCTGGAGGCTATCTTCCGGCACGAACGGCTCTTCTGGCTGACGATCGCAGGCATCATGCTGCTGGTAGCAGTTGGAACTTACCTTACCCCCAAGAAATACCAGGCCGACGCCAAGCTGATGGTGCAGAACGTACGTTCGTCCTCGCCACTGACCACGACGGCCTCTGATCGCCTGGTGACCTCCGGTACGGTTTCCGCCGAACAGATCTCGACACAGGTAGAGATGCTGCAGAGCCCGGCCGTGGCGCTGCGGGCGATTGGGGCGGGGCCCGCAGGAAGCGTGAGCCGCGAAAAAAGTCGAGAGGCGGAGAAGCTGGGGAAGGCGCTCAGCGTTGAGGCTGTCCACCAGACCAACCTGATTGAGCTGAAGCTATTGGGTGACTCACCTGAACAGGCCTCGGACCAGTTGCGGCGGGTAATCGACGCCTATTTCACCGAGCGGGCAGGGTCGGGCCTGTCCGCTGGTGCGGCGTCCTTTTTCGACGAACAGTTGCGCTTCAAGCAGCGGCAGCTCCAGGTTGACCAGGAACTGCTTTCCGACTTCCAGGTGAAACATGGCATCTCCGATCTGGACGAAGAGAAGAAGTTGCAGACGGAGAGGATATCCTCCCTCATTAACCAATCCCTGCTTGCCCAGACGCAGCTTGCGGCGCAGCGAAGCAAGGCTGAGACGAACCGCCGTCAGCTCGTCCTTACCCCGGCGAGGTCGAGTACGACCCAGCGCTCCATCACTAACCAGTACTCCCAGGAACATCTGGGAACGGAACTGGTGGACCTGCAGAACCATCTCACCGAACTGCAGAAACGTTATCCGGAGACCGACCGCCAGGTCATTGAGACCAGGGAAAAGATTGAAACCGTCAAAAAGGCTGAAGCGGGCGCCCGGTCCACCCCCGCCACAGAAGAGGCTACCGACGTCAATCCTGTCTATCAGCAGCTCAGCGCGTCCCTGGCGGCATCGGCAGGAGAGATGAGCGCCGGGGCAGCCGAGGTGGCAAAGATCAACGAACAGCTCGAGGATGCCCGGCATAGGCTGGAGGAGCTGAACGTGGCCACCTCGCAGTATGACGCCCTGAAGCGGGACGTAGCTGAGGCCCAGCGCGATTTCGACGTCTACGCCCAAAAAAGAGACGAAGCACGGGTTTCGGAGGAGCTGGATAAGGCCCGCATGTTCGACGTCTCGGTCGTGCAGCCTCCAATCGGCCAGTCCAACCAGATTCGGCCGCGGCCTAAGCTCTATATGGCAGCCGGCCTCGTCTTCGGGTTCCTGCTGGCGACGTTACTGGCGATCTACGTCGATACATCGTCCGAAATGGTCTATCTTCCGTCCCAACTGGACGGCCTGACCGGAGTGCGGACGGTGGCTACGGTCGCGGAAGACGATCAGGCCAATGCGTCTTCGGCAAATGCAGTCGCGTACCGCCGGATTCTGCTCGCGATCCGCAATGCGCTTCGCCATCGGGAACAGGAGATCGTCGCACAGACGAAAGGCCTGTTGGGCGGTCCCACGCCCGAGACCACAGCGTCCGGGCAGAACGAGTCGGCGGAGCCAATGTCTTATGGACGCTGCATCGCATTTGTGTCTCCCCTGCAGGGCGAAGGCGTGACGTATATCGTGAACCATCTGGCCGAAGAGGCCGCGCGGCAGGCATCGTTTCGCGTCGTTGTTATCGATGCCGCCTTACTGCTGCGCCAGTTTGCGGAAAAGGGAGATGCCGGCTTTGCGCTGAAGAAGGATAAGCGTGCGGGCTATTGGGAGCTTGATACAACCATTGAAGTCCCAGACAGCAAGAGCCATGTCCCACGCGGCACCAGCCTGCAGGAGGTCTTTTCCTGGAGGCTGCGTCCGATGATGGCGCAACTCCGGCTGGACTTCGACTATGTGTTGCTCGATTGCCCGAGCCTTGCCGAGTCGACCCTGAGCGGCGAACTGGACCGCGTGGTGGATGGATACGTAGGTGTCGTGGGCGCAGGATATTCCCGCAAGCAGAACATCCATGGCATGGCCGCGATGTTCGAAGAAGCCAGCGCGCCAGTGCTGGGATATGTGCTGACTCGACGCCGGTACCCGGTACCTACCTGGCTACATCGCCTGATTTGACGGTACTTTCCGCGATACAGCTTTGGTAGGCTGATGCCGTGAACACTATGCCGAGCACTCGTCTGAAGACGAGACATCTGTTGCCGGCAGCCGCTGTGATCGTGCTGGCGACACCCCTCATGGTTCTGCCTGTACATGCCCAGATCAGGGGTGCAGGAGATGCGCCTACAGGGCTGACGAGGAAGGCCGCCGAAGCCCCCACAGGAACCGGCGCATACCACCTTCACTCCGGCGATCAGCTCGTGGTGAACTTCCGTTTCACTCCCGAGTTCAATGATGAGGTTACGGTTCAGCCTGACGGTCATGGTCAGTTAAAGTCGGCGGGCGATCTGAAGCTTGAGGGCCTAACCATTCCCGAGGTGCGGGCACTTATTCTTGCGGAGTCGACCTCGAAGCTGGTGAACCCGGAGTTCACGGTAACCCTTAAGGATTTCGAGCGCCCCCACATCTTCGTCGCCGGAGAGGTCATCACTCCGGGAAGGCAGGATCTCCGCAGGCCAATCACGGCCATGCAGGCGGTACTTGCCGCCGGTGGTCCGAAAGAAGACGCCGCCATGGGACGCGTGGTCCTGTTCCGCAGGATCGACTCTGAAATGTCAGAGGTCCACATCCTGAAGCTGGGCAGCCTTAAGACCGTAACTCGCGCGCAGAACGACATGGTGCTGCAGCCGGACGATCTGCTCCTGGTAGGCCACGATCACCTGCAGACGATCGGCCGTTACATCAAGACGGCAAATCTTGGCATCTATCTACAGCCGCTAAGCTCAAGTCCGGTATTCTAGGCCGGGGATGCGACAGCTTCCCACTCGGGAGACTACCGCGCGTGCTGAAAGTTCTGCTCATCGCCTATGAGTGCAGCCCATATCGCGGCTCGGAGTGGGCTGTTGGCTGGGGCAGGCTGCTGGAGGGTTCACGCGTAGCCCAGATGCATGTCCTTACCAGCGAGGACAACTTTGGCGCACTCGAACGGGCACAGGAGGAAGGTCTTCTCCCCCCGGAGGTACGGTTTTATACTCCGGAGCCGGATGCCAGGCTCCGCGCCGAATCTCCTGCTCATGGAGCCTTTGCGTATAACTACAACGCGTATCATCACTGGCACAAACTGGCGATCGAGCTGGCACGGAGCCTGCACGCGCGGGAACACTTCGACCTGGTACACCAGGCGACCGTGAATACGTTCCGTGAACCTGGTTATGGATACGAACTTGATATTCCGTTTCTCTGGGGACCGGTTGGAGGATCGCAGAATTATCCGATGAGCTTTTTATCGCTGCTACCTCCTAAGGAAGCCGCCAAAGAGGCTGCCAGGGCAATCGCGAACAAGTACACGCTCTATCGCGACTCGCGGGTCCGGCGGGCGGCGCGCCGTGCGGCGAAGATCTATGCCTCTAACTCCACCAACCAGCGTGATTACGAGCGTGCCTGGGGGCGAAAGGTGGACCTGCTGCTGGAGACGGGGCTGAGAGATGTAGCGGAGCCGGACCATTCCCGGTTTGAGCATCGCCTGGAGGAGAATCGGCGCGGGGACCAGACGGGACCGTTGGAGCTTTTGTGGAGCGGCGAATTGCAGACGCGCAAGGCTTTGCCGATTCTTCTGCGTGCCCTCAGTAAGGCGCGTAAGCAGGCTGAGTTCCGGCTGACCGTGCTTGGCGATGGGCCGATGCGAGAGTTGTGGACCGCGGAGGCAGAAAGGCTCGGGCTGCAGGATATTGTCAGGTTCGCCGGGCGCCTTCCCTTCCCTGAAGCCGTTGCGGCGATGCACCATGCCGATCTCTTCTGCTTCACGAGTCTGCGAGACACCAGCGGCAATGTGGTGCTTGAGGCGATGGCCGCAGGTGTACCGGTCTTATGCTTTGGTCACCAGGGCGCCGAGGACATGGTGGACGCGACCTGTGGAGTCAGGCTGCCGGTCGTCTCCCCCAAACGGGCAATTGAAGATTGGCGTCAGGCCCTGATTGAATTGGCTGAGAATGCCGAAAAGCTACTTGCGATGAGCTGGGCAGCCCCGATGCGTGCTCGTGAGTTTCTGTGGTCGCGCAATGGGGATGTGGTGAACGAGGCATATCTGGAACTTGGCCGAACCAACATGGAGAAAAGGTTGAAGCTCAATCAGAGCGCGTGCGCATGAGCCTTCCAGCATCGAGCATTGCGCCCGAAGAGCCGTTGCCGCCACCAGGAAGGCTGCGCGCCATGTGGAGTCGCGGGCGTGCAGTTGCCGGCGACCGCCTGACATACGCCCTGGCCGACCAGGTGACCTATAGTTTCGGCAACATGGTGGTCGCCGCCATTCTCAGTAGACATGGCAGCCGCGCAGAGTTTGGTACCTACATCCTTACGCAGCGGTCTATGGATATCTTTATCCAGATCTGCAGCGTCTTCTCCTGGGCTCCGTTCATGTTCCGCATGCCTTCAACGCCGAAGGAACGGCAGCATATCTTTCTGGGAAGCATTGTCGGACAGCAGGTATGTGCCTGCCTTGTGTTCGCGTTGTTTTTATGGATGGGCGGCTGGTGGACAGCGGGCCATCACTACGATCTCTATGCCAATGTCATGGTTCCGCTGGCTGTCACCTCAATGGCCATTTTGTTCCGTGAGTTCACCCGGCGCATGTACTTTGCGGAGCTCCGCTTCAAAGCCGCCTTCTGGACCGAGTTAGCAACGGTCGGTCTACAGATCGCCGGCGTGGAGCTGTTGTACCGCTTCGGCCGGCTGCATGTACCCGAGACATTGCAGGTCCTTTCGTTTGGCGCCGGGGTGGTATCTCTGTACTGGCTTTTGACTGAATGGAAGACCTTCAAAATCCGCCTGCGCGATGTGTATGAAGACCTTCGACGGGACCTTCGTCTGGGCGGATGGCTGCTGGGCGGCAACATGATCTCGATGGCGAGCGCCCAATGCAACCCATGGCTGCTGGGGGCTGTCCTGGGGCCGGCAAGTGTGGGCGCGTATGCCATCTGCGAGAGCGTGGTCAATATTCCACGAGTAGCATTGAACAGCCTGCAGAACGCAATGGCTCCGGTGGTCGCGCGCGCTCTGGCAAAGGATGGAAGATCCGGCCTGCGGCAGGTGATTGCCCGTTACGACCGCGCTCTGCTGTTGGGCTCGGCTGCATGTGCCGCCGGAGTGCTTGCTCTGGGCCCATGGGTCGCCCGGCTGATCTTTAAAGCCTTTCCCGACAACGGTCGGCTGATCCTGCTCTTTCTTGCTCTTAACTTCATTGCCGTTGCCGCAACATTGGCGCAGAGCTATGGCCTGACTGCATTGGACAAGGCGGGCCTTGTCTTCTATGCCAACCTGGCAGGGTTCGTGGTGCAGGTACTCGTCGCGATTGCCCTGGTAGGCAAATTGAATGTCGTTGGCGTGGCCCTGGCGATGTTGCCCGGCAGTATTGTGGTTGTAATCATCAGGCAGATCTTTTACAGACGTGAAATTACGAGCCCGCAAGGAACGACATCGTTTGGTCGAAATGCATAAGATGGGGGCACACAGATTGTGACAGCACCGGGAACAAATGAGTTTGGCAACGGCACGAGGGCTCCTCGCGTGCTGATCGCTACGGCTCGTGAGTGGCTCTCGGGCGCGCGTCTTGCCCTTGCCTTACACAGCCTCGGCTGCGAGGTAAGCCTGCTCTCGCCGGCAAATCATCCGGCACGGCTGACCGGAGTCATCTCGCAGTGGACACACTTCTGGCAGATGCGCCCCTTCCGCAGCTTCGAGCGTGCCCTGGATGCTACACAACCGGACAGCCTGATTCTGGCCGACGAAGTCGTACTTCATTACGGATTGCTGCTGGCCGGAAAAGACAACGAGTATGGCTTGCGCCTGCGGCATCTGATTGAGTCAACCACTGCGGGGTCAGCAGCACTGCAACTGGCACGGACACGATTCGAGCTGCTGCACCAGGCACACCAACTCCAGGTGCCTGTGCCGGCGACAGAACCCATACCAACACCGGACGACCTGCCGCGCGCGGCTGCGCATCTGGGATTTCCGCTGGTTCTAAAGTCTGATGGAAGCGCGGGGGGCCAAGGGGTACGCATCGCTCGGTCCATGGAGGAAGCGCAGGACTATTGGAACAAATTGCATCGGACCCCCAGCCTTCCCCGTGTGCTGAAGCGCGGCTTGGTCGATGCAGAGTGGATGCATCTTCGCGCCTGGACGCGGCGCCTGAAGTCGGCAGTCAGCGCACAGCAGTGGATCGCCGGTCGAGAGGCCACCAGCATGGCGATGGCACACCAGGGCCGGCTGCTCGCAAGTATTGAGTTTGAAGTGGTGCAAACCACGGAGAGCCGCGGACCATCCAGTGTGCTTCGCGTTCTGGACGACGCCCGGCTTCGCCACGCCATGGCGCGCATCGTTGCCCATCTTGGAATCAACGGATTCTGCGGCTTCGACTTCATCTGTGAGCCGGATACAGGAAACCCATTGATGATCGAGATGAATACGCGTCCGACGCAGGTGAGCCATCTCTCGTTCGGCAAAGGGAAAGACCTGGTGGCCGCCTATGTGCGCGGGGTCCTGGGACAGAAACACGTGGAAGATCGTCCCGCAGCCACGAACAATCCGTTCATCGCACTCTTCCCTCAGGAGCTGCGGCGAGACGCCGCAAGCTCATGGGTCAAGGATGCATGGATGGACGTTCCCTGGGACTCGCCTGCTCTCATCGATTTCGCTTTGGAGACAGGCGGAAAGAAGCTGAGCTCTTCTCTGCTTCCTTCGCGAGGTGATGCGTGAGCACCGCCCGTCCCACGGCCTTCACACCATACCGGCTGGCACGAGTCCGCCTTGAGCTTTCGCAGATCACCCGGCGGTTGATGCTCGTGAAGATCGTCTGCGGCATCGCGCTTGGTATCTGCTACTGGTACTCAGTTCCTTATGTGTTGCCTTTCATCGTCCACGGGGCAACAGCGGAGTCGGCAGCAGCGGAGTCAGCGGCGTTTCAGGGCAGCGCAAGCCGCCAGCTGGCGATGCCTGTCATCGCATTCTTCTGTCTCATCCTTCTGCGGGAACTTCCCCGCCGTGGACGCTTCGCCGGCCACCTGCGATACTTCGCCGCAGCGTACGTCATCTGGGCCGTGATGAGCGTTGCCTGGAGTGACGATCCCTCGCTTACCCTCAAGCGGCTGGTCGTCTTCCTGATCAATATCCTCGCTATCTACACCTTTGCTCGACGCTTCTCTCTCGTAGAGATGTCTGTCCTCGCCTTCTTTGTCACCGGAGCGGTTGCCATTCTTGCCTTATATGGCGATGTGGTCATGCAGCATATCTTCGATCCACGCAATGCCGACTATCGTTTCCAGGGCGTTGCCGAAGCCAACTATCAGGCTATGAGTCTTGTGGCAGGCATCTTCTCCGGGCTTACACTCTTCGATCGCAGACCGGCATGGCGCAAGTTCCTTGCTCCCGCGCTGTTCGCCGCTTTCATCCTGCTCTATCTCACCCGTTCACGCGTCAGTACGATCATCTGCCTGATGATGGCGGGCATCATGATGCTGCGCCTGGCGCGCAAGATCCTCAGCGCACCCGCACGCGCCATGCTGGCTGTGGCATGCCTCGCGGTTGTGCTTCCAGTCCTGGTCTACGTTGTGGGACAAAAGGGACTAGGCGCGGCACAATCTGCTTTCATGATGGGCCGCACCGATACCCAGAACACATCCAATCTTTCCAATCGTGCGCCGCTCTGGGCGGAGCTCTCTGACTATGTAAAGACGCGTCCGCTACAGGGCTTTGGATATGCCGGGTTCTGGTCGCCAAGCCGCGTGAGCCTGATCTCGGGCCATCAGGGGTGGACTGTCCCCCATGCTCACGAAACCTATCTGGATCAGACACTGTCCCTTGGCTTCGTCGGATCGCTGCTGTACGCAGGCGTGCTCTGGGGCGCCATCTTCTTCGCGTGGCAGCGTTACCGCCGTAGCCGTCAGGCAACCGACTTATTAGCGGCCTCGATGCTCACCTGGCTCGCCATGGAAGGTCTTGCCGAGTCGGCGCCGATCGATCCTTATCTACCAACGACACTGGCGTATGCCTGCATCGTGAAGATGTGCTTCGCTGAAGGTTCTGAGACCGAGCAGGATACATGGCTTGAATCCGACCAGCTTCTGGGCGGTGTCACACCGGCGTTGCTGGAAAAGTTACCGCCGAACCTGCGCGCTGAGGCGCAGACAGCGATGGAGAGCAGTCATGGTTGATACGACGGTGCGCAACGACTTTGGTCAGTGCGAGCCAGGGCTTGTAAGCATCATCATCCCAACGTACAAACGGCCCGACGATCTTAGAAAAGCAGTTGAGAGTGCCCTGGCCCAAACCTACGATCACATTGAGATCGTGGCTGTCTCCGATGGGCCGGATCCGGCAGCGCGAGCGGCCGTCGAGGGCATCGATCCGCGCGTTCACTACGCAGAGCTCCCCTCAAACCGAGGTCCCGCCGCGGCAAGAAATGAAGGTGTAGCCCTTAGCCGCGGCGAGTGGCTTACCTTCCTGGACGACGATGACCTGATTCTTCCGGCAAAGATTGAGAAACAGCTTGCCCTGGCTGATCGCAACTCTCCCAAGATGATGATTTCCTGTCGCGCAATCTATCGCGCCCAGGGTAAAGACAACATCCATCCTGAACGGCCCATTGGTCCATCGGAGGATGTGGCTGACTACATCCTGCTGCGTCCATCCTTAACCAGGCGCCCCGGTGTTCTTCCATTGCAGTCACTGCTACTGCACCACAGCCTGCTCAAGGAAATCCCCTTCACCACGCATGCGGACCATGAGGACTGGGCATGGCTGCTGGAGGCATGGCATCTTGCCGGCGCCCGTGTTAAATTCGCGTGGGAACCGCTGGTGGTCTACAACATCGTGGTCGACAGCATCTCCCGATCGCGGCGCACCAACTGGAAGGATTCTCTGGAGTGGGCGCTACAGTACCGGAAATGGATTGGCGATCGCGCCTTCGCTTCGTTTCTAAGCACCAAGGTTGCACTCAAGGCAAAGCGCAGCCAGGATAAGGGAGCGCTCCAGCAGATAGGCCGACTGGTCATGGCGAGCCGGCCGGGCTGGCTGGAACTCGCATTTTTGGCCGGCATCTGGCTGCTGCCTGGACAGGTACTGCATCACCTATGGAAGAAGTCTCTCGAGAGCTCGCATCAGGCTGGTCAGACGGCATCATGAAGCTCGTCGCACGTATCGCGCTGCTGCTTTGCGTGGCCCTGGCAGGCATATGGACATGGCATCGCTGGCACCTGCGAGCCGTGGATGAGGCCATTACGGCAAACGCCGCGAGCGCTGCCACTCCATTACAGGCATGGGCGAAGGCTTCCCCCGTCACGCGTGCTTTTTATGGCCGCAGACTGGAGCCACGCGACACAGTGCTGCATGGGGTGGGCCAGAGCGACCGGCAGAGCTTCGATGCTTATTCGAAGGCGGTAGCGCCGGCCCGGCCGATGCTGATGATGCGCTATGTCGATCTGCATGATGACCTGCCAAAGTTCTTCGACCACCTTCGTGCGGACCTGGGTACAGCGCAGGACTATCTGGTTCCTCAGATCGGTATCTCGCTTAATGAAGGTGGTGGGACACACCACTATGAAGCCGCAACCGCAGCCGGTAAGGACGATGCCGCGCTGGAACAGATCTGTTCCGGATTGCAATCTCTTGCTCGTCCCGTCTTCGTCCGTCCCGGATACGAGTTCAACGGACCGTGGAATGGCTATGCCGCGCCGAGTTACGTTGCAGCCTTTCGCCGTATCGCAGACGCTATCCACCGTTGCATGCCGCAGGAAGCAGCGGTGGTGTGGGACTGGTCACCGGATGCTGAACTCGATCAGCAGCGAGCAGGCGCCGCGGCAGCATTCGCAGCCGCGCGCTGGCAGCAGTTCTATCCCGGCGATGCGTACGTCGACTGGTGGGGCGTGAACCTTTTCTCTCCGCCGACGCTCTCATCTGCGGCAACGCGGGAATTTCTTGCCGAAGCGGACAACCGCCGCTTTCCCGTTATGATCGCGGAATCAACGCTACGAGGCGCCTCTGTACATGACCCGCATGCCGCCATCGATCAATGGTTCGCACCTTATTTCGGCTTGCTCCGCGGCACAAAGGGCATCAAGGCTATCTGCTACATCGACTGGGACTGGCGTATCTATCCGCAGTGGGCCGATTGGGGCGATGCGCGCATTGAGAGCGATGCCACGGTACTTGAGTTCTACCGATCGCAGGTTCTCAATACACCTGGAAACGCACCGTGGCTCTCCGGTGGCGCTGACCGCGCAACGACGCGCAGCGTCCTGCGCCTCGACGGGAGATAAGTACTACTAGAGCATTCCCTGTTGCTGGGTATCCCGGAAGTGCCGTACAGCAGCGTTTTCATTTCGGAAAACGCCCACAGGATGCGGAAGTCCTACACTGCCTCCACAGGGAAAATGCTCTACTGCCGCGGCGGTGCGTCGGGCCGTTCCCCATGGCGACTGCGGAAATCCATCCTGCTAAGGAACTGTGACGAACCACCTCGTGCCGCAGACAATCCCCGGTACAAACCGGCTGTGACCGCAAGACTCAGTTGAGCATCCAGCACCTTCGCCGGTTGTCGTGTGAGACGCCCTGCCGCCAACTGCGGAAGGTCGCGCACGACGGCGAGTATCAGACGTCCGGTCAGGTTATATAGAAGGCTGGGGACGCTATTCCTCGCTCCGGCAAGCCGCGCTTCGATCGCTCCGGTGCGCATGGCCGACTGTCTCAAGACATGCGGATCCAATCTGCGCGGCGGAATCAGGTGCAGCACCTTCGCCTCAGGGGCCAGCCACATACGATGGCCCGCCTCGTGCATTCGCTGGAAAAGATTGGTGTCTTCCCCACCTTCGGTGAAGTTCAGGTCGAATCCACCCATCGATTCGAAGACGTCGCGCCGGGTAAGCACATTGTTGGTGGACGGAAGCTCGTGGAACTGCATACTCCGTTCTTCCGAGAACAGGATCTCGCCGAGCAGCCGGCGGGCTCGAGGACCCACTTCACTAAGAGACCGCCCCTCCGGAAGTGAAAGCACGGTCGTCCCTCCCACGCAGACAGCATTGTTCTGCTGGGCGACACCATAGAGGGTCTGCAACCAGTGCGGCGGCGCGATCTCATCATCGTCAAAGCTCGCCAGCCACCGGCCCCGGGCGTGTTGTGCGGCCAGATTCCGTGCGGCAGCAACCCCCTGTTTGGCTCCCTGCAGGATGCGGACAGGAATCGCCGCTTCCGCCTGATAGCGCGCCAGCACCTCAGGCGTATTGTCCGTTGATTGATCGTCGACGATCACCATCTCGACCCGAACGCTCGCGAGCAGCGATTGACCGAGGAGTGCATCCAGAACCCCGGGCAGGAAGTGCGCACGGCTGCACGTCGTCATGACGACGCTGATCTCGGGCTCTGGATCGGAGGAACGAGGAATCACATTACGCAGTCTATCTGAAGGCGCAGGACTTCCCTCCGTCCCCGAAGCCAGAGGGATGATCGATCGAAAATTTATGCGGCAGCGCTGCGGAAGGTCTTTGCCTCGTAGCGGGCCGAGGCCTGTTCCAGGAAGTTGAACAGGCTTGTGAAGTCTTCTGAGTACATCGCGCCAAGCGCAGTTGTACTCAATTTGTCGGTGAGACACACAATCGGCACACCGGCCCTTGCCAGAGCGCTGCCCATCAGAATCTGACGGGCAGGTGGCACAGTATGACAGAGAATCACGGTTCCATACCCGGGATACAGGGCTTCGCCCAACCAAACGGAGCTGGGCAACGAAAGCACGTTATAACCGGCACGCATCAGAACATCCGCCCTGTTATGAAGAAGGGCGGCATCGTCGCCGATCGACAGGACCAGAAAATCATTATGTGTAGACTGCATCGCAACCTCGGGAGATCCGCAAGAAAGCACGGAGAAGTTAAAGCAATACAGGCAGTAATAAAACAGGGCGTGCAACGGTTCAGGGGAACGGTGAGGCCGCAAGAGGAAACATCACCAGAAGCGGACCAATCTTCCGTCTTGACTCAAAGCATAATGCATTTCCGGCATCGATGGGCGAGAGACAAATCGCTTCACCACTTACTCTGTCGACTACCGTACCAAGATAGAGCGACCTGGGATAAGTACGGAACAAGACATTAGAGGCGATTTTCGTAGGCTGCGATTTGACTCAACGTATCCGCCTGCATGTCCATGCCTCGCCTGTGGTACCAGAGAGCTGTCCACTCAAGGGCTTCAGCGATACGGAGACGGGGTTGCGGACCAAGCAGCCCGGCGGGCTTCTGTGCTTGGGGTCGGGCTACAAACGATTCTTTTTCGTACTCCTTCGCTCATGCCGTTTCATGTCGGGATCATCTCGCGGTATCAGCATTCTCGCTCTGACACGTCAGGTCGCGACTGAGCCTTCACCAGAGAGCGAGATCATCTCAGCGCAACACCGCACACTGGCGTTGCGCCGATCCTCTACGTCAACAGAACGGACACAGAAGGAACCTGGGCCCAGTGAAACTGTCGGGCTGGCTGAGGCGATCCTGCGTACTGCCGCATAGCTATTCCGCCTTCTGATAGAAAGATCCCGCCGATTGATTCAATATTTTTTATTGCAGGAATGCTTGCAATAGGTGAATATCTCTTCAAAAGATGACTCCGGCGCAAGAAGCTGGAGCTCCCCCCGCTGTTCCCTACAGTCGTTTCCTTCTCTTCTGCCAGGCCTTTACGGTCCTTGTCACTTAGTTGAAGAGCAGTTCGCACGTCTCGTACTCGTAACTGAAAAGTGGGCAAGGTTGCGGCCGCACTACGCCGGCACGCAGACCTATAGCTGTATCACGCATGGAGGTAAGGTTCATGACGTTCTGGCAGTCGTGTATTCGTTTCCCAAAAGTGATTTTCCTTCTAGTACTTACAGCAGTATGTGTACTTTCTCCTCCACTTTCAGCCCAGACATTTCGTGGCGGCATCAATGGAGAAGTCACTGACGTGACGGGAGCCACCGTCCCTGGAGCAACAGTCTCCCTCACCAATGAAGCAACAAAGAGTACGTACACCTCGGTAACCTCAAGCGCCGGCAGCTTCCTGTTCAATGATCTGCCATTGGGCGCTTACACACTGACGGCCACCAATTCAGGATTCAGCACGGTTAAGGTCGATAAGATCCCCGTCTCCGCCGGTGTGATCTATACACTTCCATCCATCAAGCTAAGCGCGGCAGCAACACAGACGGTTGAGGTACAGGCCTCAGACATCACCCTCGACACAACCACCGTGACACAGAACATCGTTCTCGAGTCTCAAGCAGTAGCGGATATGCCGCTGAATGGTCGCGACTTCACTCAGATGATCCAGCTAACACCCGGCTTTGCCGGATATACAGGCGGTGGATACGGTTCTCTCAACGGAACTCGCGCCAACCAGATGAACTGGCAGATCGATGGCGTGGATAACAACGATCTGTGGCACAACGTACCGGCTGTCAACCAAGGGGGTGTCTCGGGCATTGCCGGTATCATTCTGCCCATCGATGCTGTTGAACAGTTCTCGGCCCAGACACAATCTGGCCCTGAAGGCGGACGCAACCCAGGTGGAACCATCAATCTGACTCTCAAGTCGGGCACCAATCGTCTGCACGGTTCCGCTTACTACTTCGACCGCAATGAACTCTTCGGAGCCAAAAGCCCTTTCAGCGATACGAAGCAGAAGGTGCGCAACTACAACTGGGGCTTCTCAGTCGGCGCACCAATCCTGAAGGACAGGCTCTTTGGATTTTTGACATTTGAGAAGCAGCGGTTTGTGATCGGCGAGTCAGGCAGTGCCACCGAACCATCCATCGGCTGGCAGAACCAGGCAAAGGCCATCCTTGCCGCAAAGAATATCCCCGTAAATACGACTATGCAGAAGGTGCTGAATACGCTGTGGGCCGGGGGCAATCTATCCTCCGACACGGTCGGCAACGTCAATAACTTCCATTCGAACGTCCCTGAATTTGGCTACAGCTATAACGGACTTGGCAAGGTGGACTATCACATCACCGACAAAGACAGCCTGAGCGCCCACTGGTTCGTCGGTCAAGGCAACCAGGTGGCGCCAGTCGGATCGCAGATCTACGACTACTTCGAGGTGGCGCCTATCCACGTTCAGAACGTCGCGGTTGTCTATAACCGCATGCTCTCGCCCTCCATCTCGAACCAGCTGCTGGTAGGGGTGAACTACTTCAACCAGGTCTTCAATGACGCGAATACCAATTTCAATGTGCAGTCTCTGGGCTTTGCGACTGGGGCACCCTTCGGCAATGCTCCGAACATCACCATTACCGGCTTCGATCCAGTTGGCATGACGCCGCCCGAGGGCCGTAACGACATCACCGGCCACCTGACCGACCAATTGAGCTGGGTCAAGGGCAAGCATCAGATTCGTCTCGGTGGCGAGTTCCGGCAGGCGCAGCTCGATGAGTTCTATAAGCGTCACTCAGTCGGATCGTTCACCTTTGATGGCACGCGTGTCGGCGGATCCGGACTTGCCGGAGCGTTGGCAGACTTTCTCGCCGGTTATACCTCGGCAGCCACCATTGCCATTGGAGATCCGGAGCGCCAGGTCTTCGTCAACACCTGGGAGCTGAACGCGGGAGATTCATGGCAGCTTACGAGAAAGCTGAGCTTCAACTACGGTGTGCGCTACGACTACGTTGGTCCGTTGCATAACGGCAACAAAGATCTTTCTGTCTTCCGTCCTGAGATGACCTCGACCAATGGCATCGCCTTCCAGGGCAACCAGATCAGTTCTCTCTATCAGCAGTACTACAAGAACTTCAGCCCACGTCTGGGTATCACGTATGGCCTGGACGACAAGACAGTGATCCGCGCCGGCTATGGCTTTTACTTCGATACGCCGAACCTGAATCCCTTCCTCGACAACCGGCCGGGCAACCAGGCGCCGAATGGCGTTGAAGGCAATCCGGCAGGACCTAACCCTGTCTACACCATCAGCGCGGCAGGTAAGGCGATTCCAAGCGACCCGACAGTGCAGCCCGGCAAGACCACGATCGTCGGGGGCCAGGCCATCTTCCCTTCCGCGATCAGCTACCCGTGTTCCTCGTCGAACCCCTGCGGAGTATTCTCCGTAGATCGGAACTTCCGCACACCATACAACCAGAATTACAGCCTGAATATCGAGCATACGATTGGCGCAAATGTCATTGCCCAGCTTGGCTACGTGGGCAGCGAAGGCCGTCGCCTGCTCAGCCTGCTTGATCTGAATCAGCTCAACGTCACTGCGGGCGCAAGCTCTCTTCCCTACGCCTCAAGCTATCCGCAGTATGGCAACATCAACCAGATCGAGAGCATTGGCACCTCAAACTACAACTCGCTGCAGGCGCAGTTACGTGTCATGCACTGGCATGGGCTGATGACGCAAGCTGCCTACACCTGGAGCCATAACCTGGATGAAGTGACGGCATATCGTGGAAGCCTGCCGCAGGATAACTTCAACTTCAAGGGCGACTACGGCAATAGCGACTTTGACACCCGCAATACTTTCACCACTCTGATGAGCTATGAAGTTCCGGGAGCGGCGTGGGGCCCGAAAGAGTTGACGCATGGATGGCAGTTGAACTCCCTGCTCAGCTTCCACGGCGGCCAACCGTTCACGGTACATGCTTCGGGCGATATCAGCGGCACCAACGAGGGCAACGACCGCGCTGTCCAGATCGGTAATCCGCAGGCGGGATACCAGGGACAAAAGCCAGGAGCAAGCTGGCTGAATCCTGCGGCATTTACCGATCCGGCCACCGGCCACTTTGGAACCTCACGCCGCAATGGCTACTACGGTCCTGGCTATTCCGATGTGGACTTCTCCGTCTTCAAAAACACGAAGATCAAGGAATTGATGACCATTCAGTTCCGGGCAGAGATGTTCAACCTCTTCAACCGTATCAACTACGCACCGCCAAGCAGTACAGTCGGCGGAAGCTTCAGCCTGTATGACACCATCGGCGACTACAACGGAGCTCCGGGTATTGGCGCCGGTGAACCCTTCAATACGCAATTGGGATTGAAGATTCTCTTCTAGAGCATTTTCCCTGTTACTGGGGTATCCCAGAAGGGCGTGCAGCGGCGTTTCCATTGCAGAAAACGCCCATGGAGGCGGAAGCCCTACATCACACCTACAGGGAAAATGCTCCAGCCCTCCCCCAAACACAAGGCCCGGGCCATCTAGCCCGGGCCTTGTCATTTAATTGGAGAGCCTGACCCTTCGATTTTCCGTCTCGATCTTCGCCATCCCATGAAACTCCGGACGTTCGAAGCCGAGGGCTGCGAGTACGCCGGAGAGCTCGAACGCACTCTGCATGCGCTTTGCTGGATCCGCAGCCAGCATCCAGTCCAACAATTTCGCAACCGGGGCGTCTTTCTGGATCACTGCGGGAAGCGTCCACTGCGCTTGCAGATGCTTGTGACGAATCTCCTCAAAAGAAGCGCCAGTGATGAGAGGTATGCCGCTCATCGCCTCGCAGAGAATCAGCGCCAGCGAATACAGATCGCTTCTATGGTCAGGTTGGCCGCCTGCCGCTTGCTCCGGGCTGGTATAGGCCGGCGTGCCCCCGCTCAAATATTCCGTCGTGGTGTCGAAGCGGCTGCGTGACAGGCCGAAATCGAGAACCCGGTAGCGCCCAAAGGTGTCGAGACGAAGATTCCCTGGAGCTAAGTCGCAGTGCGTGATACCGTGCGACTCCGCGTGGCAGAGCAGGCTGCTGATCTGTGCCGCCATATGCAGGGCTTCAGCGCGCGATAGCGAGCCGCAACGAGCGAGCGTGTGATCCAGATCTTCGCCTTCGATAAATGGCGTGAGAAAGAATGCGAAGCGATCATTCTCCTGAAAATCGAGGATTGGAATCATCGCTGGGTGGTTCCCCAGTTGAGCAAGGTGGATCGCCTCACGACGGAAGCTTTCGCGGACATCTTTTCTTTCCACGAGTTCAAGATGCAGCACCTTGGCAATGAACAGACCGCGATGCAGCGTGTGTTGTACCTGGAAGAGAGTAGCCATACCACCAATAGCGATCGGTTCCAACACACGGAAGCGTTCGCCCATCATCGATTGAAGCTGTGCGCCTAGCCGCCTGATGGATTCGGGGGAGTAGCGTTTTGCGGGAAGCCCTTCACCACTGAAAGACATCAAAGGAGCATCATCTCCAAGACCGACGCGAATCATGAGAGCCGCCTCCTTCTCGCAGGAGGCTCATCGGGAAGGCGACCATGAGCGGCGATTCCCGGATGAGCAATGCCCAGGAGGGGCTCTCCGGGAGCAGGATAATCAGCATCAGACAGCATCTGAAGATCGGGTTGCATCACGTGAACCGGATTGCGGTTTTCCAGGCGACGCGAAAGCATCGCGACCGTTTTGTGAAGTGCGTGCTCCACGTTATTGCTTACCTGGTGTTTGTCCCAAAGACATAGAAAGCCGGTCCGAGGATGGACATTCGGGTGAGCGACAGGAGCTTTCAGATAAAGTTCGAGAGGAACCGAGGGATAGTAGAGCGGAAAGACAATCTTCAAGCGATGGCTTGTAACAACGTCCTTCGTTCCCACACGAAGGGCTGGGGTCTTGTGAAGCGTGCAGGAGAACACCTCATCCTCTACTGCGAGGTTGCCGATACGTRCAGGATTCAGATGAGCGAGACTCTGCAGGAGATCCCACTCGGCGACAAGCCTTCTTTCCCTGGGTGAGGTCTGCGGAATGTCAGCCATTGGTCGCGACGGTGGAGACGCGCAAGACGTCATTGGGACGTACCCCTTGTTCCGGAAGAGCACGGCCAAAATCCAGAATCGAACTGTTCCAGATCACCTCTGGTTCGCCGTCTCCTTTCAGGACATCGCCGCGTTCGCGAAGATCGAAGAGAATCTCTTCAAGGACCATATTCAAGGTCTCGCCTTCATCGATATCGACGTTGTACTTCGTCTCTCCACTTACAGTGTCGAAATAGATTTGATACTTCGGCATTCGTTTCACTTCCTCGTCTATGAAATACCGTTTGATGACGCTTTGATGAATCTAGGAGGCCTTCCTGTCGTAAACCTTTGCAATGGATTCCGTCAGCGCAGAGGGCAGGTCCGGAAGCGTCTCACCGCAGCGGGTACAACTTCCATTGTGGAAGTCCCAACAATCCTGGCATTGCAGGCGACGGCATTTCGGACAGCATCGTAGAGCGGCTTTCTGTGGCGCCGCGAGACAGACCTGGCATCTCCCAACCTCGGATGGCGGCCCGGTGACGCGAGACCACCAGCGCTCCTGCATGGGAAGAATGGGAACACGCTGCTCCAGGCAGAGATGGCAGCGGCGATGCTCGAAGCTCCAGCAGCTCTCCTCACATACCTCAAGCCTGCAGCGAGGACACTGAAAGACAACGGATTGTGTCCGCAGGCGCCGGCTGCAGAGACCACATCGCGGCCGATCCCAGGTGAGGAAGGCCAGTGTCGCAAAAGAGGCTCCGGCCACAAGGATGGGGACGATCGCGAAGAGCGTGCTGATCGGACCGACGAGAGCAGCAATACCTACCGCAAGCAGAGAAGCTGCTCCCAACGAAACCGGCGGAATCCATATCAGGCGGTGAGGAAGATCGAAGTGCACCCAGATGAGGGTGCAAATCACCCCGAGGACAATCGCAGCAAGAGATGCAACACCAGGTCCAAGAAGATTTGTGCCGAACTGGAGCGAGGCCATAAAAACAATCAGCCCTGCCAAAAGTGTCGATCGTTCTAAGGCATTCATGACGCTGTTGCTCGTTTCGTCTCTTTCTCGTTCTGTCCGTTTGTGATCGGGGGAAACTGGACGGTTGGCCTTAACCGGATTAGATGCAGATCCGGCAATCCAAGCTGTCGCGGCGTAAGTTTTGCAAGCGGATCTCTGGAACGGATGACCGATACCGTCTGATCCGACTGCAGTGCACGATCGCCGCAATGAGGGCATGAAGCCGTCCGGAGCTGAGCCAGCCTAAGAAGCCTACGCGATTCTTTACCACAATGCTCACAGCTTGCGACGAGACTGATCGGCCACTGCAGCTCAAAACACCGGTCCCCCTGATGCGCTTCCTGTCGCGGGAATTGGTCCCTGAATGGTTTATCCGGAAATAGCTCGATCAGTTCCGCCGACGAGACATCGTGCCAGGGACAAGTAATACTCCGCGGGGCTGTAACCCTTGCAAGTTCATCGCTCTTAACGATGAAAGAACCGGTCAAAAACCCTGATCGATTTACTGTCCATTCACAAAGGAGCTGCACCATGCGACGGGCCGTGATCTCAAGCGATGGAGTATCAGGAGGAGCGCCGCTCATGGCAAGCGACGGTGTAAGACGTTCACACCCATTGGACGGTGAAGCCATCTGCGCCAGTAATCGAGCACGGCTAACATCTGACATACCACAGGAGTAACATGCATGATCGTTCTGACCGGTAAACCATGAGACCCGGCCTTCACCGGTAGAGTTTGCGTGCACCGCCCCGTCGAGCATAGGAATACGGAGTGTTGTAGCAGCCAAGCCAGTTTCCATACGGGATAGAACACTATCAGTCGCCGTAATCAGAACATGACTTGCACGTAGCTGTTGCCAACCAACATCCGCCACTGGGGCTGCTATGACTTCGACTTTAATCAGTGGCGCATATCTGTTAAGAAAGCCCTGAAGAATCAACACCTTTGACCTGCCAATGCACTGCTCCGGATTCAGGTAACAAAGCTCCTGATACACGCGGCTCAAAGGTACGTTCTGCCATGTGAGGATGTCAGGATCGACCAGCAGAATGGATTCGATCAGAGCATCCGCTCCCGGGAGCTGGACGATCTGTCTGCAGCACTCGGAGCCTAAAGCACCGGCTCCAATCAGTGCAATCCGAACACGCGTGGATGCCTTTGTTTCAGAGTGATGAATCATAGCCCAAGGGGATGGGACATTTTATTACCGGGTTAAGATGCAACCTCTCCCGGCAACTCGGTCTCTAATCCTACCATCAGTGATTGAGTACTGTGACGAGCAGGACTGCTCAGTTGCCCGCCGTGAATTTCTCCACTCCGCCTCCCCCGGTGGACCCTTAATTTAGTTGAGTTGATCATGTACCGAGCGTTATTTTTCTCAACTCTTACAGGAACATTGGCAGGCATTGTGTCTGCGATGGTTACCCTGCTGATCTGCATCCCGCTCTCAAACAGCCGAGCCGGTTGGCTTGCGGACGCGACGACATTCCTTGTCTTCGCCCTGTGTGCGGCAATCTTTCTCTTCCTGTATTTCGATCGCATTCTTCTTGGAAAAATACGCGGTATCTCCATTGGCTGGGGTGTTCTTTTTGGTGGCTGCGCGGGTCTGATTGCAGCAGCCCTCAGCGTGGCGCTACGTCTCGGCATTGCGAATAACTCTCCCTCTCTGTATCGCGTTGCAGTGTGGGCTCTGTGCACCTCCGTAGTGGGCCTTGGTATCGGTCTGCGGTGGTTCAAGACGAACCGCGCACGCTCTGTCCACGCTTACGTTGGCGGTCTAGCCGGCGGTCTGCTCGGCGGTACGTTTTTTGTTTTGTTTGCGCCTCATGTTTCCGCCGGCATGTCGCTCGCAGGTTTATGTTTCGCAGGCGCGGGAACGGGCTTTGGAGCCGGCATCGCACCCATTCTCATCCGCAATGGCCTTGTCCGTTTCATAAGCTCCGGAGACGCGCGTGCCCAGAACAAACGGGGGAACAACAAGACCGCCTGGGACCTGGAGATTGATGAGAGCTACGTCCTTGGCAGCGCGGCTACGACGCAGGGAGGAACACGGTTCCAGCAGGGCGCGGACATCATGATTCCCGACAGCAGCATTGCACCAAGACATGCGGTTCTGTTTTCGAAGGATGGACGCTTCTACATCGCCCGTCATCCCGAAGCTTCAGGCGCCGAGGGCATTGCGAAGTATGTGCTGCGCATCAAGGGCAAAACCGTCGTAGCGTCACAGGAACTGCACCCGGGTGACGACGTCATGATTGGCAGAACCGCTCTTCGCTTCGAGAGCAGAAAGCAGGGCGAATAGTGCGCACTCGACTAAGTCTCGCTGCCCTGCTTGCGCTGTCTTCCACGGCGTGGGGTCAGAAGCCTGCGATGCTGCAGCTTACAGCTCCTCCGACCCTGGTGAACTGCAGTCCGGTTACGCAGTCGCCTTGCATGTCTGCAAGGATCACGCCAGTAGGTTCCGATGGGAAGCCGGCGCCCTTTGTTCTTCCAGCACCGAACGATCTGACGAATCTGATTACGTTGAGCAGCTCCGATGGAGAGATTCATCCGTTCTACGCCAGTGTTGGGGCTGGACCGGATGCAGCGCAACATGGCAACGTCTCATTGCTGGTTCTCGATATCAGCGGAAGCATGAATCAGCCATCGCCGGGCGCTGCTTCCAGATATGCAGCACTCAAGAGCTCCGTGGCAGACTTCATCAATGGCATGCAGGAAGGCGTGGACTGGATTGCGATCGTCCCCTTTGAGAGCCACGATGTCGTACCCACAATTCAGTCCGCTGTCTATGTCACTACAAAGGCTGATGCCCTCGCGCAATTAAATGCCATGCCGAGCCCGGCAGCTAAGAACAATACGGCGCTCTATCAGGCAATTTTCACCGGAGTAGACTCTCTTCGGCGCGAAATTTCTTCCCTTGCTCACGATAGCCATTCCGCAGAAGGCCAGCAGCCTCACCTCATCGTGATGACTGACGGAAAGAATGAAGTCATGCCCGGTGACGACCCTCAACTGTTGACCGGCGAGCTTGGCCTGCAACAGGCCGCCGCCCAGGTTCAGGCCTCACATCTCGACGTGATTGGCATTGGCTTTGGAGATCGTGAAGCGATCGACACGGCCGCGATGCAGAAACTCTCAAAACGATTTTTCTACGCGTCGGATGCGGGTGAACTGCTGGCCGCGCTGCACTCAAGCCGCTCGGCTGTCAGCCACGAGATGCAGATAACATGGCTGCTCTCGGAGAGCTCTCGCATTGCATTGATGGGACACGATCATCAATGGAACGCAACCTTCCGGACCATGGATGGAGCTTCCCTTCAAAGTGCCCCTATACGTTGGATTGCGCCGGCTACGAATGCTCCGACATTTACGCGCCTTGCATTGGCACCGGAATTGCAGGCTTTGATCCAGGTCCACCCTTCTGCCGAATCCGGTTGGACCATGTTCGTTCTGCATACATTACTTTTTGCGGCGGCATTTGTGGCAATGCTGATTCTCTGGTTCTGGGTTCCTCGGCTCATCTGGGGTGAACAGTACGCGGGCATGGTTCCCCAACGCTCCAAACGATGGAGCAATGGAGCCGCCGTTACTTCCGCATCCAGTGTCCAGATTCGATCTATAGAAACTCCCCCATCAGGCTTCGAAACGAACGGGGCAGTCAGTGTTCCCATTCAGCGCTCAGCCTCCCAGACAACCCAAATTCAACCGCGAGATGAGTTCTCACGAACGAGACTCACCTTCGACCGATAGACCAACAGGAGCCTCCCCCTTATGCCTTTGGTAAAAGTTGTTCGCAAGGGTGTTACCCCAGCAGTTCGTAAGGTCCCCACCTCCACCGCCGCAGCCATGCTGCCCATGACGATCAATCGAGTCGGTGGTGAAGCCGCTTCGGAAACCGAAGCGCTCGCCAAGGTCGAAGATTTGCAAGATGCCTTCCGCAAATTCGAGCCGAAGCTTAACTTCCGTGGCTATACCGGTGATGGCGAAACCGAATTTCGCGCGGACCTTCAGTTTCGTTCGATCAAGGATTTCGAACCCGAAAATCTGCAGAAGCGCCATGAAGTTCGCGACGCTGACGGCAATGTGAGCTATCTGCGCAACGATCTCGCCGATCTTAGAGCAAATATCGATCTGCTCTATCGCTTGAAAGACCGATGGAAGCTGCCGACGGTACGCAGAGCCTGGGGAAATGCGGAACAGCGTAAAGAGATCGTAGAAGCACTTGGCAAGTTGCGCAGCGAGCTCGAGCGCGTTGCGGAAGGAGAGAAGTAGCCATGGCAGAGACACAAACACCTACTCTCACGACAGAACAGATCATCGCCGACAGCCCGGCACGCGAGCTGTTGCAGGATATCTTCGCGGACCTGCATCCCGGCCTTACCAATGAAAAGCGGGAGATCGCGAGTATCTTCTCCGCACAGTCAGCGAAGGAGTTTCTGTCACAGCTGACGAACTTCGAACAGCTCATCAGCGCTGACGACACCTACGACGAGACGGTCAAGAAGCTTCAGGGCCAAATCGACAGTGCCGAGAGCGTCCGCGATGAATTGCTGCGCCAGGTCTTTGAACAGATCCGCCCGCTTGAACTCTCATACCGTCAACTGCAGCTCTTCTTCGAGAATGCGAAGGTCGGCGACGGCAAGGTTCGCAAACCGGTTGAGCTCTATATTCTGAATGCCGATGCCAAGGCGATGAAAGACATCTTTTCGATGAACATCGCCGCCATGGAGCATTTTGTCGTACAGCGAAACGATAACTTCAACTTCCGTGACGACATCTGTAACCTGGTGGTTCCGGGCTACTATCCTCAGCCCATTCGCGAGAAGCTGGAAACACTGGCCAACGCCTGGGGCATGCTGCTGATTGGCGACCTGGACGACGAGAAATCCTTCAAAAACGTTGAGCGCAACTTCCTTCCCGGCGGCAAGTACGAGTTCCTGAAGCGTCCGGAAGACCAGGCCGCGGCCGACGTATGCTTGATGGGCTATCTCCAGTTGCGCGAGGCTCACTGGTTCGAGAAAGATGCCGATGCACAGGATGGGCTGTATGGTCCACCATCCATGGTGTTCGCAGGAGCGGTTGCGCGCGCGGATGATGCTCAAGGTCTGGCACAGGGTCCTGTCGGTTCACGCTTTGGACGAGTCAATGGAGCGATGAAAGCCCGCATCGAACCGTTGATCGGCGAGATGGAGCATCTCTCCATGGAGCGTCAGCTTATCCCGGTGATCCGTGATGCAGATAACCACCTCTGCTTTTATGGCTGCCGCACGCAGGCTGACGATCCCTATGGCGTGTTGAAGTTCTTCACCTCATATCGCATCCTTCGTTACCTGGAGCGCTGCTGCCGTCACTATCTGCTGCAGGTTGCCGGGCAGGTGCTGACGCGCGACTTCATGGATCAGCAAATTGAAACCCCGCTCAAGAGGCTTCTCGACGAACAGGTGGAACAGGGTACGATCCTCGGCTATGACCTGTTTGTCGATAAGGATTCAAACAAGCGTATGCAGGGTATCTGTGACATCACGCTAAACGTGATGCCGACCGGACCAGCCGAGACGTTTGTTCTGAAGATCGACGTCCCTGAGTTCAGCCGTCCGGAACCTGCAAAAGCGTAATTCAAACCATCCAGAGCGTCGAACATGGCCCAGCTGAGATTCACCATACATGGTCTGCGTCCGGGTAGCGCTGCTGAGAGTGCGGAGAGTGAATCCGCACCAGCAGAGCGCCCCAACTTCCGTATTGCCGCGGGTTCTGCAGCACGCGATGCCGAGCAGCGCAAAGCAGCCGGTATGGATCCTCATGTGAACGGTGTCACCCTTTCGATGCGAGGAACATCACGTGGTGTGCAACCTCATTCTCCTGTAACACAAGCTATTCAGAATGCGGGCGAGGAGCACGCTGCCTCATGTCAACAAGATCGCGCGGAGGGAGAGCAAGTCCAAACCCTGGCGCACGACGAGAACCTGCAGGTACTCCGTCCGACCGATACCTCAGGTTCTTCAGCCCCGGCGGCTTTGCAGTATGTGGCAAACCGGGTGCAATCCCTGCTTCAAAAACTTATTCGACCCGGCGATTCGGTCTAGTACGAAGGGACAATTTCGCCAATCACACTAAGGAGAGCTCATGGCAAATCCATATCGTACGACAGTCACCATCGATGGCCAGAAGTTTCAGGCCGTCACAACCAGCGTGAAGTTCAACACCGCCAAGGATCGCGCCGGCGTTGCCCAGATGGGTTCGCTCGCGACCAAGATCCGGGTATGGGCCGATCTTCACGACGATCAGAACCTTCCCTTCTCGACGGTCAAGCACCTGTTCGATCTGGCCAATGTCGTTACCCGTGACAAGATCAAGCCGGTAAAGATCGAATTCTGGAAAGACGATTCGCAGCAGGATGCGCTGATTTCCTATAGCTTCAACGGCTGGATCCGCCGCTTCGAGACCTCAAACCCTCTTGACTTCCTGACCCGTACACAGGCAGGCAGCACGGAAGACGTTCTTGCCGAAGGCACCTCGCCCACGTTGAATCACATGCTCGTACTCGATATCGAGCCGGCATTGAATCAGCAGAACTTCCAGGACATCCGCCTGAGCAACTAAGGACACCGGCACCGACGTCCACGCTCTGCTCGCAAAAATGATTCGCGCAATCTGCGCACAGCCGAAAGGATTCCCCCAAATGGCAGCTCCATACCGCAGCACCTGCACCATTGACGGACAGAAGTTCGATTGCCTCTCGATCCAGGTGGCATTTTCTACGGATAAAGACCGAGCCGGCATGCCCCAGATGGGCTCTCTGAACACGGACATTCGCGTGTACGTCGACTTCCACGACGACACCAACATCCCCTTCTCGACCATGAGCAATCTCTTCAACCTGTCGAACGTTGTCACCCGTGACAAGGTGAAGCCGATCAAGCTTGAGTTCTGGAAGGACGACTCGCACCAGGATGCCCTGGCCTCCTACAACTTCAACGGCTGGATCAGCGGCTTCCACACGCTGAACCCATATCAGAGCGAGACCCAGCTTAAGGATGAGGACCATGCCGGTGTGAATCACATCCTGGTTCTTGATCTGGAAGCCCAGATGAACCAGCAGAACTTCCGCGACATCATGCTCTCGAACTAACTCCCCCAATCCTGGACCGCGGTCCTCCCCCGGCCGCGGTCCAGACGCCCCACTGCCCCGCTCTGGTGATCGTTATGTCGTCCCTTTCATTTCCCATGCGTCTGCAGGAGAACGGCCTATTAAGACGGAGTGAACGCTCCGCCGCATTGATCTCGTTGCTCCAGATGATGGCGAGAACACCGCAAGGATCCTGGAAGGCATGTCCCAACTTCGGCCTCCGCGATCTCTTTGAAGATGCGCGGCTACGCGCAGACGCGGCGCATCTTGCCATGGAACGCATTAATCAGTCGCTCACCGAACTTCAGATCACGGGCTATGCCGTGACCGAAGTTGTGCGCGAGCTGAGTGCCGGACGGGATGTCGACACCTATGCGATTACGTTGGAAGACATTTCCTCGCAGGAGCGCATTACCGCCAGCGTAGTCCCCGAGCGATAGAAGACATCTTCGTCTAGAAGAGGTAACAGTTGTGAGCCCACAGACACCAAGCGTTCTCGAGATTGACCGTAAACTTCGCGATGACTTCCGACGCCGCGTTAAGGACTTTGGCGTCAGCACGGATACGATCGATCCGCTGCTGGCTGTCCTGTTCCGTACCGTTGCGCAGCAGGTCGATCAGATTTACGGCGATACCGATCAACTGCGTGGTGCACTGCTTCACGAACTGATGGACGGGCTCAATGTTCAGCAATATCTTGCCCGGCCTGCCCAGGCTGCTGTCCGGTTTGTCAGCCATCAACCGGAACCGCGCATTCTTCGTAACGGAACAGAGCTGAATGCCGTAGCCGCTTCCGGCGAGCGACTTACCTTCGGTCTGGATGCAACTGTCGAGATATCGCAAGCGCGTATTGCCTTCGCTCTGAGTTATCAGGACCAGAGCCTCCGCCTGTTGACGGGCGTAGAGATGAGCGAAGCCGTTCAGGCGATGCGGCCTTCCATGGAGCCCACGCCCGTCGGCCTTGGGCCACATCCAGCACTCTTCCTTGCCATAGAAAATCTTTCGCCATCCCTGCTCAACCGGCACGGCATCTTTTTCGACCTCGGCCCCGGTAGCTATCCGGTGCAACATGCCCTCTGCCATGAGTCATGGTGGATCTTCGATCAAAACGGCGATCTCTCAAGCGAGGGCCTGCTGCGCCCGAAGCGTACGAATGGCGGAGTCTATCAACTCGCGTTCCAGCTTCACCAGGGCGAGGAGGTTTCGCATCTTGACGCCGCACTTCCAAGTATTCCGGATGGCTTTTATAGTGGGCGCCAGTTTGTCTTCCCTCCGATGTATGCCGGCGATCGATTCCTGTGCCGCTGCCCGCGATTACTGGAACCTGCACTTTCGCGGCTGCTGAATCGCGACGCCTCGAGACTACTCGAAGAGCCCAGGCTCTGGATCAAGATCTCCATGCCCAAAGGGACTCCGACGTTGCATCATGCGGTCAACGGCATTCTGCTGCACAGCATGACCGCGTCCAACGTCTATGCGCGCAACCAGACGGTGGACTTTGACCGGGACGGCACGTCTATCCCGGTCACACGCCAAAGCGACACACCGGAGTATCTGGTTGCGCCGCTCTCCATCATGAGTGTGGAGAACGAGCCTTATGAATCGGTTCTATATCCGCGCACGAAGTCGCATGCAGGCCGCTTTGCTCTGCATAACGGTAAGCTAACGCTGTATCCGGGCACCAATCCTGATGGATCTTCCCATCATCGCGCGAACGTTCGTCTGTGGCTCACCAATGGCGAACTCGGAAACCAGGTTGGCCCTGGAGACATTACCGGGTTTGCTCATGCCGCAGCCATGACCGGCATCCGCCTTGCGCCATTTACTGCCGCTGCTGGCGGGGCCAACGTGGAGAGTCTTGCCAACGCAGAGCGGCGCTTTGCCGATGCGCTGCTGACCCGCGGCCGCATCGTGACACGCACAGACCTCGAAACCTCTGCCCTCGCTCTCGACCGCAGAATCGTGGCTGCTTCCATCAGCTCCGGTCTGGAGCGTCGCGAAGGCGGGTTACGCAGAGTGGAACGCCTGCTGCTCACACTGGACGCCCAGGCATTCGATAAGCCGGAGATCGAATTACCGATGCTGCGTTCACAGGTAGAGACCTCGCTTCGATCACGGCTTGTACAAGGGCTGGAACTGGAGGTGCAGTTCGTATGGAAGAACTAGCACACACGGCCCCAGCCCGGTTGATGCCAAACTTTGTTACCGGCAACCATGCTCACCGGCACTCCCTGGACTCTGCGCTGCTCTCATTGCAGGCCCGGGGCGTAAGTCCGCAGCGGATTACCTTACGCCGTATCGGCCTGCAGGCAACTCCTGCAGGAACCATTGTGCGGCAGAGTCCCTCACCAGGCGCTCCACTGACACCGGGCACGCCGGTCGAACTGGATGTCTCCGGCACGGGCTTCGTCCATGCGCTGCCGACAGGCATGTGGGACTCCGGCGGAGAACGTGAGGCCGGCACCCGCGAGATATTGCAGGTTGTTGACGACCCCCTTGAGAAACTGAGGCACTGGTTCTATGAAGGCGCACCGCTGTTCCGCATTGGACCGGATGCTCCGGATGCGTGTGCTCGCTGGCTATCGCTGTTCGGTATCGATGCAGAGCTCTGGCCGCGCACAACGTGGTATCCACTTGCGTCGGTTGTCGCGCAGATTCCGCAGCTTTCGTGCTCCGAGAACGGATGCTGTTTTCTGCTTGAGGTCTTGCTTGGCCTGAGAGTCAATTCCCTCTCCTATCGTCCATCGCAGAGCATTCTTCCGAAAGAATCGCTTTCTCGCCTGGGTTATCGCGCCTCGCGGCTCGGTATGGATCTGCTTCTCGGCGATGGAGCTGAGGACCTGGCGGTGCTGCAGGTTGAAGTCGGCCCGTCCACGCTAGCGGATTATGAGCGGTTTGAAGAGACCGCGGAAGGACGCATGCTTCTACGGCGTGTCCTTGATCTGATTCTTCCCGTTTCAACGATCTTTGAGGTTCGTTGGCTGGTTGAGGATCTTCGGCAAGCACCTCGCCTGGGTTTTGCCCAACGCAATGCCCGCCTTGGTATCAACACCCACATGGGTATGGCTTTGGATGCCGCACCCGATCTACCAACACATGTCCGCGCGGATGATGCTTCCGTCGCACAAGAGACATGGTCTGGAGCTAGCCATGCATGAAATTCGATCTGAAACCGACAGCACCCTAACCCTTCGCTCTGTTAACTGGGAACACGGAATGCTGCTCACGCCCGAGCACTTTCTCCGCCAAGAGCGCTATCTCGAGTCACTTGTCTCCTGGGGCGTTCGCTACCTTACTCCAGGTTACGGACTGATCGGCGGGGGTATTCGTCTTCCCGAAACCGACCTAGGAACCTCACGTTTCGATCCCGAAGTCGCGCTGCACGAGACCGCCGAGTCTCTGGATATCTCCGTCTCTCGTGTCCGTGGAATCAGCCCTTCAGGCATCGTGATCGACCTGGATGCTGTTGGGAGCATCAGCACTCGTTTCAATAAAGAGGAACTTGCCGGGGTTGCGGAAGCCGTCGTATACGTAGTCAGCAATCCGTCGGAACGGCTCAAGACAGATGGCGTAGCGGATTCGTTCAATCCCCAGATGCGGACTGAACGTGCGCCGAGCTTCCGTATTGCACTCGATGTCACCGCCGCGGAGCTGCAACAAAGTGTCGCCGTCGCTCGCATCCGCCGGCCGGCAACCGGCATGATGTTTGAGGCCGACCCGCAGTTTATCCCTCCCTGTATCACTCTCGCCGCCCACTCTGAACTGATGACCGGTGCACGCCGCATCGTTGAGAGCATCAACCGTCTCGCCTCTGCATATGCAGAGCTGCATCGCGCCATGCGTGAGTTTATGGTGATCTTCACCGAGCGCGGACTTGAGACAGAAGTAGACCGCGACTCCATCCAGTTTGCGGAACGGATGGTGCTTGAGCTGCAGAATACGGCCTATGATCTTCTGGACCGCACCCAGCCGCCGGACCGTTTCTTCAGCCGCGTGCGCCGCATGCTGCACTCGGCAGCGATCTTCTTCGACATCGCCACCGGCATGCAACAGTACTATGACACGCTGCGCGAAACGGGCGAGAGTGAGTTCCTTGGCCTGCTTGAGCTGCAGAAACACATGCTGCAACTGGGCCGCACCATCAAGCTCGATGCGAATCTCGCTATCGAAATCAAGAAATCGCTGCAATCGCTGCTGAATCTTGAAAAGCTGGAGCTCGCGCTCGAAGGCAAGTACATTGACTTCAGAAAGAGCGCAGCGATCGAGAGCGCGAACTTCATCTTCGATCGCGGCGGCAAAGTTCTCTATCGCCTCGCGGCTCGGCCGGCTCGTGTTCAGGGCATCGCGGACGAGATGACGATCTTCTTCTCGAACCTGCGACTCGAGGGCCGCGATCGCTATCGCCTGATCCTGGTCGGCGACCGCAATAAGCCGTGGCTGCGAGGAATTACGATCGGAGCCGAGATCCGCATCAACGAAGGTTCCGGGTTTCGCCGTGAAAGCCTGATCCTCTCCGGCGAAGCCAGGCTGGATGAACAGTTCAATATCGAGATTGATTTCGAAGCACCGGATGTGCCCACCATCACCGATCTGCGTGTGACCGTTCCCTCGTATCACACCGTGCACACGGCGCTGCTGTTCACACGTCATCGCTTCTACGCCGGCAATCGGGAAGCACCGGAAGTTCGCGGCATCGAACGTACTGATCTTCCCAGAGAACCTGCAACGGTGGCAGCCACTGCAGCTCCGGTAGAGAGCTACCGGCGCGCAGAGCCGATTCCGGTCAATCGCAAACCTGTAGCTCCCATCCAGCCGCTCGCCGATGACGCAATCGACGTCCAGCCGCCATGGATGCCACGAGACAGCATGCCCAACTCGTCGGAATTGAATGAACGTCCGCGCCGCCGGCGTTTGGAATAAACGGGAACGGAGGGAAGATGGCACTCGATCTAAGCAAGCTGTCCGATGAGATGGAATCCGGTCTCGCCGGTGCCCGGCTATTGGCCGAGGAGAGACGGCAAGCCCTGATTCAGCCGGAGCACCTGCTGCTTCGTCTGATCGATACGGAAGATGGCAGCCTGAAGCAGGTTCTGCTGCAGAGGCAGATCAACCTCACGCCTCTGCTCGATGCCCTGTCGCGCCGCGCTGACCAGCTCTCACAGCAGACGTTGGAGTACGGCCGCAGGCCGCTTGCCTCGCAGACATTGCGTACGTTGCTGGCGGAGTCCTTCAAGATTGCCGACAGCCATCGCCGTCCATCGGCAGAGCCAATTGATGTGCTGGAAGCAGCTCTCGCGACAGGACACAACGACCTGCGGAGCGACTTCCGTAATGCCGGCATTACGCTCGAGGATATTCGCGGAGCCGCGGCTCCCACCTCGGTCTCTACATCGGCTCAGGAAGTGGTAAACCCGCAGCCTTCCCGAAGCGATCTTGAGAGCGGCACGAAGATGCTGGATCGGTTTGGGCGTGATCTCACAGCGGCCGCAGCGGCCGGTGAACTGATGCCCGTCTTTGGCCGCGACGAAGAGGTGCGGCAACTGATCCAGACACTGCTGCGAAAGACCAAGTCGAATCCGGTTCTGGTTGGCGACCCTGGAACGGGCAAGACCGCTATCGTCGAAGCACTTGCCATCCGTATTGCCTCGCAGGATGTGCCTGAAAGCATGAAGCGCTGCCGCGTCGTTGCTCTCGATCTGATGGGACTTGTGGCCGGCGCGAAGTACCGTGGTGAATTTGAGGAGCGGATTAAAGCCGTCGTCGATGAGGTTCGCCTGCGCAAAGGCGAGATCATCCTCTTCCTCGATGAGATCCATCAGCTTGTCGGAGCCGGTGGAACTGAGGGCGGCATGGACGCAGCCAATATCCTGAAGCCCGCGCTCGCACGCGGAGAACTGCGCTGCGTGGGAGCCACCACCTTCGATGAGTACAGAGAGCGGATCGAAAAGGACGGTGCACTGGCACGGCGGTTTGAGCGGGTACAGGTCGGTGAGCCGACCGATGAGTCCATGGTCTATATCCTGCGCGGTATTCGTGAGCGCTATGCCATCTTCCATGGGGTTGACCTGACCGACGAAGCACTTCACGCCGCGATCAAACTTTCACGCCGCTACATGCGCGACCGCTTCCTGCCGGACAAGGCCATCGACGTGATCGATGCAGCCACGGCGCGGTTGCGGATGCAGTTGGAATCGCGGCCGACAGCGCTCGATCAACAGGAGCGCCTGCTGACCCGCAAACGGGCCGAACTGGAGACGCTGCGGTCGCTTCCCCGCCCTTCAGCCGCACAAAGCCGGCAGATAACAGAGCTCGAATCCGAGATCGCGGAGCTGGAACCGAAGATCGCCGCCGATGCCGATGCATGGGAGAAGCAGCGCTCAGCGCGCATTGAACTGGGGCGGACGGCACAGGCAATCGAGGAACAGCGCCGTCTGCTTGCCTCCGCGGAAGGTGCAGGCGATGTCACCAGGGCCGCTGAGATCCGCTATGGCACACTCAAATACCTGGAAGAGCAGCGGGACGATCTGGAGCAGAAGCTGCGTCTCTCACGTGAAAGCGCCAACGAAAACACATTGATCGCAGATAAGGTTCTTCCGGAACATATCGCTGAAGTTGTTGCTGAGCGTTCAGGAGTACCCGCCTCTCGCATGCTGGAGAGCGAGCGAGAACGGCTTGTACATCTGGAAGATCGCCTGGCAGAGCGGGTTTATGGTCAACCGGAAGCGATTCATGCTGTCTCTGAAGCGGCACGGCGCATGCGTACCGACCTGCAGCTCAAGCGCTCACCTGCATCTTTCCTCTTTGTAGGCCCGACAGGTGTCGGCAAGACAGAACTGGCCAAGGCACTGGCGGAGTCACTCTTCGACGATGAGAGCGCCTTGATCCGCATCGATATGGGCGAGTATAAGGACGCCTCATCGGCCGCCGGGCTGATTGGGTCACGGCCTGGCCTGGTCGGCTCAGATGAAGGTGGCTTCCTGACGGAGCAGGTACGCCGCGCTCCTTACTCCATCGTCCTCTTCGATGAGGTGGAGAAAGGACATCCCGCGATTCTCGATCTGTTGCTGGGCGTGCTTGATGAAGGCAGATTGACCGATGCGAAGGGACGCTTCTGCGACTTTACCAATGCGGTTGTGCTCTTCACCTCGAACCTGGGGGTACGAGAGTCCATGGTCGCCGGCGAGGACAATCAACTGCGCGAGAAGATCATCCTCGAGACGGTCAAAGCCAACCTGCGTCCCGAGCTCTATAACCGGATCGGACAGGTCATTCCCTTCCATCCACTGGGCATGAAGGAACTGCGACGCATTGTCGAGACACACCTCCGTAAGCTGGACAGGAAGCTGCAGGATGACAGGGAGCTGAGGCTGGAAGCGACAGACAGCGCCATCGAATTTCTCGCAGGTCTCTCCTATGACCCGGAGTACGGGGCTCGTCCGGCGGGCCGTGTGATGCAGCGTGAAGTGTTGTCGCCGCTTGCGGGGATCCTGCTTACGGAAGATGTGAGTCCAGGTTCGCGGATTCATCTGGACCTCTCTGTCGATGACGACCAGAAGACAGAGCTTCTCTTCTCGGTCGAGCATCCGGATGCGCATAACGAAGAAAGTCTCGAGGCGGCGCAATCAGAGCAGCCCGAGGAGGTATCGCAGTGAAGATCGAGGCGTTGCTGGCAGTTGGTCTACTTGGTTTGAGCACGGCGGGTTCTGCAGTGGGTCAAACACCGCTGAGCCTCTTCAACGGCACTTCGCTACTGGGCTGGAACACTCAAGGGACATGGACGACGAACGGCGGCACGCTGTCGGGAACCGGGTCCGGCGATCGGCATGCTCTCACGGCAGTTCCCTTCGCCGATATCAACCTGCAATTTGAGTACAACATCGTCACGCCGGTCGGTGCAAAGCTTCGTCTCTGGACAACCAGCGAGAACAACGGCGGTCTCACAATCGATCTCGATAACACTAATAACGCAGCCGGCGTAGGAGGTGTAGAAGATCTGGATCGCTCTTCCATCTCCATTATTCCGTCGGGATGGCATCGGGTTCAGATCGAAGCGAATCACGGTAAGCTTCGTGTCCGGATCGACGATGTCATCACTGCAAGTCCGGGCAACCTCGGTAGCCGTGCTGGATATATCGGCTTCGAGGCTAAGGGCAATGGCCAATTTCAGGTCCGTAACATCAAGGTCACTCCGCTCAACCTAGGCTCGCTTTTTGACGGTAGCGACCTGAATGGGTGGAAAAGCGTCGCGCGCGCGGCGGATGCAAAGGAAGGCATGGGACACGCCCTGCAGAAGACCTTCTCATTCGGGATGGCGGGAGGAACGACAAAATCGCATGATGCCACATGGAAGGTAGATAGCGGCCGTATTCACGGAGAGAGCGGCCCCGGCGGACTTGAGAACGGAACCATGATGGAAGATGCCATCGTACAGGTCAGCGCCGCTGTCACAGGAAATAACAAACCGGGGACAGGTTTCTCATCCATCCTGTTACGAAATACTCCCGGACAGCTCTCCGGCGGATACTCAATCGGCCTGGGACCGTTTGCGGGCACCATCGACCCGCTTGTAAAGCGCCCTCCGACAACGACAACGAAGGCGGTAGACCAAACCATCATCATCTCCGGACGTACGATTGCGGTTTGGGTTGGCGGCAACCTGACCTCAGTCTTCACCGATACCCGGGCGGAAAGCGCGAATGCAGCACAAGGTGCAAAGCTCTCTGCGGGATCCATGACGGTTGTTCTGCCGAACGCGTTAGACCACCTTGAGCTGCAGAAGATCAGCGCCATCACGCTGCCGAAGACCTTCGGCATGGCGGCCAAATCGGCTCCTCCGCCGCCGCCACCAACTCCTCCTGCTGTCACACAAGCGGCAGCAGCGGCGCCCTCCGCGGCCGAAACCATGATTCTGGCGCAACAGCAGGCGAGCGCGAAGAAAGAAGCTGACGACGAGAAGAATAAGGCCAAGGTTGCCGGCCTGATGAACCAGGCGCTTTCCACGAACGATCCGCAGCAGCAGATGTCGTACTACTCGCAGGTCGTACAGATCGACCCTTCCAATGCAGCAGCGGTGCAGGGATATAAAGAAGCGCAGACCAAACTGCAGACGACACAGACGCAACAGCAGCAACAGCAGGTGCAGGAACAGCATCAGCAGCAGGACGCGCAGAACGCAGAACAACAAAGCAGCGCCTCCTTGCTACAGGCGCAGAGCTCGTTCCTCAATGGCAATTTTGCACAAGCCTCTACGGCGCTGAGTGTTGCAGAGAGGCTTTCACCTTCGAACCCCATGGTGCGCGACCTTCGTTCGCGCATCAGTGCGGCACAGTCGCTTCGGTCCCGTCTCTTCTGGCTTGGAGGCGGAGTCGGCATCGTAGCTCTTGCGGGCATGGTGACGATGTGGATCCGCCGCCGCCGTCAGCATCGGTATGCCGTACTGGAGGTCACCCGCGGCCTCGAGTCCGGCAAGAGCTATCCGCTCGACCGCGATCTCATCCGCATTGGCGCTGTGCCGCAACATGGAAGCCAGAAGAATGACATCGTCATTCAGGATGTTGAGCATGCAATCTCCCGCTTTCACTGCGAGATTGTCCGCAAGAACGGACAGCTTTATCTCACCGATCTTCGCAGCTCGAATGGAACCCTTATCAATGGAGAACCCGTCCAGCCGGGAAGCCCGGCACTGTTGCGTCGAGGCAGCAAGGTAACCCTGGCAAATTCAGTTGAACTGCGCCTTACGACAAAGCGCCGCGCCAAGAGTGAGATGTAAATGGAGATACGTATCAGCGCAGCAGGAGCCAGCGATGTCGGACGCATCCGGCGAACGAATGAAGATGCCTTCGGTTTCGATCTGGGCCGAGGACTCTTCGTCGTCTGCGACGGCGTTGGCGGATCGCGTGCAGGCGAAGTTGCCAGCCAGTCGGCTGTCGATTGTGTTCTACGTACGTTCCCCGAAACGCTGGCGGATTCCAACGACGGGGGTAATGAGCTGCACCGGGCTATCCAGGGCGCCAACCGTTACATCTACCAGTCGTCTCTCAATGACGCCGTCTATCAGGGCATGTGCACGACTATCGTTGCGGCCCACTTCGATGGCACACGCATGTGGATCGCGCATGTCGGTGACAGCCGCGCTTACCTGCTTCGCCGGCAATCGCTCCATCGCCTGACAGAAGATCATTCCCAACTGGCGGAAAAGCTGCGGGAGGGTTTGAACCACAGCTCAAAACAGGCCATGCAGCAATGGGATTCGATGTTGACTCAGGCAGTGGGCGCTTCAGAGATCGTGATCCCAGCAGTCAGCATGGTGCGCGTCGAGCTCGGCGACTGTTTCATTTTCGCTACGGACGGTGTCAGTAAGGCGTTGCGCACCTCCGAGATGCTTGCACTGCTACTGACAACATCTTCGCCGGAACAGGCGTGTCAACAACTGGTAGGCGCAGCAAACGACGCCGGCGGACACGACAATGCCACCTGCGTCATTGTGGAGATTGACTGATGTCATTTCGTGAGGAGCTCAAAAAAGCCGTCGGACCCGGAAAGCCGAACGAAGAACAGGATGTGCGCCTGGTGCAGCGTCTGCTCGACCGGCAATCGGCACGTACTGGAATCATTGTTCCGCAGAATGGCAGCTTCGATCGTCAGACTTATACGGCGATCACTACCTTCCAGCGACGGATCATGCATATGCCGTTCGCAGATGGCATCGTAGAACCCCACAGCGCGACCTTCCAGCAGCTTGCGATGACAACAGGGCAACGGCTAATGGCCGGCGCAGCCGGAGGACTTCGACTTCCCTACCGTACAGGTGATGCGAAGCTGACGGATGACGATTACAAGGTCGCCGCGGATGAGTTGTGCTGTGAGGTGCGTGCGATCAAGGCGGTTACGTCGGTAGAAGCTCCCCGTGGAGCCTATGATGAGTTCGGCCGCCCCACGATTCTCTTCGAGCGTCACCTCTTCCATCGCTTCACGGCTGGCCGTTATGACCGGTTTGCGCCTGATATCTCCAACGCCAACCGCGGTGGGTATGGAAAATATGCGGCGCAGTATGACAAGTTGCAGCGTGCCTATCAGCTCGATGCGACAGCGGCCCTCCGGGCAGCCTCCTGGGGTGCATTTCAGATTCTCGGCGACAACTATGCTCAGGCAGGTTTCGGAACCGTAGATCTCTTTGTGACCGCTATGTGCCAGTCGATCCAACAGCAGTTACGGGCATTTGTCGCCTTCATCAAGTTCAACGCCACGCTGACGCAAGCGATTCAAAATCGCAACTGGGCGACCTTCGCCCGTATCTATAACGGTTCAGCGTATAAGGACAACCACTATGACGCCAATCTGCAGGGAGCTTATGACGCTGCGACGCCTTAGTCATCACTTCCTCATGCTCGCGACACTCAGCAGCGTTGCCTGCCACGCACAGACCGCCATGCGGAAGGCTACGCCTGTGGATGCGAACGCAGCCGCCGGCAAAGTCACGGCACCCACGTTGCCAACCGGAGCGGCAGAGCTGGAGATTGACCGCAAACAGATCATGTCGTTGTCAGTGTCTCCGGCACTCACACTTGTGCCTGTGCGTTTTTCAAAGAATGGAGACGCTGCCGGCCCGCCCTTTCATCAATGCGGTCTCGCTACGGTTAACGGCACAGGAAAGACACACCTTATCGTCACCTTTGGCACCGATTGGACCGAAGCTGAGAGCTGTGTCTCCCTCTCCGCCATCGGCACCGCAGAGAGCAAATCGAAGTATCCGGCGTTGGTGTTGATTTACCAGGCGACGACCGGACACGAGTCCTTCCCGGAACCAGTGTTGCTGAAGTGGAACTCCGCTTCCGGCATATACGAACTCGACGCAGAGCGGTCGCAATGGATTACGACACAACAACTGCCGTACACGATTCCCAATATTCGTAGGCTCCTCGCAAAAAATGCCGCGGAGCGCAAGTAGACGCAAATGGTCTCCAGATGGAGACCGTCAACATACGATTCAGCCCCGTGAGGAGATAAGCATGGCAAATCCATCGAATACGACCATCACCGTCGACGGCATTAAACTCAACGCCTTTTCGACACAGATCGGCCTGGCCACGGTTGTTGATACGAACGGGATGCCGTCGATGGGCTCTCTGAGCTGCGCGATGGACTTTTCCGCTGACATGCACGACACCGTCAACGTTCCATTCGCCACGGTGAAGAAATACTTCGATCTTGCCAATGTCCCGACAAAAGACAAGATCAAAGACGTAAAGATCGAATTCTGGAAAGACGAACATCGGCAGGACGCCATCTGCACACTCTCTTTCAAGGGCTGGATCAGCTCCTGGAACGTATCAAGCGGAGGTGGCAGTAATCACGTTCTCTCCGTCAGTATTCAACCCGCGCTAGACCAACAGAACTACCACGACCTCCAGTTGGGCAATTAAGACCGCTCGGCGTCAGAGTTCTTCTCTGCAACGCCATCTACCGAGGTCTGAGGGCACTCATCATGGCATTACCTCACATTCAAATTGGCGACAACCTGCTGCAGGATGCATTGCTCGCATCTGTCGAAATCACGCAAGAGCTTAACCAGCACTGGTGGTGCACCATTGTCTGCCGACAGACGGAAGACAAACGAATCCCAGTCGAGGACTTCCTTGGGCAGGCTGTCCAGATCAAGACGACTGACCAGGACGGCGTAGAGCACGTCAATTTCTCCGGCTTCGTGCTGGATGTCGAATTGAACTACGAGGTCTGGGGCAGCTATACCGCGCAGCTCACCGCAGTCAGTGAGAGCTATAAGCTCGACCTGACAGCGCGGAAAGAGTACTACTCTGACCAAACCTTATCGTCGATCGCAAATACCGTCTCCGGCCGCGAGGGTCTCTCCGTTTCCGTGAACGGAGGCGGGGGCAAGGGGCTGAACTACGTACAGTATGGCGAATCGGACTTCTCGTTCCTGAATCGGATTGTCGACGACTATGGATGCTGGCTCCGGCCCTCTGAAAAAGGACTCGAGGTCTTCGATTCCTTCCAGCCCGGTGGCAAAGTATTGTGGCGTGGAGAAGATGGTCTTATTGACTTTCGTGTGAAGGGCTCGCTTGCACCTGCCTCTGTCAGTGGCTCCCACTACGATCACCATGTCATGCAGTCGAATACCTTCCAAAAGATAAGTGACTCGACCGAGTTTTATCCTTCCTCGAGTAAATTGACCAGCGCGGTCCAGTCGCGCTCGCAGTCGCTTCCCTCGGCATTTGCATCACAGCGCGCGCGTGTCATGACGCTTGATGGCTATCAGGACTATCTCCGCAAAGAGAGCCAGCGTTCCATCGGCGGCAGCGTTACTGCGACCGGCCACTCTCGCAATCAACAGTTGAAGGCTGGAGATATCGTCGAAGTCGAAGGCAACATTGATGCCAAGGGCGCCTATGGTCTCGTAAAGGTCATCCATCGTTGGGAACCGCAGGGATACAGCAACTCCTTTGTCTGCACTCCATGGAAGAAGTACAGGAATCCGCAGCAGCCGGCGCTTCGTTCCTGGTATGGCGTGGTGCCGGCACGGGTGGTCGATCATAACGATCCCAAGAAGATGGGCCGCCTCAAGGTTCAGTTTTTCTGGCAGCAGGATGGCTCTACGCACTGGGCGCGCATGGTGTCACCGCATGCCGGCCCTGATCGCGGCTTCATGTTCATGCCCGAGGTCGGTGACGAGGTTGCCATCGTGTTTGAAGACGGCGACCCGGAACGTCCCGTTATTCTCGGCTCGGTCTGGAACGGCGTGCAGCAGGCTCCTCGCCTCGGCTTCTTCGGAGCAACCTCGGATATTCCAGACAACAACGTGAAGCGCATTGTTACGAAAGCCGGGAATCGGGTGCAGATGATCGATACGCCAAGCAAGGAGACGGTTGTCCTGGCGACACCCAACTCTTCTGCGCTGACCATGACCGAGAAACACGACAGCACTGGCAGGACACTGGTACACATTCATTCCGACGGCGACATTATTCTGACCGCGCCCAATGGCCGTGTGCATGTACGCAGTCAGTTCTTCTCGCGTGAGATTGGTTGATAAACAGGAACGAAAGGAGATAACAGATGGGAGTCTTTCAGGGAAATATTCCAACCTCGACCCGTTCCAACAAAGGCGGATCTGATAGCGTCGCTCCGGATTTTGGCAAGCTGAATCCCAAGGCGATGACCTCCGCTACCGCTCTGAGCGGAACAGATGCAACCGACGCCAAGCTGATCCACGGCGACCGATGGCAGCAGATCGACGGCAAACAGACGGAGAAGATCGATAAGGATCTCAAGACCGACGTCATGGAGAACGAGGAGTGGACGGTTCACGAGGACCTGAACTTCAAGGTCAATGGGAAGACAACGGACAACCGCATTGAAGACGTCAAGGAGTACTACCACGCGGAAAGCCGGTTCGAGTACTTCGGCGAGCATACCGACCAGCACCACGAACAAGATCACCAGATCAACCCGACGCACACCTTCGACATCCTTAATGTTGAAGGTGAATTCAAAAACATAGACCTGGCGATCAAAGCATCTTCCATCGAAGCGAAGGGGCTTGCGTTGGACGCTACCGTCACGAAGGGAGAGGGTTGGGTTGGAAAGGCCGAGGCTTGGGTTGCCTCAGTCGGCGCAGGTGTCTTTGTCAATGAAGCAGTAGCTGTCGACATCGGCGAAAAGGAACTCGAAGAACGCTTGAAAGGCATCGATAACAACATCGCCGGACTGAATGCCCAGGTGGGAATCACCCGCACCATTATCATGCCTGTCAGGGTTGGCATCTGCATTGCGGTGCATATCGACAGCCCGTGGGCGTAAGGAGATTCGAGTGATCGGCCAATCGGCGTTTCAGATCGTAGAACGTAGCGGCACGCGGCTGGTGATCGCGGCTCCAGGCCAATCCCTGCTTTCGGGATGGCTGGCAATCGTGATCGGCATCCTGCTTGCCACAATGTTCTACTTCACCGGTCGCTCGATGGCGCGGGTCTTTTCGGCCGAAAAGGCGCCGGCCGAGGTAGCGACACTTGTCTTCCGCTATCGCGCATTCGGACTGGGCATCACCGTGTTGGCTCTCGCTCTTTTCTGGGCAGCGTCATATACCTCCGGCTCCATCGCACTCGATCGAAGCGCGGGTACGGTTGCGATGCAATGGCGTATGTCTCTCTTTCTGCCGGTACGAACCAATACTGGCGAACTCAAAGATCTGGAAGAGGCTGTGCTCGACACCAAGCCGAACTCAGGCCGTATCCGCCTGGTGGCGCGAACCGGCAGAGATCTCGCCTATCCCATCTGGAGCCATCGCAGCGGACAGGATGAAGCCGTGCGAACGATCAATCAGTTCCTGAATGCATCGACGGAGGGCCGACAGTGATCATGCATGTTGCAGCAACGGCAACCTTCGCGGCTCTCACGATCATGACGGGCTGCAACGCAGCCGAAATGGCGATGGGCAGCACGAATCTAAAGGGCTCAAATGCCGCAGTCGGCGGCGTCAACGTCCAAGACCCCAATACGCCGTCCTCGCAGACCTGGGACCGTCACGTCGATTCGTGCCGCTACCATGCCAGCTCCCAGGAGCTATCGTTTCTGGCCGATGGAAAAGCTGTCGTCACGATGTCCCTTGCACCCAGCACCAGGAAGGTTCATCTCGAATACGATCGCAAGACCGTCGACTTCCCCGAAAACACCTGTTCCGTCTACAAAACGGACAACATTTCCCTGCAGGATGGGCGTGCGAATGGCAGAGTCTCGCTTGTCTGCAATCAGGATCATGCCGCACTCAATCTCTCAGTACGGTTCGAGCGGTGCGGCCAATAGAGCATCATCATGACGCAAGAACTTATATCCACACCCGCCCGCCGCCGTCTTACTGCTGTAAGGTCGTTGCGGCAGCTCGAGCCATTTCACCGCGCAAATGCCATCGACGATATCTCGCTCTATTGGCTGCCGGTATCCGAGTTCCCGATCAAATTCCGTCGACGGGAATGGATCCTGAAGTTCATCGCGCGGCTGGATGAAGACCTGAAACAAGAGAAGCAGACCTCAGAGAACTTTCTACTCCTGAAGTACACCCGCACGGACCTGAATGAGCGCTTCGTCAACACGATGTTTGACTACCGGCCCATGACAGGCATGCTGCTCGCGCCCAACCAGCAGCTGCCTGCGGTCCCCACGTCGATGGAGATCAAGAAGCTTACCGAGAGTCACAGCTCCGATGGCCTGCTCAATCTTGATCATCTGGTCCCCGAGTACTGCGCATGGTTTGCCGGAGAACAGCAGCCCCAGCAACGGCAGGACTTCTTCGGAGCCGGCGGCATGCTGATGTTGTGGATCGATGCCGGGCAGGAACCTGTCGGGCCAAAGATTGAGCTTCCGCGCGTCCTCGCAACCCATCCTGCCATGAAAGATACGAACTTCGATGCCATGATTCGCAAAGGGGCTCGTCTGCAGCACCCATTCCTGGCGAAGAGCCGTGAGATCTTTGCAGCCCATCTTCCGGACGGCCCCGCCAAAAAACATTCGATGTTTGTGCTGCCTCGCTTTAACAGCTCCCACTTTCTGGACGCGTCGCCGGACGACCGCCAAAGGTGGTTTGAGATTTTCTCGGCCTATTGCATCGAGAGCGAACAGGATCGGGGCATTCTGCTGGCCTTTCGCGATCCGGACTTCGACGAGCGCTTGATTGCGCTTCTGGAGGAGATCAAAAAGGATGGAGACGAGTACCCATTATGAGCACCGCGACCGCCATAACCGTTCTCGAGCTCACACCGGTAGAGTGCGCCGCACCGTTCCAGGCGTTCTGCGTCCCGAACCTCGCGTTTCCCCTCTGGGGTGAAGCACGTTCTCCCGTCGTTGACCTGGTGAAGAGGCTGCTTGCGGCGGCGGAAAAACTCGGACTCRGCACACCCGCTCTCTGGCTAGATACACAGCAACTTCACCAGGAGGGAGGAAGCAAGGTCTACGGATCTCATGCTCGTCAATGGTCGCCCGAGATGGGCTTCTGCTTTGACCCCTCAGAAGCCGCTCCACGCAAGCTGAGGTTCGACGATCTCTTGAATATGGAATACGGTACTCAGCCCCGGCTGGCCGACCGGTCGTGCATCTTCGTCTCGAACCTGCAGCAATCGCTTGCCGCGTATGAGGTCATGAGCGCCCGCGGAGTTGCCAACCTGATGTGCTTCCGCGAGGCCGACACACTTGCCGCGGCACAGCGATATATGCAGCACACCAAGCAGACGCTAAAGCGTTATATGGCAGAGGGAGAGTTCCAAAACTTCAAGTATTACTTTCCACTATTGACCTCTGGAAGCGTTGCAAAGGCTTCGGCACAACAGCTTTCGGAGTGGCTCGCGGAGGCCGATCTCTATCTCCGCGAGTCCCCGGAGACAAAGGAACTGGTCGTCGTTGGCAGCCGCTCTCTGGAACAGCTGCTTGGGACGGCTGGGTTGCGGCGCACCGGTTATGGAGAGGCAAGCCCCTGGGCTCTCCACCTTCCCCAGCAGACCGAAACAGGAGAAATGCAATGAGCCGTGAGATCAATATCACCGTCGGCAGCGATACGGCCGCAGCTCAGCTTCGACAGGACTTCGACGAACTGATCGCCCGGGTCAACGGCGACATGATGTTTCAGTCCGTACAGGCGGATGACCCCGTTAGTGTTGAGGCTGCCGTGACGAATGCGGAGCGGTCAATCGACGCCCACCTGAGAGAGTTCACCGAAAATGGGGCACTGCAGTCACTTGCGGACGAGATTAAACAACAGTTCCGGGAATCTATCGAAGCCCAGGCAAGGGCAGCGGCACAGTCCGCGCGATAAAGTAGCTTTGCCAGTGCCGGTTACGTACCGTCAATTCCTACCGGAATCCATACATCCGTTCAGCTTTCCCCGCGCTTTATCTAAAAAGTCCGGTGGATGTCGGTTTGTCGACATATCTTCGGAGGATTTTGTCGATTCAAAGCGACCGGCTATTCTAGGGAGTACACGTATACAGAGAATGGAGACGTCACCAATGGTGGATCAGGCCCGTTTGTTTCATATTCATGTCAGCCGTAATGAGTTTTCCCCAATGGGGTTGTGAACAATCTTCAGCTTCCGTATTGCTTGAGGCTGCAAGCCAAAACTACGTCTACTCTGACACTGACTGCACGAAACTGACACACTTTTTAGGCTAGGAACAGGACGACTGAGCCCATGGACGCGTTGAACAGGTCATTCGTTATTTTTGGGGGGAACGGGTTTATTGGCACCCACACAGCACTAACGCTGCTTGCTGCCGATCCCCGGAATACGATTTATTTGGTGGATATCCGCCCTCCTCGTACGGAAGGCTATGCACGTCCTATTGTGGAGGCGCTCTCTTCCGGGCGCGCTGTCTTTGTCCAGCATGACGTACGGCAGCCAATGCCCACAGATCTTCTGCCACAGGCTGAGATTGTCTTCAATTTTGCCGCGATCCACCGTGAACCCGGCCATGCGGCCCCCGAATATTTTGAAACGAATCTGTTGGGGGCCGAGCATGTCTGTGACTGGGCCACGCGAACATCCTCACGAAAGATCATCTTTACCAGCAGCATCTCGCCGTATGGCCCGTCCGAAAGCCGAAAGGATGAGCGATCCATCCCTACCCCCGAGAGCCCTTACGGAAGCTCGAAACTGGCCGCTGAAAAAATTCATCTGGCCTGGCTGGCAGGCGATAGTGCTCGAAGACTTGTCATCATGCGTCCGGGGGTCGTCTTTGGCCCAGGCGAAGGTGGCAATGTAACCCGCCTGGTTCGCAGCCTTGTGAAGGGTTACTTCGTCTACATGGGGAATCGCGATACGATCAAGGCGGGCGGCTACGTCAAGGAGCTTTGTCAGGTCATGTTGTTCGCCATGGCCTACCTGCAAGAGCATCAGCAGAGTTTTCTGTTGCTTAATTTTTCATTCGGGCCTACCCCAAAGCTCCAGGATTTTGTGCGGGCTATTCAAAAGACCGTCGGGTTGAAACGTTCTCCCCTATCGGTGCCTCGATCTCTGCTGCTTGGGGTTTCCTACCCGGTCTCCACATTGGCGTCTGCCTTTGGGATAAAAACTCCCATCAATCCGGTTCGGGTACGGAAACTATTTCGCTCCACGAATGTCTATCCCATGCGTCTGGAGGAGTTAGGATATCGATTCCGGTTTACGCTGGAAGAGGCATTTGAAGACTGGAAAAAAGATCTCCCGGAAGATTTCTCGTAAGTCCAGCTCCTGCCGGCATATTCCAGATTGGCCGATATATTCCAACGCACCGGAAACAGCGTCCTCTATCCAGCAACTTACATCGGCACCGAGCCAGCGGCAGCCATAGGCCGGAGCTGATCCCCGCTTTTGTCAAACTATCCTTTGTTCAGAAGAATCTGCGGGATTCAACATTACTGCTGTCGTTGGGCGACAGCAGCTATACTGCTGCTAAAGTGAGGAGTAGTCTCCGTCCGTGCCTTTCAAGATTCGCCTGATCACATTCGTCGCCTGTTTCAGCTATTTTTCAGCATCAGTATCAGCCATTCACGGCCAGGCTCCTTCGGTTAACCCGACGACGATCCTGCAGCAGTATGACATTCAGTATGGCGCGGGCACGAACAATGCGACACAATATCCCGATCCCGCCGCGCAGCAGCAGCAGCAGCAGACGGGTCTTGCCCCCACTCCGCAGGTGCAACGTCCCCAGAGCGGGAATGCGTATCCCTCGCTCGACGATCAGAGTTTGCAACAACAACAGCAGCAACGGGACAGCAACCCTCTTCGCCCGGATCAGGAGAGTGCCGCCCGCCGGGAACGCCTGCTTACACAGCCGTCGGTGCCTCCACTGCCGCTGCAACTCGCCGCCGCAAACACATTTCGTACATTGCCTTCGATCTTCGGACGCCGCTTTTTCCGTGATCCGAACGATTACCCACCCAATACCGCAATGCAGGTACCCGACGATTACCAGCTTGCTCCTGGAGATGAAGTGCTGGTGCGGATGTGGGGATCCGTCTCTATGAATCAGAGAGTCTCCGTCGATCGTGCCGGAGCGATTTATCTTCCCCAAGTTGGAAAAATTACGGTTGCCGGCATTCCATTCAGCAATCTGGAAAACACATTTCGTGGCGCTATTGACCGCATTTATCGCAACTACAACCTCTCCGTCGAGTTGGGTCGTCTGCGTTCGATCCAGGTCTTCGTCACGGGAGCGGCACGGCAACCAGGCAGCTATACCGTAAGTTCCTTCAGCACCCTCATCAGTGCACTCTTCTCCTCCGGGGGCCCTGCCAATACGGGTTCATTCCGCCGGATCCAGCTTCGTCGCGGCGGCGAAACAGTGACGGAACTCGATCTGTATCGTTTTCTGCGGTTCGGCGATAAAACCAAAGATGTCCGTTTGATGCCCGGGGACGTCATTTTCATTCCTCCTGTCGGCGAGCAGATCGCAATTGGCGGAAGCGTCAAAGATACCGCGGTCTACGAATTGCTGGGAGGCGAGTCCGTAGAGGCTGCGCTGAGTCTGGCAGGCGGCAGATTGAATACCGCCGCCGAATCCCCTCTCACAATTGAACGCATCGTTCCGGGCGACAACAGAACCATCCTTCGTATCCCGTCGACGGCCCTGACAGAGACCCCTATACGCAATGGCGATATCGTCTTCGTCCCCGAACTTCCTCCGTCCTTTTCAAATGCAATTACCCTTCGCGGAAATGTTGTGCAACCGCTCCGATTTGCGTGGCATGCAGGCCTGAAACTCAGCGACATTCTCCCCGAGAAGAACGCTCTGCTTACCAAAGGCTACTGGTACACGCACAATCGCCTGGCGGTCGAACCCGACTTTCAGCCTCTGGCAACAACACGCCGCAACGCTCTTGGAGATACGGGCATAACCTCGCGCGACGCTGCCTCGCAGCAGTATCCCAATGGGACGGCCACGACAGGCACGACCTCTGATCAGACCGTTGGGCAGCAGTACCCCAATCAGTACTCCCCCAACGGCGCTTCCGAAGCAAATTCCAATCTCTATCTGAACCAAAACGGCGCCACTGGAACTGCTGGAAGCAGAGATCAATATCCCAATCAATATCCCAATCAATATCCCAATCCCAGCCAAGGCTCCATCTCAGGACGCGACCAGGTCAGTAAGGGAGCCGCCAAAGCGGTAAAGATCACTATTCCGGCCCCGGATATCGATTGGAGTTACGCTGTCATCGAGCGTAAAGACCCAGTTACCCTTAAAAGCACCCTCGTCCCTTTCAATCTAGGAAAGCTTGTCCTGGATCATGACATGAGCGAGGACAAGGAACTTCAACCCGAAGATGTCGTCACGATTTTCTCCCAGGCAGACGTTACTGTTCCGAGAGAACAGCAGACGAAGTTCGTCCGCGTAGAAGGCGAGGTCACCATGGCCGGCGTCTACGGAGTGGGAAATAACGAAAGCTGGACTGACGTCATAAAGAAAGCGGGCGGCCTCACCGCCAATGCGTATCCGTTCGGAGCGGAGTTTACACGTGAGTCGGCCCGCGTTGCCCAGCAACAGCGGCTGGATGATTACATCGAACGCCTTACCGCCGAAATCCAACACTCCGTCATTAATGTGACGGTAAACGGAGGCAGTGCCTCGTCGGCCGCTTCCAGCCTGCCTGTATTGCAAGCAGAGCTGTTGCGGCGTCTTCGGAATCAGAAGGCGACCGGCCGCGTCGTTCTCAATACAACACCGGACGCTCATGAATTTGGAGACCTGCCGAATATGGTTCCGGAAGACGGCGATGTCTTGATCATTCCGCCACGCCCAAGCACCGTCAATGTCATTGGAGCGGTGAACAATCAGAGCTCGTACATCTTCGCGCCCCTGGCCAAAGCAAAGTACTATCTCTCGCTGGCAGGAGGCGCCACGACTGCCGGAGATCGGTCCCGCACCTTTGTCATTCGTGCAAACGGCTCCATCGTCTCGGCCGAACAGGGCCACGCCTTCGCCAATCTACGACTGGCGCCCGGAGATACCGTTGTTGTTCCAGAAAAATCATTCAAGATCAATAAATTCCGCACGATCTTCGACTCCAGCTTTGCCAGCCAGTTCGCGGTGGTAGCAGCCATTATCTCTGTCATCCGGTAAGGCCTTTCGCGCCAGATGCGACATAGGGAAAATTCTCTCCCGTGCCGCATCTGGCGCCTGGCTTCCGGGCCGCTGATTTAGAGCATTTTCCCTGCTGCTGGGTAGCCCATAAAGTGTGTGCAGAGGAGTTTTCATTGCGGAAAACGTACATAGATACGGAAGCCGAACACTACACCTACAGGGAAAATGCTCTAGCATGGTGACAAATATGCGGCAATACTCTGGCAGTTACTCCGCCACACGGGTCTTGCCAAACAGCTTCGGGTTTCCTGTGCCTTTCACCTGTTCTTCCCTGTCACAAGCGAACTTGCACAAACCAGTTCCGGACCACGTTTACGACTTATACTTCCCCCATCGATCATTGGCGTATGGTGCCATCGACCGGCTGCACGGATTGGGATATCGTGGAGCTTCGGTTCCAGGTGCAGCGTAGCTTTGGAAAGCGCCTGTTTACCTACCGGGCCAGCAGTCGAACGTTGGAATGATCGGGGGATTCGCTGGTACCCTGGAGATTCGCGGTAAGGTGTTATTCTGGGAACAACACCCCCCCCAAGCGACTTTTTAGAATAACCGATGTTTGAACTACCATGCTACTCTCAGGGATGAGTTTGCTGTTATGCCTGTTCCGCTCACCGTAACCAGAGAATCGATTCAATCCGGCCCTACGCATACAACGATCAAGGACGTTGCGGTCATTATCCCCACACTGGATGCCGCGACCGACTGGCCAGACTTGATACGAGGTTTAAGATCGCAGTTCATCGATCCCTCTCAGATCTTTGTTGTTGACTCAGCTTCCACGGATAACACAGCATCACTCGCTCGAAATGCGGGATTTACGGTCATCCCGATTCAGAGATGTGAATTCGATCATGGCCACACTCGACAGATGGCCGCCAGCAAGATCGAATTTCCGATTCTGCTTTTTATGACGCAGGATGCTGTTCTCACAGCACCGGATTCGATCAATAAGCTGGTTGAGGCGTTTAATGACCCCCTTGTGGGATGTGCCTATGGCCGCCAGTTACCCCGCGCTGCAGCGGGTCCGATTGAGAAGCATGCCCGGTATTTCAACTATCCCGAAAGTACGTCGATCGTAACCCTGCATTCGCGCGAAACCATCGGGATGAAGGCATTCTTCATCTCCAACAGTTTTGCGGCATATCGGCGTGAAGCCCTATTGGAGGTCGGTGGTTTCCCTTCGGACATCATCTTTGGCGAAGACGCCTACGTAGCAGCGCGCATGCTGCTTGCAGGTTATAAAAAGGTTTACGTCGCCGACGCCACAGTGGTCCATTCCCATGACCTATCTTTGCGAGAAGAAGCCAAACGATACTTCGACATTGGCGTCTTCCACAGCCGGGAATCCTGGCTTCTTAAAAACTTCGGGCAGGCAACAGGAGAAGGTAAGAAATTCGTTCTTTCTGAGATCAAGATGCTGCTCCGGGTGAAGCCCTACCTATTGCCATACAGTCTGCTCCGAACCACGACGAAGCTGCTGAGCTACAAGCTTGGCCAGCGAGAGGCCGCGCTAAGCTCAGCTTTGAAACGGCGGCTCTCCATGAACCGCTCATACTGGTCCCGCTAGCTCTCATTCCATCTCTCGCAGTATCCCGGAGTATGGGTGCAGCGGCGTTTTCATTGAGGAAAACGCCCATCAATGCGTAGGCCCTACACTTCACCTACAGGGAAAATACGCTAGGGCGCGTCATCGGGTTGGATGGCACACCCTAGTTTGCAGGTGGCTTTGCTGTCGACTCTCGCAGAACGATGCTGGCGGAGAGCATGGGTTCGCTTGGCTGCTCGGCGCCATCGATATAGGCGTTCAGCATGGAGAGGACACTGCGCGCCAGATCCCCGCGTGGGGTCGCTACCGTCGTCAACGGCGGATGCAGGAAATCGCAGAGATAGGTGTTGTCGAAGCCAACGACAGAGACATCCTCCGGAATCGAAAGACCGGCGGCCTGCAATCCACGGAAAGCTCCCAGGGCGACAAGATCATTGATCGCTACGACAGCCGTAAACCGATAGCGCTCCAGCGCTCGCTGGACGGCACGTAGACCGGCGGCGGCAGGTTCGCCGGCTTCGTCGATGATGTGTACGTCCATTTCCTTCGGGTTGTACCGCAGTAGGGCCTCTTCGAACCCGATCTGGCGCTCCATATGGGAGAGCATGGGCGGCTCCGGCGGCTCCGAAAGACTCTGCTGCGAGTTCTTGATCAGAAGGATCCGGCGATGTCCGAGCTCCAGCAGATGCTGTACCGCAATGAACATACCGTGGCGCTTGTCCACGCGAACCGTACCGATGTGCGGACCTGCATGGGGATTATCCAGATATACCGTCGGAGTGCCGCTGCTCTTCAGCAGTGAGAAGGCTTCCGGATCGTTCTCCGAAGTCATCATGGCGATACCGGCAACCCGCAGGGCAAGCATTTGCCGTACCGCAGCGTATTGCTGTTCCGGATGAAAGCTGGTGGAGGCAAGAAAGGTCTCATAGCCCAATGCCCGGGCCTGGGTATCCAGGGCCTTTGCAATCTCCGCAAAGAATGGATTCAGCAGGTCGGAGACTATGATACCGATCAGCTTCGTGCGCCGGCGTGCCAGGTTGCTGGCAAAGATATTCGGGGTATAGCCGAGCTGCTCAATGACGTCCAACACACGCTGACGTGTCTCAGGGCGTATGTTGTCCTTCTCGTTGAGCACGCCGGAGACGGTGCTCAGTGAGACCTGGGCCATCCTTGCCACGTCCTGAATCTTGATCCGGCTGGACCGCTTCGTTTTATGCGCGTCCGCCTTCGGTGAAACTGCCAACGCAAATCTCCTGGAAAGGATAGGGGCCTATAAGCTTACCTGAACGAGAGAACAAGAGGAAACCACAACTGTTATGCGGTTCTCTTCGTTGTCAGCCAGGCAAGCGCATTCGCCATGGTCAGCAGGCATGCCGTCGTAGAGAGGGTGCTCGCGAATGAAATACCAGGAGCCCATCCAGGAAGCCGGTGAGGCTCCGACCCCGGTCGGGGCGTTGACGGGTAGCGATCCTAGCTTTACATCATCCGGCAGATAGATGGTGTCGTTCTTCCACGTAGCGCTGCGATCGAGCCAGAGACGCCAACCGTCATCAGAGATATCGAACTGTGCATCGAGGTAGCGCATGCTGCGGGCGTTTGCCGTGAGCAGAGCCTGCGAATTCTGTCGCCCGTATGCGCCTTCGAATTTCAGAGCAGAGGCGGCGCCGGCAAGCGTACTGTTACGCAGAGACGAGCGACGATCCATGCGAATGATTTCTCCAGAGGAGGCTTAAATTAATTACGGGTAGCGAACAAAGTAGCCAAAGAAATGCCGCCGGCGAACCGGCGGCTTTCCGAGTTGGAGGGTTAGAACTCGATGCGGGCAGCAAGCTGCAACGCGCGGTTGATGGGCGCCGAGGTGTCGACCACCATCGTTCCATAGCTGGAGCTACCGAACGTGTTCAACACAGCATTGGACTGGCTGTACACAAAGCGGGTGTGGTTAGTTACGTTGAAGTAATCGGCTTCCAGAACGAGCTTCGACGACTCGAACGATCCCACATGAGGTAGATCGATCGCGCGACGCAGGCTCAAATCCAGTTTGTAGTTGCCAGGCTGGAAGAGACCCGCATACGGGGCCGTGCGTGCCGTCGTACTGAACTTGTAGTCGTACTGCGCCTGAGCATTGGCGTAGGCGACAAATGCATTCGGATCCAGGAACTGCTTGCTCCCTACTTCAGCCGATGTAAGAGGACGTACTCCTACGTTCTGCAGGCGCCCGTTACCAACGTAGCTGGGGTTCATCTGCGGATAGCAGGCATTCTGAGACGGGTTTGTATTGCACGAGTTCATTGTGATCGACAGGGGAGCCCCTGAGTATGCCGTGAAGATTCCCGACAGACGGAAGCCACCGAAGGCAACGCGAGACCAGCGCGAGCCGCCGCCCAACGCTCCGGTACCAAAAGGCAGGTTATACGCACCGGTCGTCACGAATTTGTGGCGCTGATCTCCGAGAGACAAGCTCTGATCAAGAGAACGAGCGGCATGGAACTGCCCGTCAGAAGATACAGAAGCCGGAATGTCATAACCCGAGCGGAAAGTACCGTTGTTATCGATCGTACGTGACCACTGGTAGTTGGTCATGAACGTGAGACCGTTGGTCAGGCGCTTCGTGATATAGATCTGCAGCGCATGGAAGCTGGTATTACCCACAAAGCCATATGCATCGCTGATGCTGTTGTATTGCGGAAATGGCTTGAGCAATTGAGAAATTGTCGGGTTGCCTACGCCGCCAAAACTGGCATACGGCAGCGTTACACCTGCAGAGGCACGAGCGGATGCCGATGATGCCGCCGAGCCGAGCAGCGAACCGAGAGTCAGATACTTCGGGTCGAGCTGGTTCGAAGCAATGCCACGGCCATTCAGGCTGTCCGGCTGAAGGAAGTGCCCCTTCGAACCGACATAACTCATGGTCAGCGTAGTGCTCGGAGTGAGCTCACGCTGGATACCGAAGTTCCAGTTGATGAACTGAGGTGCACGGCCGCCGTAGTTCGGATCTGCATACGAAGGCGTCTGAGCAGGGCTGGAAATGAGTGTGGTGTTGTAGGTACCGATGGCCGGATCAAGGTTCGGAGGAGCTGCGTACGACGGGAAGGTTGTATCAAGCTTCCAGTACTGCGAACCGACCTGTCCGGAAGTAGGTTGTGTGAAGGTTGTGCTGGGGCTCACGCTATAGCCCAGCAGACCAACCCCCTGACGGGCGGTGGCGCTGCCGCCATTCGCGTTTCCATGGGTATAGATAACGCTATAGCTTCCGCGAATAACCGTTTTCGGGTCGAGCTGGTACGCAAAACCAACGCGCGGGCTGAAGCCTTTGAAGTAGTCATTCACCGGCCGATCGCAATTGCACTTACCGGAACCGTAGCCGCCGAAAGCGACCGCACCCTTGATTCCAACCACCGGATTGGTTGCGTTCGGATCGAAATAGGCAAACCGGTTCTTCACTTCACGGTAGCTTGGGAAGTAGTCGAAACGCACACCCAGATCCAGAGTCAGCTTCGAGGTAATCTTCCAGTTGTCCTGAACATAAGGCGAGATCGGACGGAAGCGCGCACCCGTCTCCGGGACGGCAGACAGAGTGAATGTACCAGTGTTGACTGCACCAATCAGGTAGCTGCCGTACGCCTGACCGGTGGACGAATTGACGGCAGTGGTGGGATTACCGTTCGTAACAGTGAAAGCGCCAGTGGCTGTGCTGTTGAAGGTCAACTGCAGCGGGTTCACACCGGTCGCATTATTAAGGAAGTTGTACTGCATCCATGCAATCTGCGCGCCGAAGGTGAACGTGTGATTGCCCTTGGTGTACTGCAGGTTATCGACCAGCACGAAGCCGTTCGCAACCGGACGATTGCTGGAATAGCCAGCCCAACGATTGATGTTGGTATTGCCAGTGAAGGTTACGGTCGGAAATGAATCCTGAGCCTGTCCAGTGGGCAGACCAGAAATTCCATTTGCAGCAGCGCCCCAGCCATTGCCGATGTCCTGGTTAAATCCAGGGCCGTCATAGCGACCGAAGGCGTAGTTGATCTGATTCGTGATGCGCGGCGTGATCGCGTAGGTGTGTTCGAAGAGAAATACCTTCGTCTTCGGAGCAAACTGCTGTGATGAAATGTACGGCGGCGGCATACCGTTGGACGAGGACGAAACTGTCACAGCGGCAGGGGCTGTCGTTGACTGACGGCCCCAGGCGAGTACTACCGAAAGAGCCTGCTTGCTGTTGATCGTGTAATCAATACGGTTCGTCGTAGTCCAGTTGCTCAGACCTGTCTTGTAGTTCACGAGGTAGTTATTGTTGACCGTGTTGGTCGTCGGGGCCGGGAGGTACGACTGGAGTCGGCGTGCCACGGCGGACTGGCGCGAAACCGGAATGATATTTCCCGCAAACCCATTACGCTTGTAACCGCCGCCTGAGACAGTGGTCGTGTCAGGATCATAAAGGCAGCCAGAGGCAGGATTGCTGGACGCGGTGCAACCGGTTGCCAGTTCAGTAAAGTCACCCTGACGCATCTTCAGCGTCGGAATCGTCATCGACTGAAATGGGACCTGCCGGGAAAACCGATATCCTTCATAACCACCGAAGACAAATAGCTTGTCCTTGATGATTGGGAAACCGACGAAGAGCCCGTACTCGTGCTGGTGCTCTGTAGGCTTCTGGAGTTGTCCCGTCAGCGGGTTGGTGGTCTTCTGGAAACCCCATGTGTCCAGCCCGGTATCACGGAAGTAGTCGTAGGCCGCACCGTGGATACGGTTCGTACCACGCTTGACCACGTAGTTCTGAACACCCTGGCCTTCATAGATCGCCGAATAGCCGACGGTCTGCACCTGAAATTGCTCAATCGCGTCAACGGCCATGGAGGTCCAGACGAAGCGCGGGTCACCTTCTCCAGCTACCGAAGTAATTGGTACACCGTTGATGTAGATTGCCGAAACAGCGCCACGGCTACCGCCGCCATTCACGATACCGGCGTTGGTGGTCTGATTGCCATTTGTTACCTGAGCGCTGACGCCCGGCAGCAATGACGCAAAGTCGGTCGCGCGGCGTTGACCGCCGCCATCCTGAATCAGCGGAAGAGCAGAATACTGCTCCTGCTCGATGGTCACACCCAGAGTTGCGTTCGAGGTCTCGAGCGTCGGAGGAGCGTCGGAGACAGTCACAGACTCAGTCGCCTCACCGGTTGGCAGGGTCAGATCCACTGAAAAGGTCTGCAGCGCGTTTACGTTGACGTTTTCCTGCGTAACAGTCTTGAAGCCCTGCCGCGAGACGATGATGGTGTACTTACCCGGATCAAGAGAAAACGTGTACTCACCGGACGGGTTCGTTTGCACCGTCAGCTTCTTATTGGTGCCGATGTCGGTGATCGTGACAGACGCATCGGGCACCACAGCACCCGTGCCATCTACGATGCGGCCATTGATCGATCCCTTACCGGCAAGTTGCGCGCTGGCAGAGACCGATAGCACTGCAGCCAGAGCCAGAGGTGTCACACAGCGAGCGACCCCTTTGGTCAGACCAACTGCAAGCGTTAGTCGAGATATTGAAGAACGAAACGTCATTGGTTACTCCTAAAAGTGAACTCGCTGGCATACGTTCGCCGCGATCATCCGCCGTGCGCCTACCCTCATGCGCCGGCTCGGTCTCGAAATTCGAGAGTGTGCGAATGTTACGCTTGTGAAAACATGAGAGTCAAACAAAGTTTTCCGCATTGAAACGGTTCGGTAACTGTAGGCAAGTTACCGATGAAATGTCAGGTTTAATCGGTAGTTTCGATTAATTGAAGCGTTTCGATTGATCTCCATGAGTGGAGCCACATAGACCGCCTTACCGTCGCCCGTGTAGAGAACTTTTTCCTCTTTATTTCCAGAGACTTCCAGCAAACAGAAAAGGCCCGGCAACGGGCTTTACGGCCCTTCCTCCTGAGCGGCGGGAGGATGCTTTTTGAAATAGTTTCAATAGGGCAATGGTCAGACCAATAACTAGCGAACCAGTTTGCGCAGCCGAGCCACTGCTGCCACCGGGTCCCAGCGATCCGGAGCGCCAAGCAGCCCAGACGGTGTCCAGGACTTTTCCTCGCCGGACGTGAGCGGCGGATAGCTGACGATCCTATGCCCGTCGTTCACCCCGGGACCATGGGACTTGTACTCCCGGTAGTTGCTGGTCTTCAGGCGGCCGCTCCACTCTGACCATCCATCGGCCGCAATCTTCTGCTCTACATCCGTGTCGTAGAACAGCACCGTGGAGTAATCCCTCCAGGGACGGCCAAGGACTACCTTGTCACCGACGTCCTGCCCGGTAATGCGGCAGTGCAGGAAGTAGTAGCCGGAGTCTTCTTCCGGGAAGTGCTTGCTTTGCGCCGTCAGCATGACGGTATCGTGGTGGCGGGAGTGCAATTCGCAATGATCAAAGACAGCCTTGGCGTCGCCGAAGATGTAGTCGACGTGCCCTTCGATATAGCAGTCGTGAAAGTACTGCCGCGAGGCAAGGCAGGCCGTGCGTCCCGGAGCAGGTGCGCTGCCATCTTTTGGAAGATTGTCGTGGCAGGTGCGGCTATTCGCGTAGAGGGTGTCCTGGGCGCCCAGGAGGCGCACGCGATCGAGCACCGCCTTATCTGAGCTCATAAGCAATGCCACCGCCTGAGATCCCTCCTCAAGGCGCTCGTGCTCCAACTCCCAGGTATTTTCTATGGTGAGGTTCTCAGCGGCAAAACCGTCGGCATCGACACTCACGCTTCCGCTCTTGCCTGTACCGCCGGCGGACTTGGCAGAATCATTCCAACTCAGGACGACATCCTGCGGCAGTTTGCCTGTACCGATCAGCTCAATATTTGGCGTGCCGACATGAATCTTCTCGCGGTACTTTCCTGGAGCGATGCGGATAATGGAGCCGTCTGACGGAGCATGATCGACTGCATCCTGCACTGTGCGGAAGTCGGCCTTGCCCTGCTTCGCGACAGTCAGAGTCCTCACGCCCCCTGCGGCCAGTGCGTACGAGGTACATACGGCCACTATCACCAGACGCCCCGTCAAGCGACAAACGTTCACGGAACCACTCCTTTATTGGATGAAATAGGTTCTGGTGCTTGAGCATTTTCCCTGTTGCCGGGTAGCCCGGAACTGGTGTGCAGCGGCGTTTTCATTGCGGAAAACGCCCATAGATGCGGAAGCCCTACTCTACACCTACAGGGAAATGCTCTAGTGTCCGTCGGTCGGTGCAGCCTGCTGCAGGACCGGGGTTGCGCCGTCTGGAAGCCCATTGACATTCGGCCCAAGCTCCACCTGCGTACGGATGACATTGTCCGCAACCATCCGGCCGAAGACCGCTTTGCCCTTGTCATTCAGGTGCGTCCGGTCTGGCTTCACTGCACTGCCGTTCTCGGCATTGGCGTCAGGATGAGTTGTCGCGTTGAACGCATCCGCCTCCTCCTGAGTCTTCGCCGACAGGAAATGTTGCGACAGGCTGAAGAGATCGACAAACGTCACCTTCTCTTCCGCAGCCATACGACGAGCCGCGGCCGAGTACTCGTCCAGGCCATCCTTCACCAGCCTGCCGTCTTTGTAGTTCCGGCGGGAAAGAGAGCTGACGATGATCGGAATACCGCCGATGGAACGGACATCCTGAATAAACCGCCGCAGGTTCTCGCTATACAAGCCATCAGGATCGGCGTGCCGCTTCGGGTCATCTTTCTGATCGTTATGGCCGAACTGGATGAAGTAGTAGCTCCCCTTCTCGTCCAGCGCCTTCTTCCACCAGCCTTCATCAATGTAGCTCTTCGTGCTGCGGCCGTTCTGCCCCAGGTCAACACAGGCGACGTTCGGTGTAAGGGTCGCACAGAAGCCCGGGCCCCAGCCTCCCTCAAGCGCAACCGTTGAATCACCGGTCAGTACCACCTTGAAGGGCGCCCCTTGGATGACACGCATGGCAAGCTGCCCCTCAGGAGGAAGCTCCGCCGCATTGGGCCGCACATACTGCTGCAGCGCAGGAACAGCTTTGCCGAGATCGACGGCGACGATGCGGCCGAAGGCATAGCTTCCCTGCCAATCGAGGTGCGTCTTGTCGGGCTGCAGTTTTCCGTCCTTGTCCTTCTTGGTGATGCCGAGCTTCAGTCCCGCCTGCTCTCCGATGCCGTCCAGATAGGCAATGCTCTCGGCCTGCAGATCAATAAGCGGCACCTGCATCTCCGTGGCAACCCGCTTCATGGTCGCGGCATGCGCCAGAAGATCGCTATGGACTTTGCCGTCCTTTTCGAAGTACCGGCGGGTCAACGGCGTCACCAGCACCGGCTTAATGCCATGAGCGCGCGCTTCCTCAACGTAGCGACGCAGATTCTTCTCGTAGTCCGCCATGGAGACCTGCCGATCCAGGTGCTCGGCCGTCTCCATATCGTTGTGCCCGAACTGAATCAGCATGTAATCGGGCTTCGTGCTCAGGCTGCGATCCCAGAGGCCGAGCTCGCGATAGGTTTTGGTGCTGGCGCCGCCCTTTGCCATATTCAGGCAGTCGATCTTCTCCGAGAGGTTGGCGCAGAAGCCGCGGCCGTAACCGGCGCTGTCGGTCTGCGTAGAATCACCGATCAGATCGACACGCACTGCGGTCCCCGGCCTGCGCTGGGCCGGTTGCGAACCGACATACGCATCTTCAGCGACAGCGCCGGTTACGACGGCACAGAGGAACAACGCGCCCAGACTTCTGGCAGCAATCCACATCATCTTCTCCTAGTCCTGGTACGGAACAAACTTGTTATCGCAGCTAAAGTCCATCTTCAACTTGGGCGTCGGCGTCGTTGGAGTCACGCCGGAACTGGTAAAGGTGAAGTTTGCGCCCTTCGGTCCAACGGTGATGGAACTGTATCGGGCACGCACCTGCTCCGGCTTTACGCCGCGCACGTCAACTCCATCCAAAGTCAATTCCGTCGGATGTTCGGCGTTAAGACCTGCAACCTGAACGATACCGGGAGTCAGGCTGATGAAGTTCTCAATCCGGATGCCCTTGTAGTCAGGCGTCAGCGGCCCCTTCATACCGAGATCGTCGATGCCGTCCGTCGTTTGTCCGTTATAGAACGGGCTGATGGAGATCGGCACGGGAACATTGCGCAGGCAGAGATTGCGATAGGTCACACCGCGCACCATGCCGCCGCGCTGCACGTTGCTCTTGATACGAACTCCGCTGGTTGTGTGATCGAGCGTCAGCGTATCCACCAGGATGTCCGACTCATCCCGCGCCTCGGAGCCCATCGACATGCCGTGGCCGCTGTAGAAGTGGTTGTCGATCACGCTCATGCGGTGCACGCCGGCCTTGATGGCAATATTGTCATCGCCATTGTCGATCCAGCTCTTGGTGACGGTGACGTTCTCAGAGCTTCCCGGGTCGATACCGTCCGTATTACGCGCATCTGTCCCGCGCACGGTGGGCGTCAACAGATGCACGCCCCACACGGTAAATCCGTTTGTGTTGTTCACCGCGACATGGAAGTTGGGCGAGTTATGCAGGCGGATGCGATACAGAACCAGGCCGTCGGCGTGGTTCGCAATCAATAACCGCGGTGCAGAGTACTTGGTATTCGTCGGCTCGGCCGCGCGCGACTGCTGCCACCAGCTATAGCTTTTGCCGATCAATCGGCTTCCGCCCCGTCCATCGATGGCTCCATCGCCCATAATCGCGGCATTCTTCACATCCTTCACGCTAATGAGCGGCCTGCAGGGCGAGCTGTCAGGACCGGAGGTACCGCATCCACCGGGCTTGGTGTCATAGAGCTTGGGATCGCTTGAACCGTAGAGCGTTACCCCTTTGTCCACCAACAGCGTGACACCTTCGCGCAGTTCCAGAGGGCCGCTGAGAAATGCGTTCTGCATACCATCAGCGCGCAGGGCTACCGCCTTTCCGCTGCCGCAGATGTCGAGCGCATGCTGAATGCGCTCCGTATCGAGCTTCTGCTCGTCTTCTTCCAGCAGAGCATTGTTCTCTGCGTGCAGTTTTGCCTTCAGTACCGTGCAGGCCGCAGGGATGACGGGCTCAGTGACATGGCGTGTGTCCTGTGCTGCAGCGGGGGCCACAGCGACGACACTCAAGGCAGCAAGCGAGAGAGCAAAAACAGCAGGACGGATCACGCAACTCCAATTCAAAACGGCAAGGGGATACACCCTAGGGCGTGCCTGAACTATAAGGATCGGGATTTCCTTCCGTCAAATCAAATCGAAACGTTTCTATATAGAAGCCGATTACGTCCCAGGCTGGCGGTAGTGGGCTTGTGCCGCAAATTTTCGTTCTTCCCCGCGAGGATCGGGGACAACTGACGGCTTATTATCCCAAGTCATCGTGAAACGCTTCGATAGATCATAGAAGGGCCACTGCGGTATCGCAGGGTTGTTTGGATTCCCGGTTCTGGCGTAGGCCAGCAGGGTTTCGCTCATGGCATCGGCCAACGGCTGGGCACGGCGCACATCGTCAGCAGATGCGCCGACCATCCCGGGCGCGAGTGCGAGGTTATCGAAGTAAAACGGGATATCGAGCGTATGCGGCGCGCCAAATTTTCCGCCTGCTACCGGCGACGGCCAATTCATCTGATAAACCCAGGTGCGGCTTGCAGCGGGACTCTGCGCACGTCGCTCCGCTTCAATCACCTGCCCCGGCCATGACCGGAATGCAGTCGCCGCAGCAAAGAACACATCTGAGGGCGAGTACTGCGGATACCAGCCCCGATATTTCGCTACAACGTCCTTAGGATCGATAAAGCCGAGGAAGCTGCCAACGTTCTTCGTCAGCGCCGCCGGAACCTCCTCCCACGTCAGCGAGAAAAGAGCAGGCTGCGAGCCGCCGATCAGGCCGCGGGTCTCGTCATGTGTGTTTCCGAGGATCATGGGGACATTTGCGGAGAGCGGAGGCGTATCGGGATCAAACGGATGGCGCGGCAGCGCACCACCATCGACAACCGGAAGCCAGGCACTGCTGACACGCGCGGCTTCTTCCAGTGCCTCGAGCGACAGCGCATCAAGCTTCTGCCGCAAGTCGCTGCCGGGGACGTGATCCAACCCAAGCTTTGCCAAAAAGGCACGTGTACGTTCGCTAGCGATCTTCTTTGGGGCCGCGGTAACCTGCTGGCCGCTCATGCTCATGACGCGATGAAAAAGACCGTGCGCCGTTGGCATGGCCATCAGCGTGGCACACTTCGCTCCTCCACCAGACTGTCCCCAGATCGTGACCCGGTTTGGGTCGCCGCCAAAGCCTGCGATGTTGTCGCGCACCCAGCGCAATGCCAGCACCAGATCCAGCATGCCCACGTTCCCGGAGTCTGCATACACCGGATCATCCATCAGCTCGGCGAGATAAAGAAATCCGAAGGCATTCAGACGGTGATTGACGGTCACCACCACCGCGTCACCGCGACGGGCCAGCCGTGTTCCGTCATAGAGAGCCGCGTTGACGGTGCCGCTGTTGTAGGCCCCGCCATGGATATAAAACAGAACTGGCCGCCGTTCATGACCAACACGCGAAGGCAACGGAGTCCAGACATTCAGATGGAGGCAGTCTTCGCTGATCTCGCCTTCGTCGGGCGGCAGATGGTAGGTCTCAGCGTTCGTGCGTGTTTCTTCGCGGCGGGCGCGTCCTCCACCGAGCTGTGGAGATCGGTCTCCCCATGCTGTCGCATCGCGAATGCCTTTCCAGGGTGCTACTGGAATCGCCGGCTGGAAGCGGCGTGCCTTCGTATCAGCACCGTAAGGAATTCCCAGAAAGCCGGCGATGCCGTCGCGGACTGTACCGCGAACGTCGCCCGCAGTGGTGCGAACCACTGGCCTCGACCCGGTCGACGCCCATGCAAAGACTGATCGGGACGAAAGTAAGGCAGCGGCACCAAGCCCATGTTGCAGCAACTCACGACGACGCACTCCGGTCTCCCTCAGAGCCGCTCCGAAAGAGGAATGCGGCTCTGGTTCATTCTTGCCTTAGCTCAGGCAAAAGAACAAATGAGGCGCATCTTGAGGATGCGTGTTAGGAAGTCTGCATCACTGTGCGAAGCGTTGCCGCCGCAGACTCCGGTGTGATATCGCGTTGCGGCGAACCCAGCAGCTCAAAGCCGACCATGAACTTCCGTACCGTTGCTGAGCGTAGCAGCGGCGGAAAGAAATGCGCATGCAGAGTCCACTCCGGATGCGGTTCGCCATCCGAAGGAGCAGGATGAAAGCCCATCGAGTAGGGGAACGGCGTATCGAAAACCCGGTTATACCCTGCCGCAATCGTGTGCAGGATGCCCGCAAGTCCATCACGCTCTTCGGGGCTCAGATCCGTAAAGGATGCTACCGAGCGACGGGGCAGTAACAGCGTCTCGAAAGGCCATACCGCCCAGAACGGCACAACCACGACCCACGTCTCGTTCGAAGCGACAATACGTTCATCTTCTTCGAGCTCGGTGCTCAGGTACGTCGCGAGCAGCGGCTCCTGCGACTTCGCGAAGTATTCTTTCTGTGCGGCGAGCTCCGTTAACGGCTCGTTCGGAATATGTTCCGTGGCCCAGACCTGTCCGTGGGGGTGTGGGTTACTGGCTCCCATCATCGCTCCGCGATTTTCGAAGATCTGGACGTACTGAATCTCCGGACGAGCTCCCAGCTCCTCGGCCTGAGCGGTCCACATATCCACGACATTGCGAATCTTCTCGACTTCCATCGTCGCTAACGTGAGGTCATGCCGGGGATCGAAACAGAGCACACGGCAGATGCCCCGCTCCGTCTCTGCCCGCAGAAGGCCCTCTCCCAGGTCAAACTGCGCCTGCGGCGCATCCTGTTTCAACGCCGCGAAGTCGTTCTGAAAGACATATGTGCTCTCGTACTGCGGTGTGCGCTCTCCGTTGGCGCGCATGTTGCCTGGGCACAGATAGCACGTGGGATCGTAAGTGATGGGCGCGGGAACAGCCGGTGTCTCCATCTGTCCCTGCCATGGGCGTTGCGTGCGATGTGGCGATACCAGAACCCACTCCCGGCGTAGCGGATTCCAGCGGCGATGCGGAGTTTGCAACCAGAGTGTTTCCATCAGGCACGCTCCTTTGCCGCCAGCTTGACGGCTCCATCGACGGCATCGCAAACGTAGATTTCCGGATGAACGCCGAAGCGTTGGTGATATGCGTCCTTGATGGATGCCGTAAACGCATCCACATCTTCCTTGCGAACCAGATTTACGGTGCAGCCGCCAAAGCCGCCACCGGTCAGACGTGCTCCCACGCATCCCTGCAGGGTCATCGCCGTCTCAACCAGGAAGTCGATCTCTTCGCAGCTGCATTCGAAGTCGTCTCTCTGGCTGACATGCGAGCCCAGCATCAGTTCACCGAAACGCTTGGCATCCCCCGCAAGCAGTGCCTCACGTGCGGCCATGACGCGGCCATTTTCAGAGATCACATGGCGGCAACGTTTGTAGGCATCTTCCGGCATCTGGCCGGCACACTGCTCCAACTGTTCAAGCGTGGCATCGCCGAGATCGCGAAGCCCGGGGAAACGCTCCCGCAGCACCTGCTGCCCTGTCTCAACACCTTTACGGCGGCTGCCATAGTCGCCGGCGGCGATGGAATGTTTCACCAGAGAGTTGCAGGCAACGATCCGCAGATCCGCAAGCGCACCACTGATCACCGGTACCAGGTCGTAGGTCAGATCGCGTGTCTGCAGCAGCAGCGCATGCCCCTGCTTCGCGGCCGTAACAACAAACTGATCCATGATGCCGCACGGTGACTGCACAAAGATGTTCTCTGCTCTCTGGCAGAGCAACGCGATTTCGGCATCGGTCATCGTCTTGCCGCTGCGGTGCAGCATGGCAAGGCAGGAGGCGACCTCGATGGAAGCGGACGAGCTCAGCCCCGCGCCCAGAGGAACATTGCCACTGACGTCCATGACGAAAGGCGGTGGGGAGATACCAAGCTTTACCAGCTCGTGCAACACACCGACCGGATAGTCACTCCAGGCATGACGACGCTCCTGCAGGTCCTTCCAGCCTCCCTCGGCAATACCGGCGAACTGATGGCTGCGGAACAAATAGTGACGGCTGTCGCCGTCGGCGATCTTGACTTCGGTGTAGTACGGAATCGCGATTGGAAGCACATAGCCGCCGCTGTAGTCAGTATGCTCGCCCAGCAGGTTTACGCGCGCGGGAGCACGGAAGACGGTCTCGTGCTGAGTTGAAAACGATGTACTCAAAGGGATGTCACCCATTCCAAAAATAAAATTCAAGACAAGATAACAACGGCGGAGCAAGCTGCTCAGGTTATTTTCGCATCTTACCCGGTAACGTACACGAAAAGGAATACACCGAAAGATAGACCGAGAATTTTTCACTTTTATCAGCGATCGCTCAGCCGCTACTCCGGCAATTGGATGTCCTGATCCAACCCGTCGGCGAAGAGCGATAGATTGCTGCGAAGCACCAGATGCGGCGCCAGCCTGATAACCGGCGGAACCGTCTTCAGCCCCAACAGATGGGCATAGAGCAGCTCGATCGCCATACGACCCTGTGTAAACGGCCGCTGATGCACAGAGCAGAGAATCCGGTCGGTTTCAATAAGAGGGATCAGTTCCGGGAAGATGTCAGTCGTGACGATCTTCAATCGGCCCAGGAGCTTTGCCTCATCGGCGGCACGTAGCACCGGAAGGCTATTCGCTGTTCCCAGATAGATGCCGCCGAGATCGCGATGACGCCGAAAGAGCCTGCGTGCCGCCTGATAACCTTCCTCGGGGTTTTCGTGGGACTCCAATGGCGGCAGCAGCCTGAGATGAGGCGCATGAACAGCCAGCGAAGCGGAGAAGCCGCGCAGCTTTTCACTGTGGTCCTGGATGCGGAGGTCTCCGGCGATCATCGCCACCTTCGCTGCGTCGGGGAGCACACGTCCCAGCAGATCTGCAGCGATATTGCCGCTGACAGTGGCATCTACGGAGACGGACGCAATACGCCCCAGCAAAGGCGCATCGCTGCCGATGAAGAGAATCGGAGGAGCGTCCTCCCTGCGAAACAGCGCCGATAGAGCCGACGGATTGCCCGGGGCCAGCACGATGCCATCGAACTGTCGCCAGCGAGCCCGCTCCATGCACTCCACGTCACCGTCTCCCAGACGCGGGAAGCTGAAAAAGTGCAGCTCAAGAGGAGCCGTAGTCGTCAGACGTTCGGCAGCAAGACGCATTCCCGCTCGCATGGAATCGAAGAAGACGGCGACGCGTTCCGGGAGAAAGATGCCGAAGCGAAGCGTCCGTGAGAGCTTCAGGTGTCGCGCCGCGACATTCGGAGAGTAATTCAGCTTCTTCGCCATGCGCAGCACACGTTCACGTGTCTGCTCGCTGATACCGGGCCGGTTGTGAAGAGCACGGTCTACCGTGCCGATAGAAATGCCCAGCGCGGTTGCGATCTCACGAATGCCATTGGGTTTGGCTGGACGTCTGGGCACCCTTTCATCCTAAGGGCTTATTGACTGATAGGAGTAGCCGGTCGATAACTGCCGGTACCTCAGCGGCTGAAGCCGTCTCCTTAAGCAAGACGAACGACATCTGACACGTCGCCCAAGACTAGCCGCAGGGGCTGGTTAGGTACTCTCTCTGATCGAGGCGGCTTGTCATTGAGGTCACCGGCCCCAATACAGCGTCCATCGCTCGATGGAACGATTCGATGATGTCTTCTTCATCCTGTGCCGTCAGGCACGACGGAATCACGAGCAACTGGGTACGTTCAAAGAGATCGTCCGATGCAGGACATGCGCCTCGCTCATAGCTGTAGACCGAGTGCTGGTTTTCTGCCAGCGTCCAGGGAAAGCCGTGCTTGCCGGTCCCGATCTTCTGCACCAGCGAGGGGATGTTGTAGTAGACGTGCATGCCGTAGTTGGCCAGCAGAATATTGCTGGTGTCTGGCGACTTCGTGGTGATGCCGTGGAGCCGCATCAGGCGGTTGATCTCTCTCGCTGTATCCCGATGCGGGAAGATCGTCAGCAGGAAGCAACTGGTGTCGCCTGCCGGATCGATGCGGCGACGAAACGCGACCTGCTGGCGTGGATAGAGGGATTCAAGGATGCGGTTCTTACTGTGCCGCATGCGTTCGATCGTCGTCTCCACCTTCCGCAACTGCACCCGCAAGACGGCGGCACGCAACTCGTCCATGCGGACGCCGCGGCCCCAGCTATAGGAAGCGGCGTCATCCATCTGCAGTTCATCGGTATCGCTGCGCGAGTATCCCGAGTCCTGTATGGCCACCACCCGGCGATTGAGAAGTTCGTCGTTCGTCACAACCGCGCCGGCTTCGCCGACCGTCATGTTCTTGTTCAATTGGAAGCTGAAGATAGCGACGTCGCCGAAGGTACCGACGCGACGGCCGGCAACCGTGGCGCCGACACACTGCGCACAGTCCTCCAGCAGGAACACACTGTGGCGGTGGGCAATCGCCACCAGCCGCGGGATGTTCACCGCACATCCGTTCATGTGAACCGCGATAATGCCTGCCGTACGCGGGGTGATCTTACGCTCCACATCTGCAGGATCCAGGCCGAAGGTCTCGTCGATCTCAGCGAGTACCGGAATCGCTCCGAGATTCACGACCGCCGCAACCACTGAGACCCACATATAGGCGGGAATAATGACCTCATCACCCGGCCCAACCTGCAGCGCGCAGAGCGCGGTATGTAAAGCTGAGGTTCCACTGGTTACCGCAACGGCGTGTCGCACGCCGATAAACCGGGCAAACTCCGCCTCAAACGCAGAGACCTCATGCTGCGGGTTGAGGCCGTAGTAGCGATAGAGCGACTTGCTTCGGACAACCCGGACGGCCGCCTCGACCTCGTCCTCATCCATGGAATGAACGCCTGGATACTCATCCGGCAGAGGCCGTGTTCGGATCGGCTTTTCAGGATCGCGGATCATGCGACGGAAGCTCTCCTGCGCGCTGGTTCGAGTGGCGCAATTTGCGTATACGAAGTTGTAAGCCCCTTTACCAGCCCCCGTCAATCGGATTCCCACAGGCTTATACTTGCCATCGCGAAGGGAGATTCCTTCGCTTATGATGGTCACGATATGTCGCGCACCGGGAATGATAAAGAACGTGTCTCGAGCAGAAGACAGACCGAACTGGCTGTCCTGCAACTGATCCAGCGCGAACCCGCCATCTCCCGTGTCGAGCTGGCGCACCGCCTGGGTTTGAGCACCGCCAACATCACCGGCGTCGTGGGTGCGCTCGTTGAAAAAGACTTTCTTGTGGAAGAGATGTCCGCGGCCAAAGTCGTTGGGCGCAGGCGCATCTCGCTCACCATACATCCCGATCTCGGCAACGTGGTCGGCGTCGATATCGGAACCTTCAATCTCCGCGTTGCCGTTACAGACCTGAACGGCAAGCTGCTCGGCTACCGGGAAGAAGCCACGGAGATGTGGCGCGGCCGCGAAGCTGTCCTAAGCCGCTGCTTCCAGCTCATCGACGAGACTCTAGCTTCCTGCAGCATTCCAGTCAGCAAGGTTCTTGGTATTGGTGTTGCCTTCTCCGGCGTGATCGATGTCGCAGAGGGCATGGTGCTTTCCTACCCCAGGCTGGGGCACGCGGAACAGTGGAAGAATGTTCCCCTGAAGAAGCTGGTAGAGGACTATTTCGGTATTCCCTGCCTGCTGGAAGACAGCGCGCGCGCCGTTGCAACGACAGAACGGTTTCTGGGTGCGGGTCAGAACTTTCAGGACTTCGTCTATGTCGATGCCGGCATGGGTATCGGCGCCTCCATCTTTATCGGCGGCAGCATCTATCGCGGCTTCAACGGCAGCGCCGGCGAGTTCGGGCACATGACTGTCGATGAGAACGGGCCGCTCTGCCTGTGCGGCAACAACGGCTGCCTGGAGGCAATGGCCTCGTCTGCAACCATCATCGAATCGGTCCGCAGAGCCCTCAGCAAAGGCGTCATCTCCAAGACGCTGGAGATGGCCAATAACCAGATGGACCAGATCAGTATCGAGATCATCGCCAGGGCTGCTGAGGAGAATGACAGTCTCGCCTATCGCGTCCTCTCGGAGGCAGCATCGCATATCGGCGCATCCGCGGCCGACCTGGTGAACCTGCTGAACCCCGAAGCGATTATCTTCGGCGGCGCACTCTTCCGCGCCGCTCCCGTGCTGCTGCTGGATCAGATTCGCCGTGTCGTCCGTCAGCGCGCCATGGAAAAGTCAGTGAACGATGTTCAGTTGCTCTCCTCGCCGTTGGGCACCAATGCCGGAGCCGTCGGTGCGGCGCGCCTGACCGCGGCTGCCATGATCGACACGATCCATCATCGCCGCGGTGCAGAAGCGACTATACCCACCATGCCTCAACCGGCGGTTCCTGCAGGATGACGCGCGACAAGGTCGCGACCGCAGCCGCCAGCCCTTCGCGGATCGAGGCCAGCGCATCCTCGTGCTCGATGCTGATGACGTGGTCGTAGCCTGCCAGCCGCAACGCTGACGCAATCCGCTTCCACTCAAGCTCGTCATGTCCCCAGCCCACACTGCGAAAGAGCCATGAGCGCTCCTGCATGCGGGTATAGCTCTTTGCATCCAGAACACCCGTGCGAGCCACATTGCTAGCGTTCAGGGCAACGTCTTTGGCATGCACATGAAAGATGGCCTCTCCGAGATAGGCGATGGCCGCGGGGAGATCAATTCCCTGCCAGTAAAAATGACTCGGGTCCAGATTGATGCCGATGGACTTTCCTGCCTCGGAACGTAGTTGCATGGCGGTCTCAGGGTTATAGACACAGAAACCGGGATGCGCTTCGATCGCCACTCCAATGCCGTGATCGGCGGCGAATGCTCCGGCATCTTTCCAGTAAGGGATCAACTGCTGCTCCCACTGCCACGCCAGCATATCGCTGTACTCCGGCGGCCAGGGGGTAGTGATCCAGTTCGGACGCTCCTCTTCCGGCCCTCCTCCCGGGCAGCCGGAGAAGGTCACTACCGCCGGAACGCCCAACTTCTCCGCCAGCCGAACGGTCTTCCGGAAGACGGTGTCGTAATCCTTGGCAATTGTCCGATCGGGGTGAACGGGATTTCCGTGGCACGAGAGCGCGCTGATCACCAGTCCGGCATCTTCGATTTGCCGCTTGAACGATGCGGCAACTTCCGGGGACTGCAGACAAGCATCGATATCGATGTGGTTGTTTCCAGGCCAGCCACCGGTACCGACCTCGATGGCCGTGATCTGGGGATAGCGTTTCAGCTCGGTCAGCATCTCTGCCAGGCTCAGTTTCGCAAAGACGGGATCGAAGACACCAAGTCGCATTCCATTTACCCTCGCCGCAATACTATCGCGTTCAAAATCGACCTATGACGGCACCATATATTTTGATAATTAACAATTGTCCGCAAAGAATCGCGGTTCATTCGACGCATTCGTTTTATCTTTGACAAACCTGTGCACGCCTAGGCAGGATTTATGGCAGTCGTACCGCTGCCGGAACCGAGGAAAAGCTGCTGATGTCAACACAACCGAAACGCCTCTCCATGGGACTGGTAGGGCCTGGGTTCATTGCACCGCACCATATTGACGCAGTTCGCCGCCTTGGAGACGTGGATGTCGTCGCAATCGCCGGCTCCAGTGCTGCCTCGGCACGGAAGAAAGCTGATCTGCTCCACATCGAGACCTCCTATGGCGACTACCGCGAGCTGATCGCGCGGCCGGATATCGATGTGATTCACAACACGACACCGAACCATCTGCACTTCCCTGTCAGCCTTGCAGCTCTGGAAGCAGGCAAACACGTCATCTCCGACAAACCGCTGGCGATGACCTCGAACGAGGCCTCCACATTGCGTGCGGCAGCCGATGCCGCCGGTGTAGTAAATGCCGTCACCTTTAACTATCGCGGCAATCCCCTGGTGCAGCAGGCACGCCAGATGGTGGAACAGGACAAGCTTGGACGTGTCTTCTTCGTGCACGGTCAGTATCTGCAGGACTGGATGACGGACGATCAGGTCTATTCCTGGCGATCCGATCCGTCCAAAGGGGGCGTGAGTTCCGCGCTTGCCGACATTGGCTCGCACTGGTGCGATCTTGCACAGCATGTCGCCGGAGCGCGCATCATCGAGGTCCTGGCGGACATGACAACTGTGGTGAAGACCCGCTACACCAGCGGCGCCTCCGCTGAGGCGTTCTCACAGAACCAGACAGGCGAACGGCATCCAGTCACCGTCAACGGCGAAGATCTCGCATCCGTGCTGGTCCGCTTCGATAACGGAGCGCGTGGATGCTTTACGGTCGGTCAGGTATTGTCCGGCCACAAGAACGGGCTGCAACTCGAACTCAATGGCCGTACTTCTTCCCTTCGCTGGCTGCAGGAAGAACAGAATGAGCTCTGGATCGGTCACTACAACCGGCCGAACGAGATTCTGAAGAAAGATCCCAGCCTGATGCTTCCGGGTGCGGCAGCCTATGCCTCGCTACCTGGCGGACACCAGGAGGGCTGGCCCGACGCCTTCCGCAACATCATTGCGGATATTTACCAGTGGATCCGAACCGGCGATCGTCCGGCGACCGTCTGTACCTTTGCGGATGCCGAATACCTCAGCCACGTTCTCGACGCTATGCTGGCGAGCCATGAAGCTGGTAGCGTGTGGAAGCGGGTCCAATTGCCTGCGGTTGCGGGCGAGACCAACACGGCGTCCCTGGCCGCACAATAAAACAATTCAAACTGATTCCGGAGAGACGACTTCCCGATGAACATGCAGATGCGGTTCCGGCTGAGCGCCATGATGTTTTTGGAGTTTTTCATCTGGGGTTCCTGGTATGTGACAGTAACAACCTGGGTTAGCCAGACGCTCCACTTCAATGGCGTGCAGACGGGAATGGTTGCCGGTACCACAGCCATCGGTGCTGTGCTGTCGCCCTTCCTCGCGGGGTGGGTCGCGGACAACCTGATGGCCGCGGAGAAGATGCTGGCGCTGCTGCACCTGGTCGGAGCTGGGCTGATGTATGCAGCGTCGCTGCAGACGAGCTTCGCTCCACTGTACGGGCTGGTGCTTGCATACTCCATCCTCTACATGCCGACCCTTGGCCTGGTAAACGCGATTGCTTTCCGCCAGATGAACCATCCGAAGTCGGAGTTTGCTCCGATCCGGGTGCTGGGAACTATCGGCTGGATCTGCGCGGGACTCCTTGTGAGTTACGGATTCCATGGCGACGCGACGGCGCTTCCGCTCAAGCTGGCGGCAGGCGGTTCAATCGTGATGGCGGTGTATTCGCTGCTTCTACCCAATACGCCTCCACAGGCAACAGAGAGCTTCAAGGTGAGCAATCTGTTTCCGGTCGAAGTGCGACGGATGTTCGGTGATCGCAGCTTCCTGGTATTTGCCCTGGCGTCGTTCCTGATCTGCATTCCGCTGCAGTTCTATTACGCCTTCACGAATCCCTTTCTGAACCAGATCGGTGTGGCGAACGCCGCGGGCAAGATGACGTTCGGCCAGATGTCGGAGATGGGCTGCATGCTGCTCATCCCCTGGTTCTTCCGCCGGCTTGGTGTGAAGTGGATGCTGATCGCGGGCATTTCAGCATGGGTACTGCGGTATGTCTTCTTTGCCTATGGAAATCCGCAAGCGGGCGTCTGGATGCTCTTGCTTGGCATCCTGCTGCACGGCATCTGCTACGACTTCTTCTTCGTGACAGGTCAAATCTACACCGACCACAAGGCGCCGGCAGCCTACCGCAGCGCGGCGCAGGGGCTGATCACCCTGATCACCTACGGCGTAGGCATGTTGCTTGGCTCATGGCTTTCAGGCGTGGTCGTCGACAGGTTCGCTTCTCCGGACGGGGGACACGCATGGACCTCGATCTGGCTGGTTGCAGCATCCATCGCCGCTGTGGTGCTGGTGTTCTTCTTCTTCGCCTTCAAAGAAGAGAACGGTGCTGAGGCCTAAGCTCCTGGAGTAAGCAATAGAAAGCCCGCGGCAACTGCCGCGGGCTTTCTTGCTGCTAGAGGCGAATACTAAGCCAGTGCAGCTTTGGCATACGCCAGGCACTTCCCTACTTCCTTCACCGAATCCGAGCCATCTGGGATTGGGTACTCCACCTCGATGGTGGCCGGGAACTTGTAGCCTTCTTTCTTCATCAACTGCAGCACTTCCTTGAGCGGTGTGTCGCCCTCGCCCCAGGGTGTGTTGGCTTCACCGTGCTCCTTACTCTTGCGATCCTTCAGGTGCATGCTGGTGATGCGATCGTGGTGCTTCTTCACGAACTCAATCTGGTCTTTGTTACCGGCAGCCGTGTAATGGCCGAGATCAAGATTGATGCCGTTGTAGGGAGACTGTGCGCAGGCTTCATCCCAGGTGGTAGGCAAAGCCTGCAGGTGCGCGTGATAGCCGATCATCATCTTGTGCTTCGCGCCGAACTCGCCGATGCGCTTGGTCAGCTCCGACTGACCGTCGGGCATCTCCATGGTGACATGGTTCGCTCCGCAGGCCTTGGCTGCGTTGAAGACGTAGTCGAACTCCGCATCGGGCATTCGCATCGTGAGGCCGGCCTTGAAGGCATAGATCCAGACGCCGGCGTCGGCATAGATCTTGCGCAGCTCTTCATACTTCGAGATCGGCATGGTCGTACGCCACTTCGTCAGAGCTTCGTTGTACTCAGTCATCTCCGGTCGTGGACCTGCGGGACGCGGCGCACCGGCTGCAGGCGGCGGACCTGCAGGACGCTGTATCATCGGGCGCTTGGGAGCTCCAGCCCACTCCTCCTGAATCGTTTCCAGCTCGCAGGCGTTAATACCGTTCTCGACCATGTACTTCAAGTCATCCAGCACGCCGTGCTGCGGCATCTGCCGGTAGCTGTAGCTGATGACACCAATCTGTACGCCGTTGAACTTCGAGTTGGGCTTCGTGGCTGCAAACAAACGAGCCGGGTTGGCTGCCACGGCAGCTGCTACCGGCAGGCTCGAGATTGCGAGTTTGCCGAATTCACGTCTTGAATACCGCATGCGTCACTCCTTAGGGCTAAAGACTTCGTTGAGCCAGAGGAAAGGACCGCGACACAACGAAGCGGCCCTTCCCGATTTCCAAACGCCTCTTACTGCAGGCGGAAGGCATATACCGTATCGCTGCCGGCAACAAGAACATACTGATGACCATCGAGCATGTAGGTCTCCGGAGCATTGGTTGTGGAGATGCGTGTGTGCCAAAGAGCCTTACCGGTGGCTGCATCATGCGCGACAAAGTTGCCGCGTGCATCCGAAGCAAAGAGAAGGCCTCCCGCGGTTGTCAGCAGACCGTTGAGCCCGCCGCCTCCTCCGGTAACACCGGGATAGCGATGCTTCCAGGCCGGCTTGCCTGTCTTCGGATCCATCGCAACCAGGTAGCTTCCCAGCGAGCCGACGCTCAGCTCATCTTTACCGCCGAGTCCCATCGCTCCGCGAGGGTCGGTGGTGGCCAGGTAGTACATCGCATAGCTCTCCTGTGCATGTGCATAGAAGTAGCCAGTCTGCGGACTGTACGCCGGCGGCGGCCAGTTCACGATGCCACCGTTGGCCGGAGAGACCAAGGCTCCACCAAGGTCAAAGTCCTTGGACGGGTCGCGGTCGGGAGCACCGTTCTTGTCGAGGGTGTCTTTCGCCCAGTTTGGAGAGTCGACAAGCTTGCTGGTCAGCAAATGCTCGCCCGTCACGCGATCGAGCACGAAGAAGTAGCCATTCCGGGCCGCCGTGATGGCCAGCTTACGCATCTTGCCACCGAACATGGCATCGGTCAGCACCGGTGTCTGTGTCGAGTCGAAGTCGTGCGTGTCGTGTGGAGAGGTTTGGTAGTACCAGGCCATCTTGCCGGTCTCGACATTCAATGCCACCAGCGAGCAGGTGTAGAGATTCGCGCCAGGCCCGCGAAGCTGCGACGTGTATGCGGCGGTCGGATTGCCCGTGCCGAAGATATAAAGATGCGTCTCCGGATCGTATGATCCAGGCACCCAAACATTGCCGCCGCCGTGTGAGGCCGCGTCGAGGTTCTTCCACGTATCGAGTCCCGGGTCGCCTTCCTTCATCGGAACGGCGTACCACTTCCACTCCACGTCCCCGGTCTCCGGGTTGAAGGACTGCAGCAGGCCGGGCTCATCGAGGTCGTTGCCGGTCCCGACCAGCAGGTGGTCTCCAACGACGATCGGCGACATGGTGGAAAAGTACTGCAGATCGAAGGAAGCAATCTCCTTGTGCCAGATCTCCTTACCGGTGGTTGCGTTCAGAGCCACAAGGAAGTTGTCCGGGGTCTCAAAGAAGAGACGGTCGTGCCACATGCCCACGCCACGGTTGCCGATGTGCGTTCCGCCGCGTGTCTTCCACAGGTAGTGCCACAGCTCATGGCCATCGTAGGCATCGAGCGCCCACACGTTGTCCGGCGTAGTGACATACAGCACCCCATTGACCTGCAGGATGGCGCCCTTCACGCTGCCCATCGGGGCTTCGATCGTACCGACACCACCTACGGTCGTCGGAGGCGCCGGAGGAGCGAACGAGAATGGACCGGCGCTTGGTGGGGCCGAACCAGCGCTCAGGCGCTGTACCCATGCCAGGGTGAGGCCATGAACGTTCGAAGTGTTGATGTCTTTCAAAGAGCTGTAGCGGCGGCCGCTGTAGTCGCCAGAGTAGGTCAGCCAGGTATCGGGCTTGGGGTTCAGGATATCGGCGGGATCCAGCCACGCCTTCTGCGCCATGGCGGGAGCCACGGTCATGGCCGCCACTGCAATTGCTGCAAACGTTCTTAGTACGCGCATCCTTGTCCCCTTTATTTCAGCGTCACCAGATAAGCGGTAATGTCGTGGATCTCTTTGTCCTTGATGGTGCGGAACATTGCACGATGGGCGGCAAGAGGATCGTGGATCTCGACCTTCGGAAGATCGTTATCCCGCAGGAATCGATGTGCGACGCCATCCTCGGTCGAGACCTGGACGTAGAAATCATCAATGGCGTCAAGCTTGCCGGTGATAGGCGTTCCCTTTGCCGGAGTCACGGTGGCTGTAACCGGCGGCACCTTCAGAGGCACGGAAGAACCGGCAGGGGCTCCTGGGAAACGGCCGGCGGGCATCCCCGGCAACAGCCAGGCCTGCTGCATCGCCCGCGGTTCGGCGTACTTCGCGGCGAACCCGGCAAGGTCGCCGGTCACGGAATGGCACGATCCGCAGAGGTGGGTGAAGGTATCTTTGCCGGTATTCGCGTCGCCCACCACGATGTTGATCTTTTCGGTGATGACAGCGCGGCTGCTGACCTTCAAGCTGTGCAGCCAGGCAGCAACGTCAGCGACCTGAGCATCGGTAAGATCGATCTTGGGCATGCCGCGATCAACGCGGGCCCCATGCACAATGGGAGCGATCAGTTCGCCGTTCTGATCCTGCAGCACAATCTCAGAACGCAATAGGTTGGGGCCGACGGAGCCACCGCCTGCATCCGATCCATGGCAAAAGGCACAGTTCACGCCGAAAGTGGCCTTGCCACGATCGAGGACTTCCTGCGGCGCCTTCTGCCGATCGGGATAGGCCACCAGGCCACCACGGTTTCTGGCTCCCTGAGCAGGCGGTTCAGCCTGCCCGCCGTGTTCTCCGCTCGGCGCCTGCTGGGCAGATACATGAAGATTGCCGGTACACAGCCAAACCGATAAAGACACTGCCGCGGCAAAACCGCCAACCAGTGCACTTCGGCGAAGTTTCGAGTTGAAGATCGTCATTGGCCAAACCTTGTCGTGATGTAAATAGATCTCCGCCAAGACATCATTCCGACTGTCCTGCCGCCAATTGAATTCTTTCCAAGAGTTGTTCCGGAGACACGTCCAAACGGGCGTAATCCGGAGCGCGTTCTTTTATAAATGACTTAATCGACGATTGGGAAGATCAAACTCCCGCCCTATCGACGCATGGAAGGCCAAAATAGACGCAATGCAGTCTCTAAAAAAGCGACGATAGCGACAAATTTTTGAAGAAAGGTGGTCCAGCAGGTAGAAATGGTGGCGATTAATCTTATTTATAAAATATCTTCAGACATAAAAACCCCTCCCACGCTGACTGCGCAGGAGGGGTATGGAGTCGAACGAACGGTGGCGGAGTGAAAGTATTAGAACGCTCCCTCGATTGCGTGTCCCTGGGTCGCATCGGCGGGAAAGACCACTGTTACCTTCGACGTCCACGACTGAGAGGTCTCTGAGAAGGCCGGACGCTTGCCTCCCAGTGCGACAAGCCCGCTGGCGATGTCACGAGATGTTTTGGACAGAGCAGTACGGGGCCCTGTGATGGAGCGGCTGTGCCACGACGTCAGTATCGTGCCCGCCACCATAACCAGGAGAACCCACGCAAAAATGAGCAGCACCGACGCGAACAATGCAGCATATTTTCGGAGAGCGACCTGCATAGCGACCTCACTGCAGCTATCGGCTCCCAGAAAACCGGCGATAGGTGGAAAACCGGTGAATTCGAGCATTTTCCCTGTTGCCAGGTATCCCGGAAGGATCGTGCGGCGGCGTTTTCATTGCGGAAAATGCCCATCGATACAGATGCCCTACATTACCCCCACAGGGAAAATGCTCTAAGAGCATCGAATCGCTTCAAGATACTGCACGCGATGCCGATGAGGAGTTCTGAGAACGCTGGATGAGCTCAATTGTTGAACCCAGCGGAACGGAGCCACCAACGTGAACCTGCAACGCTACACCGTGAAACAGAAACTTCTTATTTCATACGGCACCATGATGATTCTTCTAGTCCTGCTGGGCGGACTCGCCGTTTACGAGATTAGTGGCCTTGGCGAACTGACTTGGGAGCTCGGCATTAAGGACGCGACCAAGATGTACAACGCCGGCATGGCGAATGGTCACTCGACCGAGATACTCGCCGCCAGCCGCAGAATCGCGGTCAAAGAGTCGGTCAATGATGCGGAAGGCCTGAGCCGGGCCATCGATGAGTACAACACGTATGAGAAGAAGATGCGCGAGGACATCGCCACCATTCTGAAGCAGGGTGTTTCCGCAGAAGGCCGCCCGACGCTGGAGGCAGCCACCACCAGGCTGGATAGGGCGTCACAGTTGTTCCCGCACTATCTTGAGCTGATTCATGCTCACCAGGTCAAAGAGGCGTCGCAGTTTGCGGAGAGCGAACTTGAGCCTGCCCTTCAAGATGTCGACGCGTCCGGCTCGAAGATGCTGGAACGCCAGAAGGTCGTCATGGGCAAGACGAATACCAAGGCAGAAGATGCAATCAGATTCGCACACTGGCTCATCGGCACACTGCTCGTGCTCGGAGCCGTTTCCGGAGTTCTGATCGCCTTTATCGTCCGCACGCTCGACCGCCAGCTGCGCCACGCCGTGCGTGAGCTTTCAGTAGGCTCCGATCAGGTGACTGAGGCGTCGGCCCAGGTTGCCACCTCGAGCCAGAATCTGGCGAAAGATACCTCTGAGCAGGCCGCAATGATCGAAGAGACCTCCGCTTCGGCAGAGGAGATCAACTCCATGGCCCGCCGCAATGCCGAGAACTCGGATCGTTCGACCACCCTGGTCTCAGAAGCGGTTCGCCATAGTGACGATGCCAATCACGCCGTCGAACAGTGCGTGGAAGCTATGGATGCACTGAGCGAGTCCAGCGAACAGATCGCCAAGATCATCGGAGTGATCGATAAGATCGCTTTCCAGACCAACATTCTGGCACTGAACGCCGCAGTCGAAGCCGCGCGTGCCGGTGAAGCCGGTATGGGATTCGCCGTCGTCGCCGAAGAAGTTCGCAATCTGGCTCAGCGTTGCGCCCAGGCGGCGCAGGAGACCTCGGTCCTGATCAAGAAGTCCGTCGACAACACCGCCGCAGGCCGTGAGCGGATGACCACCCTGGTTGGCTCCGGCCGAAAGGTGAATGAGGTCTTTGGCCGCATCAAGGTCATGATCGATGAGATTCGCATGAGCAGCCAGGAGCAGGGCAAGGGTATTGATCAGATCAGCCGCGCCATCGGCCGCATGGAGAGTGGAACCCAGAAGAACGCAGCCAATGCGGAAGAAAGCGCTGCGGCGGCACAAGAGCTGAATGCCCAGTCCGATGGGCTACGTGGAGTTGCGATGGGGCTGGCGCGCATGACCGGTGTCACCGTACGTGGCCATTCGCAAAAGGCTGTGGTAACGCCCGTGCTCAAGCCAGTCAAAGCGCCGGTGGTACGTCCGGCGATTGCAAAAGCTCCAGCGGTGAATACTTTCGTTCCACAACGTCTTGCGCCGGCCGCGGCCAGCAATATCGACGCTAACTTTACAGACTTCTAGTTCGGCCCGGTGGAGAATGGCTCATCCCTGAGCCACTTTCTGCCGATACATCAACTATCTGGATCTATCTCAGGAGTAATACATGGCAATCAAGAACAACAACCAGGCGAAGCAGGTGGCACACGATACGTCGCGCAAACACCTCATCTTCTCGCTCGGCGAAGAGGAGTTTGGCATTCAGGTCCTGAACATCAAGGAGATTATCCAGATGCAGGAGATCACCGCCGTTCCCAAGACCGCGGTCTACGTCAAAGGCGTCATCAACCTGCGTGGCCAGGTGATTCCTGTACTCGATCTCTCAGTCCGTTTCAACATTCCCCAGCGTCAATACACACCCCATACCTGCATCGTGGTGGTTCGTTTAGCCACGTCCATAGGCGAGCGCCTGATTGGCGCAGTCGCTGACGGAGTCAGCGAAGTCCTGTCCATCTCGGAAGAGGACATCGAACCCAGCCCGGACTTCGGCAACGGAGCTTCGGTTCCCTTTCTGCTCGGGATGGCGAAGGTACGCGGGAAAGTAAAGCTGCTGCTCGACACCGACAAGGTCTTCTATATCGAAGCCTCGCAGGAAATCAACTAAGCACGACACTACAGCCCCTCTTTCAGGTATTAGACGCATGAGTGCCACGAAAAATACTGCACCGGTTGCCGACCAGCTTGCTGCGCGGCTCGACGAGCTGGCAACGCTCTGGATGGTCGATGGACCAGGTTCTCTGACCGAACAGCGCCTTATCCAATTGGCTGCGCTCGCACAAAAAGATCCTGCGTTTGCAGAGATCGCGAAACGCGCCAACTCACTGGCCAATGACCGCTCAAAGGGCAAGATGATCGCCGAAGAGCCCTTTACCGCATTTCAGCGTCTGATGCGCGGTGAAGCGGAACCAGTCGTCCAGGCGCCGACACCAGCACCTGTTGCGGCTGCCGCCATCGCGCAGACCACGGCCGCTGTCGCTGTGGAAGAGCCGATGGAAGAGGATGAAGTCGCATTCGACGACGATCCTGAGATGCTTGCCGGCTTCGTCACCGAATCGCAGGAGCATCTGGCTGCCATCGAAGAGCAGATTCTGGCGCTTGAGCGTGATCCGTCCCAGTTGCCCGCAGTCCATGCGGTCTTCCGCGCCTTCCATACCATCAAAGGCCTGGCCGGTTTCCTTGGCCTGAAGGGCGTCCAGGGCGTAGCGCACGAAGTCGAAACGCTGCTGGATCATGCACGCAACAGCCGCGTTCAGATCAGCGTGGAGATCGTCGATCTCGTTCTGGAGAGCTCAGAGTACCTGCAGGCAGAAGTAAACCGCGTCAACGGCGCACTGAACGGAGCTGATCCCGGCAAGGCGAAGAACAACCGCGCCCTGCTGCGCACCATTACCACCGTTACTCAACGAGCACTCGATGGAGGCTCAACCTCCGAACCTGCCGCCGTAGAGGCTGCACCGGTAGCCGCACCTGCAGCGGCTCCAGTGAACGAAGAAGCTCCTGCTACTGCTCCGGCACCAAAGGCAGAACCAGCGGCTGCCCCTGCACCGCCCCTAGCCAAGGAAGAGACACCTGTTGCTCCTGCTGTTCCTGCCGCACCGAAGGTGGAAGCCGCTGCGCCTGCCCCTGCGCCAACGGCAGAGACGGTTGTTCCCGCGGCCGCACCAAAGGCTGAAGCTGTTAAATCCCCAGCTGCCGCGCCGGTAAAGGCGGCGGAGCCCGAATCCGCCCCCGCGATTGCGCCTCAAGCAGCCGTTAGCAAGAGCGAACCCGTCTCGGCCTCAATCCGTATCGATACCGCTAAGCTCGACCAGCTTATGGACATGGTCGGCGAGATGGTGATCGCACAGTCGATCTTGAGCCACAATCCGATGGTCGCCAGCAATCGCGATGCTCGGCTCATAGGCGACCTGGCGCAACTGGCCCGCATTACAGGTGAGGTCCAGCGGCGCGCCATGAACATCCGCATGATGCCCATCGGCCCACTCTTCCAGAAGAATGCCAAGCTGGTTCGTGATCTCTCGCGCCGGCACGGCAAGCAGGTGGAATTGCTGCTCGCTGGTGAAGGCACAGAACTCGACAAGACGATCGCGGAAGAGCTCTCTGATCCATTGCTGCACATGATCCGGAATGCACTCGATCATGGTATCGAGACACCGCAGGAACGCACGGCAGCCGGCAAGAATCCGACCGCGACACTGCGTCTTTCCGCGGAACACGAGTCCGGTAGGATCGTCGTCTCCATCTCCGATGACGGGCGCGGGCTCAATCCGGACAAGATCTTCCGCAAGGCTCTGGAACGTGGCCTGGTCACCGAAGATACGCAACTGACGGAAACTGAGATCTTCCAGCTCATCTTCGCGCCCGGATTCTCGACAGCGGAAAAGATTACGGATATCTCGGGCCGTGGCGTTGGCATGGATGTCGTCCGCAAACATGTAGAGAATCTGCGCGGCCATATCCAGATTGAGTCTGAGCTTGGTAAGGGCACGACCTTCTACATCCATCTTCCGCTCACGCTGGCTATCATCGAAGGCCTTGTGATCGTAGTCGGGGACCACCGCTACATCATTCCGGTCTTCTCGGTTCGCGAGATGCTGCGCCCGACACAGGAGATGCTGGTCCGGGTACAAGGTACGGAAGAGATGATCCTGATGCGCGGCAATCTCTACCCGCTCGTCAGGCTGCACCGCCGCTTCGGCATCAAGCCTCGTTCTGAAGATATCTGCCAGGGCCTGGTTGTCGTGTGCGAGGGCGCGGGACGTCAGTTCTGTCTCCATGTGGACGATCTGCTCGGACGTCAGGAGATTGTGATCAAGAGTCTGGGCGAGACCTTCAGCGATAGCACCGGCCTGACTGGATGCGCGATCCTGGGCGATGGCCGCATCGGCCTGATCCTTGATGTTGTCCAGATCTTCAAAATGCCGAACGAACCCGGTGAGGAGGCAGCATGAGCACAGTCACCACCATCAGCAACCTGACGCTTTCACAGAAGGACTTCAATCGCTTCAGGAAACTTGCCTACGACTATTGTGGTTTGGCAATTGAAGAGGGCAAGGAAGGTCTGGTTGCCTCTCGCCTGACCAAGATCATGCGCTCGCTGAACATCGGCTCTTTTTCCGAGTACTACGAGTACGTGATCAACGATAAGTCGTCCGACGCTCTGGTGACGATGATCGACCACCTGACGACGAATTACACCAACTTCTTCCGCGAGCCGAAGCACTTTGAGTTTCTTTCCGGCACCATCTTTCCGGCGCTTGCTAACCGCAGCGAGTACACGATCTGGAGTGCAGCCTGCGCCACCGGAGAGGAGCCATATTCGCTCGCCTTTGCGGCTCGTGAGCACTATGCCAATTCCGGGCCTACCGTAAAGCTCCTGGCCACGGACATCTCAACCAAGGTGCTGGCGCGCGCGCAGGATGGGACCTACAACGAGAAGTGCTTCCAACAGGTTCCGATGGAGATTCTGCGCAAGTACTTGCAGCGCGGCGTAGGGCCGGCTGCCGGAAACTATCGCGTCAAGCAGTTCATTCGCGAAGCAATCTCGTTCCGCCGGCTGAACCTTATCAGGCAGTTTGAGTCGTTTGTCGAGAGCTATCCTCTGATCCTCTGCCGGAATGCCATGATCTACTTCGACATTCCGACACAACAGGAGCTGGTCAATCGTTTCTATGACCATCTGGAACCTGGTGGATACTTCTTCGTCGGACATGCCGAAAGTCTGAACAACCTGAAACACAGATTCGAATACGTACAGCCTGCTGTCTACAAGAAGCCGGGCGCTTTGAGATCACGGTAGGTCACCGATGAAGACAACCTCTCCGATTCGCGTCCTCATCGTGGACGATTCCGCAACGGTGCGTAAGATTCTTTCTGACGCCTTGCGCAATGCCCCTGGGATTGAAGTAGTAGGCACAGCTCCAGACCCGTATGTTGCCCGCGAGAAGATCCTCGCATTGAACCCCGACGTTCTGACGCTCGACATCGAAATGCCGAGAATGGACGGCCTCACCTTCCTGAAGAAGCTGATGGATTACAAGCCTATGCCTGTAATCATGATCAGCTCGCTGGGGCAGGCCTCCGCCGCGGCAACCATGGAAGCCTTCCGCCTGGGAGCCGTCGAAGTCCTTGCGAAGCCGAATGGCCCCTACTCCGTCGGCGACCTTGCGAACTCACTTGCAGATAAGATTCGCGCCTGCGCGCAGGCGAATCCGCGTGCATTCAAACCGTCGCCCGCAGTGGTGGCAGAAGTATCGGCACCGGCAACACCAGTAGCCGCGCAACCGATGGCGCCGTCGATCTCGCCAGTGGCCGCTCCAATGTCTCCGACCGGAGCCCTTCCTGGCTTTGCTTCGCGTCGAATCATCGCTATCGGATCCTCGACAGGAGGTCCCCAAACGGTTGCGAAGATCGTGAGCCAGTTCCCCGCGGACATGCCGCCGGTCCTGATCACACAGCATATGCCGGCAGGCTTCACACAACATTTTGCAGACCGGCTCAATAAATCCTGCGCAATGGAAGTCAGAGAGGCAAAGGATGGAGACGATGTCCATCCGGGGCTGATCCTGATCGCACCAGGAGACTTTCACATGACGCTGCAGCACACGAGTGCCGGATTGAAGGTACGCGTTGCCGGAGGCCCACAGGTGTGCTTCAGCCGTCCGTCTGTCGATGTCCTGTTCGCGTCGGTGGCCCAGCTCGTGGGTGGTCCGGCATTGGGTGTACTGCTTACCGGCATGGGAACTGACGGAGCTCGAGGCATGCTGCAGATGCGGCAGACAGGGTCTGTCACAATCGCTCAGGATGAAAACACCAGCATCGTCTACGGAATGCCGAAGGAAGCAGCCCGTATAGGTGCGGCGGCGATGACACTGCCGCTTGAGAAAATTGCCGGCGAGATCGTGAGACAGATCTCACAGCCTTTCGTCAGGAAAGCTGCCGCCATCGGTCGTTAGAGCATTTCCCTGTAGGTGTGATGTAGGGTTTCCGCATCCATGGGCGTTTTCCGCAACGAAAACGCCGCTGTACGCCTCTCGCGGGATACCCAATGACAGGGAAAATGCTCTAGCTCTTATTGCCAGCTGCTCAAGAACGATGCCCTTCTCCCCGGAAGGGCATCGTTCTTGCACCTCTAACGCGAACGCAAATCGCGTAGGACATTTGCCGTATCGACAGTCGGCGTCCGGAAATTTTACGCCCCCGTTACAAGATGAAAAGTGGCGCATCCATGGCTCTAACGATCGCGATAATCCCTTGATTTTCTTGCGGTAGGCGCGCCACGAATCGCTACGAACCGGCAAAGCCATCCTGTTGAAACCACTGCCGAAGTTAAGCGATCGACTGGGTAACCTTGACGCTCATTCCTTGTGGCAAATAAAGTTCCTCTCATGAAGAGGCGTGATTTTGTTAAGGGGCTGGCCGCGGCAACGGCTACCGGGGCAGCGCTCGGCCAGCAAAAGCCACCACAGGCAACTACTCCTGTACCGGCCACCAGCACCGTGGATCAGGGCACGATGGCGGTCTCACCCAATGCCGCATCCAGTGCCCCGGCCCAGACCCGGATGCAGCAGATGGCGGCATTTCGTTCGCCGAACATCCCGGTAACTCTGCCGGATGTGGTCGCCAGCACCGACACGCATTATTTCACCCCCGTGCGCTATGCCACGCTGGTGCATCTGTGCGAGATCCTGATGCCTGGCGGAGAGGGATATCCCACCTCTCTGCAGGCGGATACACCGCAGTTTCTGGACTTCCATATCGGCGGTTCGCCGGCGGACCGGCAGGCGATGTACAACGACGGCCTGGATCGGCTGAATGCCGACTCCATGAAGAAGTTCAACGTGGCCTTCGCCAAGACCGATGAAAAGCAGGCCGACGCCATCATCCGTCCTTTCCTGAAGGCGTGGATCAACGACCACCCACCCCGGGAGAAGCACGAGCGCTTTATTGCGCTGGCTCATCGCGACATTCGCACCGTCACCATGAATTCGCCGGCCTGGGCTACGGCTGCAGAGGCTTCCGGTGAGCGTACGCCTGGAGTTGGCCTCTACTGGGCGCCCATCGATCCCGGCATGGAGAAGTGGGTGAGCCATGGCGCACCGAAGACAGCGGCGCCCGTCACAAAACAGGCACATAGCTAATCAGGTTTTGCAACTCCGGAAGGCATAGAGCATTCGTTATGGCAGAGAAGAAAGTTGACGTCCTGATCATTGGGTCGGGACATACCGGCGGCATGGCTGCAAAGATCCTCACGGAGAAGGGCATCTCCTGCACCATGCTGGATGCGGGTCCGATGCTCAACTTCGAGCGTGACCGCACCCTGAAGCCCGCAAACCAGCTCCCGTTTCGCGGTCTGGATGCTCCGGGTCGCCACCCACATATCTTTCAGTCAAGTGAGTTCAGCGCCAACCAGTGGATCGACGAGAAGGTCATCCCCTACAACTACCCTGCCGGGCAGCAGTACAACTGGGTTCGCGTCCGCAGCGTCGGTGGGCGCTCGCCCTTCTGGGGCCGCCAGTCGTTCCGTCTGAGCGACTACGAGTTCAAGTGCAAAGACCACGATGGCTTCGGCGAGAACTGGCCGATCTCCTACAAGGACCTCGAGTCGTTCTACTCGCGCGTTGAAGGGATCTTCCGCGTGCAGGGCCACACGGACGGTCTGCCGCAATATCCTGACGGCAACTTCATTGAAGATAAGGTCCCGTGGTCGAACGCCATGCAGCGCTTCGTCGATGCCGGCAAGAAGATGGGCGTGCCCGTAACCAAGCCCCGTTCCGCACTCGGCACCGGCGGCCTGGCGGCATCTATCAACCTGCTCATCCCGGATGCTGTGGCTACCGGGAAGCTCACCACGATTCCTAATTCCATCGTGCGGAAGATCACCGTGGATAAGCACACCGGCCTGGCTGACGGTGTGATCTTCATCGACCGCCATTCCTACCGCGAGATGACCATCAAGGCGCGTGTCGTTATTGTGGCAGCGGGAACGCTGGAGACGACGCGTCTGCTTATGATCTCCGAGATCGCCAACTCCAGTGGCGTCCTGGGCCACCATCTCTGCGACCAGATCTATGGTGCCGGTATCGCAGCCTCAGTGCCGGAGGCACGTGGCGGCAAGGGCAAACGGGGAGTCACCGGTGGAGGTGCGCTGATTCCGCGCTTCCGTAATCTTGAGACAAAGACCCCCGGCTACCTGCGCGGCTTCGCAGTCAATGTCTCCAGCAGCACCGGCCCCATGGACGCACGCTGGTTCACGGAGTACGGCAGCTCCCTGGAGAAGAAGCTGGACGAATATTACGGCAGCGGCTTCACCACCAACATCATGGGCGAAACCCTGGGCCACTACGAAAACCATGTTTCATTGAACAAGCAAGTAGTGGATGCATGGGGTATGCCGACGCTCACCATCAGCACCAAGTATGGCGACAATGAGATCAACATGGCGAAGGATATGGTGGACACCACCGCTGCCATGGCCGAAGCCGCAGGTTTTGAGGTACTGGTCCGAAACTATGAGTTCAACCCGCCGGGTTACTCGATTCACGAGCAGGGCACCGCGCGTATGGGAGACAACCCCAAGACCAGCGTGGTGAATAAGTGGAACCAGAGCCATGACGTCAAGAATCTGTTCATTACAGATGCGAGCGTCTTTGTCTCCGCCGGCTGGCAGAACCCCACTATCACCATGTGCGCCCTCGCGATGCGCGCTTCTGAATACCTGGCTGAAGAGATGCGAAAGGGGAACATCTAACATGCGCCGTTTCCTGCTGATCGCAGTTCTTCTGTGTACGGCTTCTGTTATTCGTGCCCAGGATGTCCCCTCAGGCGCCAGGCCCTCCACGGCCCCCGCTCCGGGAACTGCGGCCTCGTCCGGCGCACCTACCATCACGAATCCTTCACCGGCGCCTACACAGCCTGTCGCTTTCAGCCATAAGAAGCACGCCGGTGACGGCAAGATGGCCTGCGACACCTGCCACGCCCCAGCACGCAATGGAGTTACTGTGGCCATGCCGCAGGCCTCCAAGTGCATGTTGTGCCATGCATCCATCGCCACTGACAAACCCGATATCAAACGCATTGCTGAAGCTGCGCAAAACAACCAGCTCTTGCAATGGGTTCGCGTGTATCGTGTGCCGTCGTTCGTCAACTTCAGCCACGACACGCACACCTCCGCCGGAGCCCAGTGTGCGGACTGCCATGGTCCGGTAGCCGAACGCGAAGCCATCACGCGCGAGAAGGACCTCTCGATGGGCGGCTGCATCTCGTGCCACACCCAGAAGAGCGCTCCGACTGGTTGCGATACCTGTCATCAACTCAACTCTGTGCAGCTACATGCTCCGCTTCCGGCGTCGCATGCGGCGCTGCTTGCCGGTCTTACCTCTTCCGGCCACACCGGCATGGATCAGTCTATCCATCGGTTCTTCACGGTGCTTAGCCCTCGGCAGACTTCCAGCACCCCCTGAAATAGAACCAATGCAGCAAACGAAGCCCTCTCGAAAGAGAGGGCTTTTCCAATTCGTACAGAGATCTAGTAGGTCTTCACCCACGCGACCAGCACGCCCTCTTCCCAATCGAACTGGGCTCCCTGCTCCTGCGAGATGGGATTCATCACCGTCGGCGATGTCAGAGCGAAAGCGTGATCGTGATAGCAGTGGCCGAGCACGTTGCCGCATACCATGTTGGCCAGCTCGTTCATGACTTCGCCCACCTGCTGCTCGCTCAGATCAACGGGGTCTTCTCCAAGGAAGTCAGAGGCGATGCGAACCGCTACCGGACGCGGCGCGCGGATTCCAAAGCGGCCCTCTTCCGGACCGTGGAAGGTGAGGGTATGTTCCATCCAGGGTTCACCCGCGAAGGCTGCCATATCGACCGGCTCTCCCGGCAGGATAAAGCACATCGACTCCAGCACTTCGGTCATTGCTGTTTGAAGAGTTGCCGATATCTGTTCGACTGACATTGTTAAGCCTCCACGAATAGCTCGTTTAACGCCACTCCCAGCGTCTCCGGAGCAAAGGGTTTGGTGACATATCCTTTGGCGCCCAGCGCATTCATACGCCGCACGCGTTCCTCACTGCGGTCGGTGGAGATCACCATCACCGGCAGTTGCGACAGAATGTCATCTTGCGACATCTGTTCCAATAGCTCTTCCCCAGTCATACGCGGCATGTTGATGTCCGTCAGGACCACGTCCACCGCCTCGATGCGCAGGATATCCAATGCTTCCAGGCCGTCGTTGGCCTCGAAGCACTCCTGCGTCTCGAAGTTCGAGAGCATGAGCACTTTCCGGATCACCTTACGCATCGCCGGGGAATCATCGACGATCAATACATTCCGTGTCATACGTTGCGCTTCCTTTCCTCTGCTGCAGGCACTAATTCTCGTTCTTTACCACCGTGCGAGATCACCACTCTTCCTGAACTCGCATCCATGTGGACCGTCCGCGGCTCGTCACCGCCAACCTCTTCGTGGTGCACCATGACGCCGGCCTTCCATAGGATCTTGCGCGCGGCTACATGGTTCCGTTTTCCAATCTGAAATACGTCGTTCGAACCGAGAACCTGGGCACCGCCGATCAGCGAAACCTTGAGCCGCTGCTTCAATGCTCCAAGCTCATAGGACATGCGGAAGAAGGCGGGAATACCGCTGTCCGCAAACATAAACGGCTTACTGCGGGCTCGTTCCGGATCGGTTGAGGAGTCCGGAAGCATGAAATGTAACAGACCCGCTACCTTTGCAACTGGGTCATGGATTACTACGGCGATGCATGAACCAAGAGCGTGTGTCGCCAGCACCCCCTGCGGATCAGCAGTCACGGCGCAATCGCTGATGCCTACGGTCATGAGAGATCTGCTTGTCAATGTCACGGTACCGCCCAAAAGTGTTTCGAGGTCATTCACCCTTTTTATCGACTTGCCCGGTGACAACATGAGCCGGCCTTTTGTATAAAACTTCGCCCGATGCGCCTCATCTTCTGGCGGCATCCGCCGATAAGCTCACCAGTCGCATCCCGCGACTACAAGCGAGCGAAATATGGACATCCTTTTGGTAGACGACAGCAAGACAATGCGCCAGCTGGTTAAACGAGCGCTACGCCAGGCCGGCTACGAAAATCTGCAGATCGGCGAGGCCGGCAACGGCGCCGAGGCGCTCAGCATGGTGCAGGCTGAACAGCCGAAACTTGTTCTTTCGGACTGGAATATGCCGGAAATGCTTGGCATCGATCTGTTGAAACGGGTTCGTGGCCAAAATTGCCAGGTGCCCTTCGGCTTTATCACCTCGGAATCTTCAGAAGACATCCGCGAGACCGCGATGAAAGAAGGCGCCAGCTTTTTCATCACGAAACCCTTTACGCCCGAAAATATCGACGCGGCTCTTTCGCCGCATATGAGCAAGTAGCTATGTCTGGACCCACTGCATTTGCGCTCTCCCACTTATTCACTGACCTGGTGGACCGCCCCGTCAATTTCTCGGAAGCAAAGACACTGCCTGCAGCAGAGGCAAAAAAGGTCTATGCCGTTTACGAGACGTTACCGGCGGGGCGGCCCATCATCGTACAGGCGGATCTTCCCTTTATTGCGGCCATTGCCGGACTCCTGATTGGAATGCCGGCAAATATCGCGCTCGAGCGAGCGCAGACCGAACCCATGGAAGACAGCGTACGCGACCCCATCTATGAGGCTTTGAATATCTGCTCGACCTGCCTCAGCGGTGATGAGCGTGTGCTGCTTCGCATGATGACCACGAATAAGCTGAAGATCCTTCACCCTGCTTCAGAGCTCCTGAAAAAGTCTGGATCAGCCATTAACTACAAAGTTGTTATCTCTGGAAAGGACTGTGGCCTTGTCTCCGTGCTGGGAGTCTACTAGGCCAAATTTAGGAGGACGTTTTCCATGAACGTATCAAACACAATACAGGATGCGCTGAGTGCACTTACGGGCTGTGAGGTTCAGATGTCGCAGACTGGCTGCGAGAGCTTCCCGGTAGAGTTACATGCCGTTGTCGATTTCAACGGTACGCCATCGGGCATGATCCGTCTGGAATTGAGCCAGGCAACAGCCGATCGCCTGAGCGCTACCATGCTCGGTTTCGACGATCCCAGTGAAGTCGATGACGTCGAGATGAGAAATGACGCGATCGGAGAGATCGTGAACATCATCGCCGGTAAGGTAAAGGCACTGCGGGGCAAGACCGACGCACTGCTGTCTATGCCGGTCGTCGGCGACATACAGGCCGACCGTCCGGAATTGGCTCACGATAACTTCAGCGGGATCTTCAGGGTTGGAGAAGATGTCGTCCGCGTCTCCACCGGCTGGGACCATCCAAACGAACGATAAGAAATAAAGAAATTCCTGCTTCCTTTGCGAGTATCCCTATGACTGTCCGTCTATCCCGACTCTTCTTAGCCGCCGCCGTTTCTGCAGGCATGGTTGTTCCGCCCGTTCAAGCACAGCCCGCGCCTAAAGATAAAAAAGCAACTGCCAGGAAGATAGGTTCGACGCCGGTCTATGCGGATTATCCTCAGAAGAAGGGCAAGGTTCAGCCCATCAAGGTTGATCCCCTGCCACGATGGCTTTCCTTTGATATGGAAGTGCGGGACCGCGGTGAATTTCAAACGGCCTACAACTACACCAAAGGTCAACGCATTTACAGCCTGACGCGTGTGCGCGGTGGTATGACAATTCGCCCGACAAGCTTCATGTCGGCTTATATGCAGTTCCATGACACCCACGCTCTTGGTCAGTCAGTTAGCCTGGTCGCCAGCAATATGCGCGACGGCTTCGACCTCCGGCAGGGCTATCTTGAACTGCACCATCGTTATCTTCAGCTCATCGCCGGACGCCAGGAGTTGAAGTTCGGCAGCGAGCGCCTTATCGGTATCAGCGACTGGGCAAACAACAGCCGTACCTTCGATGCTTTCCGCCTGAGTATGGGAGGACGCAGGAACCACCTCGATCTATTCACCAGCTCTGTGGTTGCAGTGCATCCCACGTCCCTGGACACACATGGCGCAGGTCTGAACTTTCATGGAGCTTATGCGTCCCTGCGTTCGATCGTTCCCAATGCCAACCTGCAGCCTTTTGTCTATATCAAGGCCATGCGCTCCGTAACCAGCCAGCAAAAGATCGCCGGCAGTGAGTTGGAGACCACGTTCGGCACCGAGGTCGAAGGCGCTCTGCCTGCGCACTTCAGCTACCAGGCGATGGGAAACCTGCAGCGCGGCAGCTTCTCCAACGATGCGATCCATGCGGGTGCGGGCTTCGCGAAGGTCTACTACAGCGCGGCTAAACTGCCTTTACAGCCCCGGGCAGGTGTCGAGTATGACTACGCCACCGGCAACCCTCGTCGCAATCTCAACCGCATCAGCACCTACGACCAGCTTTATCCCAGCAATCACAACGCCTTTCAATTGATGGACCTGTTTGGGTTCCAGAACATCAAGCAGCGCCGGTTCAATCTCGATCTGCGTCCAACAACCAACCTTACGTTGCTCTTCCAGGCAAGCCATCAGACCCTGGCCACGAAGATGGATAGCCTCTATAACAGCGCAGGATCTGTTCTCATCAAGGCGCCTACGGCCGGGTTTACCAATACCAATCTCGGAAACTCTCTCGACCTCTCAGCCAAGTACGTTTACCGCGAGTCCGTCGTAGCCAATCTGGGCGTAAGCCATCTCTTCCCTGGCCAGTTGCTCAAAGACAACAGCAAGGGGCTTCCCGAGACGCTGCTTTACGTCGGCCTGACCTATCGCTTCCGCATGGATCACAATCCGCCGGCGGAATAGTTAGGGCTTGCCTAGAGTCTGCAGATGAGCAGTTCACGTTCGTAGATCATCTCCGGTGGCAAGTGAGCGTGGAGCAGGAGGAAGAGCTCCTCGTGATCCATCACCTCTTTTCTCCATGCGGTGTGATCGACCTGCTGCAGCTCCAGGAAC